>URNX01000001.1 GCA_900549415.1 uncultured bacterium
CTTTACAAAACGGTGTAAATTAACGAAGGAACAATAATCCATCAGAAACAAATGTGCGCAAAACTTCGGACACTACCTTCTGGCAATCAAAGTTGCGGAAAGAATCAATCATAAAAGCTTTTTCAAGTCTTTGCTTCTCAAATATTGCAATTTTCCGGACGGAATCCGCCGTTCAAAATCAGCAGAGCATATTTTGCAGACAAAAAAATAAAATTCATCAACGGCAGCAAAACATCCGTCTTGAAATTTCATAAAAAACATTTTCCTCCCGTCCGGCTTCACCGGACGGACGGGAAGGAAACGAAACTCAGTCGACAAACAGATCCCGGCTCGCGAATTTGGGGTCGCTCGTGAGGTTGATGCCAAGCTTGCGGAGACCGGCTTCATCTCCGGGGGTCGGAAGATGTGAGATATGCATCTCGCAACCAGCTAACTTGCGAAGCTGACTCAAGGCAAGTTTCGCAGTCGGATTGCTGTTTGCACTCACACTCAATGCAATCAACGTCTCGTCAAGGTCAAGGCTCACCCGGCGGCTGCGGAAAATATTCTTCTTCAACAGACGCACAGATTCAATCACGCCGGGAGCGATGAGCTGCAGCTCATCAGGGAGCTTCGCACTCTTCTTCACTGCATTCAGGAGACAGCTCGACGCCGCATGCATCAGCGGAGAATTCGTGCCCGTCACAATGCTGCCGTCCGGAAGCTCAATCGCGGCTCCGCAATAAAAACCGTCGTTGCCCTTCCCTTTCGTTTGAGAAGCGCGAATTGCGGCACTCCGCGCGGGCTCAACAACCGGACGATCGGTCTCTTTCAGTCCAAGATTATCCATCAGAACCTTGACCCGGTCGAGAGTATCGCGGTCGGCGCCGCCAAGAGTATATTCGCAATTGTAGCGGAACCAGCGGCGGATAATCTCCTGATTGGAGGCCTCACGCACAACAGCATCGTCCGTGATCGCAAAACCGACGCGGTTCACCCCCATATCGGTCGGGGATTTGTAACACTGTTCCGGCTTCATGATACGCTCGCAGATGCGGCGGACAACCGGGAAAACGGCAATGTCGCGATTGTAATTCACTGCCATTTTCTGGTAGGCTTCAAGATGGAAGGGGTCGATCATATTGACGTCGCCGATATCCGCCGTCGCCGCCTCGTATGCGATATTAACCGGATGATTGAGCGGAAGGTTCCAGACAGGGAACGTTTCGAACTTCGCGTATCCAGCCGCAACTCCGCGGCGGTGTTCGTGATAAACCTGCGAAAGACAAGTCGCCATTTTCCCGCTGCTGGGGCCGGGGCCGGTGACTACGACAATCGGCTTGTCGCTTTCGATATACTCGTTTGCTCCGTAGCCGCTGTCGCTGACAATCAGATCGACGTCGGCGGGGTAGCCCTTGATGGTGCGGTGTTTATAGACGCGCACGCCGCGGCGTTCAAGTCTGTTGATGAAGTGATTGACCGCCGGATGATCATCATAGCGGGTGACAACCACGGCTTTTACATTGACACCCCATTCGCGAAGGTTGTCGATGATGAGGAGGGTATCCGCATCGTAGGCGATTCCGAAATCCGCACGGATCTTTTTGCGCTCGATATCGCCCGAATAGATGCAGATGACAACATCGATTTTATCTTTAAGTCTCTGCAGGAGCTGGAGTTTGACGTTCGGATCAAATCCGGGAAGAATTCGCGCCGCGTGGTAGTCGTACGACAGTTTACCGCCGAATTCCAGATAGAGTTTGTTGTCGAAAGCCTTTGCCCGTTTAAGAATTTCTTCGGATTGTTCCTGAAGATACAGCGCGTTGTCGAAGCCCGTTTTCATTCTGCCCTCTCTGATGTTATAAAATCAGGGATATAATGTAGTACTTCAACGGGGAAAAACAAGCTCTCCGCCGGATTTTTCACAGACTTTTCCTTGATTTCCGTGTTTCCCGGAGAGAAGCAGCGTATATTTTTCAAAAAAATTAAAAAAGAGACTTGCATAATTCCCGGATACATGTATATTACTCACATCATCAAACGAATGGTGGTTGTAGCTCAGTTGGTTAGAGCGCCTGGTTGTGGCCCAGGAGGTCGCGGGTTCGAACCCCGTTTACCACCCCATCTTTTATCACCCGCCGCTTTTATTGCAATCACCCCGGATTAGATTTTGTCCACACAGGGCGGTTATATCCGTCTGAAGGAAGAACGTCTCCGCAAAAAAAGAATCTGGCGCTCTTATATTTTTCATATCTGAAAAACAGCAAAAATAAACTCAAAAAAGTCATTCCGGCGATTGGAAAAAATTCAGGAGATGAACTATATTTTCCGGAAAATATGTGAGGTTTTCCATGAACGATTTTATGCTTGCTTCCGACATCATCAATATCCGCATCAACGCGGAATCCGGCGAAACAGTGGAACTTATCCGGAATGGAGATCCGATGAAAATGAACTGGATCGCTCCTTCCTCCGGATGGGGAAAAGCTGACGGATTTCAAACACTCGAAGTATGCAGAAACAATGACGGAATTCTCGTTTCCGCGGAAAACAAAATGCAGAAGCTGAAAATGTCCGTTCAGAAATGCATGAACGGCGAATTCTATGAAGAAACTTACCGCATCACAAACAATTCCGAAATCGAATTCTTTCTCACGCACGACAACTTTGCGCTGCATTATCCGTTCAACTGCCACCTGGCGCCACGCAAAAATCTGCTCCATGACGTCTGCGTCTCGCATATCTGGTGCGGAGGAGAAAACTCCTGGATCTACTCCGAAAAGCCATCCGGCGACGAACCCGGACTCGTCGGAATCGTCGCGGAAGGCTCTCTTGCGGACTACAGCATCGATTACAACGCCGCTCTCACCAGCAACGGCTCACATTACCGTGGTGAATTCCTGCTGCATCCGGAAAACTGCATCATTGCGCCGGGAACAACGCTCTCACTCCGCTTCCGCTGGAGTTTCCGTAAAAAACGTCCAGACCGCGAACTGCTCGCCGACTGCGGACAGCGCATGTTCCTCCGCGCCGAGCAGCTCACAGTCGCCCCGGGGGAACCGGTCCGCGGAACTCTGCAGACCGCTTTTTCATGGGATTCGCTCGCAATCGATGCGGCGGAGGGGACGGCGGTTTACACGAAAAACGGCACCTCCGCAGACTGGGAATGTTCGTTTGCAACGCTCGGAGAACGCACCATCCGCTTCACTGCGGCCGGGCACTCCGCATGGATCAGAATCAATGTCATGGAACCGACCGAAAACATTCTGCATCGCCGGGCGCGGTTTATCGCGGAAAAACAGCAGCATCACGCGCCCGGAAGCCACCTCGACGGGGCGTGTCTGATTTACGACCGCACCACCGGACGGCAGTTCTGCGACGACGTCTTCAACGACTCCAACTCCGCGCGGGAACGCATCTCCATGGGCTGCACACTTGCGCTCGCGCAGCAAAGCGCCCCCTCGCCGCTCCTCGAAAACGCGCTCAAAAAATACCGGGCATACATTGAACGCGAACTTCTCGATCTCCGCACCATGACCGTTTTCGACTCGCCATGCCGCCGCGGAAATCTCCGGGCATACGACTACCCGTGGATGGCGTTTTTCCATCTCGAATACGCCAGAGCCATGCACGAACCGGAAGCGCTCAAAACCGCAACGGGAATCATGCTCTCCTACTATGCCGTTGTCGAAAAAACCGGACAGGATTCACCCTGCATCGAAGATTACCGTCTGTTCTGCGCCCTTGAGGAAAACGGATTCCATGCGGAAGCCGGAAAACTGAAAGCGGCGGCTTTGCATCATGCGGATTCGATTCTTGCGCGCGGAACCGCGATGTATTCGGAAGAGGTTTCGTACACGCAGGCGCAATTTGCGCTCAAAACCATCAGTCTCTGCCAGGCGTTCCGGATGTCCGGCGACCGGAAGTATCTGAAACTCGTTCCGGATTTTCTGCGGAGCGTCTGCGCCTTCGGCGGGGAACAGCCCGATTTTCACTGCTTCGGTCAGGGTGTGCGCTACTGGGATCTCTACTGGTTCGGAAAAATGAAAACCTACGGCGACACCATGCCGCAATGGCTCTCCTCCTGCACCGGAGAGATGTTCATGCTCTGCGGCGAAATTCTCGGAAAACCGGAAATGACCGCGTTCGGACGCTCCATTCTGAAGAATTCTCTCTGCGTCTATGATCGCGGCGGTTTTGGTTCGGCGAGCTATCTGGTTCCGTACAAAGTCCGCATTTTCTACCCGGAAGGCGAACCTGCAAAGCCACACTTCCCTGCGGGAACAGTGTACGGCAAACGCTATGATGACTGGGCGGACGACCAGGACTGGTCTCTCTGTTTTGCTGCGGTCCGCAAGGTTTGAAAATCACTCCGAACGCAGTACGTCGATCGGGTTCTGCTGGGCGGCTTTCCAGGCGGGATAGGTTCCGAACAGAACGCCGATTACGGCACTGATAAGAAGCGCCAGAACGATGAACCAGATCGAAAATGCAGTCGGCATCGCGGCGTAATGCGTCACAAGAAGCGCAATCAGAACGCCGAGGGCAACGCCCGTTGCACCGCCGATTGAGGTCAGGAAAATCGTTTCAAAAAGGAACTGGCGGATGATATCCGATTTCTGAGCACCAAGCGCCCGGCGCGTGCCGATCTCTTTGCGGCGTTCGTAGACGTTCGCAAGCATGATGTTCATGATGCCGATTCCGCCGACCAGAAGCGAAATGCCGGCAATCGAACTCATCACAATCGTGAAAATGTTCTGCGTCTGCTCCTGCTGCTTCAGAAGATCCAGCGGAACAAGCATGGTCCAGTCCTTCGTTTCCGAATGGAGTTTCGCCATGTAGGAGGAGATGCGTTTCGAGGTATAGTCAATGTAGCTGACGTCGCGTACCCGGATGATGAAGGTGTCGAAATCGACGTCCTCGACAGTGGCGTTGCGTGAACTGGTGTCATATGCCTTCTTGCCGAAAATGGAGTCGGACGCCATGATGGTGATGAAAATACAGTCGTTCGGGCTGCCGATTCCGGGAATGCTCGTTCCGTAAAGGTTTTCCGCTATGCCGACGATCCGGAAGATGTCGCGCTCAATCATGATCGTGCTGCCAACAATGTTCTTTTCCCCAAGCGAGAAGAGCTGGCGGCGGACGTTGCTTCCGATGACGCAGTTGTTCGTGATGCCGTCAATCGGTGAAAGCCAGCGTCCCTGCACGATCTGCGAGCGGCTGAAGCCAAGAAAATCAGTCGAAACGCCGACCAGCGAAAGGTCGAGACGCTTCATGCCGCTGAGAATCTTCTTGCGGGCGTTGCGGGCAACCGAAACGGTCTCGACGTTATCCATCTTGCGGATATGCTCCAAGTCGGAAACCGTGATTCCGTAACGTTCCATCAGACTGTTTCCGGAAGAGTCGGAGACGTCTTTTCCGGAGGCCGGCGGCTTGCGCGTGGCGACAATGATCTTATCCGTGCCCATCGCCTCGATCTGTGCGAGAGCCTGAATCTTTGCACCCTCTGAAATCGCAAGCATCGCAATGACGCTGCCCACGCCGAAGATGATGCCGAGCGAAGTCAGAATCGAACGCACCTTGTGGCGCATCAGATTGCTGAACGAAAGTTTAAGCTGGTCGTGTATCCGCATCTTACTGAAGCTCCTGCGTGGTTCCCGCGATGTTGTCGATAATCTTCCAGACAGTTCCGTTGCGGAGATAAATCACCCGGTCATAGTGCGGCTCATAGTACGGGTTGTGCGTAACCATGACAATCGTCGTGCCTGCATCATGCAGTTCATGAAAGAGATTCATAATCTCAGCCCCCGTCTTCTCGTCCAGGTTTCCGGTCGGTTCATCCGCAAGAATGAACGTCGGACTGTTGACAAGGGAACGGGCGACTGCGACGCGCTGGCATTCGCCGCCTGAAAGCTGCGTCGGACGGTGATCCAGACGGTGCGCGAGCTTCACGCGCTCCGCCATGTACGCGGAAATTTCATGACGTTTCTTCGCCGGAACTTCCGCATAGAGCATCGGGACCTCGATATTCTCCTGCACGGTCAGATGCGGGAACAGATTGAACGCCTGAAACACAAAACCGATCTTGATGTTGCGCACCCGCGTAAGCTCATAGTCGCTCATTCTGGAAACGTCGAGCCCGTCCAGACGGTATTCTCCGCTCGTGGGCTTGTCAAGCAGACCGAGAATGTTCAGCATCGTCGATTTTCCCGAGCCGGAGGAACCCATAATCCCGATGAACTCCCCGCGCCAGACGTCGTAGTTCACGCCCTTCAGGACTGGAACGGGAACGGTTCCGGCATAATAGGTTTTGCGAATATCGGCGAGGTGAAGCGCCTCTCGCTTTTCCGTCGTTTCCGCCATGCGCGCCTCACTTGCCGCCCTGGAACGGACGGTAAAGGAAGACGTCGTCACCCTCCTCAAGCCCCTCCGTGACCTCGACGAAATTATTGTTCGATTCGCCGATTTTGATAAAGACCTTTTCCGGACCGCCGAGCGTTTTGCGGTAGACCAGCAGCTTGCCGTTCTCCTCGAACACCGCTTCAATCGGAATATAAAGAACGTCTTTCAGAATCCGCGAAACGACTTCGACCTGTACGCTCATTCCGCTGACGATGCGCGGGTCGTTGCCTGAAAAATCAACCACCGTCCGGTAGATTTTCGGGCTGTTCTGATCCCACGGAATCAGATTTACCGGAAGCTGTGCTATACGCTTGATGTGACCGTTCATCTTGATGGTCTGAATCGAATCCGGAGTGATGATCACACGGTCGCCGACGGAGATTTTCGAGCGGTACTGCTCCGGCAGGTTCACATCGACGATCATCTTGCTCATATCCGGGATGGTGATGATGACCTGCTTGCGGCGGGCGTCCATGCCGACTTTCACTTCCGGATTGCCCCAGCGGCGGTCGGGGTCGCCGTACATGACAATACCCGAAACCGGAGCGCGGAGTGTCATCATCGGAAGATAAGACTGATGTTTCGCCAGGTCGCGTTCCAGCTTGCGGATCTGCGTTTCATGCTGAAAAATCTGTTTTTTCTTCTGTGCAAGAGATGCTTCGGTGCGGACTTTGGTTTTCTTCATGTTCAGCCGCGCCTGCGCAAGTTTGTTGCGGAGGTCTTTGAGCTTGTTCGGCTGCGTGTAACGCTTGAAAATCTTCCGTTCGAGAACGGCGCTGTTGTACTTTGTCTTCGCACTGTCACGCTTCTGACGGGCTGTCTCGATGCTCTGCTGCGCCTTCTCCTCCGCCGCGGCGTCGGAGTAGACGGTCGTCGAAACTTCGTCCTCCAGATCGGTCAGCGCGTCCTCGGCATCCTCCAGAGTCTTCTTGGCTTCGTCGACTTTGAGCTGCTGTTCATCGCGGTCACGCGGTCCCTCCAGACGCCAGTACTTGCTGTACGCGGCCTCGGCGTCGGAAACATTATCGCGGGCGGTGCGGATATCCGCCTCGTTGGTGCTGATGAGAATCGCAAGTTCATCCATTGCGATTTCCAGATCCTTGCGGCGGTTGTCCAGACTCACCTTGAGGTCGTCGATTTTGAGCACAAGGTCGTAAGTTTCATATTCAGCAACGATTTCCCCGGCCTTGACCTCTTTGTTTTCATCGACGACTTTCACGAGCTTGGTTCCCCACGGAGCCTCCATCGCGAGTTTGTGTTTGGTCTTCGCATTGACGCTTCCGGTCAGCATCACGCCGAGAATGAGTTCCCCCTTTTTCGCAGTGTAAATGCGGTCGGGAGCCTTCGAGTCGCTCTGCTGCTCTCCGGACGTCTTCTGGAAAAGGCGCGGACGGAACACAAATCCGGCGACTGCGGCGAGCACAAGGACCGTCAGGGCGAGAAGAATCAGCTTCCGCTTTTTCGGTCCGTTTTTCATTTGCGCTCCGCCTTCGGGTTGCCCTCTTCATCGCTTCCGGTGTTGAAGAACTGCTTCCAGAAACCGTCCTTGTCCGCATCGGAGGAACGCTGCGGATAGTTCGGGGAATCGAAGATGACTTCAGAGCTGCGGTAAGCCTCGCCGATATCCTTAATCTCCTTCACACTCTTTTCCGGATCAATGACGACCGAATACGGATTCGGCAGAATGTGCACTTTCATGAAGAAAACGAGCTGCTTGTCGTATGTCGTCGCATCCTTCGCGGTGAAAAGCTCGCCGATGAACGGAATGTCGCTCAGAAACGGCGTCTTGCGCAGCGATTCGGAAACTTCGCTCGAATAGAGTCCGCCGAGCATGATGATCTCGCCGTCGGCGGCGGTCAGACGCGTCTTGATGTTGCGGACCGAAACGACGGGGACGTTGTTGTAGACCGGGTTTTCGCTGTTCGAACCGGACACGCTGAATTTTTCGTAGCGAACTGCGATCGTGATTTCCGGGTTGATCTCCAGCTGAACCGTATCATTGTTGATGAGAGTCGGGGTGATGTTGAGCTTGATGCCGGTGCGTTTGAACTTGGCGCTCTGGGAAACCGCGCTGTTGGTGACGGTGTTCTCCTGATACGGCAGGTCTTCACCTGTGCTCATGCTGGCCTTCATGCCGAGGTCGGCAATGACGTTCGGAGCGGCAAGAATCCGGGCGTCCGAGCTGGTGGTGAGCCAGCGGAGAGCGGCCTCAAGAGTCGAAGTGCTCTCGCCCGCCTTACCGAGCGCGACGGGGAAGAAATCGAAGCCGGAACTCTCTCCGGTGGTCGTCTTCTGAGTCGGGCTGTTCAGCGAGTAGCCGTAAGTGCTGGTGGTGTTCGTTCCCGCGTCGAAATGCGAATACTGGAACTTCACATCCCTCTGTTCGCCCTGCTGAGTGGAAACTTCGATGATCTGCGTTTCCACAAGCACCTGCGGAAGCGGAACGTCAAGCGCGAGCAGAGTGGCTTTGATGGTCGGAACCTTGTCGCGCAGGACATTGATCACAACCGTGTTCTGGTTCGGGGAAGTTTCGCAGGTTCCGCTTTCGGCGAGCGCGGCTTCAATGGCGTCCTTCGCGGAATCCGCGTCCACGAAACGGAAGCGGTAGACAATCACCGAACGTTTCGGCGCTTCCGGATTCTCGTTCACCACATCGGTAACGACCAGATACGGTTTATCCGGGATGTACCGTTTCGGTGTGATGACGGGACGGGCGCTGTTTTTGAACAGAGCCTCCAGCCGCTTGATGACAGCCTCCTTGCCGCGCCCGGTGAAGCCTGCGGCAATCTGCTTCTCCTCAATCTTCTTCTCCTCGGCTCCGCTTGTCTTCGCACTCTCCTGCGCCGAAAGCGGACTCATTCCGACCGGCAGAGCTGCCGCCATAACCAGCGCCAGCAGTCCGGTATATTTTACGGACAGCATTATAAAAACCTTTCATATTCAGCATCAATGATTTTACGGGGGTCTTTAATCATACAATCATTTTTATGCTTTTTCAAGAGCGGAAAGAAAGAAAAATGAAGAAAAATTTTCCGGAAAATTTCGAGTGTGCCATTGACAACCGCAAAAACGCATGTTATAAGTTTTTCAAGCAACGTTGCCTCACGATATTTCAAAAATAAAAGGAGAAGCGTATGATGAAATTTGAACCTGAAAAGATCCGCAATTTCGTCGTGGCCGGACACAGCGGCTGCGGAAAAACCTCTCTCTGCGACCTCATGCTCTACAAGGCGAAAGCCGTCGACCGGCTCGGTTCCGTCGACGCGAAAACCAGCGTCTCAGACTTCACGCCGGACGAGCAGGAAAAGCACTCCAGCATCTACACCGCATACATGAGCTGCGAATGGAACGGCTTCCGCTTCTTCTTCTCCGACACCCCAGGATACGGACCCTTCATCGGCGAGGTCATCCCCGCATACCGCGCAAGCGGCGCGGCGCTCGTCGTCATGGACGGCGCAAACGGACTTGAAATCGGAGCGGCGCGCGCATTCAAACTCGGCAAGAGCTTCGATATTCCGAAACTTGCCTTCATCAACCGCCTCGACCGCGACGACGCCGACTTCTTCCATGTTGTCGGACAACTTCAGGAGGCATACGGCAAAAACGTCTGCGTTCCCATGACCCTTCCCGTCGGGAAAGGCGCGAAATTCGAACGCGTCGTCAGCGTGCTCGGCGCTCCCGATCAGATACCGGACGACCTGAAAGAATACGCCGCCCGCTGCAAAGAGACGCTCTTCGACACCGTCGCCGAAGCCGATGAAGCGCTCATGGAACGCTATCTCGCCGGAGAACAGCTCTCCGAAGCGGAAATTCTCGCGGGTCTGCACGACGCGCTCAAGGCAGGAACCCTCATTCCCGTTTTCGCCGGAAGCGTGGCAAAAGACATCGGAGTTTCCGAAGTCATGAACGGCATCATCAACATCAGTCAGAATCCGCTGGAACGCACGCGCGTGGCGTCGGACGGCTCCATCGTCAAGCCGGCCGCCGGCGGTCCCGCAGCCGCATTCGTCTTCAAATCCGTGCTTGATCCGCACGTCGGGCAGTTCGCCTTCTTCCGTGTTCTCACGGGAAACATCCGCTCGAACTCCGATATTCTCAATCTCAACAACGGCACAAAGGAACACCTCGGACAGCTTATTTTTCTGAACGGAAAAACACAGATTCCCATTGATGAAGCATGTCCGGGCTGCATCTGCGGCGTGGCAAAACTCAAAGCGACCAAGACCGGAGACACGCTCGGCGAAACGACAGCTTGCAGCATCATGCCGCCCATGACCTTCCCGAACCCCGTCTTCTCCTGCGCCATCAGCGCGGTGCGGAGCGGCGACGAAGACAAGATCATGTCCGGGCTTCAGAAACTCTGCGAATGCGACCCGACACTCCGCGTCGGCATCAATCAGGAGACGCACGAGACCATCTTCAGCGGCATGGGCGAACAGCATGTCCAGATTGCCCTGCGCCGCCTGCGGGAACTCGCGAAGGTGGAAGTCGCCGTTGCCGCCCCGAAGATTCCGTACCGCGAAGCAATCAACGGCTGCGGCGAAGGACATTACCGCCACAAAAAACAGTCGGGCGGACACGGGCAGTTTGCGGAAGTCTATCTGCGCATTGCGCCAAGCGAAAAGCAGTTTGAGTTTGAAAACGCCGTTGTCGGCGGAACGATTCCGAAGAACTTCATTCCGGCAGTTGAAAAAGGCGTTCAGGAGGCGATGGCGTGCGGACCGCTCGCCGGATGCGTCGTCGAAAACGTGAAAGTCACCGTTTACGACGGCAAGTTCCACGATGTCGATTCATCCGAAATGGCATTCAAAATTGCCGCGCGCAAGGCGTTCCGTGAAGCGATGGGCAAAGCGAATCCCGTGCTCCGCGAGCCGGTCATGTCGGTCAAAATCTATACGCCGGCAGAGTTCATGGGCGACATTACGGGGCATTTGAATCAGAAACGCGGCCGCATCATCGGCATGGATACGGAAGACGGCGTTCAGGTGCTCGATGCGGAAATCCCTCTCGCCGAGCTTTCCAAATACGCTACGGAACTGCGTTCCATGACCCAGGGACGCGGCACATTTGAAATGGAATTTGCCCGTTACGAGGTTGTTCCGCCGAACGTCGCAAATGAAATCATCGCGAAGTTCAAAGCCGCCCACACGGAAGAAGAGGAATAAAAACTGCATACCATGAAAAAGCCGGAACTCAAACGGGTTCCGGCTTTTTCAATTTTAAAGATTGAGGTGCAATCAGGAAGCGGCGCCGCTTTTCTCGCGGTTGTACTGCTTCGCAAGTTCCACCATCTCCAGCAGCTTCTGCTTCTTGACGTCGTCCGGAAGATCCGCGAAAGTGTCAAGAAGAATGCGCTGATCGGTATCAAGTTCCAGATACTTGGAACCGAAGCCGGATGTTTTCTGCTGTTTTCTGCCCATGTACGGCTTCAGAAGCGGCTGAAGCTTGCTCCAGGTCTCCTCTTTGATCGATTCGGTTTCCCGGCGCATATACTTCTTCACGGTTTCCGCGCTCACATTCGCAAGACGGGCAAATTCCGTAACGGATTCATAACCCTCTGTCACACAACGGTGAAGAGCCTTCACAATGTCGTCTGTCAATTTCATGGTTCGAGACTCCTGTAAGTTTCATCCTTTAAATTATCATTTTTTGCCGAAGAATCAAGTTCCCCTTTCGTTTTTTTTCAAAAAACACCTTGATTTTTCCGTTTAAGACGGTACGTTTCCTTGAAAATAAAACAAAGGAGGACTCATCATGGAAAACGCAGAGCTCTGGAAGCTGCCCCCAATCGAAAAAATACCCGAAGCGTACGGCGCAATCGCCGACGGACGCGTCACCATGAAAGACTCCGCCGCCGACGTCGTCTCTTCCGACGGGACAAAGACCTATCATGTCCGCTGGAACGGCAACCTCTATTCCTCCGACGACAACGGCTCCAAGTGGCAGGGATACACCGGCTATCCCGTCGTCGCCGTTCTGCTCCTGCAAGGAAAACTCCCTCTCAATCAGGAAGTTATGACGCTTTTCAAGAATATTCCCTGGAAAGAGATCAACAAAAAACATAAAAACAAATATGCCGAAGCGCTCGCGGAAGTTCTCGAAGGCATCCGCGCAAACGGCGGCGATCCGGACCGCGTCCGTCGGGAAATGCAGACCGTTTACTCCGCTCTCGAAGCGCTCAAACTGCCGCGCCGACGCGGCGCGGCAAAAAAAGCGGAGCGTCCCGCGCCTCAGCCGTTCACCCCGTTTCCTGTCCAGTCGGCGGAGCCGGAACAGCTGCTCGAACTCTGCCGCAAAGCGGAGCTCTCCGCATTCTCCACGGATTCGCGCGCCGTTTTCGTGAACGGCGTTGTTTACAGCTTCGATGCTTTTGACGACAACGCCTGGGAAATGTTTCTCGACGAATATCTCAAGCCGGGAATCCGGAAAGCCGGACACGACGTCAAGCCTTTGATGCGCAGGCAGCTGGATGCAGGGAAGCAGACCGGAGACTTTGTTTTCGACACCGCGCTCGCCGCGTATCTGCTCGACTCGCTTTCCGGATGCCGTCCGCTCGCCAAAGTCGCGGAGCTCAAGCTGAATGCAGCCGTTCCGGACGCCGTTCAGAATCCCGCGGTCATCGCCGCTCTGGTTCCGGTTCTGAAAAAAGAACTGGAACAGACCGGAATGCTCCGGCTCTTTGAAACGGTCGAGCTTCCGCTCTGCGGAGTCCTTGTTGAAATGGAGCACAACGGAGTTGCCGCCGACCGCGCCATGCTGAAGGAATTCGGCGTAAAACTCTCCGGGAAAATTGAGGAACTCCGGCGGAAGGTGTTTGAACTTGCCGGAACGGAGTTCAACATCAACTCCCCGAAACAGCTCGGCGAACTGCTCTTTGAAAAGCTCGCCCTCCCCTCCGGAAAAAAGACGAAGAGCGGATACTCCACCGATATCGAAGTGCTCGCCGCACTGCGCGACAAGCACCCCGTCGTTCCCGCCGTCATGGAATTCCGCCAGCTGATGAAACTCAAATCCACCTATGTGGACGGGCTCCTTTCCGAAATCGCCCCCGACGGGCGCATCCACACCTCCTTCAACATGATGGCGACCGCGACCGGACGGCTCAGTTCCGCCGAGCCGAATCTTCAGAACATCCCGGTCCGCACGGAACTCGGAGCGGAAATCCGCCGCATGTTCGTTGCGGAACCGGGAAATGTGCTGATCGACGCCGATTACTCCCAGATTGAACTGCGCCTCCTCGCCCACATCTCCGGCGATGAAGTCATGCGCAACGCCTTCCGGAACGGATTCGACATCCACACCGTCACCGCGTCACAAGTCTTTGGTGTTCAGCCGGATGCAGTCACGCCGGAGATGCGCCGCCGCGCAAAAGCGGTCAACTTCGGAATCGTCTACGGGATCTCCCGGTTTGCTCTCGCGGAAGACCTCGGAGTTTCCCGCAAAGAGGCGGACGATTATATGAATCAGTACTTCGCAACCTATTCCGGCGTAAGACATTACATGGACGAAATCGTAAAAACAGCCAGGAAGCAGGGATACGTTGCAACCATCATGGGACGCCGCCGCTATCTGCCCGAACTGGAGTCGCCCGTCTTCAACATCCGGGCATTCGGCGAACGCGTCGCCCTGAACGCCCCGATACAAGGCTCTTCCGCAGACATCATCAAGCTGGCGATGATCAACACTGCACGCCGTCTCCGCGCTGAAAACCGCAAGGCGAAGCTGATTCTGCAGATACACGACGAACTCATCATTGAAGCTCCCCTCGCAGAGGCGGAACAGATTAAAACTCTGCTCCGCGAGGAAATGGAAAATGTCATGCGGCTCTCCGTCCCCCTGACCGTAGACGTTGCCGCAGGGAAAAACTGGGCGGAAGCAAAATAAGGAACCGGAACCATGAACGAAATCCAACAGAAAATTGAAACACTGCGCGCATTCCTGCGCGACTGCGACTACCGCTACTACATTCTCGACGACCCGAATGTCTCCGACGTCGAATACGACCGGAAGATGAAAGAACTGAAAGAACTGGAACGCGCAAATCCGCAGTTCATCACCCCCGACTCCCCCACACAGCGCGTCTCCGGCGCACCCTCCCGCGAATTCAAAACGGTCCGGCACCGTTCCCCGCTGCTGAGTCTGGACAACACATTTTCCTTTCCGGAACTTCAAGATTTCGACAAGCGCATCCGCGCCGTTGAACTCTTCCCCGAATATCGTGCGGAACTCAAAATCGACGGACTTTCCATTGCGGTGATCTACGAAAACGGCGTGCTGCTCAACGCAGCCACCCGCGGCGACGGCACAGTCGGCGAAGATGTCACCGCAAACGTCCGCACCATCCGCAGCATTCCGCTGCGCCTCAAAGAGCCGGTAAAACGGCTCGAAGTGCGCGGAGAAATCTACATGCCGAAAAGCTCGTTCCTGCGTCTGAACGAAATGCGCGAAGATCAGGGCGAAAAGATTTTTGCGAACCCGCGCAACGCCGCCGCCGGCTCACTCCGCCAGCTCGACCCGAACATCACGGCAAAGCGCGATCTCGCCGCATTTTTCTATGAAATCATCTACGCGGAGGGAATGGACTTCCCCACGCAGAATTCAAAAATCGATTTTCTGAAAAAAGTCGGGCTGCCGACCAATCCGGAAAGCCGCTTCTGCCACAACATCGATGAGGTGTGGGAGGCGCGGAACGCATTCTGCGACATGCGCCATGAACTGCCTTACGACATCGACGGCGTTGTCGTCAAGCTCAACGACACCGCCGCGCAAGCGGAACTCGGCTCCACCTCGAAAAGCCCTCGCTGGGCAATCGCCTACAAGTTCCCGGCAGAGGAAAAAGAGACCAGACTTCTGGATGTGGAAATCAATGTCGGTCGCACCGGCATCATCGCACCGACCGCCGTTCTCGCCCCCGTCCCGCTTGCAGGCTCCATCATCAGCCGCGCAAGTCTGCACAACTTCGATTACATCCGTGAAAAAGATCTGCGCATCGGCGACACCGTAGTTCTGCACAAAGCGGGGGACGTGATCCCCGAAATTCTCCGCGCCCTCCCCGAAAAACGGAACGGAAGCGAGCGCATCATTAAAATTCCCGCCGTCTGCCCCGCGTGCGGCGGCCCAGTCGTCCGCCTCGGGGAAGAGGTTGCCCACCGCTGCGAAAACCCGGACTGCCCGTCGCGGATCCGCGAAAGCCTGCGCTTTTTCGCCTCCCGCGATGCCATGGATATCGACGGGCTCGGCCCCGCAGTCATCGACCTGCTCCTCGAACACAAGTACGTCGCCAGCATCGCCGATCTGTACCGTCTGAACATTCTGCAGCTGGTCGGACTGGAACGCATGGGAGAAAAATCCGCAAGGAATCTGCTGAAAGCGATTGAGGAGAGCCGCCACCGCGACTTGTCGCGTCTGATTACCGCGCTCGGAATTCCGCAGATCGGTTCGCGAACTGCAAAACTGCTCTGCCGCAAATTCCGCACAATGGATTCCTTCCTCAATGCAACGGAACAGGATTTTGAAGCAGTTGAAGAAATCGGTCCCGTTATGGCGCAGAGTCTGACGGACTTTTTCGCATCCGAACGCAGCCGCGTCCTCATCAGCAATCTCCGCGAACTCGGACTCAATATGACCGAATCCGTTCCGGAAGACACCGACGATGCGCTTGCAGGCAAGACCTTCGTCCTGACCGGCGCGCTCTCCACTATGACGCGTCAGGAAGCGGGCGAAGCGATCATGAAACGCGGCGGAAAAGTCAGCGGGAGCGTCAGCAAAAAGACATCGTATGTGGTCGCGGGAGAAGCAACCGGAAGCAAATACGACAAAGCGGTCGAACTCGGAATTCCGATTCTGGATGAAGCGGGGCTTCTCGCACTCCTGAAGCCCGGCGCACCTGCGGAACCCGCTCCGCGGCCCGAATCCAAACCGGAACCGGATGATCTGTTTGCAAGTTTATGAAAAACGGCGTTTCGCGACGGCGGACAGAGTGAACAGAACCGCCGCCGCAAAACGCCGCGAAATTCATTTTTTCTTCCGGCAGACGAATTCCGCCATGCGCTGGAAGATTGAATAAAGTCCGGGGATGAACATCATTCCGAGAATTGTTGCAAGCAGCATTCCCCAGAAAGTCGTCACGCCGATCGCCTGCCGGCTTCCCGCTCCCGCACCGCTCGCGGTCACCATCGGAAACACGCCGATCACAAACGAAAGCGCCGTCATCATCACCGAACGGAAGCGGACGCGCATGCCGTTCAGCGCGGCGTCCGCAATGGACGCGCCGTTTTCGCGCTCCTGCTTGGAAAACTCAACCATCAGAATCGCGGTTTTCGCTGTCAGACCGATCAGCATCAGCAGACCGAGCTGGCAGTAGATGTTCAACGCCACTCCGGAAAACTGCAGAGCAAAGATCGCTCCGAGCGTCGCCGTCGCGACGGAAAGCATCACCGAAACCGGCATGGTCCAGCTTTCATACTGCGCAACCAGGAACAGGTACGCGACCAGAAGGGAAATCATCAGCAGGTTGACAATTTTTCCTTCGTTCCGGCTCTCCTGATAACTCATGTCGGTCCAGCTGATCTGCCACTCCTTCGACAGATTTTCCCGCACAATGCGTTCAACAGTCTTCATCATCTCTCCGGAGCTGACGGAGGGGATGCTCTGCGTGTTGATGGAGGCGGAAGGGAACATGTTGAACCGCTCCACCTGCCGCGGACCGAGCGTCCACTTCAATGATGCGATTGTACTCAGCGGAACCTCGCTTCCGTCCGATGCTGTGACGTGGAGCTGGTCAATGATGTTCCGGTTTTCGCGCAGCTCCGGCGCAAGCTGCATTTTGACTTTGTACGTTTTGCCGTATTTGTTGAAGTCGTTGATGTAGTACGAACCGAGCTGGCTCTGAAGAGCGGTGAATATCGAGTTCACCGGAACGCTCATCGCCTCCGCCTTTTCGCGGTTGATGTCAAGGTAAAGCATCGGCGTGGAGGCGTCGAATGTGGTAAAAGCGTAAACAGCTTTCCCGCTTTCCATCAGCCGGGCGACAATGCCGTTTGCCGTCTGTGCAATCTCCTGCGGCGTCTGATTTCCGGTCGCCTGAAGCGCGAACGAAACACCGCCTGTTGTACCAAGACCCATAATGGCGGGTGGAACAAAGACGTTGACGCTTGCATCCGCAATGCTTCTGCTGCGCCGGATGATCTCCCGCTGAACATTTGCGATCTGTGCGTCCTCGGCGGAACGTTCACCCCATGGTTTCAACGAAAGAATCATCATGCCGAGGTTTTCGCCTTCACCGGAGGTGAGGCTCCGTCCGGGAACCGCGAGAATGTGCGCAATCGCCGGATGATCTTTGATCAGCGCCTCCAGTTCATTCAGCACGGCGCGGGTGCGGGGAAGCGTCGCTCCAGGAGGAAGCGTCACATCGCAGAAAACCGTTCCTTTGTCTTCCGACGGAAGGAAGGCGGACGGCAGACGGCAGACGCTGGAAGAAGAACCAGTTGCCGAAGAGGATTGCGGCGAAGAGAATAACCGTCAGAACCATTCTCCGCACCAGCAGTCCGCCGACCGCCAGATAAGTGCTGCGCGTCCAGTCCAGTCCGATATTGAACCAGCGGAAGAGTCCGCGCGGATGATTTCAAGCCCGTCGGAAGCAAGCGTTCCGTTTTTGCTGTATTTGAAGAAATCCGCCTCGCTCATGGCAAAGCGGACTTCAATGGGGTCGAACTGGACAATGGTCGCAAGCGTCCCTTTTTCCGGCGTGATGTAGTTGCCTTCGCTGTAGACATTGCGTCCGATGCGCCCCGAAAGAGGCGCGCGGATTTTTGTATACGAAAGGTCGTTCTCCGCGAGAACCAGCTTTGCTTTCGCCTCCAAAGTCTTGGCTTCACTGACCTTGAACGTGCGGATGGCGTTCTCATACGTGGTCTGCGCGATCGCGCTTGATTTGTAAAGTTTTTCATACCGCGCCTTTTCCTTTGCGGCATAATTCAATTCCGCCTGGTTCTGGTCGAGCGCGGCATGGGCGGCATTGACATTTTCACGGTAGATCGTGTCCTCAATCTGAAAGAGCAGGTCGCCTTTCCGGACAATCGAACCTTCCTTGAATGCCGACTTCCACATCACGCCGTTAATGCGGGCGACGATATCGACGGTCTCGGAACCGTGCACCGTCCCGACGTAGGTTTTCGCCTTGCAGGCCGCCGGGAAAATTTGCCTTGACTTTTAAGAACTCGGAACCGTGCACCGTCCCGACGTAGGTTTTCGCCTCCGTGCGCGAGATTTCACCGACTTTTTCCACGCGCACCGCCGGCAGGACGGCCGCCGCGCGTGCGCTCCACACGGCCGTCGCGCAAAGCAGAGCGGTCATCATTTTTCTGTTGCAGAGAATCATATTTCACCTCAAAGTTAAATTTCGAAAACGCTGTTTCTCGTCCCGAATTCATTGAAGACGAACCGTTCATTTTCGCGATCCGCCGCCCAGAACCCGTCCACAACGAAACAGTACTCGTAGATTCCGGGCTCAAGCTCAAGGACGCAGGTGTAAGTCCCGTTTCCGTCTTGATCCTTCATCACAATTCCGTGCCGCATATCCCAGCGGTTGAACGTTCCGGACAGCAGCACGTTTTTTCCAGGCTCCGCATTCAGCGAGAAAGCCGCCTCCGCGCCCCTCTTGCTCCTGTGTCGAATTCTTACCATATGCCAGCCTCCATTTTATATTAGTTAGGAAACGAACTGTTTTAACAAATAAAAAAACAGCCGTGTTGTCCGTCTGTCGTTTTTGTTGAAAAGTCAGAGTTGAGACGCCCGTTCGGTCAGCCCTCTGCAAATCTGCATGAACGATTGAAGCTCCTCGTCGGAAAGCGGTCCCTGAAGCCTGCGAAGGAGTCCGCGGTGAATTCCCGTTATTTTCTTCCGCACTTCACGGGCTTTGTCCGTCAGAACGATTTTTTTCAGCCGCGCATCACTGGAAACGCTGTCGCGCCGGATGAATCCCTGCCGTTCCAGAGCCTGCAGCTGCGCGGTCACGGAAGACGGACGCACACCGAATTCCTCTTCAATATCCTTCTGGAAAATATCCTGCTCGCCGGACACGATGGAGAAAAAAACCAGCAGCCGCGCCTGACTCCCGGTCACTCCGGTCGCCCTCGACGCCTCATCGCACAAACGCTCGATACTGCGCGAAAGATGTATGATGTGTCCGATCAGATCACGCTCCGGTAAAGGCATTTTCGCACCTCCTGTTATTTCGTTTCCTAACTAATATAATACGACATTCCGGAAATGCAAATCCGAAGAAAACAAAAAATGAAAAAAACGTCGTTCCGGCTGAGCAAACCTGATAAACGCAACGATCAGAAAAACAGAAAAAATGCCGCCGCGCTGGGAAACGGGACGAAAAGCGATGCGGCGAACGCCTCCGGCCTTCTCTTTCAGCCCGGTTATTCTCTTTTCCGGACTCTCCAGTTCTCCAAACCTGATGAAGCGGCCGATAAAGAGTTCCGCCGCCAAGGAGCAATCCCCGGGCGGCGGAAGGCTGAAGCATGCGGATATGACATCCGGAATCCGCAGACGATCTCTCTTTACTTTGTGAAGAAAGTGTTAATTTTCTTCCCCGCGAACGCCTTTTCCGCAGCGACTTCATCCGCGGCGAGCACGGTGACGCGTTTCAGAGCGGGAAGAGCGGCGGCGACAGAGAAGTCGGCTCCGGGAAATGCCATCCAAAGCACCTTGAGCTTCACACAGCTTCCAATCGCGGAGAAGTTTGTCGGTGCCGACGTGCGCGAAACATTGAGTTTTTCCAGATTCTTGAGCGATGAAACAAACGCAAGGTCCAGCGCCGGCGAACCTTTGCGGGAGTTTTTGTACATCAGATTCAGCTCTTTCAGGTTGGTGAAAACCGCAAGCTTCGCCTCATTCACCACGCCCGTTCCCGAGAAGGAGAGCTCCTTCAGGGATTTGGCAAGCGGAAGGGAGGCGAACTGGGCGGCATCCACCGCCGCATTTCTCAGATTCCAAAATGTGAGTTCTTCCAAATTCGCACAGTTGGCGAGCGGAGCAAACGAATCAAACGTTTCGGCAAAAAGACGCAGTTCCTTCAAATTCGGAAGCTGCGGCGCCCACGAAAGATCGCGCATCGACGTCATGCCGGTGTTGACCTTCTCAAGAGACTTGATCTGTCCGAGCGCATTGTAATCCTTGACGTCTTTCGTCGCATAGACCGAAATCTCTTTCAGTTTTGCGCATCCGGCAAGCGGGGCGAGGTCGAAACTCCGGGAGGCGTAAAGGCTCACGTTCGTCAGGGCGGGCAGAGCCGCAAGCGGAGCAAGATCAAGCCCCTTCGTATAGCGCAGGTTCACTTCGCGGAGCTTCACGCACGCTTTCAGCGCGGAGAGATCCGCGGAACAATTGTCCAGGGAAAAACGGGAAAGAGCGGTGCAGCCCTCCAGACCGTTCAGAGACTTGAATGTCGCGGGCGCATAGGCGATCTGCATTTCATGGAGGCTGGCAAGCTGCTTGCAGAACATCAAATCGGCATCCGCAAACTTCACTCTGGAAATCTTGAGGGTTTTCAACGTCTTGCAAGCGGAAAGCGGCGCAAGAGTCTTCACTTCCGGCAGGTCGCGGAGAGCGAGCTCCCTCAGCGGAAGCGCGGAAAGCGGCTGAAGCGAAGTCAGATCCGGCGATTTTTCAATCGCCAGATTCACCGTGCCGGGAAACTCTTTAACCGCCGCGGCAAGCCCCTCGTCCGTGCATTTGGAAAGGCGCAGACGCAAATGGTTCAAATTACCCTTGAACTGCTGTTTTGCGGTCGTGAAATCCTGCGCCGTCGGCGCGGAATCAAATGTGATTGAACTCCTTGTGACCTTCACTCCGGCGTCAGCCGCAAGTGCGAACAGGGCGGTCAGACCGACCGCGAACAAAAGCTTTTTCATGGAACTTTCTCCTTAATTATGCAGCCGCATCCGCGGCGATTCTGCGTTTGTGCGATTCCGCTTTTTTCCTGAACAGGAATACGATCAGCGCCGCCGCGACGACGAGCAGCCCGATCCCCAGCAGCGGACGGTAATAAATCCACGCAACGGCAATGGTCACGAGCGTGCAGGGAAGCGCGATCAGGAAAGAAATCAGAGAAATGCCCGCGCCGATCAGGTCGCCGAGGAACGGAATCACATCCATCAGCACGGAGAGCGGACGCAGCACGCAGGAAAGGCCGACATACATCATCACCAGTCCCGCAATGCGCAGAAACCAAGTCATCGCGGAATTCGCGCTCTGCGCCGACTGGAACATCGCCTCCGCGCTCTGCACGGAATCGGCGATCAGGAGAATCGACTCGCTTCCAACCGGATACGCGGAGAAGGTCTTGCCCGTCTGCCGCGCCACAATGCTGACTTCATGCGGAACGACCGCATACCAGGAAATCCGCAAGTCTCCGATCGCGGGTTCCGTCAGAGCCGCATCACCGGCGTTATCGGCCGGCTGTTCCTGCGAAACCTGTGAAGGTGCGGACGATTTACGCGAGACATGCACATAAGCGGCATCACTCTTCCCCGAAAGTGTAGCGGGCAGCTTGTAATCTGCGGGAACCGGAAGCTTGCGGGAATCGCCGAGCCGATCAACCAGGGAATCATTCAAAAGGAAATCTCCGAGCGTGACATGGTTGGCATGGAGCTTTTCCGATTCAAACGGGAAACCCGGGTTTTCATGTCCGGCCTCTTTGAAATACGCGGAATTGACAGGCTTGTCCGACCAGACTTTTTCGTAGGTGTAAACGGTCGTTTTCTTTGTCCCGCCGCCAAGCTGTTTTTCCGTTTTCGAGGATTCGTTCTGTTTCCACTGATACATCTCAACGCGGCGTTCCAGACGGATCGCGGTCGAACTGATTTTGAACAGCGGATCCGTCAGAACATCTTTCGTATCCGCTTTCGCGGTCACATGAACGAGCTTGCCCTCGTTTGCGGGGTTCACTTTGTCCGCCTGAACGGAAACGACGGCTCCCGCGCCGGTCTCCAGCGCTTTTGCGCGCTTCACCGCGCGCCCCTCGTTCCAGAAAAGCAGCGGAAACGCAATCAGAAACAGGAGAAGCCCTCCTCCAATTCCCTTGAATGAATTGCCGAGCCTTGAAAAATAAGACTCCGTTTGAACCTCTGTAACAGCCATAACACCTCCTTCAGTTGTGCTGTTCTCCGGAACAATAGACGGAAAATGAACGACAACCGGAAAAAAGGTATAACTTTTATAAGGTTGAGACATCTTCAGAACTTCACAACCGTATAGCCCTTGTGGTGAGCGGTATTCGCCTTCACCCACTCCGGCTCCGGAAGAAGATGCGCATCCTCCAGATACACCTTCGTCGGAAGAACAAGCAGCACGCCGCCCCTGCCCCGGTTCTCCTCGATCAGGCGGTTCGTCGCGGCGACATCCAGCAGACGGCGCGCTTTCATTTCCGGATCGTGGTCGAGCCCCCAGCTGATTTCTCCCGCAACACGGTACATGTAGACGTCCGACGAGCGGAACACCCAGTTCACCGCCTGGAAGGGATGGCGGTACGACATCAGTTTTGTCTCCGGAGAAATCTCTTTTTTCACTTTCTCGAGAAGCGGACACGGCGTCCTGCGGTTCAGGAAAACATCCGGAATCGCAATGTGCATCATGAACAGCACCGGGCAGAGGCCGAAGCCGAAGAGCGCGAGCTTGTTCCACCCGTTTTTCTCTTTCACGGCGAAGAAAAGCAAGACCGAAAGCAGAAGACCGGCAACCGTCAGCGCCCCCCATTTCCAGCCTTCTCCGACTGCGAACGGAGCCCATTTCACTCCGCTCAGCTGAACTGCGGCGAGCCCGACCGCCGCGACCGGGAGCAGAACCGCGAACGCAAGAAGCAGAACATCCGCGATCCGGAACAGTTTCCGGTCTGCAAGCGAACGGGTCAATCCCGTTGCAAACAGAATTGCAAGAGGCGCAAAACACGGCAGAATGTACGTCGCCAGCTTTCCGGTTGACATCGAAAGGAACAGAAACGGAAGGAATGTCCAACAGAGCAGGTAACGGGTAAAATCATCCTGCGGAATTTTCTTTTCATAGCCCCGCAGCGCCGGAGGCAGCAGGAGCAGGAACCAGCCGAGTCCGCCGATCAGCACCGGCACAAAGAACCAGAACGGCTCCGGATGCTGCTCTTTCTCAAAGAAACGCTTGATGTGTTCATCATAAATGAAATAAGACCAGTAATCCGGCTGGGCCTGATGAATCATCACCGCCCACGGCAGCACAATCACCAGCACCGCAAGCAGAGGAATCCACGGCAGAGTCAGCATCTCCTTCCAGCGACGCGTCCAGCAGAGCCAGCCGAAAATAGAAAGCCCCGGAAGCACGAATGCGAGAAAACCTTTCGTCAGAAACGCCGCGCCCGCCGCAAGACCGAAAAGGAACAGCCATCCAGCCCGCCTCCAGCCTGCGGCTTGAACCGCAAAATAAAACAGAGCCATTGCCAGTGTCAGGAAAAACGAGAAAACCGGATCAAGCGTTGCCACAACCCCCAGCCCGAAAACGATCGGCGTCAACAGGAAGAATCCGGATGCGAGCAAGCCCGCTTTTTCACCGAGCCCCGAAAAACGGCGGGTCAGGAAGAAAATCACCAGTGCGGAAAGCAGAGTTGCCAGCGCGCACGGAAGGCGCACCGCAAACGCATTTTCCCCGAAGAATTTTTCCGACGCCGCGAACAGCCAGTAACCGAGAATCGGCTTTTCAAAATAAAGCACGCCGTTCAGACGCGGCGTAACCCAATCGCCGGAAACAGCCATTTCACGCCCGATTTCCGCATACCGGGTCTCATCCGGCGAAAACATCTCCCGCAGACCGAGCGGAAGAATATAAAGCAGAGCGGCCAGAAGCAAAAAGCAAAGTACAGTCTTTTTCATAACATCAAATCCTTGTTGTTTTCTGTAATTTTACCCGGAAAATCAAAAAATCAAGCGGAACGGGCAATTTTTAAAGAGAAATCTCCGGCGTTCCCGTTTTCAAACGGAAAAATATCTCTGATTTTTTTGATAAAAGCTCTTGTAAATGCGGCATTTTCATTTATATTCCTGAAGAATCAACCCACAGGAGAATATTTCATGCTGTATCTGCTCGCCGGACTGCGCAGCTGCTTCGGACCGCTGCGTCTGTTCGAATACGTCACATTCCGCTCGGGCTGCGCCCTGCTCACCGCAATGTTCATCGTCATTCTGTTCGGACCGTGGACGATCCGGAAACTCAAGCAGTTCTGCGTGCCGAAATCCGCCCGTCTCTCCGGCGTCATTGACGAAAAATTCGTCGATCATTCCAAAGATAAAACACCGACCATGGGCGGTCTCCTCATCGTTGCGGCAATTGCTGTCTCGACCATCTTCTGGAGCGACCTCTCCAACCCCAAAGTTCTCGTTTTCCTCCTCGTCCTCCTTCCCCTCACCGCGCTCGGATTCTACGATGACTACATCAAAGTCAAATACGAACGGAGCGTCCGCGACGGCGTTTCAGGCAAGATGAAACTCACCGTCCAGGGCATTGTCAGCCTCATCGCTCTCGCCTGCATCTACAAGATGCCCGACACCATGACCACAAAGATGCTCCTTCCGTTCTACCGCGATCCGATGTGCCTCAAGCCGGCAGGCGAAACGATTCAGTTCTGGCTTCCTCCGCAGCTGCTCGACCATCCGCTCTTCTCCTTCGCCGCAAGCTGGGGACTCGTCGCAATCGGGTTGATCTTCATCTTCAACATGCTCTATGTGATGTTTTTCAGCAACGCCGTCAACCTCACCGACGGCAAAGACGGACTCGCGGCGGGAACGACTGTCTTCTGCGTGCTCTCCCTCGCATCGGTCGCCTACATGCACGGACACGCCGTCTTTGCGAAATATCTTTCCATTCCGTACATTCCGGAACTTGGTGAAATCAGCGTCTTTGCCTCTGCAATGGCGGGCGCGTGCATCGGGTTCCTCTGGTACAACTGCAAACCGGCTTCGGTCTTCATGGGCGATACCGGAAGCCTGCCGCTCGGCGGATGCATCGGACTCATCGCGGTGCTCATGGGACAGCAGCTGCTTCTGCTCGTCGTCGGATTCGTCTTCCTCATGGAGGGCGGTTCCGTGATGCTCCAGGTCGCCAGCCTGCGTCTCACCGGAAAACGAATCTTCAAATGCACACCGATCCACCACCATTTTGAACAGCTTGGATGGACGGAGACGCAGATCGTCAACCGTTTCTGGATTATCGCCGGAATCTGCGCGATGATCGGGCTTGCAACCCTCAAGATGAGATAAAATCAGAACAGGAAACGCAATGTTTCCGAAAGACGGGCGACCGGAAGACCGATGATGTTGTCGAGGTCGCCCTCGTAGTGTTCTATCAGCATCTCCCCGTGATCCTGAATCGCATATGAACCGGCTTTGTCCAGAACCGGAACAAGGGAGAGATAGCGCCGGATCGTTTCCCGGTCAACCGGACGGAACGTCACACGTGAAGTCTCCGCAAACAGAACCCGCAGGTTCCGCGCTTTGCAGAGCACCGCGCAGCCGGTCGTGACGGAGTGGGTCCGTCCGGAAAAGCGCATCAGCATCTCCTCCGCATCTTCCAGAGAATGCGGTTTGCCGAGAATCGAATTTTCAAACTCAATCACGGTATCCGCACCGATCACGGCGGCTTCGGGGAAGCGGCTGGCAACCTCCTCCGCTTTTGCATACGCATTGTCCAGAGCGGTTGTCAACCAGAGACCGTCCGAATGTTCTTTCGCGCGGGAAACTTCAATGGAAAAAGGGAAACCGAGACGCGCCAGCAGCTCTTTGCGGCGCGGAGAAGCAGAGGCGAGGATGAGCGGAATCACTCAATCACCTTTTCAATGGATTTGTCGTTCCAGAACGTGATGTTGTAATTTTCGCGGTAGAAATCTCTTCCGATTCCGATTACAAATCCGAGTTCATCGAAGACAACCGGTGTGCATTCGTCATGTGTTGCCATGCCGTCGCTCCAGCGGGTGCGGGTGTAATAGAACCAGTGATGCTCCGTGTTGTAAACCTGACCGGTCAGCGGCTCTCCCATGATCTTGAGAACCTCTTCGCGCGTCATGCCGACCCGCAGTTTGTTGAGGTTTTCGCGGTTGCGGTCAATTTCGCTCCAGACTGCAGGCGAAAGGATGGATTTATCCTTATCGGCGAGTGCGCAGGACGAAACCAGCGGCAGAAGCGCCGCTCCAAGCAGAACAAGTGAAATTTTATGACTGAGATGTTTCATAATTCAGTATTATACATCCGCAAACGGCGAATGTCAAGCGTCAAACAGAATTCTTTCTCCCGCTTTTTTTTACAAATATTTTACGTCCGGTCATTTGAAATATCCCGTAAACAATGCTATTGTACCTGCCATCGGAAGATTTGCCTGTCAAGGAATCTCTTCCGGCACAAAAACAGATGAAGATAACCGGATCTTCAAGCGGACTATGTAAAGAAAACGCCAATTCAACAACATACTCCCGTCGCTTGAACGATGCGCCCCTTGGGGCGTATTCTATTGCGCGGAGTTAAGGTGTATTGGCGTACCTCTTTACAGTGCAGCAGGATACGCTCTTTTTTTATTTCAGAAAATTCTCATAAAGTTCCAGATACGACTCTGCCATTTCGCTCCGTCGGCAGATCACCGTGCCCCCGGAACGGGGATGACGGGCGAATTCCACAATCAGAGACGCCGCTTCCCCGCGGTTCGCAGATGACTCAAAATCCGTTTCCGCACTGTCCGGATAAAAACGGCAGAGTTCGGGAAGAGAATCGACCGGATTCACCACAACCGGAACTCCCGTCGACATCGCTTCCGCCAGTGCGAGCCCGTAGCCTTCGTAGCGCGACGGCATCACAAAGACGTCGAACAGCCAGCCCGCCTTTGCCGCCTCCGGCATGAACCCCGGCAGAACAACCCGCAGGTTCGCGGGGACTGCGGAAGCAAGCCGTTTCAGCTTCTCCCGCTCGCCCCCGTCGCCCACCAGAACAATGCCCCAGGTCTCGCCGGAAGGAATCCGAGCGGAAAGTTCCGGAAGCATGGAGAGCAGAAAATCATATCCTTTCTGCCAGTCGAAACGTCCGACGGAACCGATAATCCGTGCGCAGTTCTCCACACCCCACTTGCGACGGAGCATCTCCAGCTCCTCCGGCTCCGGACGCGGAACGGGATCGACGCCGTTGTAAACGACCCGGATCGTCCCCGCCTTCAGTCCGAGTTTTTTCTCATGGAAGCGCGCACTTGCCTCCGAAACCGCCGTACATGCGGAGCAGAGCGGAAACGTCAGACGGTCCAGCGCAAAAAAAATTCCCTGTCCGGAGCGGCGTTCGCTGATATGAATCGAATTCACAAGCGGAATGCCGAGTCCAGACAGCGCCAGACGGGAACAGAGGTTCGGGTGCATCAGGTGTGAATGGCAGAGATCCGGTGCAATCCGGCGGATTGCGCGGCGAAGCGCAAAAAGACGCCCCAGCTGAAACGCGCGGTCCATCCCCAGAAAAAGCGGTTCCACACCGAGCGCGAGAAAGCGGTCAACCACAGTGCGGTTTTCCGGAGGAGACTTCAGGGCGATCAGCGAAACTTCATGTCCGCGCGCAAGCAGCTGTTCCGTCAGGTCCAGCACCACGCGTTCCGCCCCGCCGGGACCCAGTTCGGTGAGTATCTGTAAAATTTTCATTCTGATTTCCGCTTTTCATTTGCGATTCTGCAAAACTGTGCTACATTAGAAGATTGTATAAGATACTTCAAAAAACAGAGAAAACAAGAGAAAAACTGCTATGCGTCTGAAATTTTTATTTCTGCTTCTCACCGGACTCGCCGCTCTGCCCGTCTCCGCCGATGATAAAGCCGCATTGGATGCGTTTGCCGCCGGACGGGAACAGGAAAACCAGCGCAACTTCCTCTCCGCCGCCGATTTCTATCTGGAAGCCCAGATTCAGGCGGATGACCCCGTGCAGAAAGCCAACGCCCTCATCAGCGCGGCCCGCGCATTCCGCAAAGCCCGCAAATACGGAGACGAATTCGACTGTCTCCAGAAGCTCGCACAGGGGCATGTCACGCGGATCAATTACTATGAAGTCGTCAAGCGCCAGTTTGAAATCGGCGACAAGTTCCATGCCGGACATCGCGACTACTACCGCTCGTGGCTCCCGTTCATCAAAAAGGATGACCGCACGATTGAAATTTACGAAGCCGCCATCAAAAACGCCCCCTGCGGCCCCGAAGCTCCCGAAGCCATGCTCCGTCTCGGACGCCTCTATCTGGACGACGGCAAAGTCGATCAGGCGATCCGCCACTTCTCGGAAGCCATTAAACTGCATCCCGATACAGAAGCCGCGCGGTATGCCGCGCTCGAACTCTCCAATGCCCTGCTCACCCTCGCCAAACGCGGCGACGGCGACGGCTCCAACGCCCAGCTTGCTCTGGAAGCGTTCGACACCTTCCTCGCAAAACATCCGGATGACCCGCAGACCGACTGGATCAAGCGTTCCCGTGAAGAGATCTACGGCATCATCGCGGCACGTCTCTGCGATATCGGGAAATTCTACAGCAGAAACAAAAAATATGATGTTGCCCAGCGCTATTTCACCACCGTGATCAAGGATTATCCTTCCACAAAATCCACGGCGGAAGCGGAAAACGAACTCGCCGCCATCAACGAGGAATTCCGTGCAAACGGACAGGAATGGACGCCCGAAAAGCGCGTCTTCCGCGAAGAGGCGTTCCCCGCAGAGCATTCCGACACTCTGCACGTTCCCGGCTCCGGAAGCCGCTGGCTCCTGCCCATCAAAGACACACGCGGCGGACTCGTCGACCGCAACAAAGAGGAGGTCATTACCGATGACATGCTTTAAATCCTTTATTCTCTCCTTCGCGCTTCTCCTTCCGCTTCTGTTCTCCGGATGCGGATACCATATCGGCGCACGCTCGCTCGTGCACCCGCAAATCAAATCCATCGCCGTCGGAGAAATCAAAAACGACACGCTCGAACCGCTCGCAGCCTCCATCATGCGTCAGCAGCTCTGCGAACGCTACATGTTCGACGGCGCACTCAAGCTCAAAAACAAAGCAGACGCCGACTGCATCCTTTCCGGAACAATCCGCTCCGTGAAGAACACCACAATCCGCGAAGACGATACCGACAACGACATCTACCGTCCCGCAGAATTCCGCCTCGAAGTCGAACTGGAATACTCTGTCATCATCCCCGGACGCGGCGAGCAGCTCTTCCCGACCCGCACCGTCCGCGGCGGAGCAAACTATCAGATTCTCGCAGACCCGACAATCAGCCGCCAGAACGCACTCAAGCAGGCGTGCTACAACACCGCAAAACTTGCGGTCGAATATACAACAGAAGCATGGTAATCGAAAGGTTTTGATCTCATGAAATTTGCCGCAGCTCTTTTTCTGACACTCGCAGCAGCCGGAACTCTGCTCTTCACCGGCTGCTACACCCGCACGCTCATCCCCGAGGAAGTGCTTCAGCTCCCGACTCACGCGCAGGTCCGCACAGCCTACAACCTCTGGTACAGAACGCCGGATACCCTCACGCCGGAAAACATCCAGCAGGGGAAAATCATCCCGTTCGGAACCGACGTCCAGATCGAATCCATGACCGATTCACAAATCGTCTTCCGCGCAAACGGCGAACTTTTCACACTCAATTACGACCAGGCGAAAACGACGATCCCGATGGAGGATTTCGCCCGCGAACTCTTCACCACCGCGCTCGCAGTGGAAACCGCTTCCGGCGCAACCCCCGCTCAGTTTGAAAAAATGCGCCGCGGAGTCATTGAAAAAGGCATGACGCGCAAACAGGTTCTCATCACCTACGGTCGTCCGAGCAGGATCCGCACGCCGAATATCCTCAGCGACACCTGGATCTACTGGCTCGACAGAGTCAAAAGCAAACGCGTCATTTTCAAGAATGACAAAGTTCTCACCGAACTCACTCTGGACTGAGGTGCGCTCATGCTGTTCCGTTTTGAAGAAATCCAGAAAGCTCTCGGCGGAACGTTCCTGAACGAACCGCACGGCGAAGGCGTGGACTCCGTCACAACGGACACCCGCGCCATCACTCCGAACTCGCTCTTCATCGCCCTCTCCGGCGAACGGTTCGACGGACATGACTTTCTTGATGCCGCGCTCAAGCAGGGCGCATCGCTCCTTTGCATTGAGCGGGCAAAACTCGCCAAACTCCCCGCCGGAGCCCCCGCAATCGCCGTGGATTCAACCGTCGCGGCGTATCAGGCGCTCGCGCGCTTCCACCGGATGCGTCTGCCGGTAAAGGCGATTGCACTTACCGGGTCAAGCGGGAAAACCAGTACAAAAGAGATGCTCCGCGCAATTTTCGTCCGTGCATTCGGAGCGGAACATGTGCTTGCGACCGAAGGCAACACCAACAACCAGATCGGCGTTCCGCTGAATCTGCTGAAACTGACTCCCGAACACAAGTACTGCATCATTGAATGCGGCACGAACCACCACGGGGAAATCGAACCGCTCTCCAATACCATCCGCCCCGATGCGGCGCTGATTGTCTCCATCGGACGCTGTCACCTCGAAAATCTCGGTTCACTCGAAGGCGTGGCAACGGAGAAATCCAAAATTTTCTCTCATCTCGCCCCCGGCGGAACGGCAGTCATTCCGCTCGGAGCCGCAGGATTCGATATTATGCTCAAAGCGGCCGGAACCCGCGAAATCCGTTCGTACGGAACAGGCAAAGGTTCCGTCATGGAAGCATTTTACCGCGGTGGAAATATCAACGGGAGCTCTTTTGAACTGCTCAATCACCGCATCGGCGAGCGTGTCACGGTGAACTGGCCGCTCTCCGGAGCGCATCAGGCGCACAACGCCGCAGGAGCCGCAGCAGTTGCCGACGCATTCGGAATCTCCATGCAGACAATCGCCGAAGGACTCGCAGCCTGCGTCCTGCCGGGCATGCGAATGAAACGCACGGAGCACAACGGCGCAGTCTGGCTCAACGACGCCTACAATGCCAACCCCGACAGCATGAAAGCCACGCTCAGCTGGCTGCACGAATTCGCCGACCCGGGAAAGCTCGTTCTGGTGCTCGGAGACATGCGCGAAATCGGCGAACAGTCGCAGACCGTTCACCGCGAAGCCCTTGAAAAAGCGCTTGCAGATTTTCCCGGAGCCCGGATTGCCGCAATCGGTTCCGAAATGACCCGGGCGGCGCAAACACTCAACAATCCGCAAATCCGTACATGGTCCGATTCGCAATCGGCGGCGGAAGCTGTCCGCGCACTCGTGAACCCCGGCGACCTCGTCTTCCTGAAAGCCTCGCGCGGAACGCGTCTGGAACTCATTGAACCGTGAGGTGCGCCATGCGTCTCTCCGACTGTTCCGCCAAACTCCGTCCGCTGCAGGTTCTGAATTTCGCCGACTGTGATATCGAAGATGTCACCAACGATTCCCGTGCGGTTCGTTCCGGTTCGCTCTTCTGCGCCATTCGCGGCGCCAAAGCGGATGGACGCCGTTTCGTGCCCGCAGCCGAAGCCGCAGGAGCCGCCGCGATCGTTTCGGACGATCCGGAGCTCAAAACCAGCCTGCCGCATCTCGTATGCGCAGACGCCTACCGCGCGTGGGGACTGCTCTGCGAGCTTGCTGCTGGCAATCCGGCACAGGCAATGACTCTTCACGCCGTCACCGGAACGAACGGGAAAACCACCATTGCTTTTCTCCTCCGCAATCTTCTGCAGAACGCGGGACACTTCCGCACTGGTCTGATCTCCACCATTGAATATGACTGCGGGAACGGAACAGCCTCCACCGAATCCGCGCGAACCACGCCCGACGCCGCCTCCTTCCAGCGAATTCTGACACAGATGCACAATGCCGGCTGTCAGCATGTCGTTCTGGAAGCATCAAGTCACGGACTTCATCAGCACCGCATGGGCTCCGCCCGGTTCGCGACTGCAATTTTCACCAATCTCACCGGCGATCACCTTGACTATCACAAAACAATGGAAGCCTATTTCCAGGCAAAAAAACTGCTCTTCTCCGAATCGCTTGCCGAAAACGGGAACGCCGTCATCAACATCGACGATCCCTGGGGCGCGCGCCTTGCTTCGGAGCTGAAATGCCCCGTTCTTTCGCTTTCCATGACTCATCCGGATGCGGCGGTGCGGATCGAACCGCTCGAAGAATCCGCCGCGGGAACGGTCTTCCGCCTCCACACGCCCGGACACAATCTGACCATTCATTCGCCGCTGATCGGGACACACAACATCTACAATCTCGCCTCGGCGGTGACAGCGGCTCTGGCGCTCGGAATTCCGGAAACAGCGATTCTGAAAGCGCTTGAAACGCCCGTGCAGGTTCCCGGACGCCTTGAGCGCATTGAACTTCCGGACGGAGCCGCGGCATTCGTCGACTACGCGCATACCGATGATGCTTTGGAACGGGTTCTGACCGCCCTGCGGCCGCTCTGCAGAGGACGCCTCATCGCGCTTTTCGGCTGCGGCGGCGACCGCGACCGGAGCAAACGTCCGCGCATGGCGGAGGTCTGCGGCAGACTCGCCGATCTCACCATTCTGACCAGCGACAATCCCCGCACGGAACCGCCGGAGGCAATCATCGCCGAAGCGGAAACCGGGTTCCCGCGCGGTGCAAAATATGAAACTGTCGTGGATCGTCCCGCCGCAATCCGCCGCGCCGTCGAACTTGCGCGTCCGGGCGACATTCTTCTTGTTGCGGGAAAAGGACATGAAAACTATCAGGAAATCAACGGCGTCAAACATCACATGGATGACCGCGAACTAATCCGCGAAGCAATCCGGTGAAAAACCAGCTTCTTCAAGGCAACATTACCAGCCTCAACACAGGACTCTGCCGCGAGCTTCTCAGCCAAACAGGCAGACTGCCGTGATATTATCCGGACCGCCGCGGCTCAAAGCAAGCTTCAGCAGTCCATGCACCGCATCCGCCGGATCGTAGGCATTCCACACGGCATCCCGGATCTCATCCGCCTCGACAACGTCGCTCAGACCGTCGGAACAGAGCAGCCAGCGGTCGCCCGGAACGTGTTCGAACACGCAGATTTCCGGTTCCACCGTCTCATAAACGCCGACCGAACGGGAAATGATATGCGCGAGCGGATGATTCCGCACCTCGTCCGGGGCAATCGTCCCGGCGTCCAACAGCTCGGCAACCAGCGAATGGTCATGCGTCAGCTGCATGATCTCCCCGTTTCGCACACGGTAAATCCGGCTGTCGCCAAGATGAACCGTAAACGCTTTTTTCTGCGCAAGAAAAAGCGCGGCAACAGTCGTGCACATCCGGTTTTCCAGAGGCTGGGATGCGGCGGCGCGGAAAACATTTTCATTTGCCTTCCGCACAGTCTCCGAGAGAAATTCAGGAATGGCGGTCAGCGTCATCGTGTCAAAAATTCCTTCGCGGTTCAGCCGGTCCCACTCCTCAAACAAAGTTGTCAGACAGAGACGCGAGGCGACTTCGCCGGCCATCCGGCCGCCGACGCCGTCCGCAACCGCCGCAAACGTAAAGAGTCCGTCCGGGCGCGTGCAGATCAGAAAGGAATCCTCATTCTGTGAACGGACACGTCCGGGATCGGAATCTCCAGCACAGCCTCCCGCGGGAACGGCATAAAGATCGACCGGTGGAAGCCCGCCGGGAATCCGCGCCGCCGCGTCCTTCGGGTATTCGGCGTCCCCGCAGTTAAAACGGAGACGGCAGGTTTTGCTGAACTCGTTTCCGCTCATTTTTCATAAGTCCCGTAGCGATCGCTCAGACGGACGAGGAGCGAACCGAAATAGTTGGATTCATCCTCCGACTCCGCATTCTCCTTGAGTGCGCGCAGGGCGTTCTTAACCGCGCGGTTGTCGAGTCTGCGCAGAATCCGCATTCCTGCATCGCGGACACGGAGACGGTAGTCTTTGGAAAGCGGCGCGTTGACCTCACGGTCCGTCATGCAGAGGACGAGTCCGGCGAGAACCGCCATATCCGTGTTTTTCGATTTTGCAAGCTGATCTTCAAACGGCTGAATGCGTCTCTGATCCTCCTGATCCAATTTCCGTTTCGCCTCCAGCGCCTTGTCGCTCAGAGAGAGGATGCGGGGGGAACCGGGCAGGTCGCCGCTGCGCATCAGCAGGATTTTAATCTGCTCCATCGCGGCGAGCTCCGGCGAATCCGTGCGTTTGTTTTCGAACTGGTCGATCGTTGTCCGCAGAATCATATATTCCTGAAAGGAGTTCGGACGGCGCACGAGTTTTTTCAACACCGCCAGAAGCTCCGTCTCCCAATGGAACTGAATGGCTGCTTCGATTGCGGCGGGAAGCGCGTCATGACGGGACGCCAGCGCGAAATAGACCTCTTTCGCCTCCTTGAGGTACGGAGGGCCGGGCATGGCGTCCGTCAGTGCCGCATACGCTTCAGGACTTCCTGAATGCAGGGAACGGACCAGTTCCGCTGCGGCCTCCGGAGTACCGATCTTCTTCATTGTCAGCAGATGCGGTCCGATCGGCTCGCGGTCAGCAAGCGCAGTTCCGATGGCGCGGCGGAGATGCGGAATCGCGGCATTGCCGTACGAAGGCAGAATCAGCATCGAGCTTTTCCGGCTGAACCCGTTCTCGTCATCCACATTCAGGGATTCCGCGATGACCTCCGCCAGAGCGGAGGCGTTTCCGCCGAGCCCGATATGTTTCCGGATCCAGTGCAGAGTCAGAATATCCGATTTTCCGAACCAGAAATACTCCGGGGTCTCCCCCAGGTATGCAATGACATTCCGCACCTCACCCGGTGCGACTTTCCAGCGGAGATGCGGACGCACCTTCTCCGGCGTCAGTCCGGGACGGCGCGCGACCAGAATCAGCTCCGTAAGGTTCCGCATATTCCGTTTTCCCAGCGGGTCGGGCAATCCTTCCACCGGGGCGGTGTCGAACGGACGCGTCAGCGAGGCTCGCCAGGAATCCGCCGCGAACGGTGCGCGGATCGAGCGGTTCAGCGGCTCAATCTTGTCGAGATTCCAGACTTTCATCTGTTTTTCCAGAAAATAGAGATTCCGCAGGACGGGTTCCGGCGGAGGCGGAGTCTGTGCGGCGAGCGGGATGCAGAAAAATGCGACCGGAAGAAGTGAGCGGATCAGAAGATTCATTTGTTTTTTCCTTTCTCCCCGGTCTGCTTCCACGTGCGGATGATTTTTTCCGTTCCGCGTTTCATTACCGGGTTGGCGGGTTTGAAGATGCTGCGGTAGGAGAAGAGCACGGAGCCGGAGATTTCCGGACGCCGCGAATTGTAACGGAACTGATTGAAAATCTCATTCGGATTGCTCCATTCGCGCGTGGTTCCGAGACGCGACGGGGCGTGTCCAATGTAAAGTTTCGTGCGTGTTCCGCGCGCCGTGGAAGACCACCAGTCCGCAAGCGCGGCATATGCGGCGGAGTTATGCCCGAACGTCCAGTAAATCTGCGGAACGATGTAGTCTATCCAGTTTCCGCGCACCCATTTCCGGGTATCCGCGTGCTGAAGGGCGTACGATTCCGAGCCTTTCGTCAGCGACCCCGCCGGATGCGTCTTCACATTCGCCCAGATCCCGAACGGGCTGATTCCGAACTGAATGTTCTTGTGATACCGCGCATTGCAGGAACGGATGACGTTGGAAAGCGAACCGACAAGCGTGTTGACATTTTCGCGGCGCCAGTCCTCCAGCGACATTCTGTTGCGGTTGTAGCGCAGGAATGTCGCGCGGTCGGCGGAGCCGGTTCCATCGTAAGGATAAAAATAATCGTCCAGATGAATGCCGTCCACATCGTACTTCGTCACGATCTCATGAACCGTGTTGCAGAGAAAACGGATCACCGCGGGGTTGCCGGGGTCGAGAATCAGCTGGTTCTTGCCGTCCTTCCGGCGGATGCTGAGAACGCATTCCGGATGTTTGCGCGCAAAGTTTCCCGGAGCTAGCGTGTTCAGATAAGTTTTTTTCCAGAGCGGAGTCGCCCCTGCGACGCGGTAAGGATTCAGCCACGCATGAAAGGCAAGCCCGCGGCGGTGCGCCTCCTGAATCATGAACGCGAGCGGATCGAATCCGTTCAGTCCAACGCCCTCACGTCCGGTCAGCCAACGCGACCACGGATTCAAATGCGACGGATAGAACGCGTCGTTGTTCGGGCGGATCTGAAACAGAATCGCGTTTGCGCCGATCGCTTTGAGATTGTTCACCACCGCCAGATAATTCCGTTTGAACTCCGCCACGCTCCGGGAGACGGGAAAATCAATGTTTTCGACTGTCGCAACCCAGACCCCGCGGAATTCGCGCAGCTTCGGTCGATAATTCGTCGGCACATACACGTGCGGTTTCGCGGCAAGATCTCCCGCATAGCGAACCGGTCCGCCGTGACGCGGATCGGTCAGACATTCAAACTGTGCAAACGCCGGAAGCGCGAACAGCAGCAAAAAAGAAAAAAGGCGCATGACAAATCCTCTCAGCAAAATTCAGTCCGGTACGATAGCACAGAAAATGCGTTTTGTCATGCGGAATTTCAAAAAAAGTTGATTTTTTTCAATCCAGGAGCAGGACTTTCACGCCGATGCCGATCAGCACAAGCCCGCCCAGCACCTCGCATTTGTTCCCGAAGATGTGCCCGCCGCGCCGTCCCGCAATGCACCCCGCGCCGGAAATCAGAAACGTAACGAAACCGATGATCAGCACATCCGCAAGAATGTTCACACGCTTCAGGCATGCATAGCCGACGCCGATCAGAAGCGCATCAATGCTCGTCGCAAAGGAGAGGACAATCAGACGGACAAAGTTGAAGCCGGTGATTTTTTCCTCCTCGTCCCCGTCTTTCCGGAACGCCTCCCACACCATCTTCCCGCCGATTCCGAACAGCAGCAGAGCGGCAACGTAACGTCCGTAAGTCTGCACCAGGCTTCCGAAGAGCGAGCCGCCGAGCCAGCCGGCCGTCGGCATGAGCGACTGAAACACGCCGAACGACAGCGCCGTCGCAAGAATTTTCCGCCAGCTGAAGCTGTCGCGTTCGACTGCGCCGAGCGCCAGTGAAACGGCAAGAGCATCCATCGCAAGGCTCACGCCCAGCAAAACAGGTTCAATGAAAAACATAAATCCTCCTGACCGCGTCTTTCATTATAAAACCGGACAGGGGAAAACGGCAGAGACCCTGTACGGCTGAACGCCATACCTGAGTCTCATTTTTGAATGCAAGCCAGGCTGTATTCGGGGACAGCCGGTATGTTGACTTGCCGCACGGAGCGGGAACTCCGCGAAACTACTCCCTCATGTATATGAGTATACTATACCTCGGTTTCCCCGATTTTCAAGTCTTTTTACTTCTGTCTTGCCAGAAAATCCGCGATATGCGCTTCGATATCCGGATAAAGCCGGTGCGGCGTGCTGTCCGGAATCCAGATGCGATGCGAAAAACCGTGCTCGTCTTTCTCATAATAATAAGATTCACCGGGTGTGCCGTTTTTGTGAACCGCCTCCAGAAAGCGTTCGGCGGAAGCAATCGGAACCACGTTGTCGCGGTAATCATGCGTGCAGAGAATTGCAGGGCTCGACGGCGTCAGGAAGTTTGCGGGAGCGATCGACGCCAGCTCCTCCCGGGACGGCACGTGTCCGAACAGCGTTTCGTAGCGGTTCGGATTCGCGGCGAAATCCGGCTCGACATCCGCGATTCCGGAGATCGAAACAATCCCGGCGACGCGCTCCGGCGGAAGACGGAGTCCGGTCATCAGCGCGAGATGCCCGCCCGCGGAACCGCCCATGACGAAAATGCGGCTCCGGTCAAAACCCTGAAATTCGGGGATCTGCGCATCCAGGAAAAAGCGTCCGGCTTCCAGACAGTCGTCTCCGCACGCAGGCCACGGAACCCGAGAGCTCAACCGGTAGTTGATATTGTAGACCGCCATTTTCAGTTCCTGGCAGAGCCAGAGAGCAACGCCGGCGAAAGTGCTTTTCTCCTGCGCGCACCAGCCTCCGCCGTGAATCGTCAGAACCGCTTTTGTTTCAGGGGTGACGTCACCGGGAAGATAGAGGTCGCCGAGCCCGCGGAAACCGAGCTCCGGATTGTAAGCAATACTGTTGATGACGCGCATTGGGAAAACTCTCCTTTTTCTATTGAAATTCATGCAATATACAGCGAAAAAAAGCATTCTGCAACTCACCGGAAAAAATTATTGTTATTTTTTTGTTTCGGCGCTTTTTTTTCCGGCGATTTATGATACATTATAGGACTCAATTTCTAACCCGGAGAATGGATGAAAGATGGGCGACATACTGCGATTTGAAAACATTACGAAACGTTACAGCAAGCAAACCGTGCTTGACAACGTTTCTCTCTCCATCGGAGCAGGAGAAATCTTCTCGCTGCTCGGTCCCAGCGGCTGCGGTAAAACCACACTGCTGCGTATTTGCGGGGGATTCGAAGCTCCCGATTCCGGACGCGTCATTCTCGACGGCAAGGACATCACAGACCTTCCCCCGAACAAACGGGAAATCCGCACAGTCTTCCAGAACTATGCGCTCTTCCCTCACATGACCGTCTGGGACAATATCGCCTTCGGCCTCAAAATCGCAGGTGCTGACAAGCGGAAAATCAACGACGAAGTCCAGAAATATCTCGAACTCGTCCAGCTTGTCGGACACGAACGCAAGAAACCCGGACAGCTCAGCGGCGGCCAGCGCCAGCGCGTCGCCATTGCCCGCGCGCTCATCAACAAACCGAAAGTCCTGCTGCTTGATGAACCGCTCGCCGCGCTCGACCTCAAGCTCCGCCAGAGAATGCTGATCGAACTCGACACGATTCACGACGACGTCGGAATCACCTTCCTCTTTGTCACACACGACCAGCAGGAGGCGATGAGCATCAGCGATCATATCGCCGTTCTTCATCAGGGCAACGTTGAACAGACCGGAACCCCCGTCGAACTCTATGAAGCCCCCAAGAACAGCTTCGTCGCCGCGTTCATCGGCGACACCAACTTCTTCGACGGCGTCGTGGAATCGGTCGACGGCGACTACTGCAAACTCAAAATCGACGGCTTCCCCTCCCTGCGCGTCTACAACGACAAACACGTGCAGCCCGGCGGGAAAGTCAACCTCAGCATCCGGCCGGAGAAATTCATGATCTCCGCCGTAAAACCCGAAGTGACAGACTCCAACACGAACCTGCTTCAAGGCAAGGTCGAAGAGGTCATCTATCTCGGCGCACACACCCGCTACTGGGTCCGTGTGCAGGACTGGCGGATCTCCGTCATCAAACAGCATTACAGCTACGCGCTCGACGAGCGGAACATCAAGTGGGACGACAACGTCTGGCTGAAGTTCGAAGGCGACAACGCCTACATGCTGGAACGCTACACCGAGGCGGACGAGAACCTGCTCGCCCTCCCCGACCTCTGAGGCGGAGCGCGAAATGAAAAACCGCTGGATGAACTTCTTCCTGGGTCTGCCCTCCTTTGTCTGGCTGATCCTCTTTTACGCACTCCCGGTCTTCATCGTCTTCCTGCTCGCGTTCAAACCCGTCGATCCCTTCGGCGGAATCGGCGCGGGCTGGACTCTGCACACGATTCAGGACCTCTCCAACCCGAGCTACCCCTCGATCATCTGGAGAACGATCTGGCTGGGCATCGTCTCGACTCTCGTCTGCATCCTCGTCGCCGTGCCGATCGCATACCACCTCTCGCGCATGGCGCCGCGCACTCGAAGCATCGTCCTCATGCTCATCATCGTGCCGTTCTGGACGAATTTTCTGATCCGCATCTACGCGTGGAAAGTCTTCCTCCACCCCGATGGCATCCTCAAGAAAGTGCTTGTGTTCATCGGGCTCATCCCCGAAGAAACCATGCTGCTCTACAATCAGTGGGCAGTCCTCGCTGTGATGATCTACACCTATCTCCCGTTCGCAATCCTGCCGATCTACGCGGCGGCGGACAAATTTGACTTTGCCCTCCTCGATGCGGCGAAAGACCTCGGCGCGAGCGCATTTCAGGCGTTCCGCAAAGTCTTCGTCCCGGGTGTCTCCAAAGGAATCTGGACGGCGGTCATGGTCGTCCTCATCCCCGCGTTCGGCGCGTACCTGATCCCCGACCTCGTCGGCGGTCCCACAAGCGAGCTGATCGGCGACAAAATCGCGCAGCGCGTCTTCACCGAACGCAATCTTCCCCACGCAAGCGCACTCTCGGCCGTGCTGATGCTGGCGGTCTTCATCCCCCTCATCCTCGCCGTCTGGCTGCGCAGAATCCAGAACGCGGTATCCGTCCGCGGAAACAAAAGCAGGGTGACAAAATGAGCAAATGCAACCGCCACAGCCGTTTCCCGATGGTCGTGACTCTCATCACGCTCATCTTCTTCTACGCTCCGCTGATCATCGTGGCGACAGCCTCCTTCAACGCCAGCAAATACGGCGGGCGCTGGACGGGCTTTTCGCTGAAGTGGTATCAGAAACTGTTCAGCGACTACTCGATCTGGGAAGCGCTTTCCAACACGCTGATCATTGCGTTGATCGCGACATTCTTCTCCACGCTTCTCGGCACGCTCGCGGCGCTCGCGCTGTACCGGAGCCGGAGCCGCTTCCGCGGACTCTACTACGCGCTCGTCTACTCTCCGCTCGTGGTCCCCGACATTCTTCTCGGAATCAGCCTGCTGCTCCTTTTCGTCAGCATTCTGTCCGTCTGCGGAACATGGGTCGAACAGCTCACGGGAATCAAAATGGAGCTCGGAATGACAACGATTATCATCGCGCACATCACCTTCTGCATGAGCTATGTCACCATGGTGGTGCTCGGACGTCTCCAGGATTTCGATTCCTCGCTGATTGAAGCTGCGCAGGACCTCGGCGCAAACAGCCTTCAGACTTTCTTCAAGGTGACCCTTCCGGTCATTTCACCCGGAGTGATTGCGGGCGCGCTGTTCGCTTTCACCCTGTCGATCGACGATTTTGTCATTACGTTCTTCGTCAAGGGAGCGGGAGACACGACACTGCCGATCTACATTCAGAGCGCAATGCGGCGCGGAACACCCGCCGTCATCAACGCCCTGTCGGTGGTGTTTCTGATCTTCACGTTCGTCCTTGTGTTTATCAGCCAAAAACTATTGGAGCCCAAAAAATGAAGAAAACACTGTTCCTCGCCGGGATGGTCCTCGCCGCGCTTCTCGCAGTCTCCTGCGGAAAGCCCAAGCAAGTCCTCCACATCTACAACTGGGGTGACTACATCTCAAACGATGTCGTCAAAAAATTTGAAAAGGAGTTCAACTGTAACGTTAAAGTTGATGTTTTCGACTCCAATGAAGCGATGTATGCCAAGCTCAAAGCCGGTGCAGGCGGCTACGACATCATCGTTCCCTCCTCCTACATGGCGGAACTCATGCAGCGCCAGGGCATGCTCCTCACGCTCGACCACTCCAAACTCCCGAACGTCGACAAATACATTGACCAGTCCTACATCAAGTATTCGCTCGACAAAAAGCTTGAGTACACCGTTCCCTACTTCGCCAGCTTCACCGGCATCGGCTACAACAAGGACAAAGTCAAGAACTTCGAGCCGACCTGGCGCATGTTCGAACGTCCCGAACTCAAAAACCGCACCTCTCTGCTGAACGACCAGCGCGAAGTCCTCGGCGTCGCTCTCCGCACGCTCGGATTCGACGTCAACTCCACCAAACAGGAGGAAATCGACAAAGCCGTGGAACTCGTCCAGGTCTGGAAAAAACAGATCGCCAAATTTGAAGTCGACGACGCCAAGCGCGCGCTCGCTTCCGGCGAATTCAATATGATCCAGACTTACAGCGGCGACATGCTTCAGGTTTCCGCAGAGAATCCCTCCATCGTGTTCGTGATCCCGAAAGAAGGCTCCACCTTCACGTTCGACAACTTCGCGATTCTGAAAAACAGTCCGAATCCGGATCTTGCGCACAAATTCATCGACTTCATCTACCGCCCGGAGATTTCCGCCGAGAACATGGATGAAATCATGTACATCACGCCGAACACCGAAGGCATGAAGCTTGTCAGCGAAACACTCCGCAAGAACCCCGCGTTCATGCTTCCCGAATCCGTCCGTGCAACCTGCACCGCTCTTCAGGATCTCGGCGCCGACAACGGCAAGTTCATCAAGGCATGGGATAAGATCCGTCAGGAATAATCCCCTCCCGCCTGTTCTCTCAGAGGCTGTCCCCTGCAACGGACAGCCTCTTTTTTTGTTCTGAAAATGGATATAAAAAAAACCCCGCCCCCGGCACGGCGCCGGAGACGGGGGAAAAGGAAGTCGGACTCAGTGAGACATCACTTCGGTAAGATCGATGATCTGTCCGGATGTGATGGACTTGAACACCGCGTCGCCGATGGAGATCGCGGCAAGACCGTCGCGGGAGTTCGCGAGAATATCGTACGGACGATCCTCTTCGACTCCGAGGAAGACGTCTTCCTGGATGCCGGAATCGCCGCCGCCATGTCCGCCGATGCCCGGTCTGACCGAGAGACGTTCGCGGGAACCGAAGATCGGATAGTAGTCGACATAGTGGTCGTGTTCACGCGGGCACGGGAACGCGGTTGCGCCGGCTCCGCCCCACTCTTCCGCCTCAATGCGGCCGTGCGTTCCGTTGATTGCCAGACGGTAGCCCTCGTACGGAGTTGAGAAGTTGGCGGAATAGTTCAGGAGCACGCCGTTTGCATACTTGACGTCTGCAACAATGGTATCCTGAATGTTGATTTCGGAATCGAAGATGCACATGTCGGGACGGTAGATCGACGGAGTGTAAAGAACGCCTTTGCTCTCATCGAAGCTGTCGAGGTGATCGTCGTGAACCTTGGTGACGGTTGCGCGGGATTCCCAGCGGTTCTTGTATGCGCATTTTCTGCGTTCCGCGCAGTCGGAGCAATGGCGTCCGTCCTTCTTCGAGGGATTGAACGGACCGTTCGGACCGTAGTGATTCAGAGCGCCGAACGCATGGACCAGCTGCGGATCCGGGCTGCCGATCCACCAGTTGACGAGGTCGAAGTGATGGCTGGCCTTGTGAATCGAGAGGCTTCCGGAGTTTTCGCGCATGCGGTTCCAGCGGTTGAAATAGCTCGAACCGTGCTTGATGTCGATGTACCAGTTGAGGTCGACGTGGGTGACGCGGCCGATCTTTCCGGCAAGAACCAGCTCGCGGAGGAGTCTGTGCTGCGGATTGTAACGGTAGTTGAAGGTGCAGGTGACTTTGCCTTTGGACTTTTTTTCGGCTTCACGGACCTTGATGGCGTCTTCCCAGCAGGTGGTCATCGGTTTTTCCGTGACGACGTCAAGTCCCTTTTCGAGAGCTTTGAGAATATAGGTGACGTGGTAGCAGTCGCGGCAGACGACGAAAATGACATCCGGCTTGGTCTCTTCAACCATCTTGTCGAATTCATCCGGCATGTAGGTCGGAACATTTGCGGATTCGGGAATCTCGCGTTTGCAGACGGTGAAGCGGAGCGGGTCGATATCCAGCATTCCGACGAATTCGGCTGAGTTGGCGAACTCGTGGTACATCGGCTGAATCCACATGTAAAGGGCACGTCCGGAAACTCCGCAGACGGCATAACGGCGTTTTGTCATAATCTTCCTCCTTGAGTGGTTGTTTTATGGATTCCCTGAACCAATTCCGCATGCTTCAGAGCGTCCTTCATGACAATGGAATAAATATACTGCCAACGTTGGCAATGTCAAGTCTTTTTCCAATTTTTTTTCAGAAAAAGCTTTTTTCGCGCTTCCGCTGTTTGCATTTTCCGCGCCCCGGTTCTATATTAAAAATGCCGTATGGGAATCAGAAAAAAACTCAACAAAACAAATGAGGATATGCAAATGAAAAAACTGTTGTATGCCGCACTTTCCGTGTCGGCGGCTCTCATGCTCGGCGCATGTGCTATGTTCGCCTCATGCCCGGAAGGGAATGCGGAAAGTTTTGCCGTGAACAACGTTTACGGCAGCCACATGGTGCTTCAGCGCGAAAAGCCGATCCGCATCGTCGGAACCGCTCCCGCGGGAAAGAGCGTCAAGGTCACGCTCGCGGGGAAATCGGTCAATGCCGTCGCGAATGATCAGGGCGTATGGGAAGCGGTTCTGCCCGCAATGCGGGCCGGCGGTCCCTACACGGTCGTCGTCACCGGCGCTCCGGGGACAACCCCCGTTTCGTTCGACGACGTGCTCGTCGGCGAAGTCTGGGTCTGCTCCGGTCAGTCCAACATGGAAATGCCCGTCTGGGGCAACTCCAAATTCTTCCGGAGCAAAAACGGACTTGAAGAGGCGAAGAACGCCAACTTCCCGAACATCCGCCTGTTCAAAGTCGACCGCACGGTTTCCCCCGGAGTCGAATGTTCCGCCATCAAAGGAACCGGCTGGCAGCTCTGCGCTCCCGAAACCGTTCAGCCCTTCAGCGCACTCGGATTCTATTTCGGACGCGAACTCAATCATGATCTCAATGTTCCGGTCGGTCTCATCGGCACGAACTGGGGCGGAACGCGCGTGGAGCCCTGGATCAGCAAAGCCGGTTACAAGTCCGCTGAACGCGGCAGAGAACTCTCGCAGATCGCAGGTGTGGAAGATCCCAAGTTCATCCGCAACGAAAAGGCTCGCCTGAAAGCCCTGCGCGACAAAGCCAACGCCGCTTTCAACGCCTGGTACAAGAACTTCTTCGGGCAATACGACGCACAGGTCAAAGCCGCAGCAGACTGGAAGAAACCCGATTTCGATGTCTCCGCCTGGACCGACGCCAAAGTTCCCGGACTCATTGATTCCAAGATCGACGGCGCCGTCTGGTTCCGCCGCGACGTTGAGATCCCCGAAGACTGGGCGGGCAAAGACCTGATTCTTTCGCTCGGCATCGTCGATGACTGCGACGAGACGTTCTTCAACGGCGAGAAAATCGGCGCAATCGGTCCCGACACTCCGAATTACTGGAGTTTCAAACGCCGCTACAAAGTTCCCGGCAAACTTGTCAAAGCCGGCAAAAACACGCTCGCGGTCCGCGTAATCGACCTCTTCGCCGACGGCGGATTCACCTCGCCCGCAAAAGAGATTTTCCTCCAGAACGGCAATAAAGTCAACACCCGCATCGCGCTTGCCGGAGTCTGGAAGAGCAAAGTCGAATTTGCTGCGGATGTCAAGAAGGTCGGTCCCCGTCCGTCGGTTGAAATAGCGGTCTCCTCCTCCTCTCCGCAGTTCCCCGCAACACTCTACAATGCCATGATCGCCCCCTGGATTGTCTACCCGGTCCGCGGAGCCATCTGGTATCAGGGCGAATCCAATGCTGGAGGATGGGTTGATTACATGACCCTGTTCCCCCTGCTCATCAAGGACTGGCGCGCGAAATGGAACGATCCGGCAATGCCGTTCGTCTTCGTCCAGCTCGCCGCGTTCGAGCGTCACACTCCGGACAAGCCGCTCGCGGATGACTTCTGGAAGAAACTCCAGCCTTCCGATCCCGCCTGGGCAAAACTCCGTGAAGTCCAGACCGCCACGCTCAATCTTCCCAACACGGGAATGGCGGTTGCAATCGATATCGGCAACCATTCGGATATTCACCCGAACGACAAGCAGACGCTCGCCAAGCGCGTCGCCGCCGAAGCGGAACGTCTCGCCTACGGCCGCAAGGGCGTCACCGCGGGCCCGATGTATGAATCCATGAAGATCGAAGGAAACAAAATCCGTCTCGGCTTCACGAACGTCGGCAAAGGACTCGTCGCCAGAGGCGGCAAGAAACTCAACTGCTTCGCCATCGCCGGAAAAGACGGCAAGTTCGTCTGGGCGAATGCGCGCATCGAAGGGGCCGGCGTCCTGGTCTGGGCGGATTCCGTCAAAGAACCCGTCGCAGTCCGTTACGCATGGTCCGGCTATCCGGGCGAACCGAACTTCTACAATGAAGAAGGATTCCCCGCCTGTCCGTTCCGTACGGATATGCCCGGCTATCTGCTGAAGAAATAACTCTTCAGACTTGTTTTCTCCGCAGCCTCCGCTTCTGCGATTTTCAGAAGCGGAGGTTGATTTTTTTCTCTTCCGTGTTATATTATGCGCCTGAAAACAGAGGGCTTTCCTATGATAAAACTCGTCGCCGCCGATATGGACGGTACTCTGCTGAACAGCCGCAAACAGCTTCCCGCGGACACCTTCCGCATTCTGGATGAACTCTGGAAACGCGGCGTTGCATTTGTCGCCGCCAGCGGACGCCAATACTACAATCTTTACAACAGCTTCGCACCCGTCGCCGACCGGCTCTACTATTTCTCAGAGAACGGAGCAATCGTCTTTCATGGCGCAAAAAATCTCTATTGCAGCGAACTGCCGCACGATGCAATCGAGCGCGTTCTGGCTCTCACCGCTCAGGTTCCCGGCGCGCACCCCGTCCTCTGCGGACTCGACAGCGCGTATCTTGCAGAAGACGACGAGGATTTCATCACAAACACGGGTTACTATTACGCAAAGCTCCGCCATCTTTCCGATCTGCATGAAGCGATGAAACTGGACAAGATCTGCAAGATTGCCATCTACTCCCGCAGTGCGGAGCCGGCAGTTTATCCCGCGCTCAAGACTCTGGAACCGGAATTTGCGGTTGCGCTCTCCGGAAGCACCTGGGTTGACGTGATGAATCCGAATGTTTCCAAAGGCGCCGCACTCGCGGTTCTCTGCGCAAAACTCGGAATCACCGCCGAAGAGTGCATGGTGTTCGGCGATTACCTCAACGATCTCTCCATGCTCCGCGCATGCCCGAACAGCTACGCGATGAAAAACGCTCATCCCGCGCTGAAATCTTCCGCCGCCCACATCACGGACGAGGACAACGACCACGACGGCGTGCTGCGTGTTCTCCGCCGCGAATTCAATCTTATCTGAAACGGAGGTTCCCCATGGTTAAAGACATGACAACCGGAAGCCCGACCAGGCTGATTCTCTTTTTCACGCTCCCGCTTCTGGTCGGCAACATCTTTCAGCAGCTTTACAACATGGCGGATACAATCATCGTCGGCCGCACGCTCGGCTACAAAGCGCTCGCCGCGGTCGGCGGCTCCTCCGGTTCAATTATGTTCCTCGTCTTCGGATTCTTCTTCGGGCTGACCTGCGGGCTCGCGGTCATCACCGCCCAGCGTTTCGGCGCGCACGATGAGGACGGCGTCCGCCGCTCCGTCGCCGCCTCGCTGGTCATGTGCGCCGTCATCACCGCCGCGGTCACTCTGCTCTGTGTACTCGGCGCGCGCCCGGTGCTTGAGCTCATGCGCACGCCGGAAGATATCATCGACGAAACGTACAACTATCTGATCGTCATGTTCTGGGGAGGCTGGACCATTGTTTTCTACGGAATGCTTTCGAGCATCATCCGCGCGCTCGGCGACAGCAGAACGCCGCTCTACTTTCTGATCATCTCCTCCATTGTCAATGTCGTTCTTGATTTCTATTTCATTCTGAGTTTGAAAAGCGGTGTCGCGGGCGCGGCGTGGGCGACGGTGATCGCGCAGGGACTCTCCGGCGTCCTCTGTCTCGTCTACATGCTCCGCAAGTTCCCGATTCTGCGCCTGCGCCGCCACGACTGGATTTTCAATGCGCAGTTCTACTGGGATCATCTCCGCGTGGCGCTCCCGATGGCGTTCCAGTTCTCCGTAACCGCAGTCGGAGTTCTCGTGCTCCAGACAGCGCTCAACGGCTTCGGCTCCGTTGCCGTCGCCGGATACACCGCAGCCGCGCGAATCGACCAGCTGGCGATTCAGCCGCTCTTCTCATTCAGCATTGCAATGGCGACTTTCGCCGCGCAGAATTACGGAGCCGGCAACATTCCGCGCATCCGCGACGGCGTATACAAATGCTCCGCAATGGCGCTCGGATTCAGCGTTTTCGGAGGAGTGCCGCTGATTTTGTTCGCATCCCCCGTCACCGCCTGGTTCATCGGCGGATACGACGAGCAGGTCATACACTGTTCGCAAATCTATCTGAACACGAATGCAAGCTGTTATGTCATTCTCGCCATGCTCCTGATCTACCGCAACGTCCAGCAGGGAATGGGACACTCCTTCATTCCGTTCATGGCGGGAGTTGTGGAACTGGTTCTCCGTGTGGTCGGAGCGTTCGGATTTGCCGTCTGGTTCGGCTACACAGGCGTCTGTCTCTCCAACCCCTTAGCCTGGATCGGCGCAACCGCAATTCTCGCATGGGATTACTGCCGCACAATGAAAAAGCTGCGCCGCGAATTCGCCGAAGGGCTCATCCGCCCGGTTCACAGCTGAGGGAAAATCAGGATTCCCTTCCCCCTGATATTTTTCCCAAGACTCTGTATTGCAATTCCTTACATCACCGTGTATATTACAGCACTATGAATTATCCACCGACACAGAAAACTTTGCTTGAACGCGTACAGAACGGCGACGAAATCTCCTGGGACGAATTTTACCGCCGCTACACTCCCGTCATCCGCGCCGCCGGAAAAGGCGCGGGATTCAATGACGCCGAGTGCGGCGACCTCATCCAGACTGTCATGCTCAAGTTCTTCAGCAACGCCCGCACTTTCACCTACCGCGAAGGCCAGGTCAAATTCCGCACCTGGTTCGCGAGAATCATACGCTCCAGCATCGTCGATCAGATCCGCGACGCCAGCAGACAGAAAAATCTTGATGCGGAAATCCCCGAACAGCCCGATCCCTTCGATCAAATTTTCCTCGAAGAATGGCGCAAAGCCGCCCTCGAAGAGGCGAAAGACGAACTCCGCAGCCGTGTCGATGAAAAGACCTGGCAGGCGTTCGAAATGTACGGACTCCAGAACCGCGACGCCAAACAGGTCGCGCTCATTCTCGGTGTGACGGTCAACCAGCTCTATGTTGCAAAAAACCGCTGCACCGCCATGCTGAAAAAAATCGTGAAACACCACAACGAAGCCGATCCGGAGGCACGAATTGAGCTATAAAGTCGGCGACACACTCAGCACATACACTCTTCTCTGCGAATGCGGGCAAGGAGCATACGGTTCCGTTTTCCTCGCGGAAAACACCTTCACGAAACGCCGCGTCGCTCTCAAGATCGTCTATTCCCAGGGACGCTCCTGCGAACGGGAACTCAACGGTCTGATCCAGTATCAGACCGTCTGTCCGCGCACAAATCTGCTCCAGATCTACCATGTTGAAAAGGGCGATGACTGCTTCTGGTACACCATGGACGCCGCCGACAATCTCTCCGCCGAAGAGGGCAAATACATCCCCGACACCCTCGCAAACCGCCTCCGAGAACAGCGGCGTCTCCCGACCGACGCCGTCCGCAAGATGGCGGATGAACTGATTGCAAATCTGGAAACGCTGCACCGCCGCGGACTCCTCCACCGCGACCTCAAGCCCGACAATATCCTGTGGGTCGACGGTTCCGCGATTCTGGGCGACATCGGGCTCGTCACCGACACAACCAATGTCAGCCTTGCCGGCACGCCCGGATTCCTCCCTCCCGAAGTTCTCGCCGGAATCCGCGAATACCACCAGGCGGACGACTACTATTCCCTCGGCAAAGTCATTTACTGCGCGCTGACCGGAATGCCGGTCGAAAAATACCCCGCCTACCCCGCCTCGCTCACTCTCTGCGGCGGCGCGGATATGATCCGGCTCTACAACAATCTCTGCTCCGGCGCTGTCCCGGAAACAGCATTCCAGCCCCAGCCCCCGCGCAGAAAGACCAAATGGCTCATCGCCGCGGCTCTCATTCAGCTTCTTCTCACAGCCGCACTCTTCGCCGGAGTCTTCTTCCTCAGGAAATCCGTTCCGCAGCAGATTCCGGAACAACCCGTTCAGCAAAAGATTCAGCAACAACCCGTTCAGCAGAAGGTTCAGCAACAGAAGGTTCCGGAGCAGCCCGTTCAACAGGAGGTTCCGGAACAGCCCGTTCAGCAGGCGAAGAAAAAGCGCACTCCGCGATTCAAAACCAAAGAGGAATATAAAAAGCAGTTTGCCCTGCTGAATACCACATACCAGCATTCGGAAGAATTCCAAAAACTCCTTCCGACCCTCCGGGAAAAATATAACGAACTCATGGCCTTGCAAATGGATAACATGGGCAAAGCCCTTCAATCATCGGTGTCGCCGGCTGAAATTGCCGAAGCACAGGCATATATCCTGCAGCATCCTGAAGATGTTTACAGCATTCTTCCTCCGGAACAGTATGTTCAATCGAAACGCAGAGACGCGGCAGCAAAGGAGTTCGAGCGGGAATACGCCAATGACCCGGTCTGGCTTTATTTCGAACTGCGCAACGAACTTATACGCACCATCGGGAGCACGGTTCCGATGTTCAACATAAAATATATCCACCGCGACCCGGCGTGGGACGACGCCTACGACAAAGTGAAGGGACTTTATCAGAAACTTCTTGCGCTGGAACCTGTTTTAATAAAAAAATATCAGAAATAATTTTTGCTTTCTGTAAGAGTTCTCCGTCTGCTCCGTTTAATAGCTCGGTTCGATTCTCTGAGGGGAAACGGAACAGCTGTTTGAAAAAAGATGAGTTTTTGTAAAATGCCGGAAAATTGGGAATAGCCCCTCCATCCGGGGACCGTCAGGATTTCACTTTCCGGAATCGCAATTTTTTGCCCAGGAAGAGATAGATGAATTGTCGTTCATCCAGTCATTCATGCGATTCTGAAGGGGAGACGGAAAGCCAGAAGTCTTGCGGTCCCCGGTTGTTTTCTGAAAATTTTTCGATTCAAGTTTACTTTTTCCTTTTTCCTGCTATCATTCACAAAACTTCATCCGTTCAGACATCCGGAAGCCGCTGGAACAGCTCCGGAAAAGCAAAACGGAAAAGAAGACAAAGATTTTCCCGGACGGCAAACTCCGTTTGCACCGTTCAATTCAGATTCAGATATCTGAAGAGGAAATTCCTTTGAGCTGATTGAAAAGTACGCCGATAGATTCTGTTTTTTGCAGACATTTTACGATTTTCATTTGAAAATGCCGGCCATGAATGCTATTGTATATAGAGAAAACCTGATAACATCAGAAGGGAAGATCGACATAAACAATAGCATAAGCTGACATTTTTATTTGAAGATTGTATATCTTCAAGCGGGACATGTAAAGAAAACGCCAATTCAAAACATAACTCCTGCAAGCTTGATGATACTCCCCTGTCGCAAGGGGTGCAGTATGTCTGCTTGGACGAATATACCGGCGTGCTTCTTTACAGAAAAAAAGAAGTACGCCCTTTTTATTGCCGTGACCGGACGTCACCGAATAAACCGGGCAAAACTGAAGGACACGGAAAATGATGAATGAAAATCTGATTGCTGAAGAACTCCGCAACTGCGGACCATGCACTCTTCCGTCGTTCTCTTATTCCCTGCGCAATGCCACTCGCTGTTGTATTCATCCGGATTCGGGCGACTCCAATCGCCGGGAGCCGCAGTCTGTTCACCGGAATGCCGGACTGCGGTTCCCGGATTTTTCTCTTCCGTATGACACATCGGTGACATACATAAAAACATACAACAGAGCAATAAGAGGAGGCAGCAGCGTCAGCAGTCAGCACATTCATTTTCATCAACCGGACGGATTTTTTCCGTTCCCCCCGTCCAAACCGAAAAGACAACAATCTTTTCCGGAATCCAATCAACCCAACAAAAACTCGGATTCAGGAAAAACAGAAAGGTATCAAATGAAAAAGATCGCTTATCTCGGAATGCTCGCAGTGGCTGGAATGCTCTTTGCTGGATGCGCAAGCAGCGGAACCAACGGTGAAGTTGCTGAAAAATACAAACAGTTCCAGGAAGCTGTCGCCCAGCGTCCCCCGGCGTACGTTCCCTGCGGCGAACCAGCCCTCGATGATGTCGGCAAGCTCTCCGCACAGGTCTACGGATCTCTCATCAAGTATCTCGACGAGTATGTCAAAGCCACCGAGAACAACCGTTACTACATCGGTTTCACCAACGATGTGAACGAAGTCGCCAAAGAAAAGAAAATCTCCGCTCCCGAAGCTATGGCTCAGGTCTGGGCGGACTATCAGAAACTCGATGAAGGCAAACCCGCCGAAGAACAGGTCTGCCCGAAGGTCTCCGAAGGCTTCCATGCCGTTGAAGCTCTCAAACCGGAAAACAAACTCAAAGAACTCCTCCCGATCGCTGCACAGGCTGCAAAAGTCGCTCTCCAGGCAAAAGAGGTCGCGGATACTGTCACAAAGACCTACAGCTCCATCAACTTCGGCGATGTCGAAGGCATGAAGAAGAAAGCTCTTGTCACCGCTACCCTGGCAAAAGTCACCGAACAGGCGGCATTCAACACCTGCGCGCTCGACTTCCTTCAGGATCAGTTCAAACGCAATCAGGAAATGAAACAGTACATGCAGAAGTAATTTCCGCATGAAGCGAGACGGAGCACAAATACTCCGTCCCGCTCCTGAAAATTATCCTCAAAAGGCACAAATATGAAACGAAAAATCTTTCTCTTCAACCTCTTTGCCTGCGCGGCGCTTCTCTTCACCGCCTGTTCTTCCGTAAGCGATTCCACGGAAGGCGGAAAATATGCAGACCGTTCCACCTTCGCAAAAGGGGAAATCAAACTGCCGGCAAACTATAACAAAGACAACTTCCGCAAGATTCTCCTCGGAGTTGTCGTACAGAACGTCAAAATTGATCCCAATACAAAAAAACATCTGCCCTCCGCAAATCCGGCGGTCGACCTGAGCACCCGTCTGCAGACGGAAATGGTGAAACTGAAACGCTTCTCCGTCTTCTCCGCGTTCAACCGCGGCGGCGTCAATGTCTTCCGGGCAATGGAAGACGTCGGCGATGCCAAAATGCCGGAAAATGTGGACATGCGCGCACTCGACCTCGTGCTCACACTGAATCTCATGCTCTCGCTTGAGAAACATGAACGTCACAGCGACAACCTCCTGATCTACGAAGTTCAGGTCGACGCCAACCTCGAAAACCTGCGCACGCATGAATCCGTATTCGCGGAAAAGGCGAAAGGCGTGGCCCGCAGAGTCGAAAAAATCTCCCTCCGCGGCGAACGAATGGGCGGCTACAAGCAGGATGATATCCGTCAGGCATTCCTCGAAGCTTCGCTCCAGGCAATCGCCCATATCGCGAACAAACTCGGCAACACCTACCCCGTCGGCGGACGCATCACCGGCATTCTCGGTGAAAACATGCAGATGGACAAGGGATTTGAGCAGGGTGTCGGCGGCGATATGCAGATGACCGTTTACGCCGTTGTCAACGGAGTCGACCTTCCCCTCGGCATTGCGGAAGCCCACCCCGGCAAAAACACCTCCAACCTCACGGTCTGGCGCTGGAATACCGACAACAAGTATGCCGCCCGCATCATCAAGGATATGCAGGAAGACCTCAACTGGGCAAAGAAAAACGAATGCTACGCCGTCAGTCTCCGCATGGCTGTTCCGCCGGAGTGGTCCAGCGGCGACATGAAGACCGAAGACAGGACAAAGTAACCTATGAAACCCCTTCGGATACTGGTTCTTCTCTGCGCGGCTCTGCTCTTTTATGCAGTTCCCGAAGCAGCCGGATTCAACGTCAATTCGATCATCGCCAAAATGGGTGATCAGACCCCGGTCTGCGGACAAAACCCCGAAACCGGATTCTGGATCGTTGCCTATGCGGACGTCTTCCCCGAAAAAGGAATGAACGAGAATGAAAAACACGAACTCGGACTCGCCATGGCGAAAAAAGAGATCGCTTCATTCTTCGGAACGACCGTCAAATCCAGCGAACAGTTCTCCTCCACGGTCAAAGTCTCGGAAGAAAACGGCAAAGAAACATCTTCCGTTGAAGAAGTGCTCAAAGAGGCTGTTTCCGTTGATGTCAATCAGTTCCTCCGGGGCGTCGCCATTGCGAAAGCCGAAGACAAAGGAGAATTCGTCCGCTACTACTGCTACACTTCCACGCGGATCATCAACGCCGCCGCGGAAATGGAAGCGGAAAAGAGCAAACTTCCCCCGGATACGGTTCGCGCAGTCGGCTTCGCTCCCGCTCTGGGCGGTGAAAGTACGGAAACTCTCCAGAGAGCGGCGCTGGCTTCGGCAAAACGCTACGCTGTAGAACAGGTGCTCGGCTCCTCGATCGCCGCGAATACGCAGGTGCAGGATTCCACAAAGATCTATTCCAGAATCTACGCCTCCGCCTCCGGCTTCGTCGAAGATTTCCGTATCGTCTCCGAAAACAGAACGGCGCAAGGTTACGAAGTGCAGATCATCGCAAAAGTCGCCCGCAACAAACTCATGCAGGACTACACCGCCTCCTTGAAGGCGATGGGAGACCCCGCTTTCGCGGTTATCACAAACCAGAAAGATCTCTACATGAGTCTCTGCGACTTCTTCTCCGGACTCGGAATCCGGATCATCGCAAATCCCAAAGCGGCGGATTACCTGATCCTCGCTAACGGAGATTTCCGCGAAGTGATCCATCCCGCTTCACGCCAGAGCGGAACCCAGCTTTCCCTCTGGATTCGGATTGTCGACCCGAAGACAAATCAGGAACTTTTCGCCATCAAGAACGATCCGCGTAAAGCTGCCGTCTTCTACTCCTCCGTGGAGCGCCAGATTGAGCTTTCCGCACAGAAGGCGTTCACTCAGGTCAAAAAGCCGCTGCATGAGAAACTCAATCAGCTTCTCGGCAAAATGGCAACGACCGGGCGCGAAGTCCGCATTGTCATTGACAACTACACCGAGTCGTTCTCGGATGAACTGCGGATCATCGTCAAAGCGGTGGAGAATATCCCCGGCAGCTCCAATGTCAACATGAAAGTCAACGACATTGAACAGACCGCGACAATCTCCCTGAACTACACGGCGACCACTGAATCGCTGGAAGGCTTCCTTCAGGCGCGCTTGAAAAAGGATATCGAATATCCGGTGCGCCGCCCCAAAACCAAAAACATTTCAGCAAACACGCTGACAATGACTTATTAACCAAAAAACGAAAGGCAAAAAAGATGAAACATCTCGTTCTCGCTCTGCTCGCAGGAGCTCTCGCCATCACTCCGCTGATGGGTGTCGCACAAGGTCAGGACGCAAACTCCAGATTCCAGGCAATGGCCAATATGGATGATGGCGTTCAGAACATCAAAAAAGATGCGAACGGCAACATCATTTCCTTGATGGTCATTGGAAAAGGAAAAGTTCCTCGTTCCATGTCCAAACAAAGAGGCAAACAGTACGCTTCTAAAGAAGCTATCAGAAATGCAAGAAACGCCTTTGCACAGTTTTTGAACACCCATGTCACGTGGGAAGAAAATGCTGCAGGCGCAACTGTCGTCAAAGAAAAAGGATCCGCTGCAGGCGATGACGGTCCGGCTGTATCAAACGAAGAAAGTTCTTCGACCCAGGTAACAGCAGAACAAAGCAAGCAGTATTCTAGCGCAGCTCTCTCCGGACTCCGCCAAGTTTGGGGAGGCTACGATGAAGATGGAATGCGTGTTGTTATTCTCGGCTGGAAAATGAGCGACTGCGAAGGAATTGCCCGAGCCTCCAAAGCGATGGGCAAAACCGCCCGCACTTCCGTGAATGAAGCTAAGGCTCTGGAAGGAGCACACCGTCAGGATCCCGATGCCGCCTACCAGAAGGCTGAAGGCTCCTCTTCCGGCGCGGCGGCGTCCTCGAACTCCGATGCGAACGCCAACTCCAATGCAAACGCGAACTCCAACTATTCCGCTGGATACGGCCCCAACGGCACCCCGACCCGCACTTCTGCGGCCTCTGCGGATGCTGATGACTTCTTTTGATTAAAAGCACTCTCTGAACTCCACTTGCGGGGAGAATCTGTTCCTCTCCTTTACACAGGTTCTCCCCGCTCTTAAAAATCATGCAGGAGCAATTATGAAAAAATATCTGATGTTTCTTTTTCTGAGCGGAACACTTGCACTCACCGCCGCAGAATATAAATTCCATCTTCCTGTACAATCTACTGCATCGGTGGAAGAACAGAACGGGAACTTTCTCATCGAATGCCGCTTTGCGCCGACTCGCGCGCTGAGCAAAGCGACCAACCGCAAGATTGATTTCCGCCATGCTCAAAAAATCGTCCACAACGCTCTCCGTGCGCATGTCTCCCCGAAAGCCGGAACGATCTCGTTCTCCGGTCTGCAGAATGTGAAACCGCCGACCTATGACGGCAATAAATCCTGTTCTTATTACTTCTCCATTCCGAAAAACGGCGTCCGTCCCGTTGCCGCCGCCCCAGCCCAAGCCCGGTCTCAAACCAAAGCGCCGGCACCGGCTCCGCAGACTGCATCCGCCAAACCGGCAGCAAAGCAACCCGAAAAACAACAGTCCGCACCCAAAACTCCGGTTGTGACAAATCCGGGCGCACCTTTGATTACCGATAATGATTTGCGGAATCTTGGCTTTGCCGGTTACAGCATCCGACTGAAAGAAGACCTGGTAGCCTCTCTGGAAGATTTTGAGGAACAGCTCTCCGCTCTGAACGGAAGGGACATGGAAACACTCAACCGGCTTCTTGCTTTGAAGCAGAACTTGAAACAGCAAGTTGCAGAATTGAAGCGGAAAATTTCACAGGATTCGCTCCTTGTCGCCTCGGATATCGAGACCATTTCCAATGCCCTTGACCGCAAAGCCGGGACATTGCAGGAATCAATCAGGAAATACGCGGACTCTTTGCTTCAGGAACTCTTAGCGGAAAACAAAAATGAACTTGCAAAGCTCAAGCGTGATCTCCAATCCGCCGCCCCCGAAGAAAAAGAGGATATCGAGGAACTTATCCGTGAAATGGAAAAATCCCTCTCACTCCTTCAAAAAGCGCAAACAAAGCTATAATCAGGAGAATACCCCATGTTCTGGCTTCTGAAAAAAGGTTGTGGCTGTCTGATTCTCTTAATCCTCCTTGCAATCGCGCTTTACTTCTTTTCAGATAAACTTCTGCCCGGCAATCCGGGCAATCAACCAAACATAATAACAGCAGAATAAACAACACCTGCAAAAAGGAAACACAGATGAAAACCTTGAAAACGATCGTTGTAATTGCCGCCCTCATCCTCAGTGCAGGAGCCGGGTTCTTTGTCAATTACTACCTCATGAACAAAAACGAAGATCTGAATCTAAAGACAGAAAAGGAAGTAGAAAAAGAACATCCCTATTTTGCTTTGGATGGAGTTTGCTCGGTCAAGAAGAATTCTAACAATGAAGTAGTATCCTTTATTGTAAACCAACGCCACTATGCTTCAAAAAAGGAAGAATTAAAGCCTTCGCTTCATCAGGAAGTTGAACTGAAAGCTTTCATGGAAATTCTTAGAGAAGTGGCATTGTTTTTAGATGGTCAAATCAAGCGAAAGCGCACCGAAGCACAACTAAAAATCGGAAACTTCAGTTTTTCCAGCAGCGAAGAAACTTCAGAGGAAACAAAAGGCTCAACAGAAACAATGTCCGTCAAATCTGAATATACTTTAATGCGCAAAAATAAGCAAATTCTCGAATATACAACGTCTCTCTTTGCCCAAACATCAGCAAAAGGCAAAGACTCTGCCTGGGGAAAAGAAAAACTCACGATGAGCGAAGAATTAAAACGTACAGACTATGCGTTTTATCAACTTCTGCAGCAAATTCAGAGGGAGAGCGGCATCAAAATTACGGTAAAAACCTGCAGAGTCAAAGATGAATACGGCAGCTATTCGCTTTATATGAGGGCTTTTTTCAAACTTCCCGTTAAAAACGATGCCGGCAATAATCCTTCCAAATGAGCATTCCGGACTATCTTCTGCAAGCGTTCAAGTCCTCCCTCCTCATTCTCGGGGGAGGAGTGCTGCCGCTGCTCGCGGCGGCGTTTGTCATGCAGATCATCGCAAACATCCTCAGAAAACTGTTGAGAACAAGGCTCGGCAACGGATATATCTATCTCACAGCACCGGGAGTTATGCTCCATGAACTCGGACACGCTTTCTTCTGTCTCGTCTTCCGGCACAAAATCATCGAAATGCAACTCTTCGCGCCCGATGACAACGGAACACTCGGATACGTTCTACATACATACAACCCGAACAGTCTTTATCAAAGAATCGGGAACTTCTTCATAGGAACAGGTCCCGTATGGGGCGGACTCGCCGCGCTCGTGCTCCTCTCCCGCCTTCTGCTCCCGTCCGCCATGCTTGAGGGGAACTCGGCGATGGAGCAGATTCAGCATTTCTTCTCCGGACTCGCAACCCTAGCTTTCTGGAAAAGCCGGCAGAGCTGGCTCTGGATTTATCTCTCGCTCACCATCGTCTCGCACATTACTCTGAGCACGCCGGACCTCAAGGGCGCAGGCGACGGGTTCTGTGCAATCGTTCTGACCGTTCTTCTCGTGAACCTCCTGTTCGGCTGGTGCGGGAACTGGGCGGAACACGTCTGGCACTATGAACTTGCCCTGCTCTCCCGGTGTTCCACACTCATGATCACCATTCTCATTCTCAATGCCGTCTGCATTCTCCCCGGCATGGCGCTTGCAATGATTCTGCCGCGCGCCACCCGATAAAATCACGTCTTCCGCCTTGAAAAATCAATTTTTCCGAATATATTAAAAAATCATTACAATAAAACAGACGGTGCTGCGTTACATGGATATGAAAAACGAACAGACAGACGAAGAGCTCATCCGCGCGTATCTCGACGGAAACGCCGGAGCCTTCGATACGCTCTATGAACGGTACAAGCGGCCGCTCTACGCCTATCTGAACAAAATGCTCGGAAGCCGCGCGCTCGCCGATGACGTCTTTCAGCAGGTCTGGCTGCGCATTATCCGCAGTCTCGGAGCATACGAGGGACGGCAGAAGTTTTTCAGCTGGGCCTCCATGATCGCCCACAATCTCGCGATCGACCAGTTCCGCAGGACAAAAAAATCCGCGGAGGTTTCTCTCGATGATGAGGAGGCGGCGCCGTGTGAACCGGTCTCTCATGCGGAGCCGTGGCGCGATATGCACAACCGCGAACTCGCAAAGGCGCTTCAAAGCGCGGCGGATTCGCTCGCGGAGGAACAGAAGGAAGTCTTCCTGCTCCGTCAGGAGGGGCTCTCCTTCAAAGAGATCGCGGAGGTTCAGAAATGTTCGATCAACACCGTTCTGGGGCGGATGCAATATGCGCTCCGGAACTTAAGAAAACAACTCGCGGAATGGGTATCCTGAAAGGAGGAACCGATATGAAAACTTGTCCGGAAGTCATAGAAGCAATCGCATCCGGTCTCCCGCGCGATGCGGAAACGGAACGCCATATCGCGGAATGTCCCGACTGCGCGCTGTTCCTCCGCATGTCCGCCCTCGAAAACACCGGAGGAGCAGAAGTTCCCGCGCATCTGGATGCGGCAATTCTCGCGGAGGCGCGCCGCCATGCAGCACACCGCACATTCCGTCTGTGGAAAATCGCCCTGCCGATCGCGGCGTCGTTCGCAGTTGCGTTCGGGCTCGCATTCTACTCGCTCATGCCGTCCGTGCCGGAAAAGCCGGAAGCACCGGCGGTCGCGCAGACGGTTCCGTCGCTGTTTGATTATGATGACAGTCTGATCGCGCTTTCCTGCGATGTAGCCGACGGAGCACAGCTGCTCTCCTGCGCTGACGAATTCACGAATCAAGGAGTACAAACCATATGAAAAAAATTCTGTTTCTTCTCACCGTTCTTCTCATTTCCGCCGTTGCGGAAGCGAGACCGCCGGAAAACGGAGCTCCGCCACCGCCGCCCCCCGGACGTCATCCGCTGCTGATCGCTTTGGAATCGAAGGATTTCACTGATGCGGAACGCGCCGAGCTGAAAGCACTCGCAGCGAAGGATCCGCGCAAATTCGAAAAGGCAATGCGCAAACATTTCTTCAAGAGCCGACAGGCGAAGGCGCAGAAGCTGCTTGCGCTCCGCGAAGCCTGGCTCAACGCTCAGACGGAAGAGCTTCGGAAAGCCGCGCTCGAAAAACTTAAAACCGCGCTCCGTGAAGATGTGGAGGAACATCTCGAATTCCAGAAAAAACTGCTTCAGGATACCGAAGAGAACATCCGGAACATGGAACGGCGTCTGGCGGCAATGAAACTGCGGTACGAAAAACATTCCGCCGGGAAAGAAAAATATCTGGAAAAGCGCCTGAACGAACTCACCGCGAAGGAGGCGCCGAAGCGTCTGGTCCGCGAGGCCAACGGCGACTTCTCTCGTCCGCCGCGTCCGCCGAAACATTGAGATGAAATATCTTCTGCTGTTTGCTGTCTTCTTCTCCGCGGTTCACTGTTCTGCGGCGGAGAAGATTGTTTCCTTAAGCCCGAATCTGACCGAAATCATCTGTCTGCTCGGCGGGATCGATGCTCTCTGCGGGCGCTCCTCCGCCTGCGATTACCCGGAAGAAGTCCGCAAGGTTCCCGTCGCCGGAAGTTTCGGGAAAGCGAATCCGGAAGCGGTGCTGGCATCCGGCGCAACAACCGTGGTTACGGCAACGGACCGCGCGCCGCAGGAGCGGGCGCTTCTGGAACAGGCGGGAATCCGGTATCTCATCATTCCCGCGAAATCTCTCGCCGATTACGAATCCGCGCTCCGCACGCTCGGAATACTGCTGGGGAAAAGCAGGGAGGCGGAAGCGGAAATTCAGAAAAATCGCCGCGCGTTTGCACGGTTTCACAAATCAAAAAATCCGCCGTCTGTCTTTGTCATGATCTCCCCCTCACCGCTCTGCACGGCAGGACGCCGCACATTCATTCACGAACTGATTGAGCTTGCCGGCGGACACAACATCGCGGGAACGGAGGAGCGCGAATATTTCACCGTTTCGCCCGAATGGGTTCTGCAGCGGAATCCCGACATTCTGATTTCCTGCGGCGTCACACTGCCTCCGGATTCCATCCTGCGCGGCACAAAAGCGGCGCGGACGGGAAAAGTGCTGACGAAACTTGATCCCTCCCTGCTCTACCGTCTGGGACCGCGCACAATCGAGGCGGCACGAAAGCTGAATGAGTATTTTTACCGCCCGTAAGGTTTATTTCTGCTCCGGAACGATGTATTTTCAGAAACCTCAAAAATTTTCAATATTCAGTTCAGAAGTTGAATAGAGAGCGGCTTTCCCGGCAAGGATGACGCGGTTTCCGCACAGATCGCAGCGAAGCTCGCCGCCGCGCGCGGACGCCTGCCATGCTTGGAGACGGCTTTTTCCGAAGCGCTCCGCCCAATACGGGACGAGCAGACAGTGCGCGGCGCCGGTGACAGGGTCTTCGTTCACTTTCAGTTTCGGGGCAAAATACCGCGAAACACAGTCAAACTCCCTACCCGGAGCGGAGACCGCAACGCCAAGACCGTCGAGCTGTTTCATAAGCACAAAATCGGGCGTCATTTTCCGGATAATCTCTTCATTCTCATAAACAAGCAGCAGATCTTCATCAAGAAGCGCCTCCCGCGGAGCGGTTCCCATGACCTTCGTCATCAGCTCCGTCACGGGAATTTTACGACCATGAAAAGCGGGGAAATCCATCACCAGAAACTCTCCCTCCCGGCACACGCGAAGCTCTCCGCTCAAAGTACGGAAAACCAGCCCCTCCGCGCCGGGTTCATAGAACCGGAACAGAACAAACGAGGTTGCAAGCGTTGCGTGTCCGCAGAGCGGAACCTCGCCGCCGGGCGTAAACCAGCGCAAATCATAACAGCTCCCGTTCCGGACGGCAAATGCTGTTTCGGAAAGATTGTTCTCGATTGCAATATTCTGCATCAGCTCATCGGAGAGCGGCTGTTCCAGAATGCAGACGGCGGCGGGATTGCCGTGAAAGATACGGTCGGAGAACGCATCGACAATGAATTGTTTCATATAAAAAAGGAGCCTCCCGCTTTTTGAGCGGGAGGCGGTTGAGGGGTTCGAAATTATTCCGCAGCCGGGGCATCTTCCTTGATGGAATCACGATCGCGATGATCCTGCTTCTTCTCAAGGTATTTGCGAGCCTGAACTCCCGCTTTGTCGAGAGCATCGACAATCGATTTGTTCATGTCGCCGACTGTTTCCGCGGAGGCGCTGACAAGATTGTTCTTGATCGCCACTACAACGTCCGCTTTATGTACGTTCTTCTGAATATCGAGAACAACCCGGACGCTGGAGATCTTCAACGTCAGATCGTCGAGGGCCGCGTGAGCGGCATTCTCCGCCTGAACCTTGAGTGCTTCGCTTAAATCGAAGTGACGTGCGCTGACAATGATATCCATAATGTCATCTCCTTACGTTTGAACGGTTGGTGTTCGGGGCCGCCCGTTCCGTTTTATTTCGACCGACGGAAAACCGCCGGTTTCCTCACTGCCCTAAGTATAGACCGTTTTGTGCGCGTTTCAAGTCGGAATTGAATATTTTTCCGAAAATATTTTTTTCACATTTCTTTGCGACGGACTTGAAATTTTGCAGAAGCGGAGTATATTGAGTAATTCTCATGGTTATGAGAAGCGCTCTGTCCGCCCCTGTATTGCTTGACGCGGACTTTGCGAACATAAGAAAGAACCTTATTCAAGAAAGGAAACGGGATGAAACAAGCTCAAGCCAAACACAAACTGTGCAGACGTCTCGGCTACTGCATTTGGAACATGCCCAAGTGCCCCAGCGTCAAGAGACCGTATGCGGCCGGACTTCAGGGAAAGAACAGAAAGAAATCCAAACTTTCCACCTACGGCGTCATGATGCAGGAAAAGCAGAAGCTCAAAGCGCATTATGCTCTCACTGAAAGCCAGCTCCGCAACCTCTTCATCGTTGCAAAACGCAAAGAGGGCAGAACCAACGAAATCCTCATGCAGCACATCGAAATGAGACTCGACGCCACCGTCTATCATTCCGGTATCGCTCCGACGATCTTCGCGGCCAAGCAGTTTGTCGCTCACAGACACATCCTCGTTGACGGCAAAATTGTCGACCGTCCTTCCTTCCGCCTCAAACCGGGTCAGGTCGTTTCCATCAACGCCGAAAAGTCCCCGAAAGTCGCGGAAATCGCGCGTGACGTCAACTCCACGATCCCGCCGTATTACGAGACCAACAAGGAAGAGCTCAAGGTCACCGTTCTCCGTGAACCGATGATCGAAGAGATCCCCGTTCAGGTCGAAGCAATGCGCGTCGTTGAGTACTACGCCCGTTAATCGACTTCAAGTCGTTTCGACAGAAGAACCGTTTCCCCAAAAGGAAGCGGTTCTTTTTTTGTGTTTTTTTATTTTTTCCGTTTACTTTTCCCGTCTGTCTGCTATTCTCAAAAATGCATAAAATTTGAACAGCGGCAATCACCAATTGACCAGTGAGCAAAATTTTCACAGGAACTCACCGTTCAAAAAAGTTGGCATGCCTTCTGCTAAAAGCAAAGCATTCACTAAATACGGAGATATCAAATGGCACAGTACAAAGAGAAACCGACCCGCTGGTGCGAAACCAAAGCATTAACATTCTTTATCAATTTCATTAAGAATCATAATGGCTCAGTCAACGACAATGACACCTTTCAGCTGGTCGCCGACTTGCTCCCTTCTGAACGATGGTACGCTCTTATCACCAAAACATTCCCTTCAAAAAACCTCCAGAAAATGATAAACGCTCACGGAAGAAACAGGCTGGACTTTAACGATGATCCGCAGGAAGTTCTCAGAACAATCTGGAACTTTGAATTTGCACGTCCGAAACTGCGCAATCTCCTTGTTCAAATCTCAACCGAAGCGCTTCGGAAAAATCCTGTAGAACATTATAGGCATGAGCTCTTTCCACGTAAAGCAGCAGAACTTCAAAAGACGCTGAAACTCAGCGATCTGGAAATCCAGATCCTGCTGGTTCAGGCCTTTGTTCAAAAAGACCTTCTCTGTATTGCCGATGGACACAACCGCCACACCGATTTGAACGACAAAGTCGTCTTCATTGCAAAATCCGTTGACCGCGATATTGCGGAGGTCCGGGAAGCTCTTATGGAAAAGAACCGTCTCTGCCGTTATGCGTGTCTTGATGATGATCTGGATTTCAATCCCCCGCTCGCACAATTTCTCAACGGATTCTCCACCGATCCGCTCTCGAATATCTATTTCGAGCGCAACACAGAAAAGTCCCTCCCCTGGGATTTCTACGGAGCTGTCGTCGAAAAACACGGAGAATTGCTTGAGCGCATCATTACCTCCCGCAGCGGGACGAAAGCGGCAAACATCCTGCTCTACGGAGCACCGGGAACCGGAAAAACGAGTTTTGCAAAAACGCTCGCGGAGCGTCTGCACCGCACCTGCTATCTCATCAAACAGAAACCCGGAATCAACAGAGATGCTGAAAGCAAACCGGAATTCCGTTTCGGAGCCCTCGGTGTCTGCACAGATATGGCGGATCCGGCACAGAGCCTGATTATTGTCGATGAAGCAGACGAGATGCTCCGCGGCGGAGGCGGCGGAAACATTCTCGCATCAATCTTCGGAGGGAACGTAGCCGTCGGAGACAAGGGACGCCTCAACATGGTGCTTGATTCCAGCAAGGTTCCGACCATCTGGATCTCCAACACGCCCGCCGAAGCCCTGGATGAATCCAGCCGCCGGCGCTTCGATTACTCCATCCGCTTTGAACCGCTCACCGATGCGCAGCGCAAGATGATCTGGCACAACAACATCTGCAAAATGAATCTGGAACAGCTGATTCCCGATGAACTGCAGACCAAGCTGGCCTCCCTCTATCCGGTCAGCGCGGGCGGCATTACGCTCGCCCTGCAGAACCTCTCCAAAATGACTCCCCGCCAGGAAGAGGTGGAAGGGCTCATCGAAAAGCTGATGCGTCCGCACTGCGAACTCCTCGGGATTTCCTCGCAGAAAAACAAGATGCTTCCGGCGAAAGACTACTCTCTTTCCGGACTCAACATCAAGGGGAAGATTCCTCTCGAAAACATCGTCGGCGCAGTCCGCAACTATCTGAACGGCAAGCAGAACGAGATTGACCGTCCGCGCATGAACCTGCTGCTCTCCGGAGCTCCGGGAACGGGAAAGACCGAATTCGTCAAGTATCTCGGCGCGGTGCTGAACACCAAAGTCATCGTCAAAATGGGAAGCGACCTGCTGGACATGTACGTCGGCGGAACTGAACAGGCGATCAAGCAGGCATTTGCCGAAGCGGAGCAGGAGCACGCGATTCTCTTTCTCGATGAAATCGACGGAATGCTTCAGAACCGCGAACGCGCGACCCGCAACTGGGAGGTAACGCAGGTCAATGAACTGCTGCATCAGATGGAGAACTTCAACGGCATCATGATCGGAGCGACCAACTTTGCCGTCAATCTGGATTCCGCGGTCATGCGCCGCTTCACCTTCAAACTGGAGTTCGACTATCTGGACGATGCAGGAAAGAAAATCTTCTTCGAACGCATGTTCCACACCCAGCTCACTCCGGCGGAGGAGCGCAGACTGGCGGCAATCCGGCACCTTGCCCCCGGCGACTTCCGCACCGTCCGCCAGAGCTTCTTCTACCTCGGAAACGACGTCTCCAACAACGACCGTCTCGACGCCCTCCTCCGCGAAAGCGAAAGCAAAACCGGAGTTGCCGGTACGAAAAAACAGATCGGATTCTAAAATCATCTCATCCGATCTGTAATCGGACACAAAGCGGGACGCGGAGCTGTATTTCCGCGTCCTGTGTATTTGTTCTTCAATTACGCCTTCATCAGGATGACGCAGGTGTGCTTCGGAAGCTCCACTTTGCCGGAATCGGAGAGAATGGTCCGTCCAGTCCAGTGGTCCTTCAGCGTAACGCCTTTGCCGAAGATGGAGACAAGATCGACGTCAAGCGTCTGTGCATCGTCTTCGAAGTTGAAGACTCCGACGCAGGGGGCGCCGTCGCTGTTGCGCTTTGCCGCCCAGATCGCCGGAATTTCACGGTCGAAGAGATCAACCGGATAAGCGTCAAACGTATCCGTCTGCGCAAGCAGGAGCTTGGAAAGTTCGGCGCGTTCGGGAGCAAGCGTGCTGAAACGGTCGGAAATCAGAACGAGTCCGCCGACCAGCCAGAGAGCGGAGGTCCAGAGCTGAATCTCGTTTTCAGTCAGCTCGTTGTTGTCCTTGCGGGCAATATGAACGTCCGGATCGTTGATCCACAGGCGCTTGTGCATGTAGCGGCGGTTGATGATGTTGCGGCAGACGTTGCGGACCCACGGAGCCTCTACGTTCGCGCGGTCCTTCTCGCGTCCCCAGTACGGCGTGATGTCGGTGCCGATGCGGTTTGCGTTGACGATGCCGGCGCAGGAACCGAGCGGAGAGGTGCAGCCGAGCATGAACGCATCCTCGCCAATGCCTTCGCGGATCGCTTCATAGCCGCGGCGGATAGCCTGGGCGCGCGTCATCTTCGGGTTGTGGTAGACGCCGCCGGTCACGCTGACTTCATACATCATGAAATCGAGTTTCACATAGACGCAGCCGGATTTGCGGACGGCGCGGAAGAGGTCGCGGAGGTGGTTGTAGACTTCCGGGTGTGTAGCGTCGAGAATCGCAATCGGAACGTTGTCGCGCCAGGTGGTCGGATAGAGAATTTCGCCGTTTGCATCGTGAATCATCCATTCCGGATGTTCCTCCAGAATTCTGGAACCTTTTTCAACTGCGAACGGAGCGAACCAGAGTCCCGGTTTGATACCGGTCGCAGCAATCTTTTCAAGCACAGGCTGAATGCCGTGCGGGAAATTTTTGGAGGGTTCAAGCCAGTCGCCGAGATACGGCTGGTAGCCGTCGTCGATCTGGAAATATTCCATCGGGAAATCTTTTTTGTGCTCGATGCAGTAGTTCAGATTCTCCAGAATGTCGGCTTCGGTGACTTTGTAGAAATAGTAATACCAGCTGCACCAGCCGGTCGGGACATGGTCCCAGCTCTTGGCGTTCATCTGTTTCGCCCAGTCGGAAGCGTACTCCTCAAGCAGCTTCCAGGCATTGGCGCCGTGACGGATCACAAGAATTTCCGAACGGATGGATTCGCCCGGTTCGAAAAGAATGTTGTCACCGTAGCAATAGGCGGAAAACTCTTTGACTCCGGCATCATCAAGCTCAACCGCCATGCGGGTGAACTGATCGGCGGAAGAAATGAATCCGGCAAGCATATTGTTTCCGGTGGCTTTGTCATTGAGCATCGCCACATATTCGCCGGAGAAGCGGTTCAGGGTAACGCCGTCGTACGCGGGGGCGTCGCTGACGCAGAAGCGCTTGTAGCCGTCGCTGACATGGTAATCCGCCTCGCCGAATCTGCGGGACCCGACAGGGGCGGGCATGGTCCAGCCTTCGCGGAAGATGCGGATGTCTTTCCCCTTCGCGGGGAATTCGAATCCGGTGAAACGGAAACCGCCGAAGCGGACCGGCTTTCCGGAGTTGTTTGTCACGACCGCCCGAATGCGGCCGCCGTCCTGAAGCTCAACGGTGAATCCGGCGGAATTGTTCCGGGGGAGCCACTGTCCGTCAATCTGAATTTCGACTTGAATCATATTTTTCCCTTATTTGGAGGTGGAATTTTCAATAAGTCTGCGCAAAACCGGCTCGATCACGGTCGCCATACGGTAAAAACCGAGGTCGTTCGGATGACAGAGATCAACCGTGCAATCCCAGCGGCGGTCACCGGCAAACAGCGTCTCGCCGTCGATGAACGCAACGTTGCAGTCTCCCGCGCGCACAGCGTTTTCATACGTCTGACGGATGATGGCGCGGCGCTCGATATCGTCATGGTTCACCCGCGGATAAAAGTTGCAGCGGGAAAGCATGAGGATCGGGAGCTCCGGATGCGCATCGCGGATAATCCGGAAAAACGGCTCGTGCGTCTTGCGCAGATGCTCTGCGGTCGGGGCGTTGTGGTCGTAATCGAAAACGAACGCCGTCAGGTCAAGCGATGCAATCGCGCGGGCGACGGCCGGTTCGCCTCGTCCGCAGCCCGCGAATCCGAGATTGATCTGCGGAGCATCGAACGCCCGGCAGAGCGCGGACGGATAGCAGTTGCCCGGACGCGATGCGCACGCTCCGTGCGTGATGGAGGAACCGTAGAAGAGGATCGGTTTTTTAATCCGGTGCGGAGTCGGCGGAAGCAGCTGCGAACCCGGAAGCACTCCGATTTCAATGTGCTCCGCCGCGCCGATCAGAGGCATGTTGACCTGAAACAGACTCAGCTCGCCGTCCAGATCCCGCGCAACGGTCGTTTCCAAATGACAGTTCAGCAATTCCGGAGCACGGGAGATTCCGACGAAATGCGGATCGACTCCGTCCAAGCGGTAGCAGTCGAATCCGTTCTGCGCGATCTTCGGCATGTGCGGAAGGTCGTGTGAGTAAATCAGATCCGCGCGAATCGCTATGACTTTGGAATCCGTGCGGAAACGGATTGCTCCGCCCGTGGTGTTGTTCGCGAGCTCCAGCGCGCCCTCGTTGACATCCGCCGCAGTCATATCGGCAGGCAGACGGTAATACTCCTTCTGCGGATGCTTCCAGGGGAAGCCTTCCACAACGAACGGCGCGCTGTTCACGGAATAAAATTCAAGTTTCATGCCGTCGATTTCAACCGGCTTGAAATTTTTGTCAATCTCCTCCAGTTTCACGGTCAGTCTCCCCGCTTAAACGTTCCAGTCTTCGCCTTTGGACTCAAAATAAGCAGCGACGTGCGGAACAATCGGTTTGATGAGTTTCTTGATTGCGCGTGCGTATTCGCGGATTTCCCACTGGGCGTGTTCGCTGTCACGCAGTTCCAGGAAGTGCAGGAGATTTGCGAGATCCACCGTTCCCCAGAACGTCACCATCATGTTCTGCGGAAGAACGCCGCGCGCCTGTTCGCGGCAGACGCCGGATGCGAGCAGTTTTTCGTAAAGCGCAAGCGAGGACTGGTTGTGGTCGGAAATGAGTTTGCGCAGCGCGGCATCGTCGAACGACTCATCCGCGAACGACGCCTGGCGGTTGCTCTCCGCCTGGCGGCGCAGTTTCGGCGGAGTGTAGAACTCCATGTCGATTTCCGTATAGCGGCGGGAAATTTCATTGTACGACCAGGTGCGGTGGCGGTGCCACTGTCCGCGTACGAACAGCGGACAGTGAATGCTGAAAGTGAAAACCACATGTTCCAGCGGGCTGGTGTGCTTGTTTTCAATCAGATAGTTGAGGAGACCGACGTCGCGGTCATCCATTGCATCCTTGAGTTTGCCGAAGGAGACGCGGGCGGCGTTGACGATAGTCGCTTCGGTGCCAAGGTGGTCGATCAGACCGACCCATCCCTGGCCATCGAGAACTTTGACGTGATTGTCGGGCGGAACATTGAGTTGTTTCATCATGATTGCAGATCCTTGTTGTATTTACAGAACTTTTGATTTAAGCTGAAGGGTTGATTTCATATTCGTGCTGACCACGCCTCCGGCTGCGCCTTTCGCCGATGTGCGGACGAGACGCGACGATGCTGCGTAGTCAAGCGCTTTGAGCAGAGAATCCCAGTCGGGAAAGCGTCCCGCCGGATCTTTCGCGGAAAGACGCAGCAGCAGCTGGATCGTTCCCGCCGAAACGGAAATATTCGGGTTGCGCTCCGCCGGAAGTGGAAACGGGGAAAGCAGATGTTTCCGGAACAGTTCCCCCTCATCGAACGAATGGAACGGCAGGACGCCGGTCAGCATCTGGAAAAGCATCACGCCGAGCGCATACATATCCGACTGCATCGACATCTCGTCACCGGAAACCGCTTCGGGGCTGATGTACCACGGCGAAACACAGGGATGCCCGCCGGTCAGGACAACCGATTTCCAGTAGAACATGCCGAATTCCGCAAGCCGCATCCGGTCCTCCGAGTCGTACAGCACGTTGGAGGGCATGAGCGAACCGTGGAACGTCCCGGTCGCCCGGAAAGCGTCGCGCAGGATTTCCGCAATGTCATAGACAACTTTCAGTGCATCGAGCTGCGGCATCGGAGCCTTGCTGGAAATGCGGAACGCAAGATTCGGATGCTCGTAGTAATCCGTTACATAGTAACAGTTCGTATTGATGAAACCGAAGCTGTGGTAAGGTGCGAGCGAATCCGGCAGAGAACACGCGAGCAAAGCATCCGTTTCCCGCTTGAAGAGAGCGCGGTCCTCCTCCGTCGTATTTTTGTTGTAAACTTTGAGGCCGAACGGTTTGGAATTGAAATCCGAAAGCCGATAGAGCCGTCCGTGCTCCGTCTTCCCGGTCTGGCTGAGAACGGTATATTTGCCGATCTTCTGTCCTGCGGAAAGCGCAAGCACGCCGGGGAACGGCTTCGCGCCGAGCCCCTCCACGGAATCAAGGAAACGGATCGTGAGGTCATGAAGGGAGATGCGGTCTCCGTTTGCCAGCGGCGTTCTTGCCCCCGGCGCGGCGGATGTGAGATCCTCGAAAAACCAGTTCCCGTCGCTGTCGGCAATCCGGAAATGCGGACAGTTTCCCGGCGGCAGAACGATGTTGCAGTCGGGCGTGCATCCGAGCGTCAGCAGAAATCCCCGTGTCAGACGGATGTAATTCAGTGTTCCATTTTCATCAAACAAAAGATAAGGCATAAAGACTCCCTCTATTCAAGAGCAATATACCGCGAAAAAGCCAAATTGCAAAGCGGGAAAACAACTTTCTTTTTCATGAAAACGTTTTTCCGGCACACCTTTTCAATTTAACGAAAATCAAACACGGCCCGCATAATCGCTGAAGAATCGGGGATTAAATTATTGACAAAGCAACGGGAAACACCGTTTGCCAACCTTAACCAAGGAGTTCGTATGAACAAAGCATTCAGAATGACCGGTCTTGCGGCAATCTGCGCCGGAGGCTTCACCGCTGCCGTCGCCGCGGAACCGGTCTCCCCCGCAAACAGTGTCAACAAGGAAAAAACCAGAAAAATCCGCTTCATCGAAGACGACGCGCAGGAGTACATGATCTCCAAAGTCTACACGCTCAAACACATCAAAGCAAACGACATCGTGCCGTTCGTCCTCGGGGCAGTCAAGCGCTACTCCAACAACTCAAAGGTCGACCGCATCAACTACTCCGCCGGAAAACAGCAGTGGATCGTCGTCACCACCCCAGCCCCCATGATGCGCTATGTGGATGACATGATCGCCAAGATGGACCGCCCGAGCGGCTCCAAAGACGCCGACGGTTCCATTGTCAAAGGAACCGGAGTCACCCGCTATGTCTACAATCCCCAGTGGCGCTCCTCCGCCGACATGGTCAAGCTGATGGTCAAAGCCGGCATCTCCGGCGACGCCGATGAAGCCTATGCCGCTCAGGACGGAACCTACAAAGATCCGAAATCCTCCACCGGAAAGTTCGATTCGCGTATCGTCTACGACGCAACCTCCAACCTCATCTACTGGAAGGATTCCGCAAACAAGAGCAAAGACCTTCTCAAATATCTCAAATGGCTCGACCGCCCCGTCCCGCAGGTTCTCGTCACCTTCAAACTCTATGAAGTCCGCGACAGCGACCTGACCGACATCGGCATCGACTACGCCGCATGGAAGAACGGCCCCGGCCTCCAGCTCGCCGGATTCGGCGCCGATCTCTTCTCCGGACGCTGGAACGAAACCGTCCAGGTCGCCCAGCTCGCAAACAAGCTCATGCCCTTCATCTCCGACAGCATGTCCTGGGGATACGGCTCCATGTTCTTCGCTCCGGCGTTCGACATGAGCTTCATCCGCGTCCTCCAGCAGAACGGCAAAGCGCGCCAGCTCTCCACGGTCACTCTCGCACTCCGCAACGGCAAAGCCGCTTCCACCACTTTCACGCCCGATTATCAGAACATTCTGAAAAAGGACAACGACAAGACCTACGTGGAAGCCTCGCAGACCGCTTCGCTAAAACTCACCGTTTCCGCCCCCACAATCTGCTATGACGGCAAATCCGCAGACGGCGTCTTCGACTTCAGCTATGCGCTCTCCAGCGCCTCGGTTGTCGAACGCAACAACTACGGCAGCGAGCTTTCGGAATCAACCGCAATCAACGGGTTCGGAACAATCCGCATGAAACAGGAATCCTTCCTGACCGGCTGGACCCGCCAGATGGATGTGGAACAGACGATCGGCATCCCCTTCCTCTGCGAAATCCCGGTTCTCAAGTACATCTTCGGAACCACCACACGGAACGTCGAGAAGACACACTTCTTCCTGACCGCCGAATCTGAATTTGTCACCCCCGACACCGACATCTCCAGAATCTCCGGCAAACTCACTGAAATCACCGAACTCGTCCAGAACGAAAAATAAGACACGGAAAGGACTGATTTTATGAACAGAAAACTCAAACGCATACTCCTCGGCGCCGTCTGCACAGCCGCAGGCGCAGCCGCTGCAAGCGAACTGCCTACCGGAAACCTGAACCCGGCATACTTCCCCTCCAACGTCCAGGCTCAGCTCCAGGTCGGAATCGGAACCGATACCGATGCGGTTCACTTCGTCCGCGACACCTCCGACTCCAAGATCATCACCAAGACCTACGTTCTCAAAAACGCCGATCCAGCCGAGATCCGCCCCTACCTCCGCAACATGGTTCAGACCGTGCGCACGAATCCGGGGCTCTTCAACGGAGTCACGGCAAAAGTCGCAAATCACACGGAACTCAGCACGCCGCTCGCAATGTCCGCCTACTACGACCAGTACCTCAAAGCCCCCACCGGCGTTGAAACCATGGTCCTCATGGACGGCACCGGACTGCTGATCGTCTCCGCTGAAGAGTACCGCTTCAAAGACGGTCCCGACGGCATGGGCATTGACTCCATCGTCGCCAAACTCGATGCAAAGGGAATCAAGAACTCCTCCGGTCAGCCGAAGTTCCTCTACTTCCCGAAAAACCGTCCGGCTTCCGAACTCCTCAACATGATCGAAGCAGTCGGAGCCAACATGTCCGACGACACCACCGAACTGATCGGCGGCAAAGACAAAGTCCGCGAGGACAAAGACCTCAACGCGCTGTTCTTCAACACCGCGCTCTATTCGAAGAAGAACATCGAAGAGATGCTGAAACTCTACGACGTTCCGCACCCGCAGGTTCGCATCCGCTACACGGTTTATGAACTCATGGCGGAAAACGACGGCAAGATCGGCGCCGACTTCCAGGCATGGAAGAACAACGAAGGTGCAAACTTCTTCTCCATGGGCGGAACCTACCGCGACAACTGGTCCGCAACCTATGCCGGCGGCATGGTCAAGGGCGGCAAACACAACCTCGCCGAATTCATCAACTTCAACCCGAAGTGGAACACGCGCTACCTCGACTTCCTCGTCTCCAAGAACAAAGCGAAAATCGCCATGAGCGGTGAAGTCCGCGCAAGAAACAACCAGGCGACCGTCATGAACCGCTCCACCGGCGTCTTCATCGTCAATGCGAAAGAAGATACCGGCGCGGCAACCACAATCAGCTCGGGATACGTCAAGGATCAGGGCTCGCTCGACATCACCAGCGCCGGCGGACACAAAATCACCGCGAACGGCCCCTTCTCCGTCGTCAAGATTCAGACTCCCTCCACGGTCTGCTATGACCTCCAGGGTGTGAATGGAACCACATTCACCATCGCAGGACGCAGCGAAGCGGTCAAAACCGTTGAAGCCGCCCGCATCAAAGATGATTCCTCCATCAAATTCTATCTGAACGCCCCCGCGGACGGCGGACGCGGCCCGGAAATCACCACGAAGCCGGCAAACGGATTCGCCTTCAACATGACCGTCACCCCCTCCGTCACGGAAAAGGCAACGACCCTGAAAGTCGGCGTCACAGCGACCTCGCTCCTCGGTTACGCTTCCAGCGGCGCACCGCGTCTCGCAACCAGCGTTTCTGAAAATGATGTCATGATCGGCAACACCACAGGCAACCGGTTTGTCATCGGCGGAATTCAGAAGAGCGAAGTTGTCCGCAGCTCCACCGGCATCCCGCTCCTGAAGGACATCCCGGTTCTCGGATGGCTCTTCTCCAGCGAGGGCGAATCCACAAAGAATTCGCAGCTTGTGATCGTCGCTGAATGCGAACTCGTCACCCCCGCAACGGCAATCCCCGCAGGACTCCAGGGCGACATCACCGACATCAAAGATGCCGTCTCCAAGAACACCACAGGTGAATTCAACTCCTACGGATTCCGTCAGTTCGGACTCGATCCCGAACGCTGAGCAGGAAAAAACAGAATACCCCGCTTGATCCCGTCCGTCAGAAATGGCGGACGGGATTTTTCATTGCAAAAAAATTATAACCGGACTTCCGCCTGGAAATGCGGAACCGAATCCACACTCTCTTCGATGTACCAGACGCCGTTCTCCGCACTTCCCGAAACGGTCAGAACCGATTCCGGCGCGGTTCCCATCAGGAAGTTTGCCTGAATCTCCGAAACCACCGGAGCCGCTCCGAGACGCACACTGAGCCAGTCGAACAGACGCGCAATGTAGCGGGCATTGTTCATGTGGCGGTTCACGTCAATCTGCGATTCGGTCACCGTGAGCGGCAGAGGATCCGAGCACTCCCGGCGCGGCAGCTTCGGCAGATCGGTGAAAACCCGTTCGCGTCCGCTGTTGTCCGGCAGGGGAATCGGCAGAGACTCCAATACGCGGAGCGGACGCATTCTCGCCCGGTCGAGCAGGAGCCAGAAGCTGGAACCCGCGGCAATCTGTTCGTCTCCAATGGTCAGAATGAATTCGCGTGTGGCGAAGAGCTTGTCCACTCCGGAGGGCCATGTGGTCACGGTAATCCGTTCGCCGATTCCCGGCGTGCGGAAAATGCGCAGACGCAGACGCGAAAGCACCCACATCATGCCGTGTTTTTCGAGATCGGCGAGCCCGCATCCGAGATTCGCCGCATGATTTGCGGCAGCCTCCTGCATATAATCGAAAAAGGTGTCGATGCGCAGATTTCCTTCGCGGGAAACTTCCGTATGACGCACGGTAAAATCTTCATTCCAGACAGGCAGAGCGTTCATTTCCGGCTCCTTTCGATTTCGATTTCGATTGCTTCCGCCCGGACAGCCGCCGCCGGCTTTGTTATCCGGATCCGCACGGTCTGAATCCGTTCATCCACGCAGAAGCAGTTCTGAACCACGCCCTCCCCGAGCGCCTCCAGAAGCTGAAAATGCGACGCCGAAACGAATTCGATGATCCGCCGTTCCACCGCGCTGTAATCGACCGCATCGAACAGATTATCGGTTTCTCCGGCCTTCCGCATATCGTATTCAAGCTCAATATTGAACACAACATTCTGCGGAAACTTCTGCTCATGCTCCAATGTCCCGATGATAATCGGAAGACGAAGATTTTTTATTCTGATTTTATCCATAATCACTCCTTAGTTAGTGTCGCGCTCTTCGAGCGCTCGGCAAGTGTCGGCGGCAATGCCGCCTCGAAAGTATCGCCCCATGCGGGGCTCGGCAAGTGTCGCGCTCTTCGAGCGCTCGAAAGAGCCGGGAGCTTCGCTCCGCTGATGCTGACGCATATTATTTTCAACGCGCGCCTCCGGCGCTTACACGCTGACGCGCAACTCATCCGGTCAATTGCTATACCATTCTGCGTAACGAATCTCTCCATCTCCATCCTCATGCGGCAACAGCCGCTCAACAGAGCGAAGCTCTCGGCCCTTGCCGAGGCGGCAGCGCCGCCGACACTGTCGAGGAGCGTCAGCGACGACACTTGCCGAGCCCCGTCTCGGGCGACACTTTCGAGCGCTCGCAGAGCGCGACACTCAACACGCCGTCCAGCTGTTCAAACCGGATATCCTTGTCCAAAATGGCGTCCGCTTTGATCCACTCGCGAAAATCCGGATCGGAAAGATCAAAATGAAGCCCCGTACGGAAGGATACGCCCGAAATGATAATGGCGCACATCGAAGGGTAGCGCGGACGCAGATGATGAAGCAGAACAAAACCGCTGTCCGAATACTCCAGCATAATCTCGCAAATCAGAAGATCCGGCGGAATCGCCTCCGCGGCCTCCTCCGCCTCCCGCGCCGTCGATACAGCCGCGACAGTAAAACCTAAAGATACCAGGTGCGCTTTCAGCGAAGACGAAAATGCCGGATCGGGATCCGCGATCAACGCATGACAACCAGTATAAATACTCATCATGACTCCTTTCAGACAATCACATCTCGCGGAGCATAGACCGTATGGAACAGTTCCGCAGACTCCGGCGCAGATACCGTCTCAAGCAGCGCGCGGACATCCGGATTGGAATGCGCCGTACGCAGATGCTCGCTCTGGTCAATCGAATAAAGAGCCTGCATCCGCGCCTTGATTTTCTCCGGCGCAGCTCCGAAGGGTTGTCCGCCGCCCGCAATGCAGCCGCCCGGACATGCATGAATCTCCAGCAGCTTCACATCCCGCATCACTCCCGAACGGATCAGGTCAAGAACCCGGCGGGCCGTGCCGAGCCCGCTCACCACAACCACACCGATCTCCGTATCACCAACACGGATCGTCGTCTCTTTGAGCGGGTCGAGACCGCGGACAGATTCAATTTTCATGGATTTCAGTTCGCGTCCCGAAAGCAGACGGTGGGTTGTGCGGAGAATCGCTTCCGCCGTCCCGCCCGAAACATCCGCCAGTTTGCCAGCCGTGCTGCGCACAGCAAACGGAGTGTCCGCAGGTTCAGGAATAAGAGAATTGAAGTCGATTCCATAAAGACGGATCAGGCGCAGAAGCTCGCGCGAAGTCAAAACCGCATCCAGCGCCGCTTCGCCTCCGGGAACCGCGTGTGCGGCCTCGGATTTCCGCGCGGTACAGGGCGCGGCGGCAACACAGAAAATCCGGTCGGGCGGAATCTCTTCCGCTTTCGCAAAACGCGTGCGGATCAGCGATGCAAGAATGCCCTGTGCGCTCCGCACCGTTGAAAGATTCGGGATGAACTCCGGATAAAATTCCTCGATAAACGGAACAGCGGAGGAACAGGCGGCGATCAGCGGAAGATTTGCCCCCGATTTCAGCCGTTCCACAAGCTCTTTTGACTGTTCCTGAATCGCGATATCCGCCGCGAACGCGCTGTTGAACACCTTGCGGAAACCGATTCTGCGCAACGCGGCGTTCAGAAGCCCCGGGACATCCATTCCCGGCTTCAGCCCGAACTCCTCCGCAACTGCAAGAACAACCGCGGGGGAATGCTGGATCACCACGCACTTTTCCGGATCGCCCACCGCCGCGGTAACGCTGTCCAGCGACGAGTGCTCCACCAGAGCTCCCGTCGGACAGACCAGCGTACACTGTCCGCAGCCGACACAGCTCGAAACATTCATGCTCTGATGAAATGCGGGCGCGACGACCGTCCGCCCCGCGCGTCCGACGAAGCCGATGGCGGAAACTTTCTGAACCTCCTCGCACACGCGCACGCATTTGCCGCAAAGAATGCATTTGGATGCATCGCGGACAACGCAAGCTCCGGTCAGGTCGCGCAGTTTCTCCCGGAACCGTTTGCCCGGCGTGCGCTCGCGGACGCCGTATTCCTCCGCGAGCGTACGCAGACGGCAGTCACGGCTTTTCTGACAGTAAAGACAATCGTCCGGATGATTCGAAAGAAGAAGCTCCAGCAGAGTTCTGCGGGCATTGATGACCTTCCGCGAATTCGTAAAAATCCGCATTCCCTCCGCGACGGGATAAGAGCAGGACGGAACCAGGCCGTCGCCCTCCGCCCCCTCGACTTCCACAATGCAGATCCGGCAGGCGCCCATCGGCGGCAGGTCAGGCAGATGACAGAGTGTCGGAACGCGGATGCCGACGCGCGTCAGAGCGGAAAGAATCGTCTCCCCCTCCTCAGCATCGATAACCCGGTTGTTGACAGTAATTTCAAACATGTTTTCTCACTCCTCCAGCCGCCGGATGGCATGGAACTTGCAGACTTTCAGGCATGCGCCGCAGCCCGTGCAGCGGATCTGATCGATGCGGTGAATGCTTTTTGCCGATCCGACAATCGCCCCGTGCGCACAGGCACGGGCGCAGACCGTGCATCCGCGGCAGAGCGCCGGGTCGATTTCGCAGCGGATCAGTCCCTTGCAGACTCCTGCAGGACAGCGGCGGTCATAGATATGTGCTTCGTACTCGTCTCGGAACCAGCGCAGAGTTGAAAGAACCGGATTCGGCGCGGTCCGTCCGAGTCCGCAAAGACTCGTCGAGCGGATCACGTCCGCAAGGTTGCGGAGTTTCAGTATGGCTTTGAAGCGGAGAAGCGCATCGTCTCCATGTTCCGCAGAGCGCGGACGCGTGATCTGTTCCAGAATCTCGCGGAGCTGGCGCGTTCCCTCGCGGCAGGGAACGCATTTGCCGCAGCTCTCGTTCTGAATGAATTCCATGAAATATTTGGCGACGTCGACCATGCAGGTGTCCTCGTCCATGGCGACAAGTCCGCCGGAGCCCATCATCGCTCCGAACTCGCGCAGAGTTTCGTAATCAATCGGCAGATCCGCATGGGAAGCGGGAATGCAGCCGCCGGAAGGACCGCCGATCTGAACCGCCTTGAACCGTTTCCGGTTCTGCATCCCCCCGCCGATCTCCTCGATGACGGAACGCAGGGATACGCCCATTGCAACTTCCACGATTCCGGTGCGGACCACTTTCCCGGAGAGAGCGAACACCTTTGTTCCGCGGCTCCGCTTCGTCCCGACCGAAACGAACCAGTCGCGTCCGTTCAGAATCAAGCCCGGTACATTGGCGATTGTTTCAACGTTGTTGATGACCGTAGGTTTCCCGAAAAGTCCTTTTTCCGTCGGGAACGGCGGACGCGGCCCCGGCATTCCGCGCTTGCCTTCGATGCTCCGGATCAGCGCGGTTTCCTCGCCGCAGACGAACGCGCCCGCGCCTTTGCGGATGACGATTTTCAAATCAAAGCCGCTGTCCAGAATATTTTCTCCGAGCAGACCGTACGCGCGCGCCTGCTCAATCGCGTTTTCCAGGCGCCGGATTGCGAGCGGATATTCCGCCCGGATGTAGATGACGGCGCGTCCCGCTCCGATGGCATAGGATGCAATCGCAAGCCCCTCAATCAGACGGTGCGGGTCGCCCTCGATAAGCGCGCGATCCATGAATGCCCCGGGGTCGCCCTCGTCCGCATTGCAGATCATATATTTCTGGTCACTGGCGGAATTCAGGGCGAGCTTCCACTTGGTCCCCGTCGGGAAGCCGCCGCCTCCGCGCCCGCGCAGTCCGCTCAGTTCCACCTCTTCGCAGATTTCAGACGGCGTCATGGTGTGAAGCGACTTCGCGAACGCGCGGTACCCGCCGCCTGCCAGATACTCTTCAATCGATCCGGGATCGACAATGCCGCAGTTCTGAAGCACGCGGAAAGTCTGTCCGCGGAAAAACGGATGTTCCAGCAGCAATGGGATCCCCGGCGCAGTGGACTGTCCTTCAAGCACGATCTGACCGAGAAGCCCCTCCTCCGGCACGCGCTTTTCAAGCAGAAGCGCGGAAAGAAGCGGTTCCACCTTCTCTTTTGTCACAAACGAATAGACCAGACGGGCGAAGCGGGGAAGCTGAACCATCACGATTGGTTCCGCCGAACAGAGCCCGAGACAGCCGGTTTCAACGACTTCCGCATCGACGTTGTGCCATTTCAGAAATTCGCGCACAGCGGCAAGCGTGTGTCCGGCACCCGCCCCCTGCCCGCAAGTTGCAGTCCCGACGAATACTGCCGGACGCTGCGGATTCCTGCGGAGCAGAAGCGAACCGAGCTCTTTTGCCCGTCCGGAAATCTCCTGCTTGATGCCGTCGTAAGTCAGCATGGAGAGAAGAATCGACTTGACGTCCTGCGGATATGCGGTCATGCCTCCCTCCCCTCGCGGTCGCGGATTGCGGAAACGATGTCGCGGATTTTATCTTCGTTCACACAGGCGTGAATCTCCCCGTTGATGCTCATGACGGGCGCCAGCCCGCACGCGCCGAGACAGGGAGAGACCCCCAGACTGAACAGCCCGTCCGCCGTCGTTTCGCCCGGATGAATCCGGAGATAGCGTTCCAGAAAATCGAGAATCGCGGCGGAGCCTTTGACGTGGCACGCCGTTCCCCGGCAGAGCATGATGTGGTATTTCCCCGTGTTTTCAAACCGGAATTGATTGTAGAATGTCGCCACACCGTAAACCTTTCCCGCGGCAAGCCCGAGATGCCGGGCAATTGCAATGATCGCGGTACGGGAGAGCGCCCCCTGCGACTCCTGAACATCCTGGAGAATTGCAATCAGATTCTCCCGCACTCCGGCGGGATAGCGTTCCAGGATGGCGGCTGTGTTCTGCTCGTTCTGCATTCGTTTCAGTCGCGCTGTTTCAGATGATCGGCGAAATAAGCGAGTTTTTCCAGCGAGCTGGCGATATCGATGCGGTCCGCACAGACCGAGTCCGGCACGCGCAGCGGAACCGGCGCAAAGTTGAGCACGCCCTTGATTCCGGCGGCGACCATCATATCGGCAACCGCCTGCGCCTGCCCCGCCGGAACCGTGATGATTCCGACATTGATGTCAAGCTCCTTGACTTTCGATTCGAAATCCCTGGTATGATAGCAGCGGCAGCCGGAGATGACGCGGTCGACTTTGCTTTCATCGGTATCGAACGCCGCGACAATGGTCAGCCCCGGGTGGCGGTAAGTGAAATACGAGAGAATGGCGCGTCCGAGGTTTCCGACTCCCACCAGCGCAATGGAACGGTCTTTCGAGCCGTCGAGTATGACGGTGATGCGGGAGATGAGGCTGGCGATATCATATCCTTTATGAGGGCTGCCCTCGTGCCCGATCGTCATAATGTCGCGCCGCACCTGAGCCGGAGTGTTGTGAGCCAGTGCGGCGAGCTGGTGTGAAAAAAGTGTTTTCTGCCCTTTCGAAAGCAGATCCGAAAGGAGTCTCTTATACAAAACCATGCGCTCGATCGTCCGGGCCGGAATATTTTTCGTCAGTTTCATTTTCCCTTTTTACCGTGTTGTGAAAAAGTTCTTTGTGAGATTGTTCACAGAGAAACAATAACCCTAAAACCCGTAAACGTCAAGGGCAAAACCGAAAAAATATGCATTTTTCCTGGTTCCCGTGGAAAAATCTTCCCGCGGACAGCCGCTTAGAGCAGCTGATCCTGCAGCTCGTCCTTTTCTTTTTCCGGCTCAGCTTCCTCGGAACGGAACTGAAGATGAAAATGCTCAATAATCCAGCGCACGATGTTCGGAACAGGAAGAGTCGTCACGATCGAAAGAACAATGATGGCGTTGAAGAAACTGTTGTCCAGCATCCCGAGCTCTTTGCCGATTGCGGCGGCCGCAAGCGTGGCGGAAAGCTGGGGAACCGTCATCACTCCCGCGCAGATTCCCTTCAGATTCGCAAAACCGCAGAGACGAAGCGCAAGCCAGCCGGAAAAGACCTTGCTCACGACAAGTCCGACAACCGTCAAAACGATGATGCTGACATTGCTTGCGGATTCAAACAGTGCGTGAAGATCCGTCTTCATTCCGATGGAAATGAACAGGAACGGAATCAGAAAACCGTAACCGATCCCCTCGAACTTGTGGAAAACATCGTAGGTCGTCTTGTACTCCGGATTCTGCATGATGCGCGAAAGTCCAAGTCCGGCAAGGAATGAACCGACCACGAGGTTGATTCCGAGAAATTCCCCTGCAAGAACGACCAGAAGAATCAGAAACAGAAAGCAGGTCATAATCACATCTTCGCCGTTGTTCAGGACACGGAAAATCAGACGGCCAGCTTTCGGAACCAGCCAGAGCACCAGAAGAAAATAAACCAGAACCAGCAGCAGAAACACAACCGTAAACCAGCTGCCGAATATCGACGGGTCTATGTAATCAAACAGCGAAAGCGTTTTGTGGAATCCGGCGTTGTTCGTCACGACCTTCTTCATCTGCACGCTCACCGCAAGAAGAACGATACTCGCGACATCCGTAATCACCGTCGAAATCAGTACCGCCGAACCGAAAATCGTCTTGGAAATCTTCAGTTCGCGGATAATCGGGAACACAATGCCGACCGAATGCGAAGCAAACAGCGAGGCGTAAAGCAGTTTTCCGGGAAAGTCTTCCGCCCGGAAATAACCGTAAACCAGAAAGCCGGAAACGGCAGGCAGAAGAAAAGTCAGAATGCTCAGCGCAACAACCGGACGTTTCGAGGAGCGGATCAGTTTGAAATCCGCTTCCATCCCCGCCAGCGTCATCAGGAAGAGCAGCCCCAGCGAACCGAGCGAATTGATCAGAGTCAGCGAATTCTCCTCAATCATCTTCGGGTCGCCGCCGAGAAACGACAGCGCTGGGGAAAGACGTCCCACGAGGTCGAATCCGTTCGGACCGATCATCATGCCGACAATCAGGAGTGCAATCACCTGCGGAATTTTGAAACGCCGCAGGAACAGCGGCATCACTGCCATCAAAGTGATCAGGATCATAAACAGAATAAGAAACGCGTCACTGCTCATAGGAAATCTCCTTTAATTTTTCGCTTCCGCATACATGCATTTCAGATGTGACGATTCCCGGAACTTCGCCGGATGATCCACCGCGTGCGCCGTCCGCTCCAGTTCATTCAGAGGACGCCCCGCCGAAGACGCGGCCTCCTTCACGACTGAAAATAAAGCGTCCGCCGTCACCCGGCTCGAACACGAGGCAAAAACCAGAAGACCGTGCGGAGCCAGCAGTTTCACAGCGGCCTTCGCCAGACGGGAATAGGTGTTCAGCGCCGTCCGCACCTCCGCTTCCGCTTTCGCAAAAGAGGGAGGATCGACTATCACGATATCAAACCGGCGGCGTTTCGCGGCGAGCTCCCCCATCGCAATAAACGCATCCGCCGCGATCTCGCTGTGCGGACAGTTCTTCAGAGACGGGTTCAATGCAAAATTCTCCGCAACGGCTTCCGCCGCATGACGGTTGATGTCCACGCTCACAACCTCCGTTGCGCCCCCCGCCGCGGCATAAAGCGAGAAACCGCCGGAATAGGAGAAAACGTTCAGAACACGCTTTCCAGAAGCCAGACGGCGCACCCGGTCCCGGTTGTCCCGCTGGTCAAGGAAAAATCCGGTTTTCTGTCCGCGGATCACATCGGCGGCAAAACGGATGCCGTTCTCAAGGAAGGTCAGATTGCCGTCGAACGGCGCTCCGTCGCAAGTGAAAACGGAACCGTCGGGACACCACGAAGAGCCTTCGGGCATCGCTGCGACTTCACGGGAGAGACGGATCACCACCCGGCGGATCTCCGGCAGCAGCTCCGTCAGAGCTTCCGCCGCCTCATCCGCCCACACAACCCACGCGGCGGAGTAGAGCTTCAGAACCAGAGTATCGCCGTACTTGTCGCAGACGAGTCCGGGAAAACCGTCGGATTCGCCGTGAACCACGCGCCACGCCTCCGTTTCCGGAGGCAGAGACGGCAGTCGCAGCTCAAGAGCTTTCCGGATTCCCGCAAGAAACAGCGGTTTGCCGACCGGAGGATTCTTCGAGCCATAGGAAAGCACCTTCACGCGCACCTGCGAACGCGGATCGTAAAGCCCTGCGCCGAGAACGGAATTGGATTTGCCGTCGTACAGAACCGCAACAGATCCTGCCGCACCGTCGCGCGAAAGCCTCTCCACGGAATCTTCAAAGACCCACGGGTGACCTTTGCGAACCGCCTGTGCGCCTTTGTTTTTCAAACGCACCGCAATGCGAACTTTTTTGCGTTCCGCAAGCGGATTTTCGGGAAACGGGATATTCATGACAGTACTCCTTCCTCGACCAGAACGGCAACGCCGGAAGAGTCGGGAATAAATTTGATTTTCCGGATGTTGTCCGCAGACGAAACGGTGATGCGGCGTCCGGAAACAAGATCGCGCAGCGCAAGTTTTTTCCAGAACGTCTTATGAAAATGCAGTTCTATTTTTTCCGCAGCCTCCGAACCGAAAACGAAGAGCATCCGGTTCTTTCCCGAAAAGCCCGAAACCACGCGGCAGTTGCGGCTGATCAGATTGATTTTCGGTACAACCGCATTCAGCAGAGTATTCAGGAAGCCCTCCAGCCCCGGGTTTCGCACCGACGCCGCGGAAGCGCCGATGCATGCGCCGAACAGCAGAATCTTCCCTTTTCCGTACGGGATGCTCTCCGCAAGCGCTGTTCCGTTGCGGAACGGTATCAGGACTTCGGTGTATTTTTTTATGACATGCAGGGGAACCACATACGGACCGGAATCCAGAGTGCAGATTTTCTTGTTCGTTTTGAATTTCAGAACAGGCGAATCCGGAACCATGCGCGCCGTTTCCAGAACGCCGGTAGCCTCCGCGATAAAACGCGTATCCGGACGCAGCGGAACGCCCGTCGTACTCCACGCGCCGCATTCGGGTTCGCAGAGAAGAATGCCGCCGGCATATACAAAATCCAGAATCTTCTCCGCCGCGGCATTCGTTATCACCGGAGTTCCGGGAAGAATCAGCAGTTTCTTGTCCTTCAGAACATCAAGAGACTCTTCCGAACAGACGCTGAACGGCGTCGAGGAAAAGGTCAGGGAACGCACCCAGCCGCGCAGGGAGGCCAGCGCAGACTTGAGGTAAAGTCCCTTCACCTGAAGCAGCCGCTCTGAAATCCGGCTGCGGTAGACGGCGACCGTTCCGGTTTCCGGAGCCCATTTCTCCAGCAGATCCGCGGCGGACTCCGTCTGAACCCGGAAACGTTTCAGGGCATTCAGACGCTCCGCAAACAGGAAATCGTCGGATGTCAGCTGATTGAACAGAGAATCTTTATCCCATTCCCCGAGCACAATCCGTTTTGCGCCGTATGCGGTCGCATTCCAGAGGAAACGGTAGAGCCGCCCCGGAGTCAGCAGATCGGGCGACGCCTGAAAACCGGGAGAACGCTCCATGACGCAGATTCCTTCCCGGCAGAATGTTTCGGAGGAAGAGGCAAGAACGGCGGTCCGCTCCGCGTAACTCTCATCCTGCTCCACGGAAACGGCAATATCCAGCTGTTTTTCGGGAAGCAGCCCCGACATCCGCGGGGGAAGCAGCAGCGCAACGTCCGTCCGCCCCTTCCGCTGAAGAAGTCCCGCCAGTTCCTTGAAAAATCCCGCTTCGCGCAGACGCCGGAAGCGGAGAAACGCCATGGATTCAGGCGAATCGGGCAGACACTCCGGAGTCTCCGGCGGAATTTGATCGAACGAAAAGTAATTCCGGTACCAGCGGGTGTTCAGCTCCCGGATGGAGGAGAACTCGGAATGCAGAAATTTCTGGAACAGTTCCAGCGACGCCGGACAGCGACAGTCGTCAAGCGACAGCAGTTCCAGCCGCCACGCGTCAAGCCATTTCTCCTCGCCGAACTCCGCGCCCAGCGCACGGAAGAACGCGAACAGGGCGTTGCGGTATTCCGGACGGTCGAAACAGCGCTTCTGAATCCAGACCGGCGGCTCCGGAACCGGAGTCAGTATCACGCGCATTCCGCACGCGTCCGCCTCACGCAGATAACCCGAAAAAAGAGAAAAGTCAAAGCAGCCCGGAGCACGCTCCGCAAGACACCACGGGATCGGGAACACGATCAGGGAGACTCCCGCCTCCGCAAGCTCCTCTAGATCCGCGCGCCAGCGCCACTGCGGAGGAAACGCCCCCGCTTTGATTTGCACACCTGTCTGTATCATTCGTCTGAACCTTGTTTTTCCACAATTTAACGGCTTCGCGGAAAAATACAAGCATTTTTTCAGAAAAAGGACTGGAAATATTAAACAAAAGATTTATATTTCCAAGATCCCGGAACATTTTCCGGAACGCCTTTGTCTTTTTTTGAAAATTCACACACCGATTAGGAGATACGGACAATGAAACTGAAGAGACTCATCTTTCCCCTGCTTTCCATATTCTTTCTGACCCTTCTTGTCTCAACCGGATTCGCACTCACCCGCCAGGCGCCGCCGCGCACGCAACTCTATGCTTCAAGCATCCCCGCAAAACGCCCTGCGGCACTCAAAAAACTCCCCCGCGGGAAAACATTCGAACAGACCGAAGAGATGCGCGCCATTGCGCAGCTCACCTCCGCCATGCTCTCCAGACAGCATTATGTGAAACGGGACATCACCCCCGCAAACTCACGCAAACTCTTTGATTTCTATCTCAAGACTCTCGACCCGCTCAAGCTCTATTTTACAAAAGATCAGGTCGATCTCTGGCGCACCCGCCAGGATTATCTCCTCCCGGCTCTCGCCTCCAACGGCGATATCACCCTCGCCCTTGCCATCTTCAACAAGTACCTTCAAAACCTTGAGGAATACGAAGAGTTCGTCAAAAAAGCCACCTTCACCGAAGCGGATTTCAAAACGGACGCAGTCTATCAGTTCGACCGTCTCAAATCCGACTGGCCGGAAAACAAAAAGGAACGCACTCTCATCTGGCGCAAAAAACTCACCAACGACCTCATCTCCATCATGCTTCAGGACCGCATCAAAGCCGAGGAGCTGAAGAAAGAGAACAAATCGGTTTCCACCGGCGCAGCGTTCGACCGCATCAAGGCGGAAAAACAGAAAAACGAAGGCAAAACGGAATCCGCCGTCAAACCGCCGATCGAACGCATACGCAAACGCGTCGAACAGTTCGTCCAGTTCAACAAGAAAATGGAGCCCATTGAAGCTCTCGAACTCTATCTCAACAGCTTCGCACGTCTCTTCGACCCGCACACCAGCTACATGGCACCCCGCAGCGAAGAGGATTTCAACATCAATATGCAGCTCTCCCTCGTCGGAATCGGCGCCGTGCTGACCAGCGAGGACGGCTACACCAAGATCGTGCAGATCATCCCCGGCGGCCCCGCCGATCTCGACAAGAGGCTGAAAGCGGAAGACCGCATCATCGCCGTCGCCCAGGAGAACGCCGACACGGTCGACGTCATCGACATGCCGCTCTCCAAAGTCGTCTCCATGATCCGCGGCGAAGCCGGAACCAAAGTCCGCCTGACCATCCTCGAAGGCCTCAAAGGCGCAAAAGCCCTCCCTGTCACCATCGAAATCACCCGCAACAAAGTCGAACTCAAAGAGTCTGAAGCGAAAGGCAAACTCCTCACCGTCAAAGCAGAAAACGGCGAAATGCTCAACATCGGAGTCATCACGCTCCCCTCGTTCTATGCGGACTTCCATGCCGCCAGTTCCGGCGACCGCAACTACAAGAGCTCCACGCGCGACGTCCGCAAAATCCTCCGCGACTTCAAGAAAAAAGGTAAACTCGACGGCGTAGTCATCGACCTCCGCTCCAACGGCGGCGGAAGCCTTCAGGAAGCCGTCACTCTTACCGGACTCTTCATCAAAGAGGGACCAGTCGTCCAGATCCGCGACGCCTCCGGGCGCGTCGTCCCCTACAAAGATGAAGATCCCTCGATTAAATACGCGGGTCCGCTGATCGTCATGACCAACCGCCTCAGCGCCTCCGCCTCCGAAATCTTCGCGGGAGCCATCAAAGACTACAAACGCGGAATTCTCGTCGGCGACAAAAAGACGCACGGCAAAGGAACCGTCCAGACGGTCGCAGACCTCACCAGTTATCTCCATTATATCGGCTACGATTTCCCCGCGGGCTCCATCAAACTCACCAATGCCAAGTTCTACCGCATCAACGGAGCCTCCACTCAGCTGAAAGGCGTCACGCCCGACATTGCCTTCCCGACCTTCACCGACACCATGGAGACCGGAGAGGAAAAGCTGGACAACCCGATGCCGTGGGATGAAATCAGCCCCGTTGCCCATGCGCAGTACGACCCGAACATCTGCGCCGTCGCCTCCGAGCTACGCAGGAAATCCGACGCCCGCGTCGCCGCCAGCCCCGAATTCGCCATGCTCAAACGCGACATCGCGTACCTGATGAAGAACAAGGACAAAAAGACCATCTCCCTGAATCTCGAACAGCGCTGGAAAGAGTACCTCCGCGAAAAAGATATTTACGACGAACAGGCAAAACTTCTTCATCTGGACAGCTCCGAAAAGGACAAGAAAAAGAACACCAAGAAGGATCTCTACCTGGATGAAACCCTGAACATCATGCGGGATTACATCTCTCTGAAACGCGGTCCCCGGCAGCAGGAACGCCGCACAATCGCCGTACACCAGCCGGTTCCCTGAGGCTCCCTCATGCAGAGCATGATCATAGAAGGTCCCTCCCGGATTCACGGGCAGGTGACGATCGGAGGCAACAAGAACGCCGTTCTGCCGATGATCGCCGCCGCAATGCTGACAGAGGAAGAGGTGATTCTCCACAACGTCCCCGACATCATCGACGTCGAGAACATGCTCCACCTTGCCGCGGAACTCGGAGCCGACGTCAAACGTGACGGCGGAACAGTTGTCATCAAGGCGGAAAACCTCAAAACAAACCGCCTCCCGAAAGAGATCTGTTCCGCCCTGCGCACCTCGCTTCTTTTCGCCGGACCGCTTGCCGCGCGAACCGGCAAAGCCGAACTCTGGCCGCCGGGCGGAGACATCATCGGAAGGCGCCGTCTCGACGCCCACTTCTACGGTCTCCGCAAGCTCGGAATCCAGATTGAATCCGACGATATTCCGTTTGAATTCAAAAAAACGCGCCGCCGCCCCCCCGCGGACATTGATATTTTCCTCGATGAGGCAAGCGTCACCGCAACTGAACATATCATGACAGCGGCATGTCTCACCCCTTCGACCACGATTCTGCGCAACGCCGCCTGCGAACCCCACATCGGACAGCTCGCAGGTCTGCTCGTCAAGATGGGCGCGCAAATCGACGGTCTCGAAACAAACACGCTCACGATCCGCGGCTGCAGAAAGCTGCACGGTGCGGAACATACCGTCGAAGGCGACCACATCGAAGCCGCAAGCTATCTCGCACTCTGCGGAGCCGCGGGCGGTGAAATCGAAATCCTCGGCGGCATCTCCCCGCGCCACTACTGGATGACCCGCCGAGTTTTCGAACGTTTCGGTCTAGCCTTCCGCCTTGAACCGGGCAGAATTGCCATGACCGCAAAAAAAATGAAAATCCGCCCCGATTTCGGCAACGCCATCCCGATCATCGCGGACGGTCCCTGGCCGCAGTTCCCCAGCGACATGATGAGTTGTCTCATCGTTGCCGCGACACAGGCGCGAGGCTCCGTTCTCTTCTTCGAAAAAATGTTCGAAAGCCGCATCTACTTCGTCGACCGCATTATCGCCATGGGCGCAAACGCGATTGTCTGCGACCCGCACCGAGTGGTAATTTCGGGTCCGGCGAAACTGCGCGGAATCACGATGGCAAGCCCCGATATCCGCGCGGGAATGGCGATGATCATCGCCGGAGCATGCGCAAAAGGAACCTCCGTCATCAACCGCGCCGAAATCATCTTCCGCGGATACGAGAACCTTCCGGAAAAACTCACCGCGCTCGGCGTCCGGAACACTCTGGCGGAAGTCTGATGAAATTTGCGCCGTTCCTCTTTCTGCTGACCTTTTCCCTCTGCGCACAGGAGGTGTGGCTTTCGCTTCCCGCTTCCATCGGCGCCGCGCTTGAAAACCCGGACCGTGCGGAAGAACTTCTCTCCGCCGTCTCCCGCCCGTCCGACCCTCTGCTCGAACGTCTTGAACAGGACATCCGCGGCGATCTCCGGGAACGGAAGGCGGACAAAGCGCTTGCCGCTCTGGACGATCTGGAACTCACCGCAAAAGTGCGTCTGCTCTATTCCCGTGCGGCGGACGACCCGGCGAGCGCGCGCCTTCTGCTCCGTCTGAACAGTCTCCCGGAGGAACTTCCCGTCCATTTCCGCGATTCCGTGGAGGATTTCCTTCAGCCTCTCCTCTGGTATTCAAATGCAAATCTGCGGACGCTCGCAATCCGCCGCCGTCCGGACTTGCGTCTGGAGAAAAACAGCACGATCCGCCTGGCGTTTCAGATTCAGCTGGATTTTGCCAATGCCCTGTTCGACCGGCTTCCTCCCGGTTCCCCGGAACGCCTCCCGCAGCTGATCGAGCTTGCATATCTCTGCGGCTGGGATCCCGAACCGGACCCGCTCCCGCCTTCCCCCTCCCCGCTCGCCGGAACGGAGGAACCGGTCTGTGAACTCGAGGATTCCCCCTTGATTTTCAACCTTTTCATGCATACATTCAAGCTCATCGACTGGTCTGCATACTAAATTTATCAAAAAACCGTTTTTGCCACTTGCGCAGACGGATTTTTATGATATAGTATCGGTTATAATTTTAAAAGAGAACTACGAATGGAACCGGTCAAATGAAAATGTCTTTAGTCAGACGCATGGCGCAGACGGCTGCGGTTGTTTTGATATTTGTGCTGCCCGTAGCCCATGCGGAAAACAAGTCTTACATGGACGACGTCAAGGTGGGTTCCGGCTCCACGCTCTCGTATAAAAAATTCCAGACGGATCTCGCCCCCAAAGCCGCAAAAGGCATCGATGCGAGCGCAGACGTCTACGAATACATCGGCGACAATCTCATCGCGCGCGGTCATGCGGTCATCAAGTACGGTGACATTACGATCACCGCCGACAAGGTCATTGTGAACCTCGAATCCCGCGACCTCGAAGCCGCCGGGCATGTGACGTTCGCCAAGAAGCAGAAAACCATAAAAACCGTCGATTACGAAGAGTATCAGGATCTGCTCGACGACGATACGCTTTCCGTTAAATTCATCGAATACGTCAAAATGCCGACCGGAATACGCAAAATCAAAGTTTCCGTCGAAAACGTTCCAGCTTACATGAAAGCCGACCGCGTTTCCGGAAACCTCACTTCGGGACTCTTCCAGTTCCGCAACTTTGCGTTCCAGAACGGTCCGCTTTTCTTCGCCGCCGCGGAAGCCGAACGATCCGCCGGAGGTCAGCTGACGATCCGCGACGCAAAAATCACCTCCTGCGATTACATCGTGGACGATCACGATCACTATTCGATCAGCGCCGGAAAAGCGGTCATCACACCGCGCGAATACAACAACGGCATTCAGAACTACAATCCGTCTCACCGCGAGCACAGCGTCCTGGCGTACAACACCCTGCTGCGTCTCTGGGATCTCCCCGTTTTCTGGCTTCCCGTCCTTTACAAACCGACGGAATCGGACAACTTCGGTATCGACGTTGATTTCGGCCAGTCTTCCGACTACGGATTCTACGTCCGCGCATCCAAAGGATTCTCCATTCTGGACACTCCGCTGATGCAGCTGAACATCGCCCCCATGGTGAACTACTATTCCAACCGCGGACTCGCCTACGGAGGCAAGCTGAACTTCGTCACCGACAATTCCAGAACAGAGATGTTCGGGATCTTCATGCACGACCGCAAACCGTATGAAAGTTTCGACTACAACTATACGCAGCGTCACTACGCAAAAGAACATGCGCGTCTGAAAATTCCGAATCAGCGTTACGACTTCAAAATCACAAACCTGACGCACATCACGCCCTCTCTGGATTTCCGCGGACAGTTCGAGCTGCTCAGCGACTATCAGTTCCTTGAGGATTACTACGATACGCGCTACAAAGAGAACATCCAGCCGCCCACCTACGCCGCGCTGGAATACCAGATGGACCGCGCATCCGCGGCCGTCCTGACCTCGCTCCGCGTCAACGACTTCGACACCGTCTCCCAGCGGCTCCCCGAAATCCGCTTTGACATGCCGCGTCAGGAACTTTTCGGCGGACTCTACTATCAGAGCGAAACTTCCGGCGGATATTATGACATGAAATGGCGCAAGCTCGACAATCCCGGTCGTTACGGAAACGTCCGTGGCTATTCCAGCGCACGTTTCGATACCGTTCATTTCCTGTACTATCCGATCAATCTGGATTTTCTGAACATCATCCCGCGCGTCGGCGGACGTCTCACCGCGTACTCGAACTCTTCCAAAACGAAGATTTCGGATGATGATCTGAACGAACTCTTCGGAGCCAGCTCCATCGAAGTCACGCGCTTCTCCAATCAGGTTCCGTTCCAGAATTTCGACCGCAAGGGAAAAGCCAGACTCCGCTTCGCCGGAGAATTCGGCGTGGAAGCCAACACGAAAATCTACCGCACGTGGCAGGATGTCCGCAGCTCCGTTCTCGAACTCGATGGACTGCGCCATATCATCATGCCGTACGTCAACTACACTCTGATTCCGGAACCGACCGAAAAAGCCGATCATCTCTACTATTTCGACGACGTCGACCGCCTCCGCAAGCAGAACTTCGTCCGTATCGGTATGCAGAACACCCTGCAGACACGGCGCGGAAATTACGGTTCCGAACAGATCGCTGAATGGGCGTCGCTGGACACCTACTGGGATTTCCACGCGCAGAAACAGGGTCAGTTCGGATACGTCGGAGATATCGGAATCAAATTCTCTCTGACTCCGTTCAGCGGTCTCTCCTTCACATCGGAAATGCTGTGGGACGCCGGACAGAACAACAAGCACAACGTCCAGGCCACGCGAAACAACGGACGCAAAGCCGGACGAGTCGGGCTCATGAAGCTCAAATATCTCAACGTCTGGAACACCTCGCTCACCTACAAGATTTCCGAAGACTGGAAAATCTACGGGTCCTACAGCTATTCGGACAGCTACCGTCTGCGCGGAACCTATTCCATGGGCTCGATGCTCGAACAGATCAACGCGACCTCCGCAACCCTCTCCGCCAGTTACAAAACAGCGCAGTCGTTCACCGTCGGAATCGACTTCCCGACCTACATCGACCCGAAACTCAAAGCCGGAGCCAGAATGTCCTATGACGTCGAAAAAGCCGTCATGAGCAACGTTGCCTTTTACCTGAAGCGTAACTTCCACTGCATCGACGCCGCCGTTGAGTTCGGAAGGAATCAGGAACTGGACACCGACAAGGGCAAGGACACCGACTACTATGTCATGTTCCTGATCTCCCTCTCCACCATGCCCGAAGTCGGAAGCGGTTACAAACAGAAGTTCTAACACATTAACACATAAAGGTTTTTCATCATGAAAATGTCCCGTATGCTGGGTCGCAGGATCAAGGAAGATCCCAAAGACGCAAAGACGATCAGCCACAAGTTCCTGGTGCGCGGCGGTTACATCCGTCCCGTCTCCTCCGGCATCTACAGCCTCCTCCCCCCCGCCGAAAGAGTCATTCAGAAAATCGAAGCCATCGTCCGCGACGAAATGAACAAAGTCGGCGGTCAGGAAGTCCTCATGCCCGTCGTGCTCCCCGCAGACCTCTGGCAGGAATCCGGACGCTATGAATCCGTCGGTGCGGAACTTCTCCGTTTCAAAGACCGCAACGGCAAGGACATGCTCCTCGGAATGACCCACGAAGAAGCAATCGTTCACCTTGTCCGCACCGAGGTCACCAGCTACAAGCAGCTGCCCCTCATGGCCTACCAGATTCAGACAAAATACCGCGACGAAGCGCGCCCGCGCGCAGGTCTCATCCGCGTCCGCGAGTTCACCATGAAGGACGCCTACAGCTTCCACACCTCCCAGGAGTCTCTGGAAGAATACTACATGCAGGTTCACCAGGCGTATGTCAACATCTACCGCCGCGTCGGTCTCCAGCACGTCCTCTCAATCAAGGCGAACTCCGGCATGATGGGCGGCAATGTCTCCCATGAATTCATGTCCGTCGCCGATTGCGGGGAAGACACTCTGTTTGTCTCTCCCGACGGTCACAGCTACAAGGCGAACCGCGAAATCGCAGTCTCCGCAATCAAATTTGAACGCGCACCCGAACTGCCGATGGAAAAAGTCGCAACTCCGCACTCCAAAACGATTGAAGACGTTGCCAAATTTCTGAACGTCAAACCGGAAAACACCGGAAAGGCTGTCTTCTACACGGATTCCGACAAACGCCTCATCTTCGTTCTCATCCGCGGCGACTTCGAGGTTAATGAAACCAAGCTGCAGAACCTCCTCAAAATCAAGGAGCTGGCATTTGCGAACGACCAGCAGATTCTCGATGCTGGAGCCGTTCCCGGCTATGCTTCCCCCGTCGGAATCGACCCGAAAAAAGCGGTCATCGTTGTCGACCGCTCCATCGAAGGCACCTCGAACCTCGTCGTCGGCGCCAATGAAGCGGGCTTCCACTACATCAACTTCAACTACGGACGCGACCTCAAGGACGCAATCGTCGCCGATATTGCGACCGTCCGCGAAGGCGACCCCTGCCCGGTCACAGGCGAACCGCTCCAGATGAAGCGCGGTATCGAAGTCGGAAACATCTTCCAGCTCGGGACCAAATATTCCGCCCCGATGAAATGCGAATACCTCGACAAAGAGGGCAAGTCCCACCCGATGATCATGGGATGCTACGGCATCGGCATCGGCAGAACCATGGCGGCTCTCGTGGAGGATTCCCACGATGACTACGGTCCGATCTGGCCCATGTCCGTCGCCCCCTATCATGTCGAAATCTGCGCAATCACGCCCGATAAGGAAAACGTCATGGAAGTTTCCGAAAAACTCTATCAGGAACTTCAGAAACTCGGAGTGGAAGTGCTCTTCGACGACCGCGGCGAAAAAGCCGGCTCCATGTTCAGCGACGCAGACCTTCTCGGCATTCCGCTCCGCGCCGTGATCTCCCCGAAGACCATTGCAAACGGCTCGATGGAATTCAAGATCCGCGGCTCCCGCGACTCCGAACTCGTCCCGCTCGACAAAGCCGCCGAATTCCTCGCGGCAAAAGTCAAAGCGGAACTCGAAAAGTACCAGTAATCACAGAGGGACCGGATATGAAGATTCTGTTTTTCTCCGATGTTCACGGCTCTCCCGAGAGCCTCGCTCAGCTTTGGAAACAGAAGGACGCGCGCAAGCCGGAGCAGCTTGTTCTGCTCGGCGACGCCCTCTATCACGGTCCCCGCAACCCGCTCCGTCCGGACTATGCACCGCCGAAAGTCGTGCCGATGCTCAACGCCGAAAAAGAGCGGATCATCGCCGTTCGCGGGAACTGCGACAGCGAAGTCGATCAGATGCTCCTGGAATTCCCGATCATGGCGGAATTCTCCACTCTTTTCGCGGACGGCTTCAAATTTTTCCTGACCCACGGTCACCACTGGAACCCCTCGGTTCCTCCCCCGGTCGCAAAAGGAACCGTTCTGGCTTACGGGCATACGCATCTTCCTCAGCTGGAACGGCTTGAGAACGGTCTTATCGCGTTCAACCCCGGTTCCATCTCGCTCCCGAAAGGCGGAAATCCCGCTTCGTTCGGCTGGTACGAGAACGGGCATCTTCAGGTGCTCGAACTCGAAACCGGAAAGGAAATGTTCTCCTGTGATCTCCATTCATAACAGCGAAAATGAACTCGCCCAGAAACCGGAACTGATTCAGAAGCTCGGCATCGGGCAGTTCATCTATCAGGGGGAAAACGGCGACACGCTCCCGTTCTGCCAGTACATTCACGGAGCGGACAAGCCGGGCAAATTCATTCTCGTTTACTATTTTCACGGTGCGGGCTCGCGCGGAGACGACAACTTCCTTCAAGTCCGGATCGGCGCGCCACCGCTCGCCTCGTACTGCGAACGCCACAATCTGAAAGCAATTGTCATCATGCCCCAGTGCCGCGAAAACTGCAAGTGGGTCGACGTTCCCTGGGAATCCGAATCTCACACGCTGCCGCCGGAACCGTCGCGCCATATGAAGCTCGCGCTCGGACTCCTCGACGCCAAGCTCAAAGAGTTCGATATCGACCGTGAACGCATCTATACGCTCGGCATGTCAATGGGCGGTTATGCGGTCTTCGATATGGTCAGCCGTCGCCCGGAACTGTTTGCCGCCGCCGCTTCCATGTGCGGAGGCGGAGATACTGCGCAGGCGCCGAATCTGCGCAACACCGCATTCTATCTGATTCACGGCGACGAAGACAGCGCCGTTCCGGTTGTCCGTTCGCGGAACATGGCGAAAGCACTCCGGGACGCGGGAAATCCGCATGTCGTCTACCATGAACTGGCGGGAGTCAACCACAATGTCTGGGACCCGTTTTTCGCGGATGACGAGGGTCTGGACTTCCTTTTTGCGCAAAAACGCGCGATTCGGTAAAATATTTTTTCGTTGCGCAGTTGTTTTTTGCGAAAATGGGGTTATAGTATCAAATTAGGAATCTAGTTGAAAATAAAGAAGTTTGATTTTTTCAAACGGCAATTAACAAGAAGGAGTATCCCGTGAGCTACACAATCGTTGTGTTTGTGAAGCAGGTGCCGGACACCCAAAACATTACCGGAGACGCGATGAAAGCGGACGGAACCGTCAACAGACAGGCTCTCCCCGCGATCTTCAACCCGGAAGACCTCAATGCTTTGGAACTGGCGCTTCAGCTGAAAGACCGTTATCAGGCAAAAGTTACCGTTGCGACCATGGGTCCCCCGGCCGCCGCAGAAGTTCTGCGCGATGCGCTTTGCAGAGGAGCCGATAACGCGGTCCTTCTCACAGACCGTGCGTTCGCCGGTGCGGATACCCTCGCCACCAGCTATGCGCTCAGCAAATGCGCCGCTAAAATCGGCAAATTCGACCTCATTCTCTGCGGACGTCAGGCCATCGACGGCGACACCGCGCAGGTCGGTCCCCAGATTGCGGAAAAACTTCATCTCCCGCAGATTTCCTATGTGGAAGAAGTCCTCGATCTCAATGAAAAGACCGTCAAAGCCCGCCGCGCCATCGAAGGCGGCTACGAGATTCTTGAGACCCCCACTCCCGCGCTCTTCACCGTCATTGACGCCAACGAGCCGCGTCCGAAAAACGCAACCCGCATCATGAAGTACAAAAAGGCGAAAAGCAAACTCGATCTCGGCGCAGCCGCAACTGCGGAAGACATCGAAAAGCTCGCCGCAAAAGATCTTCTGATCCAGGCGTGGAGCGCGGCGGATGTCGAAGCCGCTCCGAACCGCATCGGCTTTGCCGGTTCCCCGACCAAAGTCAAACAGATTCAGAGCGTCGTTCTGACTGCCGGCGACTACAAAGCCGTCGAAGCCACCGACACCGGGGTCACGAACCTCATTCACGAACTCATTGAAGACCATACATTAGGGTGATTAACATGTCTGAACAAATTGGAAATGTCTGGGTTTTTATTGAGCAGGAAGGCGGAAAGATCGCGGACGTCAGTCTGGAACTCGTCAGCAAGGGCGCGGAACTCGCCGCCCAGCTCGGAGTCGACGTCGAAGGCGTCCTCCTCGGCTCCAATGTCGAACACTGCTGCAAAACCCTCTTCGAATACGGATGCAAAAAGGTCTTCCTCGCAGACGACCCGCGTCTCGAACCGTTCACGGTTCTCCCGTTCGCCAAGGTCATTATGGATCTCATCCGCGAACACAAACCGAACATCCTGCTCTTCGGCGCAACGATGAAGGGACGTGAACTCGCCCCGCGCATCTCCTCCGAAAAGCTCGCTGGACTCACCGCAGACTGCACCGACCTCAGAATCGACGACTTCGATGACAAGGTCAACAAGAAGTTCTACAAGAACAAACTCATGCAGATCCGCCCCGCATTCGGCGGCAACATCATCGCAACCATCGTCAACACCTGGGACGATCCGCAGATGGTCACCGTTCGCGAAGGCGTCATGAAAATGGCGGAACCCAAAGCCGGCGCCACCGGCGAAATCGTCAAAGTCGACGTCGCCCTCACTCAGGCGGAAACCGTCGTCAAGGTCATTGAGCGCGTCCGCCAGGACAAGACCGTGAACCTCAAAGGCGCACAGATCATCGTCGCCGGCGGCTACGGAGTCGGCTCCAAGGAAAACTTCAAGCTCATCCACGAACTTGCTCAGGTTCTCGGCGGCGAAGTCGGCGCATCCCGCGCGGCAGTCGACGCTGGATGGATTGACCACGACCACCAGATCGGTCAGACAGGCGTCACCGTCCGTCCGAAACTTTACATCGCCTGCGGCATCAGCGGCTCCGTCCAGCACTGCGCCGGCATGAGCGAAAGCAAAAAGATCATCGCGATCAACACCGATCCCGCCGCGCCGATCTTCTCGGTCGCGCACTACGGAATCGTCGGCGACCTCAACCAGGTCATCCCGATGATGATCAAAGCCTACAAAGCCAAAGCGTGAGGAGAATAGAGAATGTCCAACTTTTTTACCGATAATCCGGACCTGATGTTCACGCTCAAGAATCTGGATATGGAAGAGATCGTCGCGCTTCGCGAAAACGATTACAAACAGGCGGAGCAGTTCGATTACGCCCCCGAGAACTACGAGGACGCAATGGACAACTACAAGCGCGTCATGACCGAAATCGGCGAGATCACCGGCGAGCGCATCGCTCCCCGTTCCCGCCAGGTCGATGAAGAAGGCCCGACCTTCAAGGACGGCGTGGTCAAGTACCATCCGCTGACCGACAAGAACCTGCAGGATCTCAAGGATGCGGGCGTCATGGGCGTCATGCTCCCCCGTCAGTACGGCGGACTCAACTTCCCGACCACCATCTACACAATGATGACGGAAATGGTCGCACGCGCCGACGCCTCCCTTCAGAACCTCATCGGTCTTCAGGACATCGCGGAAACCATCTGCGAATTCGGTTCCGAAGAACAGCGTCAGAAATACCTCCCGCGTTTCGCTTCCGGCGAAGCAGACGGCTCCATGGACCTCACCGAGCCCGATTCCGGCTCCGACCTCCAGTCCGTCCGCCTCAAAGCCACCAAAGGCGAAGACGGCAAGTGGTATCTGAACGGCATGAAGCGCTTCATCACCAACGGATGCTCCAAGATTCACCTCGTCCTCGCACGTTCCAAAGAGGGAACCGTCGACGGACGCGGTCTCTCCATGTTCATCTGCGAAGCCTGCCCGGAACTCAAGGTCCGCCGCATTGAGCACAAGCTCGGCATCCACGGCGTTCCGACAGCCGAACTGCAGTACAACAACGTCCCCGCGGAACTCTGCGGACAGGAACGCCGCGGTCTGACCAAGTACGTCATGAGCCTGATGAACGGTGCTCGCGTCGCCATCAGCGGACAGGCGCTCGGCATTGCGGAAGCCGCGTACCGCGAAGCGAAAAAATACGCTTCCGAACGCGTCCAGTTCAAGCAGAGCATCGACCAGTTCCCCGCGATCTACGACATGCTCGCCAAGATGAAAATCAAAGTCACCGCCGCCCGTGCTCTCCTCTACGAGACCACCCGCATGGTTGACCTCCGCTATGCTTACGTCGCACAGGATGAACGCAGCGAAAAGGCGAAGTTCTACTCCAAAGTCGCCGCCGTTCTCACCCCGATGTGCAAAGCGCTCGCAACGGAAATCGCAAACCAGGTCGCTTACGACAGCATCCAGATCCACGGCGGAACCGGCTACATGCACGACTTCGATGTGGAACGCTACTATCGCGACGCCCGCATCACCAATATCTACGAAGGCACCACCCAGCTCCAGGTTGTCGCGGCAATCGGCGGCATCATGCAGCGCGTGCTTGACCCGATCATCTCCGAAATGCTCGAAATGTCCTGCGAAGGCTTCGACCCGGCTCTCCTCAAGAAAGTCGGCGTAATGTTCGCCAAGCAGAAAGAGGCGGTTCAGTTCGTCGCAGACAAAAAGGATTCCGCATACCACGACCTCCGCGCCAGAAATCTGGTCGAGAACGAAACCTTCGTCTTCGTCTCCCTCCTGATGCTGCGCGACGCCAAGAAGGATGCGAAACGTCTCCCGCTCGCAGAACGCTACATCCTCGACGCGGCACACGACTTTGAACGTAACTATCAGGTCATCATGAGCGGCGATCTCTCGACGATCGAGAAACACCGCAACGTCATTGACTACTGATAAGGAGAAACGGATACCATGAACAACGAATATCTGGAACGGGCAAAAAAAGTTGTCCCGGATGCAAAAACACTCATCCTCCTCGCTTCCAGAAGAGCCACGGAACTCGCCTACGGAATGCGCCCGATGGTGCGCTGCAAGGACGAGAACCACCTCGATGTGGCTCTCCTCGAAATCGCCGAAGGAAAACTCGCCGCGAACTTCGATGCGAAGTCCGATGATTTCATGCAGGAAATCATCGCTGCAAAAGAAGCCGCAAGACGCGAAAACGGCGAAATCAGAATGAGACACAATCATCCGGCAAACGAGGAGTGATCCTCCCCGTCCGGAAGAGAATCTGCGCGCCGTCCACTGCGACGGCGCGTCTTTTTTAGAAAGGAACATTTCCATGCCCGAAATCGCCATCATCATGGGCAGCAAAAGCGATCTGCTCTCGCTCAAAGGCGCATTCGATACGCTCAACAGCTTCAATGTTGAATTCACCGCACGCGTCATGTCCGCGCACCGCACCCCGGACGCCGCCGCCGATTTCGCTAAAACCGCGGAAGCGAACGGAATCAAGGTCATCATCTGCGCCGCCGGAATGGCCGCGCACCTCGCCGGAGTGATCGCGGCGCACACCACCCTCCCCGTCATCGGCATCCCGATGGCCTGTGAACCGTTCAACGGATTCGACGCGCTTCTCGCAATGGTTCAGATGCCCCCGGGAATTCCCGTGGCAACCGTCACTGCCGGAAAAGCCGGAGCAAAAAATGCGGCTCTGCTCGCAATTTCCATGCTCGCGCTCTCCAATCCGGAACTCGCGGCAAAACTCAAAGCCTTCCGCGCCGAACAGAGCCGCAAGGTTGAAGAAGCCGACGCGGCCATCCAGGCGGAACTTGCAAAACTCAAATAACTCATTGAATATGAAACACTTCTCCGTTTTCCTCGCACTCAGTCTGCTCCTTTCTCTCTCCGGAGAGGAGGCTGCAAACGCACCGGGGAAAACGGAAAAATTTCAGTTCCAACCGGCGTTTCAGCAGGAGTTCAACACGCTCTTTGAAACGCTGAAACAGCGCGTTCCGGAATTCACGGATTCTCTGAACCGGACGGATGCGGAGCGCGCGCTTGCCGGCGCCATGCATGCCCTGCGCCGAGGAATCGAACCGGCGGAAAAGCCGGAACCCGTTCCGCCGCAAGAAAAAACCGCACAGGAATTCTCCGTATCCGGACGGCAGAACGAACCCCACTGTCTGCAAATCAACACCCTCAGCGCCAAAGCGTTCCGCGAACTGCTCCGTATTTACCGCGACGCGGCGAACGGAAGCGGTCTCATCCTCGACCTCCGCAACTGCAGCGGGGGAATCTGGGATGACAATGTGTTTGAAAAACTGCTTGCGGAACCGCCGGTCCACACAGCAATTCTTTTAAGTTCAAAGACTTGCGGAGCGCCTGAAATTCTTGCAGCAAAGCTGATGGCCGCGCACCGCGGAATCGGAATCGGGGAACCGACGGCGGGACGCCCCTATCCGCGTGAACTGGTGAATGTCGGCTCCCGCGGCTGGCTCATGCCCCGTCCGCCGAAAGGTGCCGCCGATGTACCATACGAAAAAATCATTCCGCAAATCAGGATAGAAAACCAGTCGAAAACACCGGAACATTCCCCGGAAACGGATCCAGCTCTGCGGCGCGCGGCGGATCTGCTGATAAGTTTAAATCTTTTAGATCAAAAAGGGTTGAAAAAATAAATATGCCTGTTATAGTTACTACCGGACTTCTGCTGGTCTGCTCCAATCTGTTCATGACGTTCGCCTGGTACGGGCATTTGAAGGACATGTCCTCCAAGCCCTGGTACATCGCGGCGCTCGTGAGCTGGGGAATTGCGCTGTTCGAATATCTGATCCAGGTTCCCGCGAACCGGATGGGATATGCGGGCGGGCTGACACTCGCGCAACTCAAGATCATGCAGGAGGTGATTACGCTCTCGGTCTTTGTGCCCTTCTCCATTCTCTACATGAAGGAGGGTTTCAAGCTCGATTACGTCTGGGCGGCACTCTGCCTGACCGGAGCAGTTTATTTCATGTTCAGACACTAAACGGAGGTGACTATGATTCAGGAAACAGTGCACAGCATCGGAACTTTTCTTGCGGGAGACATCGCCATGACCCTTTACTGGTGTGCGGCGATCGGCGGAACAATCTTCTTCCTCATCTCGCTCATTTTCTCCTCGTTTGAAATCAGCGGAGTCGATTCACCCGATACCGCGCCGGACGGCACGTTTGACACGCTCGAACATGTCGACACCGGATTCACCGACTTTCAGTTCATCAGCATCAAATCCATTTTCGCATTTGTCACAATGTTCGGCTGGGTCGGCGTCGTCTGGGGACACCACGGATGGATCGGTTTTCTCGCCGCGCTCCTCATCGGGCTCTTCGCCATGTTCCTTACCGCCCTCGCGGTCTGGCTCATGCTGAAACTCCAGCACTCCGGAAACATCTCCGCTCAGGATATGGCGGGACTCAACGGAACCGTCTACATGAACATTCCCGCCGGACGCTCCGCCAGCGGAAAAGTGACCGTCGCCGTGCGCGGAGAGACACGCGAAGTCACGGCCGTCGCCGATGAAGAACTGCCGACCGGAACGCTGGTGCGTCTCGTCAAGCCGCTCGATCCTTCCAGGTTTCTCGTGGAAAGAGTGTAACGGTCATGGATGAGGAAAAGCTCGTTGCAGATCTGAAAACCGTTTTCCCGCAACGCCCCGAGGTTGCGGAAGGACCGGGCGATGACTGTGCCGTCATTCATCTTCCGGATTCGGAACTCCTGCTTCTGGCCGCGGTCGATCAAGTCATCGAATCCGTCCATTTTCTGCCCGGAGAACCGCCGGAACGCATTGCGGCGAAACTGGTGAAACGGAACGTCAGCGACATTGCCGCAATGGGCGGCTCCCCCGCTTACGCCATGTTGACTGCAGCCATGAATCCCCTCTCTCCGGAATTTCTTGCGGAGTTTCACCGCGGAGTGCAGAAAGCATGCGAAAAATATGGAATGTGCGTGGTCGGCGGCGACATCTCTTCGCTCCCCTCGCCCGGCGCAGTTTTCACTCTTTCCATTTTCGGTTATTCCGCCCCGGGAACCGTCAAGCTCCGGCGCACGGCGCGCCCGGGCGACCTGCTCTGCGGAACCGGATGTTACGGTCGTTCCTTCGAAACGGAGCATCATCTGGATTTCGAACCGCGTCTGCGCGAGGGTCAGTTCCTCGGGCAGTGCAAAGCAGTTCATGCGATGATGGACGTCAGCGACGGGCTGCTCAAAGACGCCCGGAGGATGGCGCTCGACTCCGGTCTTGCGCTGGAATTCGACTGCGCTTCCATTCCGCTCCGCGATGGGGCGACAACGGAAGATGCTCTTTGCGACGGTGAAGATTACGAACTGATCTGCGCCGTTGCTCCGGATGCAGCGGAAACTCTTCGCAGCGCCTTTCCGCATCTGACGCCAATGGGTAAATTCACGCGGGGGATTCCCGGAAATATTTCCGGACTCCCGGTTTTGACAAAGAAAGGATTCGATCACTTCCATGAAACAGTTTGACACCCACTCCCCCGAGGAAACCGAGGCGCTCGCGGCGCGGATCGCGTCTGAAACCAAGCCCGGAACCATCATTCTCCTGCGCGGAAATCTCGGTGCGGGCAAAACGGCATTCACCCGCGGATTCGCTCGCGGACTCGGCATCATCGACCCCGTCTCCAGCCCGACTTTCACCATCGTTCAGGAATATCCTTACGGCGACGGCAAAATGCTTTACCACATGGACCTCTACCGCATCAACAATTCGGACGCCGCACTAGCTTTCGGAATCGACGATTTCCTGTTTGCCCCGAACGCAATCTCTCTCATCGAATGGCCCGAACGCGCGGAGGATCTCTATCCGCCGGACGCGATCAATATCGAAATTGCGCACACCGATGACGAGCACCACCGCATCATCATCATCCGGGACTGAAATGGAAGAACAGCTCACTTTCAAAATGGAAATCGCCTTCGACGGCACCAACTACCACGGCTGGCAGACTCAGCCGAACGGACTCGCCGTCCAGCAGGCGATCGAAGAGCGGCTCGGACGGCTTTTCGGCAACATTCCAATCCGCATTCAGGGCAGCAGCCGCACCGATTCCGGCGTCCACGCGCTCGGCATGGTCGCCTCTTTCCGCGCGCCGGAACGCCGCAACATTCCCGACTGGAAAATCCTGAAGGCGATGAACCGCCTGCTTCCCGACGATATCCGCATCCGTTCCGTGGAAGTCGTTCCGCCCGAATTCAATGCGCGCTTTGCAGCAAAAGGCAAATCGTATGTCTATGTCATCAACAGCGGCGAAGTCAATCCGTTTACATCCCGCTGGAGCTGGCGGCTCTTCGATTTCCAGAACATCGCCGCCGTCCAGACCGCGCTCGACTATCTCCGCGGCACACACGACTTCACCAGCTTCGCCGTCGAATCGAAAAAATATGACGACCCGGTTCGCTCAATCATCCGCGCCGAAATCTATGAATGCGGCTCGTTGAAATGCATTCATTTCATCGGCGACGGCTTCCTTTACAAAATGGTACGCAGCATGGTCGGCGTGCTTGCGGAAATCGGACGCAACCGTCTGCCGCCCGAAATTATTCCGGAAATGCTGGAAATGCGCAACCGCTCCAGCGCACGCGACACCGCCCCCGCCGCGGGTCTCTTCCTCATGAAGGTATTCTATGAACACAACGGCTGGGACAACTATGAAATGCGCTCCGTTCCCTGGGAGCTTTACTGATGGTTGATCACATCAAGGTTCGCGGCGCCCGTGTTCACAATCTGAAAAACATCGACGTTGATATTCCGCTGAACAGAATCGTTGCAGTCTCCGGAGTTTCCGGTTCGGGCAAATCATCCCTTGCACTCGGCGTCCTCTATGCGGAAGGCTCGCGCCGTTATCTGGAAGCCCTCTCGACTTACACCCGCCGCCGCATGACGCAGGCGGCAAAAGCGGTGGTCGATGAAGTTCTTTATGTTCCCGCCGCGCTTGCGCTGCATCAGAGACCGGGCGTTCCGGGAATCCGCAGCACATTCGGGACAGGAACGGAACTGCTGAACAGTCTCCGCCTGATGTTCTCGCGTCTCGCACACCACCGCTGCCCGAACGGACATTACCTGGAACCGGCGCTCGCAGTTGCTGCGGAACAGCCCCTGCACTGTCCGGTCTGCGGAGCAGAATTCTATGCGCCCTCCGCCGAACAGCTTGCATTCAACAGTCAGGGAGCCTGCCCGAAGTGCGACGGCACAGGGCTTGTGCGGACGGTTGACCGCGCAACGCTCGTTCCCGATGAATCGCTCTCCATCGACGACGGCGCTGTCGCACCCTGGAACACGCTGATGTGGTCGCTTATGACCGACGTCTGCCGCGCAATGGGCGTCCGCACCGATGTCCCGTTCTCCGAACTCACCGAAAAGGAGCGCGACATTGTCTTCAACGGGCCTGCCGTCAAAAAACATATTTTCTACAAGGCAAAGAATTCCGATACCGCAGGCGAACTCGATTTCACCTACTACAACGCCGTTTACACCGTGGAAAACGCCCTTGCGAAAGTCAAGGACGAAAGCGGCATGAAACGCGTCGAACGCTTCCTCAAACAGGAGATCTGCCCCGAATGCGGCGGAAGCCGTCTCTCCAGCGCCGCCCGCGCGCCGCTCGTGCGCGGAATTTCACTTGATCAGGCATGCCGCATGACGCTTTCCGAGCTTTCCGTCTGGGTGCGCGGAGTCCCCGCCTCCCTGCCCGCGCCGATGCGGACAATGGCGGAAAACATCTGCGAATCCTTCCACGATGCGGCGCGGCGGCTGCTTGACCTCGGGCTCGGTTATCTGACGCTCGACCGAGCCTCCGCCACGCTCTCCACGGGAGAACGCCAGAGAATGCAGCTTGCGCGCGCAGTCCGCAACCGGACGACCGGAGTTCTCTACGTCCTCGATGAACCCTCCATCGGACTGCATCCCGTAAACATCGCGGGGCTGACCGGCGTCATGCACGATCTGATTGCGGACGGGAATTCCGTCATCCTCGTCGACCACGATACGCAGGTGCTCGCGGAGGCCGACTGGATGATTGAAATGGGCCCCAAAGCCGGAGCTGAAGGCGGACGCGTTCTCGCGGAAGGAACAATTGCGGAAATTGCCAGGAACCCGCAATCCCTGATCGGACCGTTCCTCTCCGGCGGCTCAAAAGCCCCGTTACGCCCCCGCACTCCGGAAGCGGAACTGTTCCGCGAAGGACGCATCCGCCTTTCCACCGGAGCGATCCACACCGTTCAGCCGCTGGAAACGGATATTCCCAAAGGGCGGCTGACCGTTGTCACAGGCGTTTCCGGTTCGGGTAAAACCACGCTCATTCTGGAGAGCCTCATTCCCGCGCTTGAAGCGAAAATCGCCGACAGACGTCTGCCCGCGCACGTGCGGGCTGTCAACGCGGAAGGCATCCGGCAAGTCAAGCTCATTGACGCCACTCCGATCGGGATCAACGTCCGCTCCACCGTCGCAACCTACGCGAATGTTCATGATGAGCTCCGCAAAATCTTTGCAAAGACGCCCGATGCCAAAGCACGCGGATTCAAACCGGGAGACTTCTCCTACAACACCGGGAAACTGCGCTGCCCGACCTGCGACGGAACAGGGGAGATCAGCCTCGACGTGCAGTTTCTTCCCGATGTCCAAATCCCCTGCCCCGACTGCCGCGGCTCGCGCTATGCGAAAGAGGCGGACACGGTGCGGCTGCCGGTTGCGGACGGCTCCGTCTCGCTTCCCGAACTGATGGACATGGACGTTAATTCCGCCCTCAAAGTCTGCGGGAATCTGAAACTTGTGCACCAGCGGCTGAACACGCTCAAGGAACTCGGACTCGGCTATCTGACTCTCGGAGAGGAGACTCCGCGTCTTTCCGGCGGCGAAGCCCAGCGGCTCAAACTTTCCAGCGAAATGGGACGCGGTCAATCCGATACCGTTTTTGTTTTCGATGAGCCGACCATCGGTCTGCATCCCCTGGACGTCCGCACGCTCCTCGGAGTCTTCCAGAAACTGATCGGCAGCGGCGCAACGGTTCTCGTCATTGAGCATGATCTTGACGTCATCCGCAGCGCCGATTTCATCATCGACATGGGTCCGGGCGGCGGAACCGAGGGCGGACGCATCGTCGCCGCAGGAACGCCGGAACAGATCCGCGCAAATCCGGAAAGCCGCACCGGAAGATTTCTCTGAAAAAACGAAACGCGGCTTGAATCCGCGCCAATCGCAAGTATGGTATACGAAACCCAACAAAAGGAATAATCATGGCAAATCTTCAGAACGACAGCGACAAAACCAGCTACTGTCTCGGAATGGATATCGGAATGTCCTTCAAAAAGCTTCCGGTTGCAATCAACCTCGAAGCCGCGATCGCGGGCATCACCGACATGTACAACGGCGAAAAGCCGCAGATTGACGAACCGGAGTTCATGGAACTCATGCGCAAATTCCAGATGGAACTCCGTGCCGCCGCAGAAAAACAGGCCGCCGCGGCAGGCGCCGAAAACCAGAAACAGGAAGCCGAATTCCTCGCCAAGAACAAAGAGGACAAAGACGTCGTCACCACGGATTCCGGACTCCAGTACAAGGTTCTCAAGCAGGGCAGCGGCGACAAACCGACCAGAGAGAGCACGGTTACCGTTCACTACACCGGCACGCTCCCCGACGGCACGGTGTTCGACAGCTCCGTCAAGCGCGGCGAACCCGCGACATTCCCGGTCAGCGGCGTGATTGCCGGCTGGACCGAAGCGCTGCAGCTTATGCAGGTCGGCAGCAAGTTCAAACTCTTCATCCCCGCCGCCCTCGCCTACGGCAAACGCGGAGCAGGTCAGCTCATCGGCCCCGATCAGATGCTGATTTTTGAAGTGGAACTGCTCGACATCAACAAGTAATCAGAATTCCTGATTTCCAGAAGACGGACTTGTCAGAACGGCAAGTCCGTTTTTTTTTGCACTTTCAGCGGTGCATCAGAAAGCCGGCAATGAATGCGGCGGCAAATTCCACGCGCAGGATGTGTGAACCGAAGGCGGCGGGAATAAAACCGGCGGAGGCAAATGCTTCAACTTCAGAATTGACATAACCGCCCTCGGGCCCGATCGCAAGAACGGTGTGCGGAGCTCCTGAAGGCAGAGTTTCGGCAGAACGGCCGGGATGCGCAATGATTTTCAGAGAATCCGGTGGAAACAAAGTCTCCGCATCGGCAAAGAATTCTTTCAGATAACGGTAAAAACGAATTTCGGGCATGACCGTGTCAAAGCCCTGCTCCAATCCCTCAATCACCTCCGCATGAATGGATTCCGGTACAAGAACCGTGCTGTTCCAATAGCTTTTTTCGACTTTTGCGGAGTGGGTGAAGATGATCTGTTTGATGCCGGAGGAAACGGCAAAATGAAGCACTTTTTTGAAGCTCTGCGGACGCGGCAGAGAGACGATCAGCGAAAGCGGAAGCGGTTTCGGAGGCTCCGCGGCAAACACTCCGGCTTCCAGAACGGCGCGTCCTTTTTCCAGCTCAAGCAGAGTTGAAACTCCGGTTTTACCGTTCAGGAATCCGGTTTTGACGGGGTCGCCAATCTTCGCCCGGAGCACGGTGCGGATATGCTCCGCACGCTCCCCGGTCACCGTGAAGCGGCGTTCCGGGGAGAGGTCTTCGGGACGGATGATCAGCAGGTTCATGCGCGGATTACCACGCTTCCCCGGTTTCCGCATGCTTGCGGAGAATATCGCGTTTGACCTTGCCGGAAAGGGTCTTCGGCAGAGTCTTCACAAACTCGATTTCACGCGGATACTTGTACGGAGCGCTGTGGTGCTTTGCGTGCTGCTGAAGCTCGCGGACCAGCGACTCGGTGGGTTCGTAGCCGGGGTTGAGAATCACATACGCCTTGACCTTGGCGCCGCGGATCGGATCCGGAGCGCCGACGACCGCGACTTCACAGCAGGCGGGATGCGACATCAGAACCTCTTCCACTTCCAGAGGTCCGATGCGGTAACCGGAACTCTTGATGATATCGTCACTGCGTCCCACAAAGAAGAAGTAGCCCTTCTCGTTCATATACGCTTTGTCGCCGGTGTAGTAGAAGCCGTTGATGAAACTCTTGGTGTTCTCCTCTTCATTGAAGAGGTACTTGTCCATCAGACCGACCGGGCGGTGTTCGGGGTCGACTTTGACTGCGATGCGTCCGGGTTCACCCTGCGGAACCGGCTTGCCGTTGTCGTCATGAAGTTCGATGAACCAGCCCGGAGCGGGCTGTCCCATGGAGCCGGGCTGAGTCGGAATGTCAATATAGTTGCCGATCATGCAGACCGTTTCCGTCTGACCGTAAGCCTCGCGGATGGTGAGTCCGGTTCCCTCTTTCCAGAGACGGATGGTATCGACGTTCAGAGCTTCGCCCGCGCTGGTGCATTTTTTCAGTTCCGAGAGGTCGAACCGCTTGAGGTCATTGATGACAATCATGCGGTAGACGGTCGGGGGCGCGCAGAACGAAGTGATCTGATATTTTTCCAGAATCGGAAGAATTTCATCCGGAATGAATTTGCCGCGGATATCGTAAATGAAGACGCAGCAGCCGACAATCCACTGGCCGAAGTAGTTGCCCCAGAGATTTTTCGCCCAGCCGGCGTCGCTCAGGGAATAGTGAAGGTCGTTTTTGTTGAGTCCGTGCCACATTTCCGCGGTGATGCGGTGTCCGAGCGGATACGCATGAGTGTGCTGAACCACCTTCGGCATCTTGCTCGTCCCGGAGGTGAAGGAAAGAAGCAGCGGGTCGGAGCTCTTGGTGCGGACCTGGGTCGGGGTTTTGACGCGGCGGCGGGAGAGCGGCATCCCCTTGATCTCCTGCGGATAGCTGAGCCAGCCCTTGCGCTCGCCGTCCACAATCATGCGGAAGTTGAGGAGCGGGCAGTCATCGTAGATTTCATCGAACTTGTGTGCGTTTTCCTGGTCGCTGATGACGACTTTGAATTTGCCGTAGTTCAGGCGTCCGCGGAGATCCTCCGGAGTCAGAAGAGAGGGAGAGGAGCACTGCACGGCGCCGAGTTTCATCAGAGCCAGCGAGAAAATCCACCACTCCGGAATGCGGGGAAGCATGATAAACACGCGGTCGCCCTTTGAAACTCCGTGTTTGAACAGAAGGTTAGCGGCCTGGTTGGAGAGGCGGCTGAAATCAAAATAGGTGAGTTTCCGTTCGCGCCCCTGCTGGTTCACCCAGATCATCGCGAGACGGTTCCGCTCTTTTTCCGCCCATTTGTCGACCACGTCGTAGGCGAAGTTGTAGTATTCCGGTACTTCTATTCCGTTTTTCCGCAGTTGCGCAACGGCTGCCAAATCTTCTTCAGGAAACTGGTTCACTTCCGAATCCCTTCTCTTTATTAGTCGTAAGATGTCTTAATTTACCTTAAAAATACAGGAATGCAACATATTCCGCAGATTTTTTTGCAAGATTTTCCGGAAAAATGCCGAATCAGTCCGAAACACGCTTGCAAAGAACACTTTCAATGATAGATTTCAACAGCAACATTAAACAAAAAGGACTGTTATGAGAAAATTCAAATGGGACAATACATGGTACTTCGGCGCAAACTTCATTCCCTCGACCGCAATCAATCAGCTTGAGATGTGGCAGGCGGAAACCTTTGACCCGGAAACCATACGGCGCGAGCTCGGATACGCTGCAGGAATCGGCATGAACCTCATGCGCGTCTTCCTCCACGACCTTCTCTGGGAACAGGATTCCGAAGGATTCCTCAAACGCATGGAACAGTATCTCGAAATCGCCGACGCCGCCGGAATCAAAACCATGTTCGTTTTCTTCGATGACTGCTGGAAACCGGAATTTGCTCTCGGCAAGCAGCCCGCTCCTGTTCCGCGCACCCACAACTCCGGCTGGATTCAGTCCCCCGGAAACCGCGCGGCCGACGACCTCTCCCAGAGACCGCGTCTCGAGCGCTACGTCAAAGGCGTTCTGACCCGTTTCGCGCATGACAGCCGCATTGCACTCTGGGATCTCTACAACGAACCCGGAAACGGTTCTTCCGGCGACCACGTCACCAAGACCGGACTCCGCGAATCCGCCTCCCTTCCCCTTCTGCGCGACGTCTTCCAGTGGGCGGAGGAAGTCTCCCCCGACCAGCCCATTACCGCGGGTCCATGGAACTTCGCAAAAAGCTTCGATGAAATCAACCGCTTCATGTTCGAACGCTCCGAAGTAGTCTCCTTCCATTCCTACAATCCTCCCGCGGAGCTCCGCGAGCGCATCAACTTCATCCGCAACATTGCCGACGGACGCCCCCTGCTCTGTTCCGAATACATGGCGCGGCACGCCGGAAGCACCTTCCGCGACTGCCTCCCGGTTCTCAAGGAAAACAACGTCAGCGCAATCAACTGGGGACTCGTCTCCGGCAAAACGCAGACCGTCTTTCCGTGGGCAAGCATGATGAATACCGCCGATCTCAGCATTCCGTTCCATGATGTTTTCGCCGATGACGGCACACTCCTCGTCCCCGATGAAAAAGAGGTTTTCGACTCCATCCGCAGCAAATAAAAAGGGAACAGTCATGCAGATCACATTCAAAAATTCATTTGTCGAAATCTGCGTGGAGCTTGAACCGTTCTTCCGTATTGAATCCTTCACGGACCTCAAGACCGGAAAGAACATGCTCTCCACCGGAACCCCGAAGTTCGTCGCCGACCGCGAAGTGCTTGCGGATTACAAGCTGACCGCCTCCGTTCAGACTCCGCAGGGCTGGAACTTCTCCTGGAAGAACGGTCCTGTCACCCTGACCCGTCACTGTTTCTTCTGGCAGAACGCCCCCGCGCTGCGCTGGTATGATACGTTTGAGACAGAGACCAACCTTGCGGCCGTCTGCTATTCCACGCTTGTCAATGCCAGCTTCCATACGGATGCTCGCGATGTCGAAGTCATCAACTTTTATTCGTGCAGCGACCAGTCGAACCACCGCATGATCAAGGCTCCCGCGAAACCGGGCAAAAACTCCGGCGCTTACTGCACCGGAAACGGCATGTTCCTCTACAAAGAGGGTCCCATGCCCGACTCCCAGCCCATCCCGTGCGAATACGACTTCCTTTACAATCCGGAAGCCAATTCCGTCGAGATGCTCGGACTCGGCTTCGACAACCTCCGCAAGAACGAACCGCGCCGCGCAAACGGCGTTGTCATCGGGCTGACCCGCGACTTCGGGCTTCAGCGTTACTGGCTCGAACGCTACTCCGATTATCCTGAAAGCACCGCAACCGAAGTTCTCGCGAACTCCTGGCCCGACCTCACCTTCGGCGTCACCGAAGAGGCGATCACCAAAGAGCTTCACGGAGCGGCAAAGGCCGGAGTCAACGTTGTCTTCATTGATGACGGCTGGTTCTCCGCCTTCATGGGGGAAATCGACGAAATCAAGTTCCCGAACAAGTTCACCAAACTTGCTGAAATCGCACGCGGATACGGCATCGAAATCGGGCTCTGGTGCAATCCGCTCTGCATGGATTACAAGGATCCGCGCGTCGTTCAGTGGGACGGCGCCGAGTGTCACGACACCATGCTGGAACCCAATCCCTGGAACTGGCTCGCACGCGACAAGGATTACCAGCCAGTCGAACAGTACGTCGGCGACGGACGCGGCTACTATTCCGCAGACCTCATGAATCCCAGCTACTTTGAGCACATCAAAAACAAGCTGGTCGCAATCAACCGCGAATATGGAATCCGCCATTTCAAATTCGACATGTACCACCTCTTCTATTACAACACGCTCCTCGGCGATGCGCAGATGCATTATGAAGCCTACCGCGCATTCATGGATGCAATCAAAAAAGAGATTCCGGGACTTGTCGTTTCGATGGACGTCACCCGCCGCGGACGCCCGAACTTCGACTTCGGACTCGACTACGGGCGCCTCTTCCTCGAAAACCGCGGACGCAATATTCCCGATCACCGCTACTATCACCCGTACATGGCGCTCGGCAATCTCTGGTACACGCTGAAGTTCGCCCCCGCGAGCCATTGCGAAATCGAGATGATGCCGCAGGCGACGGATTACCCGCTCGAATACATTCTCGGAACCACCATTTTCGCCTCGCCGCTCTACTGGGGAGTGATCGACAACACCCCGGCGAACCGTCAGGCTGAAATGAAGGCGTTCTATGCGATGATCGCCCCGTACCGCAGGAAATTCCACAAATATCTTACCACATCCGAAGGCGAAATGCCGATGAAGGGAACTTGGAGCGCAATCGTCTCGGTCGCTCCGGATTACAGCGAAGGATTCATCGCGGTCTACCGCAACGGCGCGGAGAATGCGGAATATGAATTTGACCTCCCGTTCGGGAAATCGGTCCGGAAGATTTTCGGCGGAGGTTCCGCCGTTGTGGAAGGTGCTAAACTGAAAGCCGTGCTCCCGGAGGAATACTCCTGCGCACTCTATCAGTTCTGAATTTCATAAGAAACAGAAAACTGAAGCCTTGCCGTTCATACAAAAACGGCAAGGCTTCACAGCTTTTAAAATTATTTTATCTGGAATGTTCCAGAATCTCGCGCTTGAGAAGCTCAAGGGCTTCCGTTTCGGGAAGCGTTGCAACGATTTTTCCGGATTTGAAAACCACAGCTTTGCCGTCACCGCCCGCAAGACCGATGTCCGCATCGTGCGCCTCGCCGGGACCGTTCACGACACAGCCCATCACGGCAATCTTGCGGAAACCGATATGGCGCCCCGCGCGCTTCAGCGACTGAATGTATTCATAGACCTCGGAAGCAAGCCCGGTCAGGTCAATCCGCGTGCGTCCGCACGTCGGGCACGACACGAATTCCGGTTCCGGCTTGCGCAGTCCGGCGGCTTCCAGAATCTGCAGTCCCGCACGGATCTCCTCCACCGGATCAGCGGTCAGGCTGACTCGCATGGTTTCGCCGATTCCCTCCAGCAGCAGAGCTCCGATACCGACCGCGGATTTGATGAGACCCGTTGCCGGGACACCCGCCTCCGTAACGCCGATGTGAAGCGGAATATCGCTGATTTCCGCAAACCGGCGGCAGGCGTCAACCGTCGACACCACCGAACTGGATTTGAGAGAAACTTTAATCTGACGGAAACCGTACTGCTCCAGCAGCTTCACCTGTCCGAGCGCCGCTTCCGCAAGCGCCTGCGCCATTGCATCACGCGGAGCAAGCCCCGCGGCAAGTTTGGAATCATAAAGTCCATGCGGCAGACTTCCGGAATTTGCTCCGACGCGGATCGGAACCCCGGCCTCACCCGCGGCTTCGGCAACGGCACGGACACGATCCGCAGATCCGATGTTGCCCGGGTTGATGCGGATTCCGTGGATCCCCGCTTTGATGGCGCCGAGCGCAAGACGGTAATCAAAATGAATATCCGCAATCACCGGAATCGGAGTCCCTTCGAGAATCTCCGGCAGAGCGCGGAGAGCATCTTCATCGGGAACGGCGCAGCGGATAATGTCACATCCCGCATTCGCCAGTTCGCGGATCTGTGCAAGAGTCGCCGGCGCATCCGATGTGCGCGTATTCGTCATGGACTGAAGCGAAACCGGAGCCCCGCCGCCGATTGCGACGGAACCGACGTTAATCCTTCTTGTCGTTCTGGACATTTTTTCCATCCTTTGCAGGTGCGGCCGGCGCGGTGGCGGGCGTCTTCGATTCAATGCCGATTGCTTCCGGAGCAATCGACCCGATCACCCGGCGGACGTCATAGAACGAAACATAGAGCATGAACGCAACCAGCAGTCCGATGAAGCCCATCATAATCGGTTCCAGCACCTTTGCCGAAACCGGGCGGCGGAAAATCAGCTCCAGAATCGCAAGCAGAATGTGTCCGCCGTCGAGAACCGGAATCGGAAGCAGATTGAAGAGTCCGAGGCTGAACGAAACCAGAACCACAAGGCTGAGCCCCTGAATGATCGAGCCGCGATAGACCGAGATGTAAAGGACGCGTCCGATGCCGATCGGGCCGCTCAGGTGGCTGGGCTTGATCGTGGTGTGCGCCTTCGTCAGACCGAGCTTGTTGCCGAGGCTGACGCCGAGACTGCGCAAGGATTTAACCGTCATGTCAATCACATGCGTAAACTGGCTCCACGGCGTCGGATGCGTCAGATAGACAAAGTCCACGCCGATTGTGGTGAAGCGGATGAAGCGCGGAACCAGAGTGAGCTCCAGTTCCTTTTCTCCGCGCTTCACGGTCAGCTGAACAGCCTTTTCTCCGAGCGTGGACGGGAAAAGCGAGGGATTCGCAATCGGCTTGCCGTCTGCCTTGACAATCACGTCGCCGGGCAGCAGACCTGCGGCCTCCGCAGGCATTCCGGGCGAAACTTTTTCAATCTTCATTCCGCCGTCTTTTGCGGTGAACGTGAACCCCATGCGGTAAACGCCGTCGCGTCCCTGAACCTTCATCGGTTCGGGAACGATGTTCGGGATTTCAACCTGTTTGCCATCGCGCTTCACGGTAAGAGTGAACGGCTTGTCGGAGTTCATAGAGAGGAAAATCTCAAGATCATCGAATCCGGCAATCTTCTGTCCGTTCGCGGCAATCACCTCATCACCAGCAAGCACTCCGGCCTTCGCCGCGGCGGAACCGGATTCGGGATAGAGGCGCAGCGGAAGTTTCGGGCGGAAGAACGGATACGCAATCTCGTCGACCGGGCTGACAGCCTTGTTCACAACCGGACGGTAAGTGACCTGAATCACTTTCCCGTCGCGCTCCACGTCCAGCGTCACATCGCCGATAATCGTGAGTATCTCCGTTACGAATTCGCGCCAGGTGGCGTTGAAAGTCTTGCCGTTGAGCTTCAGAATTTTATCGCCTTCGCGCAGACCGGCACGGTATTCCGGACTCTCCTGCTCGATCGTTGCGACTTCGATAGTTGACAGCTTCGGCGTCTCCTGCGGCAGTCCGCCGATCCAGACGGCAACCGCGAGAATGAACCCGAAAATGATATTGAAGACAGGTCCCGCTGCAGCGGCAAGAATGCGGTCAACCGGCTTGCCCTTCGGAAGCGGATTGCCGTTTTCGTCCTTTGCCTCTCCGGTCGAATCAATCTGCGGAATATCGACGTATCCGCCGAACGGAATCCAGCCGATGCGGTATTCCACGCCCTTGTATTTCTTTCCCCAGATTTTGCGGAACCCGATGGAAAAGGCGATCACATGGAACCCGCGCCATTTGGCGACAAGGAAATGTCCGAGTTCATGCACAAAAATGCAGAGACCGAAAAAGAAAATCATAAAAATCGCCGATCCGACGATCGACAGAATATGTCCGATATCCATTCAAAACTCCTTTTTAGATTTGACGCGCAAATGCGCGCGCGTTATGATCCGCATCCAGGATTTCATCCATTCCTGCGTCGCCGCCGCGGGCAAAACGCTCCATGGTCCGTTCCACGATACGGAAAACATCAGTAAAACCGATTTCGCCTTTTGCAAAACGCTCAACGGCGACCTCATTTGCGGCGTTCATCACGGAGCCGGCGGTTCCGCCCATGCGGATCGCCTCGTAACCGTAACCCAGCGACGGGAAACGCTCCATATCCGGCTTCTCGAACGTCAGCCCGGAAAGCGCGGTCAGATCCAGACGCTTCAGTCCGCCGTCGCAGCGCTCCGGCCAGGTGAACGCGTACTGAATCGGGAAACGCATGTCCGGCACACTCATGTGCGCAAGAAACGCGCCGTCCTCGAACTCCGCCATCGAATGCACGATCGACTGCGGATGAACAAGCACCTTGATCCGGTCCGCACCGACATGGAAAAGATGATGCGCCTCAACCATTTCCAGCGCCTTGTTCATCAGCGACGCCGAGTCAATGGTCACTTTCGGTCCCATGCTCCAGGTCGGATGCTTCAGGGCATCGGCGCAGGTCACGCGCGCCAGCTCCTCCTTCGACGATTTGCGGAACGGTCCGCCGCTCGCCGTCAGAACGACATTGCGGACATTGCCGTGTCCTTGAAGACACTGGAAAATCGCGCTGTGTTCGCTGTCAACCGGAATCAGGCGGATATTTTTTTCGCGGACGCGCTCCATGACGAGCCGTCCCGCCATGACGAGCACCTCTTTGCTTGCAAGCGCGATTTCCTTGCCCGCGTCAATCGCCGCAAGCACCAGCGGGAACCCCGCAGTTCCGACAATCGCACAGAGTATCATGTCCACATTCTCCGCCTGAACCAGTTCCGCAACAGCCTCCGTCCCCGCATATGCGCGGCATGACGGCGGAAGCGCAGACGCGAGTTCGCCGAGACGTTCCGGGGAGCCTGTCGCCGCGAACTCACAGCCGAGCAGAGCAGCCTGTTCCGCCAGACGTTTCACATTGCGGTTCCCTACCACACCGGTCACATGGATGCGGTCGCGCAGGGCGGCGGCGACACGCACCGCGCTTTCGCCGACCGAGCCGGTTGAACCCAGAATGACGACGCGTCTCATTTCGGGCGGCTCTCCAGCATGAAGGTCACGGGACCGTCGTTGTGAATCTCCACCATCATATCCGCGCCGAAACGTCCGGTCTCGACATGCACGCCGAGATTGCGCACGAGTTCCACGAACTTCTCATAGAGCGGTTCCGCAATCTCCGGACGCGCCGCAAGATCAAAACCTGGACGGCGCCCTTTCACACAGTCTCCGTAAAGCGTGAACTGGGAAATCGCAAGCATTCCGCCCTTGATGTCCAGAAGAGAAAGGTTCATCTTGTCGTTCTCATCGGTGAAGATGCGCAGATTGACGCATTTGTTCGCCAGGTATTCGGCGTCCTCAACGGTATCCGTATGCGTCACGCCGACCAGAACGACAAGCCCTTTTCCGGTCTGTCCGACCACTTCGCCGTCAATCGAAACCGAGCCTTTTGCGGCACGCTGAATCAGAAGGCGCATAACTCACCCCTTGATCAGATTGAGGAATTCAAGACGCGTTGCCTCCTCGCGGCGGAAACTGCCGAGCATGCAGGAGGTTTTCATGACGGAATTCTGTTTTTCCACTCCGCGCATGAGCATGCAGAGATGCTGAGCTTCCACCACAACGCCCACGCCTTCCGGCATGATGCTTTCCATGATCTGCGCCGCAATCTGCCGCGTCATGCGCTCCTGAATCTGGAGACGGCGGGCGAAAACGTCCACCAGACGCGCCAGCTTGCTGACGCCGAAGACTTTGCCGCGCGGAACGTAGCCGAGGTGCACTTTGCCGAAAAACGGAAGCATATGATGTTCGCACATGCTGTAAAACTCAATGTCGCGGACAATGATCATGTCGTCGCAGTCCTCGTTGAAAATTGCGCCGTTGATCACTTCGTCAATATTCTGTTTGTAGCCGCGCGTCAGGAACTGAAGGCTTTTGCGGACGCGCTCCGGGGTTTTGAGCAGCCCTTCGCGCTCCGGATCTTCGCCGAGGTCGAGAAGTATCTGGCGGATTTCATTTTCAATCATGTCAATACTCACTTTCTTTCGAGCAGGACTGTTGCGTAAGTTTCGACGCCTTCACCGCGTCCGCAGAAGCCCATGCCCTCCGTTGTTTTGCCTTTGATGGAAATCTGATCGACCGCAATGCCGAGCGCCTCCGCAATCCGCTCCCGCATGGCGGCGGTAAACGGGGAAATCTTCGGACGCTGTGCAACGATCGTAATGTCAATGTTGGAAATGCTCCACTCTGCGAATTCTGGACGGGCGAACGCCTGCTTCAGCAGGACTATGCTGTCCGCGCCGCGGAAACGCTCGTCTGTATCGGGGAACATCTTGCCGATATCGCCCAGCGCAAGCGCGCCGAGCAGCGCGTCGGTCAGCGCATGGGCGGCGGCGTCGGCATCGCTGTGCCCCGCAAGCCCGCGGTCATACGGAATCGTCACCCCGCAGAGTATAAGCGGACGCCCCTCCGCGAAACGGTGCGCATCGTATCCGCTCCCAATCCGGAACTGGTTCATAATTTGCACTCCAGTAAATAGAGCCACACGCAGACCGACCCGGCGCACATTGCCCCGGCGACAACCGCACGGCTCCAGCTTTTAAATATGAAACTCAGAAGACACAGACACGCCGAGCTCCCCGCCGAGACCAGTGAAAGGATGATCCCGACCGACATCATCGCGTTTGCGGCGGAAAGCATCATGTACCCCCAGAAACCGGGAGAGATTCCCGCCGCGCGCCAGCCCTGCGCCGCTCCGGATACCGCCAGCACCAGCCCGGCTCCAGCCGCAGCCAGCCCCAGCACAATTCCGGTAAAAAACAGCAAAAACGAAATCAGAAATTTCATACGCGGCGCTCTCTGCATCCTCTCTTTTAAATACAGCTGATAATATACAACCCGATTCCGCTTTATTCCAATAAGGTTTGCAGAAAATCAACAGAAATCGGGATTTTTCTTTTTTCAATAAATTAGATATTTCTAATTTGACTTTTCTAAAACAGCGGATATATTTCCTTATTCCGCAAGAGAAGCAACTTTATCCCATTCATTTTAAGGAAAAAGAGCTTTTCAGAAACTAAAAATTAGCTAAAACTAATTACATAAAACAGGAAGAGAAGACATGAGCGGCGAACAGTGCGAACACCGGAAGGAACTGATGAAGTTCCTTCTGATCAAAACCGCCCCTGTGCGGAGCGGTGTCAAACCGGCGGAATTCCTGCGGGTCAGAAAATGCTACCGGAGCAAACCCGAACAGAGCTTCTGCATTCATCAGGCGGAAATCCTCGCGACGCTCCGTCTTCCATGCCGGTTCCTCAGAAAAGACGCGGAAAGTTCGCTGCTCCTGTTCTATCAGCCGGAACTGCTGCAGGAGACTCTCCGCGATCCGGTCATCCGGAAGGAACTCACACGGCTCGGCTATCCGGAAGAATTCTCCGCAGCCGCGGCTTTGAAATTTCTGCAGAAACGCTTTGCGGAAGAGAATTTGCCGCATGAAATCGGATTCTTCCTCGGATATCCGCCGAAAGACGTCATCGGCTATCTGCGCAAAGAAAAACGGACGCCGGTTCCGCACGGAATCTGGCAGGTGTTCGGCGACCCGGCGGAGTCGCTCCGCAGAATGAAACTCTACAGCTCCGTCGAAAGCCTCGCGGAAAAAATTCTCGAAACCTATCAGGACATCGGAGTATGTCTTGAAAAAATAACCTCGGAAATCAATATGAAGGAGGTCAGTTATGTCTGACGTAAAAGTAATCTTCGGAAGCACAACCGGATGCACGGAAGCCGCCGCGAACATCATCGCGGCAAACTTCGGAACAACGGCGATTAATGTCGCAAACGCAGCCCCTGCCGATTTCCAGGCGGATCTGCTTATCCTCGGAACTTCCACCTGGGGCGTCGGCGACCTGCAGGACGACTGGTTCGCCGGAGTTCAGATGCTGGACGGCATCGACCTCAAAGGCAAAAAAGCCGCCGTCTTCGCCATGGGCGACCAGTGCGGATTCGCCGACTCCTACGTCGATTCCATGCGCACCCTCGCCGACAAACTTGAAGAACGCGGAGCAGCGCTCATCGGCAAAACCTCCTCCGCAGGCTACACGCATACAGCGTCAACGGCGGATCAGGACGGTTCCTTCTGCGGGCTCGCACTCGACGACACGAACGAGCCGGACAAGACCGCCGACCGCATCGCAAAGTGGTGCGATCAGCTCCGCGCAGAAATGAAATAACACAACCGCCGGACTTCCCGCCGCATCATCTCCCGGAAAATCTGCAATTTCCGGGAGATTTTTTATATTCCTCTCATAAAAACAATTTTTCCCGCCTTGATTTTTGCTTTTGTTCAATTATATTCTCCCCTGAGACTAACTTCTAACAGGGATTTGACGATGAAGCAGAAACTTTTACTTTTAGCGGCGGTGTTTTTCGGAGTGATGGCTTTCATGCTCACATTCCAGCAGATCAACCAGGAAAAGAAAAAAATCCAGGCGGCAACCACCGAAGTCGCCGTCATTCAGCTCGTGAAAGACATTGCGGAAAACGAACCGATCACCGAAGACGCCATCCGCGGCGCAAAAATCAAGATGTACGCATCCCAGCTCTCCTCCAGCCGCCATATTCCATACAGCCAGAAGAGCCTCATCATCAACCGCAAAGCCCAGCTTTCCATCCAGCGCGGAAAAATCCTGCAGTGGAATGACCTCCAGAACGCCGTCTCCGGAGGCAAAGAGGGACTCACCCGTCTCATTCAGCCCGGATACCGCGCGGTATCCATCGCCGTCGACCAGACCGCATCCGTTTCCGGACTCGTCCAGCCGAACAATTACGTCGATCTTATCGGAACCTTCAAATTTCCCGACATGCGCGGCGACTCCACGCTCGACACCATCACCCTCACCATTCTCCAGAAGGTGCGCGTCATCGCGACCGGAACAGATTACGGCGTGCAGGAAGGAAAGCGCATCGCCCGCGGATATTCAACCGTCACTCTTGAACTCTCCCCCAAAGAGGTTGAAATGATCATCTTCGCTTCCCAGAAGGGACGCATTCAGATGAGCCTGCGCAACTATGAAGACGCCGCCGTCGCCACCGACCTCCAGAGCGTCAACTGGAAATACCTCCAGCAGAACGTCAACCGCTACATGAAGGAACGGGAACAGAAAAACACGCGTCTGAGGTACTGATTCATGTATGAAATCCTGATCAGAATTCCCGGACGCGACGAAATCAAAGCCCGTCTGATTCCGGGAACCTACCGGGTCGGTTCAAGCCCGGCAAGCCACCTGACGCTCAACGCGTCCGGCGTGGTTCCGCGTCACTGCCTGTTCACCGCGACCGATACCGACCTCAAAATCGCCGATCTCGGCGGAGGAATCGAAGTCGACGGCGAAGCGTTTCACGACACCACGGTTCACATCCGCCCGGGCAGCCGCGTCCGCATCGGCGAAGCGGAGATTCTTGCGCTCGGAACCGAAGACCGCGAAGAGCGGAAGCCGGAACCGCCGAAGCCCGTTTCCGCCCCGCCTCCGCCCGCACCGGCGCAGCGTCCGCTGAACAATCAGGGCAAACATGAGATTCCGATTCTCGCAGTCTCCGGAATCCCGCTTGCCGCACGCCCGTTCGTACAGGAAATCAAACGCCTTGCACACATCGAACTGCTCAAACGCCTGAACCTCAAACGCATGGTTCTCGCAGGGACCGCACAGAGCGATCTCGAGAAAAAGGCGAAAGACACCATTCATGAAATCATCTCCGAACTCACCGTCACCCTTCCCGCTGGTGTGACAACCGACAAGATCGAACGGGAACTCGTTCATGAAGCCATCGGGCTCGGACCGCTTGAAGACCTCATCGCCATGCCGGAAATCTCCGAAATCATGGTGAACGGCCCCGACAGCGTCTACGTCGAAACCAAAGGTGTTCTGCATAAAACCGATATGGCATTTGCCGACAATCATCAGGTCATCGCGGCAATCGAACGCATCGTCTCACCCCTCGGACGCCGCATCGATGAAAGCTCCCCGATGGTCGACGCGCGTCTTCAGGACGGTTCCCGTGTGAACGCAATTATCCCGCCGCTCTCGCTGGTCGGACCGACGATTACCATCCGTAAATTCTCGCGGAACCCGCTGCAGATCGACGACCTTGTCCGTTTCGGGTCCATCTCTTACGAAATGGCGGATTTCCTGAACGTCTGCGTCAAACTCCGCAAAAACATCATCATCTCCGGCGGAACCGGTTCCGGAAAAACGACGCTGCTCAACATTCTGAGCTCGTTCCTGCCCGATACCGAACGCATCATCACCATTGAAGACGCGGCGGAACTCCAGCTGCGCCAGGATCATGTGGTCCGCCTCGAATCGCGTCCTGCGAACATCGAAGGCAAAGGCGAAGTCAACATCCGCGATCTCGTCCGCAACTCCCTGCGAATGCGTCCGGACCGCATCGTCATCGGCGAGTGCCGCGGCGGCGAAGCGCTCGACATGCTTCAGGCAATGAACACCGGTCATGACGGCTCGCTCACAACCATCCACGCGAACACTCCGCGCGACGCGCTTTCGCGTCTCGAAACTCTCGTTCTCATGGCGGGATTCGATCTGCCGCTCCGCGCAATCCGCGAACAGATCGCCTCCGCAATCGCAATCATCGTGCAGATCAACCGCGAAAAGGACGGCACGCGAAAAGTCACAAACATCTCTGAAATCACCCGCATGGAAGGCGACATGATCACCATGCAGGACATCTTCACCTATCATCAGGACGGCTGGGATGCCAACGGCAAAATGACCGGGCGCCATGTCCCTTCCGGCAATCTGCCCTCGTTCATGGAGGACATCAAGCGCGCCGGACTCAAACTCGACCTTGAAATCTTCACCCGCGGAATGCTGAAAGGAGAGGAACGCTGATGGAACTGCTGACAAATCTGACTCTGATCGCATGCCTCTGCTCCGCGCTCGCCGTCACCTGCGCGACCATTGTCATCGTCGACTTCATCACCGAAGCCTCCAACCGCTACAAAGAGCGGTATATTGAGGAGACCTCCGTGCAGTACGACGACATTCTGCTTCAGATGCCGCCGGAGAAAATTTTTTATCTGAGTCTTGCATTTGCCGGACTCGGCGCGTTCCTTGGAATCGCGTTCGCCGCCTTCACCGGAACGCTCTCCGCTGCAAAGATTTTCCTTTTCGGAACAGTCGGGCTCGTCGTCGCCTTTCCTGCGCCGCGCTTCTACCTGCGCTTCCTCAAAAACCAGCGTCTGGCAAAGTTCAACGAACAGCTTGAAGATGCGCTTCTCTCCATCAGCGGCTCGCTCAAGGCGGGATTCAGTCTTCCGCAGGCGCTCGATGAAATCGCAAAAGCCAACCGCCACCCGATCTCCTTCGAATTCAATCTTCTGACGCAGGAGCTGCGCCTCGGCGTGAGCTTCGATGAAGCCTTCACAAAAATGTCCAAACGCGTCGGATCCAAAGATTTTGAACTGGTCGCCATCGCCGTCATCACCGCGCGTCAGACAGGCGGCGAACTGACGAACGTTCTGGAACGGCTCGCCTACGTCATCCGGGAGCGTCTCCGCATCACCCGCAAAGTTTCCGCGCTGACCGCCCAGGGAAGACTTCAGGCGATCATCATCGGCGCCATGCCGTTCCTGCTCCTTGCCGCAATGGCGTACATCGCGCCCGACATGGTCAACGCTTTCCTGAATTCCCCGCTCGGAATTCTTCTGCTGTTCGCCGCGATTGCGCTGGTTGTGACCGGCTTCCTCGTCATCCGCAAAATCACCAACATTGATATTTAAGGAGGACAACCGCTCATGGATCTGCTTCTGACAACCGCCGCCGCGCTCTGCGCCGGAATCTCCTGCACCGCTGTGCTCTGTCTCATCATCGGCGCCCTCTCCTCCATCGAATTCGACAAAAACGCGGGCGAACCGCTCGAAATCCGCAAGCCGGTTCCGGTTCTCATCAAAATTGTGCTTCCGCTGACAGGGAACCTTCTTCCGCTCATGCACGCGCCGCTCTTTCAGGATTCCCTACGCAAGACCTCGAACCAGCTTATGATGGCGGGATACGACCAGACGCTTTCCGCGGAACGCTTCCTCGCCGCGCGTCTTCTGCTGCTCGGACTCGGCGTCATCGTCATGATCCTCTGCGGAGCCGCAGGCAAACTGCTTTACGGACTCATCCTCCTCGCCATGTTCTATGTCTATCCCGGAGCCTGGCTGCGCAACATGGTAAGCAAACGCCACTTCTCGATTCTGCGCGCACTCCCGAACCTGCTCGACCTGCTCACCCTTTCCGTCGAAGCCGGAAAAGACTTTCTTTCCGCACTCAAGGACATCCTCGCGCGGCGCCCGGTCGACGCCCTCGGCGAAGAGTTCATGCGCGCGCTTCAGGAAATTCAGCTCGGCAAAAAACGCCAGACCGCGCTCCGCGACATGGCGCAGCGCACCCAGCAGCCCGAACTTTCCGCCGTTCTGAACGCAATTGTCCAGGCGGATGAACTCGGTATCAGCATCGGCGGACTCCTCCGCATTCAGAGCGACCAGCTCCGCAACAAGCGTTTCGCCCTCGCGGAAAAACTCGCGGGCGAAGCCCCGGTCAAACTTCTCATGCCGGTCGTCCTCTTCATCTTCCCCGCCGTCTTCCTGCTGATGCTCGGCCCCGTAATCCTCCAGGCAATGAAAGCGATGCGGTAACCCATGATTCTGCATAACGTCACACGCAAAACCGTTCTCGCGAAGGAGCCGCGCCGCGCGCGAGCCTTCTTCACGCGGATGCGCGGCATGATCGGACGCAGCTTCTCGGACGAGTTCGACGCCCTCATCTTTGAACACTGCAACGCCGTCCACTCGCTCTTCATGTCGCAGCCCATCGACGTTCTGTTTCTTTCCGGCGACAACCGGATTGTTCATCAGCGCACAGCCTTTCCGCCCTGGCGGTTCTGTGAAGGCTGCCGCGCCGCCGTGCTCACCATCGAACTGCCCGCCGGAACCCTCGCACGGACCGGCACGCAGACCGGAGATTATATTGATCTGGATGTGGAACTGCTCCCCGAACTGAACGCCCGTCCGTCCGGACTCGCCGGGACAGCCCCCGCACCAACGAACTTATTCGGAGATAAATCATGAAACTCTTTTTTCTGAACGGTCCCAGAGCGGGAACCAACATGGAACTCACACCGCCCGGCGTATCCGTCGGACGCGAAGAGGACAACGACATCCAGCTTCTCGTCACCGGCGTTTCGCGCTATCATGCGAAAATAACCTTCAACGGCTCCGCCTGGTCAATCCTCGATCTCGGCAGCACCAACGGAACCCGTCTCAACGGCAAACAGATTTCTGCGGAAACCGCACTGGCGGACGGCGACACCATTGTCATCGGCGATCAGACACTCATTTTCGCCGAACAGCTTGCCGCACCGAAACCCGAAGCGTCCGCCCCGGCTCCCGCACCCGCACCGGAACAGCCGTCCAAACCGTCCGTCGACCTGAAATCCCTCGAAACGCTCTTTTCCAAAGACAAAAAGAAAGAGGAGGAAAAGAAGGGTTCCGCTCCGGCACAGAAGAAATTCAAACTTCTCTATCCGGTCCTCGTCTTTGCGCTCGCACTGATCGTCCTTGCTGTCTTCGTCAAACTCAATATGATGGAACCGAAAGCGGAGAGTTCACAAGCTGCTGCAGTCAAAAAACCGGATTTCGTTCTGAGCTACCAGCGCACAAAAACCGAACCCGGCAACATCTTCCGTTTTGCGCTGACCGTTGAAAACGACACTGCGTATTTCACGCTCGACGACCTCAAATACGGACGTCATTTCCAGAAAACGATTCCGTCCGTCCCCGCGCAGGCGATGCAGGATCTGCGCGATGCCATCCTCGCAACCGACTTCATGAAGCTCCAGCAGGATCCCGAAGATGTTGTCACCAAAGACGTTGACGAAAACCGCACGCTGACCATCGTTCAAAACAACAGACAGAACACCATCACCGTCCACAACAATTTCGCCAAAAGTTCCTTTGAAGCCATTGAACGGGCCATCGACCGCTTCTCCGACGACAACGGTCTGATCTCCGTCTCCATGAATGTCGAAGAAATGCAAAAATATGCGCATCTGACCTTCCGCAAGGCCGAGGACCTTTACGAATCCTATCAGGCAAAACCGGAAAACCTCCGTCAGGCCATCTCACGCTACAAACTTTCCATGGAATACTTCGAGCAGTTCACCCCAAAACCGCAGGAATGGGATGTGGCCCGCAAACATCTCGCGGAAGCGGAACAGAAATTTGAAAAACTCCGCCGCGATCTTGAATTCAATATTCAGCAGTTCTACAAACTGCGCGACTACGCCCGCGCCTCCGCCGAATGCCAGAAAGCCATGGATCTGCTCGGTCCCGACAGCAAAGCATATCCCAAACTCAAAACCTACAAACTCGAATTCGACAGGCAGCTGAGAAGGAAGTGACCTCATGAAAAAATATTCTCTTTTCGCCCTCGTCTCCGCACTCGCCCTGCTCCTTGCTGGATGCGGAGAAAAAAAACAGGAAGATCCGCGCGCGGTACTCCGCATCAATTCGAAACCGCAGGATGCGGAAGTCGTGCTTCTCGGCAAGCCGCAGGGGAAAACCCCGTTCGGCTGCCGCATTCCCGCCGGAACACATCTGCTCAAACTCTCCAAGCCGGGCTATGAAACCGTCTGGAAAATCATCAAACTGGAACCCCGCCAGAAACTTCAGATCACGGAAACGCTGAAACAGCAGACCGCCTCCGTCCTCTTCCAGACAACTCCCGCCGGCGCAGCCGTAATCATGGACGGCAAAGAGCTCGGCGTGACCCCGTTCAGCATCCGGGATCTGCCCGTCGGCAAGTACACCGCAACACTGAAGCTCAGCGGTTATGCACAGCGGAATGTCGAATGGGAAATCTCTGACGCCCGCCCGCGCCTGGTTCAAACCGTCCTTCAGTCAAACGTCGGCACACTTTCCGTCAAATCCGCCCCGAAAGCCGCGATCGTCTACCTTGACGGCCAAGACGTCGGTCGCACCCCCTACTCCGGATCGCACGAACAGGGCAGATACACACTGAAAGTCCAGAGCAGCGGCTACACGCCCTACCAGCAGGCCGTCACCATCCACCGCGATAAAACAACGGCAATCAATGTAAAACTGAATCCGCTTCCCGGCGCGCTCTCCATCACAACCGAACCGGTCAACGCCTCGATCCGCATCAACGGCAAAGACTACGGAACCGCCCCCGTCACCGTCAAAAACCTCCCGGTCGGCAAGTACACCGTCACAGCCTCCCGCAGCGGCTATGACACCGAAACAGTCAAGCTCGACCTTCCCGCCGGCGAAAAACTTTCACACACATTCTCCATGAAGGTCAACACCGGCGGCATCGACTTCGCCACCTACCCCGCCGGAATCACAGTTTATCTCGACGGCAAGGAACTCGGCGCGACCATTCCAGACGCCAATTCAGCCAACTCCAAAGTATTTTCCGTCCGCGGTCTGAAGCCCGGAATCCACACGCTTCAGCTTGTACACAAACATGCACGCCCCGACCGGAAAATTGTCAAAGTCAACGTTGCAAAAGGAGAAATCAAACGTCTGGATACCCAGAAAATGTGGATTGCAAACACTCTGCTGAAACTCAAATCCGGCGAACAGATCCACGGACGCCTCATTTCCCAGTCAAACAAAAGCGTCATTTTTGAACCGGAACCGGGCGTGACTTACTCCTACAAGCGCGAAGACATCGAATCCATAGCCACCCTGAAACGCGAGGAATGACCATGTTTGAATTTTTCAATCCCCGCCTTATGTATCTGATTCTTCTTCCGCTCTGCGCTGTGCTGTGCATCACGGGAGGAATCCTGCTGCTGAAAGTAAATAAAGAAAACCTGGAGAAACGGGAAAAACTTCCGCGTGCAGTGCTCCCCGGCGCCATTCTCGGAATCATCGACCTGCTCTGGTGCATCCCGAACGCCATGCCGATTCTCCCGGAATCGCTGCATAAATATCTGCTGCCGCTTGCAATTCTGCTGATCATCCTCGCTTACTGCGCGCTCGATCACCTGTTTTCGCGCGCGATCGGCGGCTTCATGATCCTGACGGCACATTTCTACCTGAAAGAATCGTTCGCCTCCCCGACCATGCTCTCCGCCGTCTTCGCGACGTTCTGTCTGATCTTTGGAACGATCGGCATTTTCATTTCAGGCAAACCGCACCTCACGCGGGAAATCATCCGCCTTTCCGTGACGAAGTACCGTCCGGTGATGCCGGTTTTTCTCTTTCTTTTCGCAATTGTTTCACTTGCAACCTTTATTCTGAATCTTACCGGAGCTGACAAAATATGAGCACCACCCCGTCCGCCGAATGCCTCGCCTTTCTGAAACGCTTTGTCCCGGAGACCCGTTTTGACGACTTCATGAAAGCCTGTTCGATTTTTGAAGATGTTCTTTACGAAACGAACAAGACCATGAATCTGACCCGTATCCCGCCGGAGGATTTCTGGAGCAAACATATTGCGGATTCCGTTTCGATTGCGCCGTATCTGGACGGGAAATTCAATCTTTGCGACGTCGGCTGCGGTGCGGGCTTCCCCTCGCTTCCTCTTGCCGCAGCTTTCCCGGATCTTCAGATCACCTCTGTCGATTCGACCCGCAAAAAAATTGATTTTGTGAACCGCGCCGCGGAAGCGATGGGACTTGACAATCTGGAAGCTCTCCACGCCCGTGCGAACGAGCTTGCCTCATCGGAGGATTACGGACATCATTTTGAGATTGTCACCGCGCGAGCAGTTTCGGATTCCATGAAACTGATCAAGGAGGTTTCCGGACTCCTCCGCAAGGATGCGCTGCTCTACGTCTACCGCACGCCCGACCAGCGCGACAAAGAGAAGCCGGAGCTTCAGAAACTGGCTCTCCGTTTCCGCTGCACCGACACCTTTGAGCTTCCCGACAACGCCGGCACCCGTCTTTTCATGACCCTCCCCCCGGTTCACAGGAAAAAGTAAAGAGAACATACGGTATTTTCAAAAAAAGCGGAGACAAGCACCTCCGCTTTTTACTATCATTCCCCCTTCTAATCAACGTTTTTTATTCTGTTTGAAGTATTTCAGCAGAACCTGTTTCCGGTCCGTATCCTTTTCGGCTTTCCTGATTTTGTCCGGAGAACCTTCATGTTCCAGACTCCACCCCTCCCATTCGCGGAAAGCGTGGTAAGTCCAGTCCCACTTGTATTCCTCGAAAATGGAAATCAGTTCATCCAGATAACCGGCTCCGCCGGGCGCCCAGACGGCTACCGAAAACTCCCCCGCCTGGATTTTGGCGCCATACTTCTGCTGGAATTTGCGGACGGACTTCATGGATTCGGCAAGACGTGAACGGTTCCAGCCGGCGTCACGGTAATCAAAACGTCTGGCATAATACGTTTTGATGTAGCTCAAATCACCGACTCCCTGATGCGTATATTCCCCCGGAGCGTACATATGAATGGAGTAGATGATATTGGAAAGCGGCATGGGCAGCATTTCAAAAAATACCGGACTCGCCATATGATTGCTCTCGACCATGACAGGAACTTCCGGATCAACGGAACGGATCGCTTTCGCCGCATCATACTGCAAATTCCAGAAACTGTACGGCACTGTCCCGTGCTGAATCGGTTCATTGCAGAGATCATACGCATAAATCTGCGGATTCCCTTTGAACCGCCGCGCTGTTTCCTGCCAGATTTTGATGAAGGCGTCACGATATTCCGTTTCATGCATAATCCGGAAATGGGAACTGTCCGCTTTCGCGGCGGCCGCATCTTTCCCGTACCGCCCGCCGAGCACATGATGCATGTCCACAATGACTTTGATGTCATGCTTTTTCAGCAGCGGCATCAGTTTTTCAAGATGTGCAAGCGCATCATTGAACCACTTTCTGTAGACGGCAATATTCTTCACATCCGGACATCCTCCGACAATCTGGTAACGGACCAGATTGACATTCCATGCCGCAAGCTCACGAATATCATCTTCCGTAAACTGCGGCCAGACCGGAGACATTACCCCGCGCCGCGGAACGTCGGAGAGGACACGGGAGGTGTATTCGCACTTGAACCCTTCCGGGAGAACGATATCCGAGACGGGAGCAATGGGAAACTCTTCAATGGAAACATTGCGGAACTGCAGAGTTCCCCATCCCTGCTGAATTCCGAAAACAATCTGGGCATCATCAATATCTGCCGGGAAATTGCAGAAAAGCGTTAGCGGAACCCATTCACTCCGTGTCCCCTTGAACCGGGGACTCACGAAGAAATTTTTGACCTTGGCCTTGCTGTTGTAAACCAGAATCTTGCCTCCGGAATGCGGATTTCCTTTGACTGTTTCAATGTCCCTGCACCGGATCTCGCAGCGAATCTGCAAACCTTTTCCAAGCAGTTTTTCAAGAGGCAAATCCAGAATCGCTCCGCGTGTTTCATTGGAAATTCCCGGCTGTTCGGGAATCTCTACCGTAAACACTCCCTTATCATGGGATACGCTGAACGTTCCGCCGTCCACGGAAAATCTGCCGAGACGGAAATCTTTTTCTCCGAGCGCAATCTCCTCTCCGCCGAAAAGCGGAAGCGCCGCTGCACATAATGCGCATAATGCTGAAAGCAGTTTTCTTCTCATGCCGTATTCTCCGGTTATTTTGTGTTCAAACCAAAGTATTTGAGCATGACCTGCTTGCGGTCGGTGTCCTTTACGGCCTTCCGGATCTGATCCGGAGTTCCTTCATGCTCCAGGCTCCAGCCATCCCACTCGCGGAATGCGTGATAAGTCCAGTCCCACTTGTATTCCTCGAAAATGGAAACGAGCTCATCCAGATAGTTCGCCGCCCCGGGAGCCCAGATCGCAACGGAAAACTCGCCCACCTGGATTTTAGCTCCATATTTCTGCTGAAATTTACGCACAGCCTCCATGGATTTCGCCAGGCGGGCGCGGTTCCATCCGGCATTCCGGTAATCAAAATGCTTCGCGTAAAACTGCTTGGAATAACTCGTGTCATTGACTCCCTGATGCGTATATTCTCCCGGAACATACATATGAATCGAGTAAATGATGTTGTCAAGCGGCATCGGTGTCATTTCAAAGAAAACCGGACTCGCCATATGGTTGCTTTCAACCATGACGGGAACTTCCGGATCAACGGAGCGGATCGCTTTCGCCGCCTCATACTGCAGATTCCAGAAGCTGCAGGGAACCGCTCCATGCTGAATCGGTTCATTGCAGAGGTCGTAGGCGTAAATCTGCGTATTTCCCTTGAATCTCCGGGCGGTTTCCCGCCAGATCCGGATAAACGCATCGCGGTATCCGGCTTCATGCATCGCACGGAAATGCGAACTGTCGGCTTTGGCGGCCTCGGCATCTTTGCCGTACCGTCCGCCGACCACATAGTGCATATCAACAATGACCTTGATGCCATACTTCTTCAGCAGGGGCATCAGTTTTTCAAGATGAGCGAGCGCATCCCCGAACCACTTTTCATAGACCTCTATGTTTTTGACGTCCGGGCATCCGTCGACAATCTGATAACGGAGCAGATTGACATTCCACGAAGCCAGGTCGTGAATGTCCTGCTCCTTCAGGTTCTTCCATGCAGGACTCATCACACCGCGGCGGCGGACATCCCGCTTGACGCGGTCCGTGTATTTCTGCACAAAGTTTTCCGGAACCTTCACACTGGTGACCGGAGCGACGGGATAAGTCTCATAAACCAGATTGCGGAACTGCAGTTTTCCCCATCCCTGCTGAATTCCGAAAACGACATGAACCGACTGCTGGTCTTCCGGGAAACTGCATTCCAGTGAAACCGGCTGCCATTCTGTTTGCGTTCCGCGCATGACAGGCGAAACAAAAAAGTTGTAGACGCCCTGCCGGAAATTGCTCGCAAGAATCTTTCCGCCCCAGTAAGGACCGCCCGCATCCGATGCGATATTTTCATAGCGGACCTCCCCGCGGAAACGCACCCCCATTCCGCGCATCTTCTGAACGGGAATGTTCAGAACCGCTCCAAGCGTTGCATTGCCAATCTTCGGAGACGGCGGAATCATCACCGTAAGAACGCCGTCATCGAAGCTCACCTGATACTTGACGCTCCCGGCTGTACGGTTTCCAAGAACAAAATCTTTTGCTGTCAGAGGAATTTCAGCCGCCGGCAAAGTTACAACGAACGCGCAGAGCGCAAAAAAAACAATCATCAGTCTTTTCATAAAAACCTCTCGGTTTGCGAGGAAGGACCCGGCACGCAAAAAAAACGCCCATGTTTGCCCTTCCAAGTTTATCTCGGTTTTCCGGATGATGCCGATTGCATCAATCCTGCGGAAACGGCGGAGAAGATTTCCTGTTTCCTCCGCCAAAAACGCTTACGGTCTGACCCAGTTATAAAAGAACGGAGTCCGGTTCGGAAGAAATCTTCTGCCCTCCACATGCCCGTCCACAAAAGTGAAATTGGAAATTCCGCCATGCAGCCATCCGGGAGAGAGATTGCCGCCATAGATGCCGACTCCATACGGAGCAATATATTCAACCCGGGCGACTGTGCCGCCCCCGAAATAACCGGTGTGATATCCCGTCACCCAGTCTTGTTCCCCGAAAAGCACGGCACGCGAATTCATGCTTGTGAGTTTGTTTGATCTGGAATTTCCCGCCACATCCAGCAACCACGGCAAAGTCTTGTCCGCAACACCGATGCTCACATCTTGAGTGCCGGCGACACTGTAATTCGGATGATAGGCTACGATGCTCTCCGCTCCATTCAGTTTGGACGACACAGCCGGGCAAAGCATTACGGTGGATTTCAAGCGGGTGTAATAAACCGCTCCGTATATATCTCCCTCGTCTTTCAACGGGAGATAGCGTCTTAACTTATTCCAGTGTCCGCCTTGCCAGTCCTGCTGGGGCAGCCAGTCTTCATTGTCCGAAGCATAGGTATGAAGCGCAAGTCCGATCTGCTTCATGTTGTTGATACATGTAACCGTTTTCGCCTTCTCACGCGCCTTGTTCAGAGCTGGCAAAAGCATGCCGGCGAGGATGGCGATGATCGCAATTACCACAAGGAGCTCTACAAGGGTAAATTGACGCTTCATTCCAATCCAAACAAAACCTAAATTTTCTCTCTTTCTCTTCATCATAACAAACTCCTCCTCTTTTATTTTATTTCAAGCATCACCGCATCCAGCGGCGGAACTTCAAGGGTAAGATATGCGCCGTCAAACACGGTCTCACCGGAGCGCGTGCGGAAAACACCGCTGACCGGGGACGCGAAGTCAACACGGCAGGGCTCGGGGCGAACACTGTAATTCGCGAGAATCACAACCCGGCGTCCCGCATGTTCCCACGCGGAACTTTCCACACACGGACACTCCGCGGGAGCGCGGTTCTTCAGATGAATCCGGCGCATTCCGCAGGTCACGCGCGGCGCCTTCTCCATGCGCCCGGCAATCAGGAACTCCGACGCCGCTCCGCGGCGCCATTCGCTCAGATTCCCGATCAGATCCACCAGAGGCTTCTGCTCCGGCTCAGGAACACTCCACCGCAGCGACCAGTGCCAGTGAATGTGTCCGCCATCCTTCAGGACAACTGAAAGCAGGTTGCCGCTCACAAAATTCCACGCGATTTCCCACTGCAGGAAAAAGGGCGTGCGCCCGACATCCACCCACTGCGTCAGGCAGACGCCGTTTCCTTTGAATCCGGAAACATATTCGTGGAACAGGTACGGATAGAGCGGGACCGGGCTTCCGCATGCCCCCCATGCAAGATTGCTGCGCAGGTCATTCAGACGGCATATGCTGATGTACGGTTCCGCCGCCGCATTTTCGCAGCCGAGAACGGTGTGCCCCGCCGCCTCCTGCGCTTTGCGAAGCAGTCCGCGCATGGCGTCGGTCTGCCACGCACCGGGAAGCGCGGGGTGTCCGTGCGTCTTCGAATAGCAGAGCGGCGATGCGCATCCCTGGTTCTGGTCGAAATACTGAAGATAATCCACGCCGCATTCCGCCGCCGCGCGGATCTCGTGCTGAACGACATCAACAGTGAATGGACGCGACGGACAGAGGTCATGTCCCAGACGCGTTCCGCGTGCGCCGTTGCAGACTCTGGAATAGAGCTCGCCGTGCGGTCCCGCGCAGACTTCCCGCTCCAGATGCTTCTCTTCGAACTCAGAACGTTTGTCGTAAGCGGTGTTAATCATGCTCTTCTGAGTCCAGCCGATACCGGATCCGTAAAGTCCGACCGTATCTCCCGCCGCATGGAGCGTATCGGCATATTCGCGGAGCTTCGCTTCCCCGCCATAAGGCGGCCATATGTACGGAGGCGCCCACGGCGCAGTTCCTTCCCAGTGCATGATCAGCGCAGTCAGCGGATTATGCCACGCGGCGCGGTAACGTTCCACAACCGGAAGCGCGTTTTTGTAGGGGAAATATTCGTTTTCCGGCATTGCGCCCGTATCGAGCCCCTTCCCGCGCACCGGGTAAATCAGCAGAACCGGAGATTTCGCCAGCCACGGGATCATGCGTTTTTCGAGTTTTTCCGGAAGCGTGCGGTCTTCCGACTCCATCCACGCGCGGTAAAGCTCCGCCGCATCCTCCCAGCCGCCGCGGAATCCCGCAATTACGGTTTCATACGCAACGGAATCCGCTCCGCCCGTAAAGTGCTGAAGAAGCGTAACCGCGGCGCCGGAGTCATCCGGCATGAAATCAATGGTCTTCGGAAAATGCGCGGCGTCGCGGCAGCCGATGAAAAGTCCGCCGCCCTGCGCCAGATACGCCTCGAACTGAACCGCCGCAGGTCCCGGATAGAAACCGGAAAGACCGGTCATGGGATACTCCGATTTTTCACACCGGAAATCCGCATTCGTTTCCCGGATGCGCAGATCGTCGACCAGTGTTCCCTCCGCAAACGGAAGCAGATACTGTCCGTCGTGAAAGCGGCGGAGACGGATGCGCGGAAAGTTGATCCACTCCGTTTTGAAATCACCGGTTCCCGGATGAACCTCGATATTCCACACGGTTTCGCCACCGCGGACTTCCACCGTCACATCGGCCGAGGTTCCGGGATAGCGTTCACACTCCGCAAAGTGCAGGGAATGAACCGCCCCCTCCGTCTTCACGGAAACGGCGGCGAAATCCTCCGCTCCGAGCGGAAGAGCGTTCCCGATGAAATCGCGAAGCTGAATTTCAAAAATGCCGCATGGTTCCGGCGCGGCAAATTCCGTTCCGCAATGACGCAGGGAAATGACTTCTCCGCGGCCGTTGAATTCCGGAACGATGTTCTCTTGTTTTGTCATATTCGACTACTCCTGTTTCTGTTCTGCATACATTATAGAACAGAAATGCGGTTTTGACAAGACACAATTCGCTAAAAGAATGTAACGATCCGCTAAAACTGAATATTTTTACAGGTCTTTCCGTTGTTCTTTCCGGTATTGCGCCGGAGTGATTCCGATTTCGCGGCGAAAAAGTTTGATCATGTAATTTGCGGAACAGAAACCGCAGAGCCCGGATATTTCCCCGATGGAAAGATCGGTCATTGTCAGATAATCGCAGACTTTCAGAAGACGGACTTTAAGCAGGTACTCCATTGGCGAAACGCCGGTGGCGGTGCGGAATTTTTTGGTGTAGGAGGGCACGCTCATTCCGGAAAACTTTGCCAGTTCGCTGAGAGTGAACGTGCGTTCCGGCTGCCCCTCCATCATGCTGATGGATTCAAGAACGCCGAAACTGTTTTCCCCGAGCTCCGCCCCCTTCGCCCGCTTCCGGAGAGCGGGAATGATAAATTCAAGGAAAAGCGCAGTCACGACCGTTTCAAAGCAGTCGCCCCGGCGGTTCTCTTCCAGAATCGCACGGTCAAGGCATTTCGCCGCGGCGGTCCGTTCAACCGGAGCAAGATGAAGCTGGTGCTCCGGCGTTCCACCCCGTTCAAACAGAATTTTCCAGCCCGGCAGTTTTTCCAGTTCGGGATACGGCGCGAGCAGTTCTCTGTGCAGATAGATGTTGTAGAGCACCATGTTCCGCCCCTTGCGGAACTCGTGGCTTTCGCCTTCCAGAACAGAAAAAAGGTCTCCCTGAATGAGCCCTTCATGACGGGTCTGTCCACCGCGTCCGGTGTAGGAATGCAGCGCGCATCCCTCCGCGACGAACGCCAGCTCAATGAAGTTGTGCGAATGATACGGCACGCTCTGCATCTGCCGGTCTTTCACAATCTTCAAAGGAAATCCCGGCGTCATCCCGACATCCCGTTCTGAAAAAACATGCACAACTCTGTTTTTCTGCATCATCAGCCTTTCCGCCTTATACAAAAATCCCCGGGAATTTACTGGAGTTCAATGCCCGGGGAAAATGATCTGAATTGACTTCAAATCAGCCGTTGATCTTCTCGGAGAGATAAGTCTTCAGATTGTCAAGGGAGACTCGCTCCTGCTCCATCGTGTCGCGGTCGCGGACCGTGACGGCATTGTCGCTCTCGGAATCGAAGTCGTAGGTCACGCAGAACGGCGTGCCGATTTCGTCCTGACGGCGATAGCGCTTGCCGATGTTGCCCGTAACATCCGCCTCGGTACGGAAGCTGTCCCAGAGATCCTTGCGGAGAGCAAGAGCCTTGTCGTTCAGCTTCTTGGAAAGCGGCATCACAGCGACCTGAACCGGCGCGATACGCGGCGGGATGTGCAGAACAATGCGGACATCCTCTTCCATTCCCTCTTTCTTCGTCGGAGCCTTCTGCTCGTCGTAGGCGTGGGAGAGAACCGCAAGGAAGGTGCGGTCGAGTCCGACAGAGGTCTCGACAACGGTCGGGAGATACTTCTCGCCCGTGGCGGGATCGAAGTATTCGAGGTTCTGCGTGGAATATTCCTGATGACGGGACATATCCCAGGTTCCGCGGTGGTGGATACCTTCGAGCTCGCCCCAGCCGAACGGGAACTTGAACTCGATATCAACCGCAGCTTTCGCATAGTGCGCAAGCTTGTCATGCGGATGGAACTGAATCTCGTCTTCGCGGAACTGGAGTTTCTCTCGGTAATATTTGTAGCGGGTGTCGCGCCAGTGCTCCCAGACTTCCATGGAACCTTTGTCCGGGCAGAAATATTCCATTTCCATCTGCGTGAATTCGCGGGAGCGGAAAGTGAACATGCGCGGGGTGATTTCGTTACGGAAGGATTTTCCGATCTGGGCGATACCGAACGGAAGCTGCATGCGGGTCGCAATGCGGATCAGGTGGAAATCCACGAAGATCGGCTGGCAGGTTTCCGCACGGAGATAGGCGACGTGTTCATCGTCGAAGACAGGTCCGACGTAAGTTTTCATCATGAGGTTGAACTCGCGCGGCGGGGTAAGGTCGGTGGAACCGCAGTTCGGGCAGACCTTCGGGTCGGGCATCTGGTCGACGCGGTGGCGCGCCTTGCAGTGTTTGCAGTCGCACATAATGTCGCCGAAACGGTCGATGTGACCGGAAGCTTTCCAGACTTTCGGGTGGCAGATGACCGTGGAGTCGAGTCCGACGACGTCATCGCGTTTTTCCACCATTTCGCTCCACCAGAGCTGTTCGATTGCGCGTTTCATCGCGGTTCCGTACGGACCGTAATCCCAGAAACCGTTGAAACCGCCGTAAATTTCCGAACTCTGAAACACAAAACCGCGACGCTTGCACAGCGTTACGATCTTGTCCATCAGCTCGCCTTCCGTAGTAATAGCCATAAAAACTCCTTTAAAATAAAGTTCATTTTCAACTGGTAAAATATCATCTTTTTTGCGGAATTCAAATCAAATTGCAAAAAACACGGGAAAAGCTCTTCCCGGGGTTGCAACATCCGCGTTCACGGGGTATATTTAGGGAAATATTCAGAAAACCAGCAAACAACCGGAGGGACCGAACAATCATGGTTGCAAAAAAAGTCGTCATCAAGAACCGCGCCGGGATTCACTGCAGGCCGTCAAGCGCCATCATCGCGGAGGTTGACAAATTTCCGAACGTCAGTTTTGAACTCAGAGCGGAAAGCGGAACCGCCTCCATGCACAGCATTCTCGAACTTCTTGCGCTCGGGCTTCAGCAGGGCGATGAAGCAACCCTTCAGGCAACCGGGGAAAACGAATCCGAAGCGATCGAAATCATCGCCGCCGCCTTTGAACGCGAATACGATTTTCCTCCGCAGAACTGATCCGGAGCGGTTATGAAGGCAATCATCATAGGAGCCGGAGAACTCGGGCGACTGCTCGCTTCCACGCTCTGCGCGGAAAACCACGACGTCGTCGTCATCGATTCCTCCAGCGAAAACTTTGAACGGCTGAAAGAAAAGCTCGACCTCATGGTCATTGAAGGTTCCTGCTCCGATGTTTCCATTCTCAAACAGGCGGGAATCCAGAGCTGCGACACCCTCATTGCGGTCAGCGGCGATGAAGCGGCAAACATTCTCGCCTGCAAAATCGCAGGGAAATTCGGCGTAAAAAAAACAATCTGCCGTTTCTATTCCCTCGACTGTTTCTCCCCCGCGGATGGAATCACGCCCGAATTTTTCGGCATCTGGCGCGCCTTCTCTCCACCGGAACAGTGCGTACGGAAAATCATCGATACGCTCGACAATCCCATCTGCCTTGAAAAAATCCAGTTCACCAATCCGGATGCGCTCATGGAGGTTATTTCCATCACACCGAGCTCCATGCTCGCCGGGGCAAGAATCAAGGATATCCCCGTTTCCGATGCGCTCTCCAAAGTCCGCTTCGCGGCAATCGTCCGCGACCGCCAGTTTCTCATTCCGCACGGAGATACCGTTTTCGTCCCCGGCGACAAGGTTTACGTCGCCGGGAAAAAGAGCGACGTGGACGATTTCGTCGAGGTCATATCCCCCTCGCCCGCCGTCCGTTCCGCTCCGCTGCGGATCATCATCTCCGGCGCAACCGCAACCGGAACCATTCTCGCACGGGAACTTCTCGACAGAGACATTGAGGTCCGGTTCATCGAAAAAAGCGAACTGCGCGGGGAACGTCTGCTCGATTCCATGCCCCAGGGAATGCTTGTCATCAAAGGCGACCCGACCGATGAACAGGTCATGGAGGAAGCCGGCATTCAGAACTGCGACGCCTTTGTCGCCGCGGCCGATGACGACGAAGAGAACATTCTCGCCTGCATCATGGCAAAACGTCTCGGCGCAAAAAAGACCATTTCCGTCACACACAAACCGGAATACATCCGCATTGTTCCGACAATGGAGATGATCGACAGCGGAATCAGCTCGACCCTGGTTTCCGTCAATCTGATTTTGCGGATCCTGGAAACGGGAACCATGCGAATCGACGCGAAACTTCAGCGTTTCCATGCGCATCTCACGGAATTTACAGTTTCCGCGAAATCCCCGCTTGCGGGAAAAACAATCATGGAATGCAAACTGCCCCCGACCGTGGTTCTGGCGCTCCTGTTCCGCGGAGCCGACGTCATTCCGCCCGCCGGAACGACTGTGCTGCTCCCCGGTGATGTCGTTGTCGCAATCGTCAACCCGAAGGGGCTCAAAGACATCGAGCCTCTTTTCCCGAAGTGACGCCATGAACACCGCAACGGTTCTCTATCTGATCTCCATTCTGACAACCTTCATCGGCTCCGCAATGCTTGTCTGCATTCCGGTCGGATGGAGGATGCACGATCCCGTTCCGGTTGTTGCGGAATTCGCCGTCTGCGCCATGACCGCCGTCGTCATCGGTCTAACCGGAATCTTTGCAACGCGAAAACGCCACACAGACAGTGAAAAAGCCGGAGTCCGCGAAGGCTTTGCAACCGTTGCGTTCGGCTGGCTCGCCGCACTGATTTTCGCTTCGCTGCCGTTTCTGTTCGTCGCCCGCATGTATCCCGCCGACGCCCTGTTTGAAACCGTATCGGGGCTGACGACAACGGGGGCGTCCGTTATCGTACCGAATCTGCCGCGCTGGGATGGAACCGTGTTCCCGGACGGAGTGGAAAGTCTGCCGCACTGCGTGCAGTTCTGGCGCTGCCTGATCTCCTGGCTCGGAGGCATGGGAATCGTGGTGTTCGCGCTGGTGATTCTCCCGTTCCTCGGAATCGGAGCGACTCAGCTCTACAATGCGGAAGTTCCAGGCGTGAAAATGAACTCCGACCAGCTGACTCCGCGCATCGCCGGAACCGCAAAACTGGTCTGGGGAACCTATGTTGTCCTCACCGCCCTTCAAACGGGGTGTCTCACGCTTGGCGGAATGCCGCTGTTCGATGCGGTCTGCCACTCCTTCTCGACCGTTGCGACCTGCGGATTTTCAACCAAACAGGCGAGCATCGCGGCGTATCCGAGTCCGTTCATTCAGTGGACGTTCATTGTGTTTCTGTTCCTCGGCGCATGCAACTTCACGCTTTTTTTCAAAGCGGTGCTGACCAGACGCCGCCTGATCTACTTTCAGGATGCGGAGTTCCGCTTTTTCCTTGCGACGGTCGTCGCTTCGAGTCTGATCATCGCCACGGTTCTGCGTCTGAACTACCCAGAAACAATTCAATCCATGACCGGCGCGGCCGAGCCGAACTGCTGGCTGACGTCGCTGCGTTATGCGGCGTTCCAGGTATCCTCCATCATCTCGACCGGTGGTTTTTCGACCGCGGATTATCTGCAGTGGCCGACCCAGGCGCTGCTGATTCTGTTTCTTCTGACTCTGCTTGGCGGCTGTACCGGCTCGACGGCGGGCGGATTGAAATGCGTCCGGGTTCTTCTTCTCTGCAAACATGTACTTTCCGAATTGCGCCGCTGTCTTTTTCCGCGTGCGATTCCGGATATCCGTCTGAACGGAGAGCGCATTCAGGCGGCGACGATCAACAAAACCCTTGCGTTCGTCGTTCTGTATCTCGGGATTATCGCGGCGACGGCGTTTCTTCTTCCGTTCCTTTCGAAAATGGATTTCATCACAGCTCTGACGGCCTCGGCGACCTGCGTCGGCAACGTCGGTCCCGGCTTCGGCGCGGTCGGACCCGCCGGCTCCTACGCATGGATGAGCGCACCCGCAAAAGTGCTGTTGTCCTTCGCCATGATCCTCGGACGCCTTGAAATATACACGCTCCTCGTCGTTTTCATGCCCTCATTCTGGAAACGGTGAAAAAAACATTTGACTTTTCGCCGTTGCACCGATATATTTTCAAGATAACGAGGTAAAAAATGGGCAGAACCACTGGGAAGAATAAAATAGCGAAAAAGATTGCCGGTCAGGCGGTCAGACACGCGACCGGAAAAGTGCAGGGCAAGGCGATGCGGACTGCGGCGAAACACCTGCGCGGATATGTGCTCGCAACGCTGATTCTGCTCGGCGCGGCGGGAATCGGATTCTCCTATGTGCCCGAAGAACGCATCCCGGATGCACTCGAACCGGTTCATACGTTCACCCTCCGCACTCGCAACAATGTCATCGCGAAAATCGCTCCCGATTCCTCGCGCTACGACGACACCGCCGTTGTCCCGATTCCGAACTCAACTCCGGTCAAACTCTATTTTGCGCCCTCCCCGCATATCCGCGAAGGACTCTGCAAACTCATCGACACCGCCCAAAGCTCCGTCGACCTCTGCATCTACGACCTCGATCTCTTCGACGTGGCGCGCGCCCTCACCGATGCGGAAAAACGCGGAGTCGCCGTCCGCGTCGTCACCGATACCGACAACTTCAAGCTCCAGGCGGTAAATCGGCTCAAAGATGCGAAAATTCCAGTCGTTCCGGACAACCGCCCGGCAATCATGCACAACAAGTTCGTCGTTGTCGATGCGAAGTACGTCTGGACAGGTTCCTTCAACTTCACCATCAACGGCTCGCGCAAGAATGACAACAATGCGCTGATTCTCGAATCCCCGCAGCTCGCCGCATGCTATCAGACAAAGTTCGAAGAATACTTCTCCGGAAAATTCGGTCCGAAAGCCAGGCGCAAAACAAACGGCGGCAAAGTCGTCATCGGCGGAACCATGCCTGTCGAAGTCATGTTCTCGCCCTCGGACGGCGTGCAGGAACGGCTTCTCGAAGAGCTCGCGAAGGCGAAACACAGCGTCCGCATGATGGCGTTCTCCTTCACCGCGCCGGAAGTTGCGGAACAACTCTCCGCGCTCGCGAAACGCGGCGTTTCCGTCCGCTGCCTGTTCGACAACGGACAGGCTCACGGGAAATACAGCCAGAACAAATTTCTCGGACGCAACGGCGTCGCAGTCCGCCTCGCCCCGAACCGGTCGGGGAAAATGCATCATAAGGTCATTATCATCGACGACGAAACGGTGATCACCGGAAGCTACAACTTCTCCAGGAACGCCGAACGGAGCAACGATGAAAACATTCTCATCATAAAAAACAAAGAGATCGCCCGCGAATTCAACCGCGAATTCCGCCGCTGCTGGCGCGGAACAAAAGGCTATCTCTGAGAAAGGAATCTCTGAATGAAAAAACTTCTGCTCATCTCCCTGCTGACCCTCTCCGCCGCGGTTTTCGCCGCGGAACAGAAAATTGCCATTATCGATCTCGACCGCGTCGTGCAGGAGTATTACAAAACAAAAATCGTGGAAGCGAACCTCAAGCGTCAGGCGGATATCTACAAAGATTATGCGCAGAAACTCCTGGAATCGCTCACAAAACTCAGATCGGAATTCACCGCTCTCCGCGATGCTTCGCAGAACATCACTCTGACCGAAGCCGCACAGGAAAGCAAGCGTCTCGCCGCACAGGACAAATACCGTGAAATCGTCGCGAAGGAACGCGAACTTACGACCTACGACCGCGAAAAGTCCGCGCAGCTCCGCGATGACCGCGACCGCGAACACGCGGCAATCCTGAACGATATCCGGAAAGCAGCGGAAAAACATGCAGCTCTCGCTGGATACACTCTCATTCTTGACAAATCTGCCGTTTCCGCCACCGGAATGCCGATTGTCATCTACAGCAGCAAAACCATCGAAATCAGCGAAACTCTACTCAAAGAACTCAACACCGGCAGACCCGCCGGAAAATAACAGGAGCTTTTCATGAAAACACTCAGTGCAAAACAGATCGCGGAACTCGTTGGCGGAACCGTCGCGGGCGACGAACAGCGAATGATTTCCGGCGTCAACTCCCTCCGTCTCGCCTCGGCGGACGACGCCTCCTTCCTCGCCTCCATCAAGCACCGCAAACAGCTTGATGAGACAAAAGCCGGAATCGTCCTCGTCGAAAACGGGATGAAACTGGAACCGACCGAAACCCGTACGCTCATCTTCTGCGAAGCGCCCGACAAAGCATTCACGCGCCTCTGCAACGAATACGCGCCGGAACCGATCCATTATGAACCGGGCATCTGCCCCGGCGCATACGTCGACCCGACCGCAAAGCTCGGCGAAAACGTCTATATCGGCCCCAACGCCGTTGTCCAGGCTCATGCGGAAATCGGCGACAACACGGTCATCGGCGGCGGCGCATATATCGGTCACTACGCCAAAGTCGGCAAAAACTGCATCATCAACGCCAATGTCTCCATCATGCACCGCTGCATCCTCGGCGACCGCGTCATCATCCATGCGGGTTCCGTCATCGGCGCCGACGGCTTCGGTTACACACCAACCTTCCGCGGTCTCATCAAGGTTCCCCAGAACGGAATCGTGCAGATCGACAACGATGTTGAAATCGGCGCGAATTCCTGCGTCGACCGCGCCCGCTTCGGCAAAACCTGGATCAAGAAAGGAGCGAAAATCGACAACCTCGTGCAGGTTGGACACAACGTCATTCTCGGCGAATCCTCGGTTCTCATCGGACAGTCCGGCGTTGCCGGAAGCGCGGAAATCGGACGCGGCGTAATCGTCTCCGCCCAGGCCGGAGTCAACGGGCACATCACGCTCGGCGACGGCTGTTTCATTGCAGGCGCCTCCGCCGCGCAGCGCAGCGTTCCGCCGGGAGTTTCGGTGTTCGGTCTGCCTGCCGAAACCGATGCGGAATACTTTGAGCGCCACATGCTCCCGCGCAAGGTGAAACGCCTTCTCGCCCGTATCGAAGCGCTCGAAACAGAACTGAAAACTCTGAAAGAGACGAAGGGCGAATGACGCGTCTTTCCGAATTCCGGTGTCTCCGCTGCGGAACCTGCTGCAAGTGGGAGGGGCCGGTGCGTGTCAATGAGGCGGAGATCGAACGGATCGCCGCCTTTCTCCACATCGAAGTGCAGGATTTCATCAATCATCACACGGTTCTGACGCCCGACCGCCGCGGCCTCTCCCTGATGGAGGCTGCGGACGGCAGCTGCGTTTACTACGATGATGCGGCGAAATCCTGCCGGATCAATCCGGTGAAACCGCATCAATGTTCCGCCTTCCCGTTCGAGTGGAACTTTCCCGGCTGGGACGACCTCTGCGCCGGCGGCAAAGCGTTGAAGCTCGCCGGCAGCACCGCTGGAAGCATAGAAAAATCCTGATTTTCTCTCCTTGATTTTTTCCTTTCCGGAAGTATATTTCGCTCCTGACCAAACAAGTGAAAGGAATTTTTTCATGTTTTCGCTGCTTCTTGCAATGATCTATCTTGCATTCATCAGCCTGGGGCTTCCTGACGCTCTGCTCGGCGCGGCATGGCCGGTTCTTTACAAAAATCTGAATGTTCCGCTCTCGTTTGCGGGAATCATTACATTCATCATCTCATGCGGAACAGTCGTTTCGAGCCTCATGTCCGACCGCATGACGCGCTGGCTCGGCGCAGGAAAAGTCACCGCGTTCAGCGTTCTGCTGACCGCCGTCGCACTCTTCGGATTTTCCATCTCCGGCTCCTTCTGGATGCTTTGTCTCTGGGCGATCCCGTACGGACTCGGCGCGGGCGCTGTCGATGCGGCGCTCAACAACTATGTCGCCCTGCACTACTCCTCCAGGCACATGAACTGGCTCCACTGTTTCTGGGGAGTCGGCGTGACGATCAGTCCGTACATCATGAGCGTGTGTCTTCAGCGCAACCTCGGCTGGCAGAGCGGATACCGCACGGTTTCCATCATTCAGATTGTTCTCACGCTCTGTCTTTTCCTCAGTCTTCCGCTTTGGAAAAAGAGAAACAGCGAAGACGCGGACTCCCCGGAGAACACGGCTCCACTCGGGCTGACCGGAGCACTGCGGATTCCGGGCGTTAAACACATTCTCGCCGCATTCTGCTGCTACTGTTCGCTCGAATCCGTCGCAATCGTCTGGTCCTGCTCCTATCTCGCCCTCGCGCGCGGATTTTCTCCAGCGGAGGCGGCAAAATGGGGCGCGCTGTTCTTCTTCGGTATCATGGCGGGACGCTTCATCAGCGGCTTCATTTCGCCTCGAATCGGCGACCGGAATATGATCAGGTACGGCTCCATCCTGCTTCTCATCGGGCTTCTGCTGCTACTGCTTCCGCTCAAATTCAGCCTTCTTCCGCTCGCCGGACTCCTTCTGTTCGGAACCGGCTGCGCGCCGATCTACCCGGCAATCATCCACCAGACGCCTTCGAATTTCGGAGAACGGAACTCGCAGGCGATCATCGGAATTCAAATGGCAAGCGCGTATGTCGGCTCCACAACCATGCCGCCGCTCTTCGGGCTCCTGGCGGAACGGACCGGAATGCACATCTTTCCCTGGTTCATCCTCTTCTTCCTGATTCTCATGACTCTGATTATTGAAAGACTGAACTCTCTCATGAAACAGAAGGTGCAGAATGCCTGAAGACAGACTGTCCATCCGTGAATGGCTTCCGCTGCTCGGAATGACGGCTTCCACGTTCATTCTGAACACATCGGAATTCATGCCGATCGGGCTGCTCACGGATATTGCGGCGGATTTCAGGATTACGGAAGCGCGGGCGGGAATGCTGATTTCCGTCTACGCGTGGGTGGTCATGCTGCTCTCCCTTCCCCTGATGCTCCTCGCTGCCGGATGGAGATGAAGCGTCTGCTGATCGGCACGCTCGCACTGTTCGGCGGATGCCAGCTGCTCTCCGCCTTCTCGGGGAGCTACTGGATGCTGATGGCGTCGCGAATCGGCGTTGCATGCGCACACTCGGTCTTCTGGTCGATCGCCTCGCCGATGGCGGTGCGGTTCGTTCCGGAAAAATTCCGTTCACTCGCGCTCGGAATGATTGTGACCGGAAGTTCGATTGCAATCATCGTCGGACTCCCCGTCGGACGGTTTGTGGGACTTCAGATCGGCTGGAGAATGACTTTCCTGAGTGTCGGCATCATCGCATTTGCAGTTCTGCTTTATCTGCAGTTTGCCGCGCCGAAACTTCCGGGCGGCGATTCGTTTTCGGTCCGCGACCTGCCCGCGCTCCTGCGCAATCCGTTTCTCATCAGCATTTACGTGCTCTCCGCGCTCTTTGCGACCGCGTATTACACAGCCTACAGTTACATTGAACCGTTTCTCAAACAGATTGCACATCAGCCGGACGGACTTATCACCTGGATACTGGTGCTGTTCGGCGTTGCCGGAATCGCCGGGAGCTGGCTGTTTTCCCGTTTTTACGACCGGATGCCGCGCGCATTTCTGCTGCTGACTCTGGTCTTCACAACGGCAGTTCTCTTTCTGTTTTACCCCGCTGCAGTTCACCTGTGGATGCTTCTTGCGCTGTGTGCGGTGTGGGGAATTGCCGGAACGGCATTCAATGTCACCTGCCAGGCGGAAGTGATCCGGAGCACTCCGGAAAACGGAACGGCGGTGGCGATGTCAATCTTCTCCGGGATCTTCAATCTCGGCATTGCGACGGGAAGTCTGTTCGGGGGAATGGTAAGCACGCATCTTTCCCTTGCCTGGATCGGATGCGCAGGCGGCATTGTTTCCTCCGCCGCCCTTCTGTTCTGCGCGGTGTTTCTGACGAAACACCGGAAGTGATCACGACAGCGCGACGACCTCGTCCGCCTGGAGACCTTTTTCTCCCTGGGAGACGATGAATTCGACCTGCTGCCCTTCCTTCAGAGTCCGGTAGCCGTCGACCTTGATGGAGCTGTAGTGCACGAAAATATCGCCGCCCGCTTCACGCTCGATGAAACCGAATCCTTTGGCATTGTTAAACCACTTGACTTTACCTTTTTCCTTGTCCATTCTGAAAAGACCTCTCCTTGAAATGTTTAACGCGGCACTCCTCCGGAACGGGCTTTTTCATGCTCCGGCGTGTCACCTTATATATTATGCACCATAAACGCGATTTTGTGAAGGGGGTAAAACGAAAAAAAATCGAAAAAAGTTGAAAAAAAACGCGTTTCCCGGCATTTGAGCACAGGAAAACGCGTTTTTTTACAGTTCTGTCAAACCGGATTATGCGAAAAATTCCGCAATCTTCTTTGCCACGGCTTCCGGGGTGAAACCGAATTTCTCCGCAAGAACCTTGTACGGAGCGGAAGCGCCGAAGTGGTCAAGACCGATGCAGAGACCTTTGTCGCCGGCGAACTTCTCCCAGCCGAACGTGCTGGCGGCTTCAATCGTCACGCGCTTCTCGCAGGCGGACGGAATGACGCTCTCGCGGTATTCCGCGCTCTGGGAGAGGAAGAGCTCGCGGGAGGGCATAGAAACAACGCGGATGCGGCGTCCGCTTTCCCGCAGAATGTGCGCGGCGCCGAGCGCGGTGTTGACTTCCGATCCGGTTGCAATCAGGATCGTGTCATACGCGGCGTCTTCCGAAATCACATAGGCGCCCTTCGTTACATCGACCTTTGCGGCGGTTTCCGCATCGTACGGCGCGAGATCCTGACGGGTCAGAATCAGCGCAACCGGAGTCTTGCTGTTTGCCGCATAAGCCCAGGCGTGCGCAACTTCATGCGCTTCCGCCGGACGGATGACCGTCATGCCCGGAATCGTGCGGAGCATGGCAAGCTGTTCGATCGGTTCATGCGTCGGTCCGTCTTCGCCGACATAGAAGGAATCGTGCGTGAAGACGTAGATGGAGCGGATCTTCTGGAGTGCCGCAAGACGGATGCCCGGCTTCATGAAGTCGGAGAAAACGAAGAAGGTCGATGTATACGGAATATGACCGCCGTAAACCGCCATGCCGTTTCCGATGACGCTCATTGCAAGCTCGCGGACGCCGAAGTGGATGTTGCGTCCGGCATAGTTTTCAGGGGCGAAGTCACCGCCGTTCTTGATATCGGTTTTCGTGGAAGGAGCGAGGTCGGCCGCTCCGCCGAAGAGAGCGGGAACCTGTTCCGCAACCTTCTGGAGAACCGCGCCGCTCGAAGCGCGCGTGGCAACCGGCTTGTCGACCGGGGCAACAGCAAGGAGCTGCTCCAGCAGATTTTCGGGAACCTTCAGAGAGAGCATGTCGGAAATGATCTGCGCTTTGTCGGGGTTCGCCTCCACGAACTTCTGGAATTCGGCGTCCCATGCGGCAGCCTCTTTTTCGAGCTCAGCGACGCGGGCGTCGACCATCTCGCGGACTTCCTGCGGAACGTAGAAGGCGTCCGGCGGGAAACCGAGAGCGGCTTTGGCTCCGGCAAGATCATCCGCGCCGAGCGGCTCGCCGTGGGATTTGCAGGAACCGGCCTTCGAGGGAGAACCGAAACCGATCACTGTGCGGCAGTCGACAAACGTCGGGCGGCCGTCGGAAACCTGCGCGGCTTCGATGCCCTTGAGAACCTGTTCGGTATCGTTGGCGTTTTCGATTTTGAGCGTGCGCCAGCCGTAGGCTTCAAAGCGTTTGGCAACATCTTCGGTGAAGGCGATTCCGGTGGAGCCTTCGATGCTGATGCTGTTGTCGTCATAGAAAAGAACGAGATTGTCGAGCTTGAGGTGTCCGGCAAAAGAGGCGGCCTCGTGCGAGATGCCTTCCATCATGCAGCCGTCGCCGGCGACGATGTAGACTTTGCGGTCGAGAAGCCCCGTCTTGTCGAGTCCGGTCACTGCGGCGAAATGCTTGGCGGCCGCGGCCATGCCAACTGCGGAAGCGAAACCGGTTCCGAGCGGTCCGGTCGTGACTTCGACGCCCTTGGTGTGCCCGTATTCCGGATGTCCCGGGGTAAGGCTTTCCCACTGGCGGAAGTTCTTGAGATCATCCATGGTCAGACCGTATCCGAACAGATGAAGCAGGCTGTAGATGAGCATCGAACCGTGCCCGGCGGAAAGGACGAAGCGGTCGCGTCCGAGCCAGTTCGGGTTCTTGGGGTTGTGCTTGAGGAATTTATACCAGAGGGTAAAGGCGATGTCCGCCGTTCCCATCGGCATGCCCGGGTGACCCGACTTAGCCTTCTGCACGCCGTCCGCAGAAAGCAGGCGAACCGTGTCCGCCGCGAGCTTCAGAGATTTCAAATCCGACATTTTCGCTCCTTTAATTGTTTTTCCGTTTGCTTTTTTGAAAAGTTAAAGTATACTCTCACTTGTAATATACATCAGGAAAGCAGGATTTAAAGTCATGGAAAACGAAAGATTCATAACTTCCACATTAAATAAGAAGGATGCAGAGGCGGAAACCACCCTGCGCCCGCAGAACTTCAGCTCTTTCCCGGGGCAGACCAAGACGAAAGACCGTCTGGAAATCTACGTCGCCGCGGCGAAAAACCGCTCCGAACCGCTCGGACATCTCCTCCTCAGCGGTCCTCCGGGACTCGGCAAGACCACGCTCGCCTACATCATCGCCAACGAAAAAGGCGCAAACATCAAAACCTCCAGCGGGCCCGTCATCGAAAAACCCGGCGACCTCGCGGGACTGCTCACTTCGCTCGAAAAAGGCGACATTCTGTTCATCGACGAAATCCACCGTCTGAACACCGCCGTCGAAGAGTATCTCTACAGCGCCATGGAGGATTTCTTCATCGACATTATGATTGACCAGGGACCCGGCGCGCGCTCCGTGCGGCTGACCATCCCCGAATTCACGCTCATCGGTGCAACCACGCGCCAGGGGCTTCTCTCGGCCCCGCTGCGTTCCCGCTTCGAACTCTCCCTCCGCCTCGACTACTACAGCCCGGAGGAACTGCGCGACATCGTTCTCCGGTCCGCCGGAATTCTCAAAGTCAAAATCGACCCGGAAGGCGCGTTTGAAATCGCTCGCCGCAGCCGCGGAACTCCGCGAATTGCAAACAATCTCCTCCGCTGGACCCGTGACTTTGCCCAGGTCAAAGGCAAAGGACACATCACGCAGGAACTCGCAGCGGCCGCGCTCACCATGCTCGACATCGACGACAGCGGACTCGATGAGATGGACAAACGCATTCTCGAAATGATCATGGTCAACTTCAAAGGCGGACCCGTCGGTCTGAACTCGCTCTCCGTCGCAGTCGGCGAGGAAGCGGATACCATTGAGGACGTCTACGAACCATATCTGATTCAGGAAGGATATATGATGCGCACGCCGCAGGGACGTATCGTTTCGGATAAATCGTGGCGCATGTTCGGTCTCACTCCCCCGCTCTATCCGAACGGAGTGCGGCGCGGCGCACGCAAAATCACCGATGACCAGCAGGAACTGCCGTTCTGATTATTTCCAGGACGGAGAAACTTTCTCAATCTCCCAGAACGGGCGCCGGATGCCTTTCACCCACAGCTGGCGTCCGGTGATCCTCACCATGCGGTTTTCCCACAGATTCAGATTCAGACGGGGTGAAAGCAGATAGCCGATCGGAAGTTTTTTGCCGTTGATTTCCAGTATCAGTTCATACGAAGCGGAACCGACTGGTTCCGAAAGGCGGACCGGAATGCCTTCCACAGTCATAAGGTAATTGTCGCGCCGGATCTTCTCGTCCGGTTTCACCGGTGCGGCGGACGCGGTGGGAGCGGAGGGAGCGGCGGATTCGCGGAAAAAACGGCTGTGCACATATCCGCGCAGACCGCGGAGCGGAGCAATCCGGAGCCACGCGCCGTCATATGCTCGTTCCAGAATCTTAACATTCTCCGGAACTTCCGGACGGCTGTAATGATACGCAGGATAAATCACGCCCGGTCCCGAACGCAGGCGGGCGGACTCTTTCAGCGAACCGTCCGGATTCAAAAAGACGGAAGCGACCCAGACCGGAGCATTTTCCGGAAGGTCGATTCCGCGCCAGTCCCCCGTCTTCTCCCGCACAGGTGCAGATGCATCCGCAGCCGCAGTTGCGACGATTTCCCCGTCAAGCGACGGTTCAATGCGCACATTCCAGCTCTCCGCGCCGGCAAGCGGAACGGAGAGCAGAAGCAGAAAATGACGCGGGGAAAACCGCATCAGCCGAAGACCAGTTCGGCGTCCGCTTCATCAAGGATTTCCTTGCTGAGACGGAGCGCACTCCAGACTTCCGTGTGCTGAACCTCTTCCCCGTAAGCAAGCTGATAGAGCGGGCTGAGGGTTTCGATTTCCAGCATCTGGTCATTGGTGTAGCACTCGACACTGCATCCGTTGTCCGGATACTCCGCATCGACGAAGTGTTCATACTTCTTGATGAATGTAATTCCCTTGTTCTGGTAGGCGATCCATCCGTCTTCGCAGTTGCAGCCCATCTTGGCGGGTCCGCACTTGGAATCCTGCTGAACAAGCGTGTACTTGGAACCGAAACGGATTCTGCCGTCGGAAAGCGTCACATACGGCCAGAGGGAGATGAAGGTGTTCGGAAGCAGCGCTTCGGGGTCACCCTGCGGCATCGGGATAATCGCCTTTCCGCCCGGAGCCATCACCGTGATGCCCCACGCGGCAAGCTCGACATCCCAGCGGTTGCAGTTGCGCAGAGTGTGGACAATCTTGAAGGAATCGCCCTTGACCGGGATGATTTCAATCGTTTTTTCAATTCCGGCGTTCGCGTCGGGACCGGCATGAAGCGTGATGCCCTTCGCGGTGTCCTTGACGTCGACCGGGAAATTGTCGATGGTCTGCGTGCGGATCTTGTCCTCGGGAGAGTGCCAGAGACGGTGTCCGCCGTAGTTGTTCCACTCATCGCCGCCGGTCTGTCCCGCCGTTTCCGGGAAGATATGGAAAAGGTTGTCGGAGCCGTCGAAGAACGCACCCACAATGCGGGGGCCGATCTCCGTCGCCACGATCAGTTTCAGCTTGCCGCTGGAGATCTCGATGCAGTTCTTCCAGCCCATGAATTCGACTCTTTTGTGTGCCATGTTTGTTTCTCCTGTATTTTAAGGTCAGACATTTCGTTTCAGAAGATCCTCCGCCAGTTCTTCCAGCAGAGAACGGTATTTGTTTTCGGGAAGCGAAGAGAGGTTCGCCATTGCCTTGTCCGACGACTCCTCCGCCGCACGGACAACCGCGGCGCGCGCACCGCATTCTTCCAGCAGAGTGCGGATTTTCGCAATCTCCGTTTCCGTGTACGCCGGACGCTTCATCAGAGCCGTAAGTTCGGCGCGTCCGGATTCAGTCAGACGTTCCAGAGCCTCCAGATAAAGAACCGTCGGTTTGCCTTCGCGGAAATCCGAACAGAGCGGCTTGCCGAACGTCGCGGCGTCGCCGTAAACGCCGAGCAGATCGTCACAGAGCTGGAACGCATATCCGAGTTCCGAAGCGAACTCCGCAAGCGCGGCAACCGGCTTTGCGGTCCAGTCGGGCGTATCGAGTCCAGCCATCGCGCCGCATTCAGCGGAAAACGCGAGCAGCGCACCCGTCTTGCCGCGGATCATGTCAATCACCTCCGCTTTCGGCGGAAGCACCTTGCGGTACTCAAATTCAACATCCAGCGCTTCGCCGGAAATGAGCTCCCGGTTGAGAAAAGACTGCATTCTCCGCGCCATTGCAAGCGCGGTTTCAGCAGAAACGCCGCGGTCGGTCGAGCGCAGCAGAACATCCGAAGCCCACGCCTGCTGAACGTCTCCGGTCAGAATGGCAAAATCCGTTCCGTATTTTTCCGCACGGCCGGGAAGCAGCCCGAACCGCGCCGCGCCTTCCTTCCGCAGTTCCATGTGACAGGTCGGTTTTCCGCGCCGGACCTCGTCGCAGTCGATAATGTCATCATGAACGAGGGTCCAGTTATGGAAAATTTCACACGCGGCGGCCGCGTTGAGCGCACGCACCGGATCGCCGCCGACCGCGCCGCAGGACCAGAGCGCGAGAACCGGACGAAGCCGTTTGCCCCCGCGCATCGGGTAGAGCCGCACGGCCTTGCGCAGCGCCTCCGGACGGATCTCTGACGGAAACGGATCATCCGTTATAAATTCATTTATGAGCCCGCGCGCAAGCGCAAGTTCATTTTCCAGTTGACTTTTCATAAAACGCACCTATGTTAATATAGAGCAATATACACGATAAACGCGGTGAAACAAATCCGCATAGAGGAAAAAAATGATAAAATTTGCAGTTATCGGCGATCCGATCGCCCATTCGCTCTCCCCCGCAATGCAGAACGCCGGAATCAAAGCCCTCGGTCTCGATGCGGAATACTTCGCGGAACATGTCCGGCATGATGATCTGAAGGAATTCACAGAACAGGCTCGCCGCGGACTTGCCGGATTCAACATCACAGTTCCCCATAAAAATGCAATCTTCCCCTTCCTCGACCACATCTCGAAGGAAGCGCAGGTCGCGGGAAGCGTCAACACAGTCACCGTCAAGAGCGGACGTCTTTACGGCGACACCACCGACGGCTACGGGCTTGCCCAGGCGCTGAAAGAGGCGTTTCAGTTCGACGTCCGCGGCGGACGCATCGCGTTCATCGGCTGCGGCGGCGCCGCCCATGCGGCCGCGGCATATTTCGCTTCGCAGGGCGCGCAGGCTCTCCATCTCATCAACCGCACTGTCGCCAAAGCGGATGAACTCGCGGAAAAACTGCGCGGAGCTTACGGAACCGATGTGCGAACCTGCGCCATTGACGACAACGCGCAGATTTCCGAATTCCTGAACGCCTCGGATGTTGTCATCCAGTGTACCAGCCTCGGACTCAAACCCGACGATCCCGCCCCGATTGATCTTTCTCTTCTTCCGCAGTCCATCAAGGTCTACGACACCATCTACAAGAAGACCCCGATTGTCCGCGAATGCGAACGCCGCGGCATTCCGTTTGCGAACGGACTCGCGATGCTTCTGCATCAGGGCGCACGCTCCCTGGAGCTCTGGACCGGCCGTCCCGCACCCGTCGAGATCATGCGCGCCGCACTGAACAAAGCCTATGCGGAAAAGCAATGATCTTCCGCATGCGCGCCGAAACGCCGTTTCCGAACCGGCTAAAAAAACCATACATCAAAAAACGGAAAAATCGAATTAAAACCAGTCAGATTCCCATTTATTCTCTTGAAAAGCGGACAAACCACTCTATAATATATCCATACACGAACAACCTCTAAACCGAAGGAAGGTGAATTATGTCTTTCGTGAAAACTATGGCAACCGTGATCGAGCGTCCCGGCGAAGCGGCGTTCCGTGAAGTGACCCTGACCCCGAAACGCGAGGACACCGTTGTCTGCAAAACCCTGATGAGCGCCATCAGCACCGGCACCGACATGAAGACCTACCATGGAATGCAGCACCCCGAGCAGTGCTGGTACCCCCTCGTCCCCGGTTATGAAAACATCGGCGTCGTCCTCGAAGAAGGTTCCTATGCTCCCGGATTCAAAAAGGGCGACCGCGTCATGATCAACGAATGCCGCACCTACATGGACGTCTGCGCGGCATGGGGCGGCGGAACACAGATTGTTCACAAAGATTCCGCGAACGCCGGCGGCGCGGGCGACCCCCTCTGCAAAATTCCCGACAACGTCACCGACGAACAGGCGGTCCTCGCCTATCTCTTCTGCGTCTCCCTCAAGGGCGTGGAACGCCTCGGACTCACACCCGACTACACCGGAACGGTTCTCGTTTTCGGCGCGGGCATGAACGGCATCGGCGCGGCCCAGATCATCCGCATCAAGTCCCCGAACGCGAAAATCATCATCGCCGAACCGCATCCCTACCGCCAGGAAATCGCAAAGCATTACGCGGACTTCGTCATAACTCCCGATGAAGCCGGAATCAAAAAGCTCGAAGAGCTCACAAACGGCAAAAAGGCGGACAAGATCATCGAATGTTCCGGCAACCCCGCGGTTCCGGGAATCCTCTACAAGTTCATCAAGGACGGCGGTTGGACGGATGACGACGAGCCGGGCTACATTCACCTCAACGGCGACTACCCCGAAAAACTCCTCTTCGACCACTATCACCGCTGGTTCGTCAAAAACGTCAACATGTCCATGACCTGCGCAATGAAATGGCGCGCAAAAGGACAGATCCTCCAGTGGATCAGCGAAGGCAAGATCGACACCACGCATCTCCCCTACGAAATCTGGCCCGCCGGAAAAGCGAAAGAGGCATTCGAATATCAGTCCGAAAAGGGCATGAACTGCTTCAAGGTCCTCTTCGACTGGAGGGATCTCTGATGAGGTACGGTCTCGCCGCCTGGGGACTCCGCGAGGAGTCCCTCGAATCCCAGCTCGCACTCACAAAAAAACTCGGACTGGAACTGCTGGAATTTTCCATTGCGAACTATGACAAGGACGCCCTTCAGCTCGGCGCGACCGATGCGCAGATCGAACATGTGAAGGAGCTGTTCCGGCAGAACGGAATCCGCCTTGAGTGCGGTTGCACCGGAAACGACTTCACCGGCGACGACGTCGCCGAACAGGTCAAGAAGGTGAAGGAAGTCATTGACATTGCCGCAAAGCTCGGGCTCCGCTATCTCCGCATCTTCGCCGGATTCAATTCCGACAGTGTGGTCATCGGCGACCGGCTCGTGAAGATGCTCGCAGCTCTGAAGGAAGTCAACGATTACGCAAAAAACACCGGCGTCCGCCTCTGCGTGGAAACCCACGGCGGAGTCGCATGTCTGGAAAACGGCGCGCTCGTGCATTTCAACAGCGCCACCACCCGCACCGACATCTGGAAAGAGATCGTGAAAACGGGAGTGTCCTGCGCCTATGACCCCGCGAACCTGACGGCCGTCGGAACCACCTGCGCCACCGGATTCTTCCGTCAGTTCAAAGAGGCCGTAGCCTATGTTCATCTCAAGGATTTCCGCGATGTGGAAGGCGGCGTGCGCCCGGCGGCGTGCGGCGAAGGACGTCTCGACTGGAAGCGTCTCATGGAGACGCTCAAGGAGTTTGACGGTCCCGCGATGATCGAATACGAACTTCCCGAAGATGTCGAAGACGGCATGACGCGCAGTCTGAACTTCCTGAAAGCGCACGAGGCTTGAACATGAAGTTTCATCCGCTCCGCATCAATGAGCAGCCCGAATATGACGCGCTCTGCCCGGAATGGAAGATCGTTCCCGCACCCGCTCCGCGCACAGAAATTGTGCTGGGAACGAACCGCCCGTCCGGCGTGTTCCGCTGCGGCGAAACAGTCGCTTTCTCGCTGGAATTCCGTCATGACGGCAAACCGGTCGCGGGAAAAACTCTGAACTGCACGCTTGAACGGGATTTTCATCCGGTCGAAACGTTTGCTCTCGTCTCTGCGGAAACTCCGGTCGTTTTCGAAACGACTCTGGAGAAGCCGGGCTTTGTCCGTCTCGCCGTTTCCTGCGACGGTTTTTCCGCCGCATACGGAGCGGGTTTTGAACCGTTCGCAATCACCGCCGCTCCTGAAATTGAAGGATTCGACGCCTTCTGGAATGCACGGAAACAAGAGCTCGCCGCCGTACCGATGCAGGTTCTGAAATTTGAAAAAGTTCCGCTCGCCGATCCCGGATACGAAGGCGTCGCTGAGTGTTTCAACGTCGAAATCTCCTGCGTAAACGGCACTCCGGTTGCGGGACTCCTTGCCGTTCCGTGCGGAGCGAAACCGGGGACGCTTCCCGCATACGTTTTCTTCCACGGCGCCGGCGTGCGTCCCTCGTTCCAGCCGCTCCCCTGGGCGGCGCACGGGATGATCGCGTTCAACGTCAACGCTCACGGCATCCCGTACGGAAACGAAGCCGTTTACAGAAGCGAACTGAAGCGTCTGGAAGGCTATTCCTCGCGAATTTACGAGAAACCGGAAGACTCCCTGTTCGTCGCCATGACTCTGCGCGTTCTGCGCTCATTGGAATACCTGAAATCGCGTCCGGAGTTCAACGGGACCCTGATCTGCCACGGCGGAAGCCAGGGCGGCTACCAGTCGCTCGCCGCGGCGGGACTCGACCCCGATGTTTCGCTGATCATCCCCAACGCTCCGGCGATGTGCAACCTCGCGGGCGCTCTGGAAGGACGCATCCCCTCCTGGCCGCACACCGTGAAACAGGAACCCGCGGAGCTGCGGAACAACCGCAACGCCCTCTTCTGCGACGGCGCCTCGTTCGCCCGCCGCGCAAAAGCGCAGGCGCTGTTCACCGTAGGTTTTTCCGACCCGGCCGCGACTCCCTCCTCGGTCTACGCAGCTTACAATGCCTACGGCGGAGAAAAACAGATCATGGACTTCCCCGACCTCGGACACGAAGGCGCGGTCTTCTGGACCGCCGAAGCTGAAATTGAAGAATATATCCACAACCAACCTAAATAAAGGAGACAAATAAATGTCGAACAAACCGCAAGTCATTTTTATGCCTCATGCGAACATTCAGTATTCGCAGCTCGACCCGAAGCGCCGCGCATGGGTCTGCGAAAACTGCTACCGTCCGCTTTTTGAACTCGTCCGCGACGGCGATTACAAAGTCGCGTTCGAAGCTTCCGGCAGAACTCTGGAAGTGATGGATCAGGAGGCTCCGGCCGTCCTCGCCCTCCTCCGCGAACTGGTCAGAGAAGGCAAAATCGAACCGGTCGCCTCTCCGTTCATCCACGTGATGCTCGCGAACGTTCCGCCCGAAATCGGACTGGATACGCTCAAACACGGTCTTGAAGCATGGGAAAAATACACCGGAGTCCGCCCCGAAACCGGATGGAACCCGGAGTGCGGATGGGCCTCCTACCTGCCCGAAATCTACAAGGAAGCCGGCTACAAAAACCTCGTCATGGACGCCGACAGCTTCTTCCTCTCCTTCCCGGAAATCCGCCAGGCGACCGGACTCAAATACGACGTTCAGGGGCACTCCAACAAGAACCACCTCTTCAAGATTGAAGAGTACATCAAGGACAAGCCGGAATTCCTGAAGTATCTGACGAATCCGTCGGTTGCTCCCAACGGTCTCCGCATGGTCTTCCGTTCCGACTGCATGGCGAACCCGATGCTCTGGTATCTGATGGGCGCGACGGAAGGCTGCCGCGAAACCCCTGTCAGCCTCGACGAAATCAAGGAAATGTTCCTGAAGTGGCAGCCGCGCATTGCGCAGACAGGTTCCTTCATCATGCCGTACGCGGAAGATGCGGAATACATCGGTTCCTCCGCATACTTCTATGTGAAGCAGTTCAACCAGGCCCGCTTCTTCGAGCCGGAACCGAAGTCCGTCCAGCGCTTCAAAGAGCTGCTCGACATGGCGAAGAGCATCGGCTACGAACTCACCACCCCGGGCGCAGTGATCAACAACGCCAAAGAGCTGATCAAGAACGATCTGATCGACCATATCGAAAACGGAGCCGCATGGCACGGCGGAACCTACAAGGCATGGGCGAACACAAGCTATTCCCTGATCTTCGACCCGGTCTGCCGCATGGTCTACGACGGCATCGTCGCGGTCCGCAAGCACATCGGAAACACGCCGGAACTTGACAAGGCGATGAAGGCGGTGACGTCCGCATACGTTTCCGACTCCCGCTGGCCTCCGCTGCCGACCACCCCGGGACGCTTCAACGTCCGCGAGTCGATTGACGATCTGTTTGCCGCGAACAAGTTCCTCGGCGAAGCGATGGAGAAAGGCGGCATTGCCGAAAAGCGTGCAATCTACTCCGCTCCGCTGATGGAAACGCAGATCAAGCTGATCGAGAAGGAACTGATGGATCAGAAATATTTCGGCGAATAATCCGCTGCTGATTCACAGAGCCCCACTGCTTAGAAGGCAGTTGCTCGATCCCGCATGGTCACCGGCCCGGCCGGTGACCATGTTCTTTATCTCCGAAACGGTTTTTCATCTCTTGTTTTTCCGAAAACATGTGCTATCTTTTCTGAAATTGAAATAACAAGGATTCTATATTATGAAATTATCAGAACAGGAAAACGCCGCTCGAAAATTCGTTCAGGAATGGAGCGGACGCGGATACGAAAAAGGAGAAACCCACGCATTCTGGCTCAGTCTCCTCCGCGCAGTCTTCGGCATACAGGCACCCGAAAAATACATCCACTTTGAAGACCAGGTCCAGCTCGGACACACAAGCTTTATCGACGCTTATATTCCCGAAACAAAAGTTATGATCGAACAGAAAGGGAAAAATATTGATCTCAACAAGGCGGCAAAACAATCTGACGGACAAATTCTGACACCCTATCAGCAGGCGAAACGCTACGCTGATGAACTTGAATTCTCCAAACGTCCGCGCTGGATCGTCGTCTGCAACTTTCAGACCTTCCATATTCATGATATGGAACATCCGCACGAACAACCGCTCGTTGTTGAGCTTGCAAACTTGCCCAGAGAATTCCATCTTCTCTCCTTCCTCATTGATACAACCACCGAAAAACTCAAACGGGAAATGGCTCTCTCAATTCAGGCGGGAGACATCGTCGGGCAGCTCTATGACGAAATTCTGAAACTTTATAAAGACCCGAAGGCAGAATCCTCTCTCAAAAGTCTCAACAAACTTTGCGTCCGCCTCGTCTTCTGCCTCTACGCCGAAGACGCCGGCATCTTCGGCAAAAAAAGTCAGTTTCATGATTATCTCATCCGCTTTGATCCACGCGATCTCCGCCGCGCACTCATCGACCTCTTTGAAGTCCTTGATACACCCGTTGAAAAACGAGATCCTTATCTCGACCCAGAACTCGCGGAATTCCCATATGTCAACGGAGGACTCTTCCGCTCTGAAAACGAAAATGATACAGTCGAAATTCCGCGTCTGGATGACAAAGTCAAAAACATTCTCCTCACCGAGGCCAGTGATGATTTTGACTGGAGCAACATCTCCCCGACTATCTTCGGTGCAGTCTTTGAAAGCACACTCAACCCCGAAACCCGCCGCTCCGGAGGAATGCACTACACCAGTATCGAAAATATCCATAAAGTCATCGACCCGCTTTTCCTCGACACGCTGAAAGATGAACTCAATTCCATAAAGAAAACAAAAGTTCTCAACACCCGCAAAAGAAAACTGGAAAACTTTCAGGAAAAACTTGCCTCACTCAACTTTCTCGACCCCGCCTGCGGTTCCGGGAACTTCCTCACGGAAACCTATCTTTCACTCCGCCGCATGGAAAACGAAGTACTCTCCATGCTCAACCGTGACGGACACGCCTGGCTGACCGTCAATCCGATTCAAGTTTCCATCGGACAGTTCTTCGGTATTGAAATCAACGATTTTGCCGTCTCCGTTGCCAAAACAGCCCTTTGGATTGCCGAAAGCCAGATGATGAAAGAGACCGAAGCCATTGTCCACCGCTCCCTCGACTTTCTCCCCCTGCGTTCCTATGCGAACATCGTCGAAGGGAACGCCCTCCGCATCGACTGGAACTCCGTCATTCCAAAAGAAAAACTCAACTACATCATGGGAAATCCGCCCTTCCTCGGAGCTCGTCTCATGGGCTCCGAACAAAAAGCGGAATTGACTGACATTTTTGGAGGCACCAAAAATTCCGGCAACTTGGACTACGTCTGCTGCTGGTATAAAAAAGCGGCGGACTGCATGCAGGGAACCGCAATCCGCGCAGCCCTCGTTTCAACGAACTCCATAACCCAGGGAGAGCAAGTCGCAATTCTCTGGAAGCCGTTGTTCAAACAGGGAATCCGCATTCTTTTTGCCTACCGGACTTTCCGCTGGGACAGTGAAGCAAAAATCAAAGCCCATGTTCACTGTGTCATCATCGGTTTTGCCGCGCTTTCCGGTGGAAAAAATATGCAAATCTTTGATGAAGAAGGATTTCCGCATAAAGCCCATGAAATCAACCCGTATCTCATTGATGCTCCTTCTATTTTTGTAGAAAGCCGCTCAAAGCCGCTTTTTCCAGTCCCGAAAATTGGAATTGGAAACAAGCCTATTGATGGAGGAAATTATCTTTTTACAAAAGAAGAAATGCTGCAATTTATAAAAACAGAGCCAACATCAAAAGAGTTATTTCATCCATGGTATGGTGCAGAAGAGTTTATCAATAGAAAACCTCGTTTCTGCTTGTGGTTAGGAAATGTTCCTCCGCAAAAATTAACAACCATGCCGGAATGCATGAAACGGATAAAAGCTGTTCGCGAACTTCGCCTTGCAAGTAAAAGTCAAGGAACCGTAAAACTGGCTGCTCACCCTACCCGTTTTCATGTAGAAAACATGCCTGATGGCGATAGTATAATTATTCCTTCCGTTTCTTCTGAGAAGCGTCAATATATCCCAATTGGAATACTGCCTCCTAGTGCATTTGCAAGCAATCTTGTTCTCATCATTCCCAATGCCACACTCTACCACTTCGGAGTACTGACCTCCAGTGTCCACATGGCATGGATGCGAACCGTCTGCGGAAGACTGAAATCCGATTACCGTTATTCCAAAGATATCGTCTACAACAACTTTCCATGGCCGGAGGAAACGGAGACGGTTCTGAAAGAAATCACAAAAACCGCACAGGAAATTCTGGATGCGCGAAACAAGTATCCGGATTGTTCATTTGCCGATCTCTATGGAGAATCCATGTTTTTATTCCCGGAACTTCTGGCGGCGCATCAGGCGAACGACCGCGCGGTGCTGAAAGCCTACGGGTTCTCCGCCACCATGACGGAGCCGGAAATCGTCGCAGAGCTCATGAAACTCTATCAGAAGCTCACAGCTCCCCCGAAAGCGTAAATCATGGAATACAAACAGGCACATATTGCGGAGGAGCTGAAACGGAGAATCGCGGACGGAGTCTACACCGACCGATTGCCGAATACGCTCACCCTCGCGGAGGAATTCGGAGTCAACATCAAAACGGCGAACAAAGCCCTCGCAAGACTCGTCGAGGCGGGACTGCTCGAACGCAAAAAACGGGCGGGAACACGCATCGTGCAAAACCGCAGAGGCCTCTATCCCGAACGCATGATCGAAGTCATTTTCGAGGGATTCACAACCATTTTCACACACCCGTTCTGGAATGAAATCTGGGAGGGAATGATGCAGAAACTCTCCGCCGCCGGATACCGCACCATTCTCAACATGCTCGAATCCGATCCCGAAACCGGACTGCTCCGTCTCGACCGCTTCTCCCTTTGCGCTTCCACCGGAAAAATCGTGCTGGGAATCGGCGAAAAACATGTGCTCGACCGCATCGCCGCCGCTCACGTGCCGTTCATTTCCGCATGCGACCCCGTTGATGATCCCGCAATTCCGCAAGTCGCGTTCGATTTCACAGACGGCATCCGCGACGCCGTCGACTGGCTTGTCGCGCAGGGATGCACAAAAATCGCGTTCATCGGGCAGACCCGTAGCTATGTCAACCTTCAGCAGATGCGGAAGTTCGACGCCTATCTCAAGGCTCTTCAGCGATACCGCCAGACCGACCCCGCACTCATCGAAAACGTCCGTCCGCTCGCGGAAAGCGGCGCCTCCGCGCTTGAAAATCTCCTTGCGCGGACCCGTCCGGACGCCCTCATTGCCGCATACGACCACCAGCTGCCCGGGATTCTGCAGGGGCTCCGCGAACACGACATCAGCATCCCCGTCATCGGCTGCGACGGACTCCCCCTCCCCGGAGTCCCGTCCGATCGCCATACGGTCAGAGTCCCGCGCCGTGAATGCGGGTTCAAGATCGCCGAACAGCTGATCCACGCCATCAACACGCGCCGCAAACCGCGCTCCGTCATCATCCCCGCGGAATTTATCTGATTGAAAAACAGAACATGCGGCTGTATATTACCGGATTTTATATTCTATGAGAGGATGAAACATGGGCGCAAATCTTTCTGAATTCACAAAAACGCATCCCGCCGTTCCGGGGATTTTCTGGGCGACGGTCAGTGTTGTGTGCTGGGGAACGCTTTTCCCGGCGGTCACCTTCCTGGTCTCCCGAGGCAATATCGACTGCTACAGCATGGCGCAGCTGCGCTTCCTGATGGCGGGCGTCGTCATGCTTCTTGTTTTTGCCGTCGCGAACCGCAAACTCCCCTGGGCGGAGATCCGCGGGAAAGACTGGTTTCATCTGATTTTCCAGAGTATTTTCGCCGCCGGGATGAGCGTGTTTCTGTTCTACGGACAGAGCCTCGGCATTCCGGTTGTCAACGCCTCGCTGCTGGAAGCGGAGGCGCCTCTGATGATCTTCGTGCTCGGACTCTTCATTCTGCGGAATCCCACCTCGGCGCTTCAGACGGCGGGGCTCTGCGCCGGATTCGCCGGAAGCATGCTTGTGCTGAAAGTCATCAGCGCAAAAGGGCTGACGATCAGTTCCCTTTCCTTTGGCGACGCTATGGTGTTCGCCGGCGCGTTCTGCTGGGCGCTCTACACCGTGCTCGCCCACCGGACAATCAAACGGATCGGCGGTCTTCTTTACACCTCATGGAGCGTTCTTTTCGCCGGATTCTGGATTCTGCTCTTCCAGCTTGCGGCCGGCTTTCCGGTGCATATTCCAACACAGCTTCCGGATATTCTCTGCACAGCCTATCTCGGGCTGATTCCGACCGCGCTTGCGTTCTTCTCCTGGAACAATGCCCAGCGTTACATTTCCACCGGATTGCTTGCGGTTTCGGGTTATTTCACCCCGATGCTGACTGCGCTTCTCGGCTGGCTGTTTTTCGCCCAGACAATTACGCTCTGCCAGATCGGCGGAATGGTTCTCGTCGTCGGTTCCGCCCTCATCGAGCCGGAGATCTCCTCCCTCATCCGTGAACTTTTCCGGAAAAAGTAACCAGCCTTTTCGCTCTCCCGCTTGCATTTTCCCAGAACTGTGTTATTTTAAAAATCAAACGCTTGATTTTTCTAAAAAGGAGCCGGAAATGCGGAGAATCACACTTCGGGATATTGCGCGGGAACTCGATATGAACGAGTCGACGGTGAGCTATGCGCTCGCCGGAAAAGGCTCCATCGGAGAAAAAACAAGACAGCTCGTCCGCGAAACGGCGGAACGAATGGGGTATGTGCCGAATCAGGCTGCCCGGCAGATCAGCATGGGGAAAAGCGCAATGATCGCAATCGTCGTGCCGAATGTGCTTGCCGAATACGGAGAGTTCTGCGAATACGCGTTCCGCTTCTTCCGCGAAAAAGGATGGCAGACACAGATTCTCATCTCCGAATTCTCACCTGAACGGGAAATGGCTATCGCGGAAAGTCTCATCGGACAGAACGCCGCCGGCGCACTCCTGATTCCGGCTATTCCGCCAGGCGAAACCGGAGACTCCCCCGCACTGCGGCGTCTGCGCGAAGCGGGAATCGCCGTCATCGCAAGAAATGCAGGAACTGAAATTCCGTCGGTCAACCTCGACTTTGAAGCGATCGGACGCGGCTTCGGAGAACGGTTTCTGCGTTCCGCCCGGACCAGAATCCGAATTGCCGTTCCGCATCCCGCGCCGTTCGCGGAAAACGTCAACGGCGTTATGCGCGGACTTCAATCCGTACTCGGCAAAAATGCGGATGTGCGGATCGAAGCTCCCGCCGTCCCCCTCCCCGAAGAGCTTGCGGAAGGAACGAACGCGCATTATGAATATCAGATCCGCAACATGCTTTCGCGCGGCGGAATCGAAGCCGGACGCGCTCTCTGCCGTCGCATGTCCGAATCCGCCGATGCGCCCAATGCGGTCATCTGCCCGCATGAAGCCTGTGCGCTCGGAATTCTGCTGGAAGCGGAACGCCTCGGACTCCGGATCCCGGAAGATTTGGAACTCGCGGCATGTCAGCGCGGCTGTTACGCCGACGCCGCGCCGCGCAGAATCGCCGCAGGCTACGTCTCGCAGAAACGCATCGCGCTCGCCATGAGCGGACATCTGCTTGAACTGCTGAAAACGGGCGGAACACAGAACGAAACGCTCGCCCCGGAATTTGACAACGCTGAAACACTGAAAATATCATAAACGGAGAACAAAATGAATTCCAACATTGATTCCCTGATCGCCTCCATGACTCTGGAGGAAAAAATCGGACAGTGCCTCGTCATCGGCTTCGTCGGCTCGGTTGCGACGCCGGAAATCTTCCGCCGCATTCATCAGTATCACCCCGCCGGAATCCGCGTGGGCATGACCATGCGCACAAAAACTGCCGTCCACGACCCCTACGCGACCAGCGCAAGCTGTGCGCACCGCGTCATCCGCAAGCCGAAAGGAACCGTCAAGGACTTCATCCCGGGCATTCCCGCGTGCCACTGCACCAACGAGGAGTGGACCGCATATCTGAATTCGCTCAAAAAAGCGGCAATGGAAAACCCAACGCCTATTCCGATCCATATCACCGTCGACATGGAGGGGGAAAACAGCGCGGATTATCCCTTCGGCGGAATCCACTTCTTCCCCAGCAACATGGGAATCGGAACTTCAGGTGATCCGGAACTCGCACGACGCGTCAGCTGGGCGGTCGGACGCCAGCTCACCGCACTCGGCGTCAGCTGGATTCACAGCCCGGTTCTCGACGTAAACACCAATCCGAAGAACCCCGAAATCGGCACGCGCAGCTACAATTCCGATTTTGAAACCGCCGCGCTCTATGCGGAAAAAGCGCTTCAGGGTTTCCGCGAAGCCGGCATCATCACCACCGGCAAGCACTTCCCCGGACGCGGCGCCTCCACGCAGGATGCTCACGGAGAGCTCCCCGTCATCGACCTTCCCGAAGCCGAACTGCGCCGTCATCTGCTCACATTCAAACGGCTGATCGACAACGGGCTGCCCTGCATTATGACCGCACACACGGCGTACCCCGCTTACGATCCCTCCGGACGCCCCGCGACTCTCTCGAAAAAGATTCTGACCGACCTCCTCAAGGGCGAACTCGGATTCAAGGGAACCGTCACGACCGACGACATCACCATGGGCGGAATCGTCGCCATGTTCGAAGTCGCCGACGCCTGCATCGAAGCCCTCTGCGCCGGAGCCAACCTGATCCTTTTCCGCGACGAAAGCAACCTTCTTGACGAAGTCTTCCCGAAACTCGTCGAAGCCGTCAAATCCGGACGTCTCCCGCTGGAGCGCGTCGAAGATGCCGTCCGCCGCACCCTTACCGTCAAGAAGGAGTACGGTCTGCTCGACAACTCCGGTGTGAAGGACCTCGCGCATTGCGCCGACGGCATCCACGATCCGGAGGTTGCCGCGATCGAAAAGGAGGCGGCGGAAAAGACCGTGCGCATCGTCCGCAATGACGCCGGGCTTCTTCCGCTCCCGCGCGACAAAAAAATTCTGCTGATCGAACAGATCGCGCCGCTCTACCGTCTCGTCAATTCACAGGCCTGCCATCCCGGTCTGCTTTGGGAAAAGTGCTATGCGTACAATCCGCAAGTCGGCATGGTCGAAACCGAAATGAGCTTCACCGATTCCGACCGCGAACGTGTCATGGAGCGTCTGGACGAAGCCGACATCATCGTCGCAACGAATTACTACTACCGCCGCGGTGCGGGCGGCGGAGAATTCATCCGCGAGCTCGCGAAGAAAGGCAAGAAACTCGTTGTCGTCACCAACAGTCCCTATCTCGACGCGCCGGAATTCACAACCGAAGTCATCTCCTTCGGCAACGGTCCGCGCAGTGCGGAACAGATCGCAAAGGTGCTGTTTGAATGAACGCGCTGAACTCTCATCCGTTTCTGATCGGGTTCGACAGCGACGGCTGCGCATTTGACAACATGACCGTCAAGCACCAGCGCGCCTTCGGTCCGGCGTTCATTGACGTCTACGGTCTGAACGCCGTTGCCGGACGCGCCGCGCAGATCTGGGATTTTGTGAATCTGTTCGGACGGACGCGCGGCTGCAACCGGTTCCGGGGCGTCATCAACTCGCTCCGCTGGCTTCACCAGTGTCCGGACATCACGATTCCCCTTCCCGATGTTTCCGCGCTGGAAAAATGGGCGGATTCCACGCCGAGTTTGAGCAACTCCGCATTGGAGGAATACCGCGCACAGCATCCGGACCCGGAGCTCGACCGCGCGCTCGAATGGAGCTTTGAGGTCAACCGCAGAATAGCCGCGCTGCAGCTCAACATCCCGCCCGTCGAAGGTGTGCGCGAAGCCCTCGCGGAAGCGTCGGGAAAAGCTGACCTTGCGGTCATCTCTCAAGCGCCCGCCGCGACCGTCGAGCATGAGTGGAGCCGCCACGGGCTGAAACCTTTCATGGGATGCGTCTGCGGGCAGGAAGCCGGATCGAAAGCCGAACAGCTCCACGGGGCGGACGGCGGATTCCATGCCCCCGGTCGCGTGCTGCTTGCCGGCGACGCCCCGGGCGACCTTGCGGCGGCGAATGCATGCGGCGCGCTCTTCTATCCGATTGTCCCCGGACATGAAGTCGAATCGTGGCGTGCGTTCCGCACCGAGGCGCTTCCCCGCTTCTTTGCGGAAACCTATGCCGGAGCGTATCAGGACTCACTGCTCTCTGCATTCGAATCCGCCCTTCCCGAACGGCCGGACTTTATTTAAAGAGAGGACTCCATGATTATTTCCGCAAGCAGGCGCACCGATATTCCGGCGTTTTTCGCGCGGGAATTCATGGAGTCGATCCGCGCCGGATTCCGCATCGTCCGCAATCCGTATTCGGGACGGGAGACGCGGCTGTCGCTCGCCCCGGCGGATGTGGAGTGCATTGTCTTCTGGAGCAAAAATCCGGAACCGCTTCTGCCGTTTCTGCCGGAACTGGAGGAACGCGGATACCGCTTTTATTTCCAGTTCACCCTCACGCCCTACGGCACGGACATCGAGCGCAATCTTCCGCCGAAACGGCGCATTCTCCAGACTTTCCGAACGCTCTCGGAACAGATCGGAGCGGAAAAGGTGATCTGGCGTTACGATCCGGTTATCTTCTCCGCGGAATGGACCGCGGAACGGCACAGCGAAATATTCCGCCGGATGACCGATGCGCTCGCGCCGTACACGAAACAGTGTATCATCTCCTTCATGGATTTCTACGGGAAATGTCTGCGCCGACCGGAATGCCGTGCCTTCCGGAAACCTTCGGAAGCGGAAATGCTGGACCTTTCCGCCGAGTTTTTCGCAATGGCGCGATCGCACGGACTCCGCATTTCCGCCTGTGCGGAAGCGCTCGACCTGACCTCAGCCGGAATCGAGCCTGCGCACTGCATCGATCCGGATCTCATCGAAACGCTCACCGGACGCATCATCAAGCGGATAAAGGACCGCAGTCAGCGTCCGGAATGCGGCTGTGCCGTTTCGCGCGACATCGGCGCTTACGCCACCTGCCGTCACAACTGCGTCTATTGCTATGCAAATTGATCTATATCAAAAAAATATTTGACATTCATATATTTCGCTGTATAGTAACAAAAAAACATGCAGCGCCCAGAATATTCAACTCTCCGGCAACTCCGCAAATTTAAACAATTCTTCCTCTTGGAACGCTGTATTTTACGCGGGCTATGCCAGCTATCTCACACTTTCCTCATACGCAAAAGCAAAAGTGCAGAGCACAGCAGTATCTTCCGCAACGCTCTACGCAAACGCACTGCTTGAAGTCGGCAACGGTGGATCAGTCACATATCTGAAAACCTCTGGAAACGTATCCGCTGCCTACGGAGCAAACCTCAACCAAATCACCATCTTCAACTCCGGAAATGTAACGGTCACCAGCGGAGGATGCCTTGCCAACACAACCGTTTCCAGCGGCGGAAGCGCAGTCATCTCATCCGGAGCGAACCTCACCTCTGCAACCCTCCGCTCCGGAGCACACCTCATGGTCAGAGGAAGCGCCTACGGCATCGAGGCGGCCGGCGCGACGCCAATGACTGGTTCATTGTCGGCGCGGGCGATTACGACGGTGACGGGAAAGACGATCTGCTCGTCCGCCAATACTCCACCGGCATGCTCGGCTACTACTCCGGCTGCGACACCAAGAAGTGGGTCGAAATGGGACGCGGCGTCGATATGGACTGGACAGTCATCGCGTAACCCCGTTCTCAAATGCGGAAAACACGCGGGCGGCCGCTCAACAAAAAGCAGCCGCCCGCGTTTCTTTTAAGATTGGAAAAATTTTGTTTTTCCCTTTTCCTCCGCCAGTTTCTTCTGGAACACGCGGTGTTCCGAGGGAGTGCGTCCCATCTGACGGCGGAAGGCTTTTGCAAAATGATTCTGATTGCAGAATCCGAGCTTGTACGCGATCTCTTTGATTGACATGTCCGGAATCTGCAGATAGTAAATCGCCCGTTCAATTTTGCGGGAAAGGCGGTAGTGCATCGGCGTCATGCCCGTTTTCTTCTTCACCATGCGGATCAGCGTCATCTTGTTGATTCCGGTGAACTCCTCCAGTTCCTCAATCGTCACTTTCCGCTCAAAGTCCTGTTCCAGAAACTCAAGAATCCGCGGGAGCTGCGACGTTTTCCGCGCTTTGCAGTTCACCTGAAGCGCAAGACGCATCAGCAGTTCGTAGCACTTTCCGGAAATCGAAATGAAAGTTTCTTTCTCCAGCGTATCAACAAATTCGCCGATCTCCTTCAGCGCCCTCAGAAACGCGGGAAAATCCGCCACATCATAAAGAGCCGTCTGATTCAACCCCAGCGAAGAAAGAATCGAAGAGAGGTGACAGCCCTTGATTTCCAGCACATACTCATGATTGTAACCGGAGGAATTCACATAATACGGCTGAAATTCCGGAATCACCAGCACCTTTCCTGGAATCAGAGTGTAATATTTTCCACCGACCCGGTATCCGCAGCTGCCGCTCTCGACGGCAACCAGCATCAGGAAGCAGACTCCTGGCGAATCAAACCACGCGTCCGCAGCGGAACGGATCTGATCTTCAAAACAGAACGGATAAAGAGGCAGATCCAGGTCAATATGCAGGTGAATCAGCCGCCGGATATGCAGAATCTCCTTTTCCCGGTAATCATTGGAAGAAACCGCGTAAACCTTGTGTTCCATGCTCAACTCCTTTCAGAAGATACACTATCCGGAATTCCGCAAAATGCAAATACTCGGACTTTTTACCTCCACGCTCAAACACGCAATTTTATAATACAGTTTGTTACTCCGGCATATGCTTATTCCCTTAACAGGGGATTGACAAAATGTGGATTTTGTGATATAATTAAACCAACGAAAAAAAAGAAAGGATTGTTCAATGAAAAAACAACTCACAGCACTGGCACTCCTCCTCGGCGCAGGACTGCTCGCCGGAGAATGGCGCATCGACCTCGATTCCAGAAAAAGCGGAGTCGATCTCGAAATCAAAGAAACCTCACCCAAAAATTTCACCATTCTGGATTCCCCCTGGTACAAGGAAAAACAGAAGCAGAGAATCGAGCTCCGCTGCGAATCCTTTGATGAATGGAAGCCCTGTTCCTTCACCTTTGTTCCGAACAAAGACGGTGTGGTCAAACTCTGTGTCATGAGCAAATATACCAAACCGGGAGAGACGCCGAGCATCTCCGCATATGACAAATTTGAAGTCAAAAATGCGGAAATCAAAAACGGCAGTTTCGAAGCCGCCGTTCCGAATCACGGCTGGATCCCCGGATGGAACACGCAGGCGGGTCTCATGAAAGGCGGCGCGGCGGACGGAGAGTATTACATGACAGCATCCTTCAAGCGGGGCTGCTCGCAGGAACTCAATGTCAAAGCCGGCATTCCCGTAACAGTCTCCTTTATGGTCAAAAACGCCGCATGGTAAAACATTCTAAAAAACGAAAGGCTGGCTGCACAATGAAACCTCATCCGACCTCCAACCCCATTTCAAATTGCAAATTGAAATCCAGAGCGTTCACGCTCATAGAGCTCCTCGTGGTAATTGCAATCATCGCAATCCTCGCCGGCATGCTTCTGCCGGCGCTGAACGCGGCAAGGGAAAAGGCGCAGGCAATCACCTGTTCCGCAAATATGAAACAGAGCGGAAGCGGGCTTATGATGTACACCGTCGACAACAACGACTGGCTGCCGAACCTGCTCCAGAACAATGACCGCAACTACAGTGACTCCATTCTTGATTACGTGAAATCCCCGTATGTCGTCAAGGTCCCATCCGACGGAACCGGGTCTTACGGGTATTACACGAAGTATGCGGAATCCCATTACATATACTCCGCAAAATCCATCTTCGTCTGCCCGACCGCGGCATCAAAGCTGCACGCCCCGTTCACCGGAGAACAATCCAATCTCTTCGCCCCAAATTACGCGCCCACGAACTGCAGCGACACGCATCAGGAATACGCGTGGGGACAATCCATCGGCTCCTCTCCGCAGGATCCGAAAGGACGCCGGATCAACGACATCAAAGGACGCATTCTGCTTGGAGAAATGCGCTATCTGCAGGCGGCAAGCATCATGACCCGCAAAGTCAACATTCCCAGAGTCGCAACCGTCGTATACTGCTGGATCGAAGGTTACCCGCTTGACAGCCAATACGCCAGCGGCAACATTCATGCGGACGGCATGCGCGGAAACTATCTCTACAAAGACGGGCATGTCGCCAGTCACCGCGCGAACTCCGGCGTCATCCACCAGCCCGGAAGCAGCCAGTTCTTCATGGGCAACTGATCAGGAAAACAGACATTATGAAACACGGACTCACTCACATTCTTCTCTGTGCGGCGTCGCCGCTCCTCTTCGCGGATCTCGCGCAGGAAAACAAAAACTTTGAAAGAACGATTCAACTCGGACAGCAGGTTCTGGAGCGCAAGCTCGTTCCCTACAACATCTCCGGAATCGACCGCCATTTCTCAACCGCGCAGCAGAAATTCGCCAAACTCTCTCCCGAACATGTCCGGAAGGAACTGGAAGCGTTCGAACGCATCATGCTTCAGCTCTCGGTCCGCTGCAACGGTCAGCCCTATACCCCGAACATCGGCTGGGCAACGCAGACCCGCACAAAGGATTACCAATCGGAGATTTCAGAATCCTTCAAGGATTGGCGCCGCTCCGCCGCCGCACTCGCAAAGTTCGGACTTCATGCAGACTGCGAGTTTGAAATCGGGCGCATCAACGCTTTCCGCAGCGCCGCTCCGAAGCTCAGCACACTCCCCTCCGATGCAGATTTCGACCAGGCGTTCTCCTTCTACAAAAGCATCATAGAAGAGCGGCTCCGTCTCGGCGGACGCATCATTCTGCTGGAAAACGAACTCGATGCACTGGAACGCACCGTGGAATTCCGCCGAAGCCTCGGAGGAAAACAGAAACCGCTCAACATAAACGCGCTCCGCGGAAAACTGGCGCACTGGCGCACCGCATTCAACACGCAGAACTACACGGTCTGCTATGCTCTGGAGCGGCAGACCGACGCCGCAATGGCAGACCTCCGCGCACAGGCCTTTGCCTCCGATGGGGTCACGCCGGACGTCCGCCCCGGAACAAGCTTCCTCAGCACGGGTGTTTTCGGTTTCGGCGGAAGCTGGCAGACTCTTCTCAGCACCAACGTCCGCAACGGCAGTCTTTTCCGCAACCGGAAAGATGATTTTCAGCCATACAAAGATCCGAAATTCGACTGGGAGGTCTCCTTCGACGCCGAAGACTGCACATTCAGCCGCTATGAACTCGCCGGCGGCTCCTGGACTCATGCGAAACGCAAAAATGTTTACAAGGACCGCTCCGGCAAAGAGGTGAATATTGACGTTTACTGGAGTTCCATCGCTCCGGGCGTGCTCTTTGACGCGCACACGGACAGAATCAGCATCGTCGAAAGTTCCAGGGGCGTTCCGCTCGCCCCGGATGCCGTCGCAGGTGTATTTGATGGGAAAGTTCAGCTCTTTGAGCGCGGAAGCAAAATCCCCTCCGCCAAGATGAGCGAAAACTGGCTACTTCTTCTCTGGCGGGAAAACACCGCGCCGAAAATTCCGGTTCTCGTCTGTTTTGAACACAGACCCGGCAAAATCGAATGGGGTGGAAACGGGCTCTGCATTCAGCGCGCCCCCGTAGTCGGAAAGTATGCAGCAGCAACGCTTTACGGAGCGGAAGCAAAACCCGCGAAGTTCGGTTCCGGATGGGAAACACTCCCCGCCGACGTCCTCGCGCAGAGCCGGGACACCGCAAAGCATCTCACCTGTTTCCCGCTGGATATCGACGAATTCTACGCTTTTGAAAAAGACGGTTCGCTGCGGATCTGGAACAAAATCACCAAAGCAGTGACACTCAACAAGGGCGACTGGACCGCTCCGGTCTCCGCTTACATTCCCTTTCCCGTCGCCTACACTCTGACCGACCGCATCCGTCCGGATCAGCCGCTCTCCAAACCGCTCGCGGCAACCCGTTTCGGATTCTACCGGACCGTTCAGGGCGACACTCTCAGCTACAAACTCCCCGTCCCGGATCTGCTGGAGCGCATTGTGCTCAAACCGGCCGCAGGGGAAGAGACGCTTATCGCCGAACTCAATCAGACTCTCCTCTCCCACAACGGACAGGATATTCACTCTGAATTCATCCGCGACTACAATTCCGGAGTCATCCGGAATCTTCTCTCCGGACTCTGCCTTCTGAGCACCGATGCGAAAAATGTGATCGATCAGCCGCGCCAGCCGCTCCAGCACGACCTCGCTATTACCGGAGAGATGAGCAACAACGGCGCACGGGAACTCGGACCGCGCAACCGCACGCCCGAAATCCGCATTGATCCCGTCACCGGACGCTCCGCATTCTTCGGAGGATGGCGCGGAAACAACCAGGGCGCGGAGGGAATCGTCGGCGATATGACATTCTTCAATCAGCTGCCGCTCTTCCTGGCATACGGACGCGCGCAGATGTTCAACGACTGGCGCATCGTCGAACGCCACTGGAACCGGCTCAAAGAGATCTACACGGCGGTCGATTTCAACCAGACCTGGCGCGCCCCCGGCATGAACACGCTCTCCAGCGGCTTCATCCTCTACGGCGACATGTACGGAGACGGGCTCCGCTGCTCCTCTCTGATGTATCGTCTGGCGAAAGCGATGAATGAGCCTGAACTTGCCGCTCATGCGCTCTACCTCGCAACGAAACAGAACGCGACAACGATCAACTTCATCAGCCCGAACGTCATCCGCTACAACGCGCATGTCAAAAACCTTCCGGAAGCGCTCTCGCCGAAAGCCGCGCTCGGACAGCTCGGAGTCTTCCAGAGCGGATTCCGAACTGCCCCCTGGAAACCGTATCCGGCGGACGCCTGGAATGCGCCGTTCCAGACCGCCGGCTGCACAAACGACTATCTCTTCTACGGAACGATCCTGCGCTTCTGCTTCCGCGACGCCGAAGAATGGCTCAACGTTTTCAGCCGCGAACTTCCCGAATGGAATAATCACACCTATCTTTACTCCACCGGAAGAAGCGAGCGTCCGCTCAATGCCTGGAACTACATCAAGTACCTTGCATTCTCCACCCGCGACCGCGACAGAGTCCGCCGGCTTTACAGAGAGACTTTCCCGTTCGGGTACTCCGCGGAGAAGCCGTTCTTCAAGACCGATGCCAAACACTGGAAACAGACGTACCACCGCCTCTACAATGCGGAATGGTTCAACCGGGCGAATGTGCTTCCGCATATCATCACGCAGAACGACCCTGTCTGGATCGGCGATTTCGGACGCGCCCGTCTTGTGGCGGGAACCTACGACCGCGCCGCCCGCACAGCACGGATTTCGCTGAGCTCCGACCGTCCGGACACCCTGACCGTTGTCTCCATGATTCCGCCCGAATCAATTCAGGTAAACGGGAAATCGGTTCAGCCGAAACGGGGATTGTGGGAATGCGCCTATGAAATTCCTCTTGCGGAAGGAAACAGCGAAGTGGTTCTCACGCTTCCGGAATTCAGCGTTTCCGATTATCCGTACCCGAAAAAAGAGAATGCGGATACACCGCTGAAACTGGAAAAAATGCCCGCACCGGAGGAATTGAAGCTCGCAAACAGTCTGCCGCCCGTCTTCAAAGTCGGAATGACTTCCGGCATTGATCTGAGCGCATTCTGCAATCAGGGATTCTCCGATTCTCCTGAAAACATGGTCCGCAAGGAATTCTGGAAATTCCCGCTGAACGACATCATCCGCGGCATTCCGTTCATCTTCGTCGACCCGCAGAAGAACGGCGGCAAAAGCACAATCATGCTCAAGGGACGTCACCGGAAGGAACTCCCGGAAAGCGTAAAGGGAATCCCGGTGAACAAAGTTGTGAAACGCCTCTTCTTCCTCCACGGGTGCTGCTACAATTCGGATAACGGCAAAGTCATGACCTACCGTCTGAATTTTGCCGACGGACAGGTCCGCGAGCTGGATATCTACGCGGGAATCGGCACGGGTGAATGGAAAATCGCCCCGGGCGGCAAAGGGCTTGCGGAAGTCTCCAACGCCCGAACCGCCCACGTCTACCCCGGCGTCCGTCCAGGTCAGTGGGGCGAAGGCGCAGGCGGATACATCTACGTCTGGGAAAACGACGTCAAGAAAATCGGCGTCACCAACCAGGATGTCGACCAGCGCGGTCTTGCCCGTCTGACCAGCATCGACATCATCTCCGCCGGCCGAGCCGTTCCGGTCATCCTCGCAATCACTGCGGAGGAGTAACGGAGGCAACCGCTTGAGTGCATGAGTCTGGAATTACGGCGCAGTTCCGTTCCCGGACTCATTGCACTGAAAAATACGGCATAAGAAATGAGTTATTACCGTTGAAAAAACAAAAAACTTCTTCAACGGGTTTTGCTTTATTCCATTTATCCCCCGCCCGCATTTACTTGGCAAGAGCGAGGATAATAACGCCGAGAAGAATGAAAAGCAGAGCCAGAGCCTTGCGCTTGATGTTCGTGTCATGAAACAGCCAAACTCCAAAACCGAACGTTACAATGCAGTTGCAGCGGCGGACTAAGGATAAAATCGAAATGTGGATGTCCGGCATGCTTACTGCATAAAAATAAAGAAAATCGGCGGCGATTAACAGAATCCCCGTTGCTGGAATCGTCCAGCGCCACTGAAATTTGTGCTGTTGCTTGAAAAACAAACTCCGGATCAGATACGCAAGACCAAGGATGAACACCAGGTCGATAGAAAACCACAGCTGCACGGTGTCACGCGGAATATGCACGGAATTCAAAAGATATTTGTCGTAAAGCGCCGAAGCTGCACCAAGAAGCGTGCCGAGAAGAATCAGATGGACACTGCGGGAGCGGCGGAACGAAAAGCCTTCCAGCTTGCCGAGAACGGAGAAAAAGTAATAACCGCCAAAGATCAAAACCATGCCGACCGCTTGCCAGAGGGTCGGAACTTCATGAAACAGAATGAGTCCGCCGATGAACGTCCAGAGCGGAGAGCTCGCCCGGATCGGCGCGGCAAGTGAGATCGGGAGGTCACGCATCGCATAATAGACACAGGTCCAGCTGGACCCGACCAGAAAAGATTTGACAAGAAGCAGCAGCCATATGCGCGGCGTACAGCGGATCGCAGATGAGAAATCTCCGAAAAGTGCCGTGCCGGCAACAAAAAAGAGCGAACCGGTCAGGGTGGCAAAGAAAAGGACCGGCATGACGGAATTGTCGCGCACGGCATGTTTCTTGCAGATGTCATAGAAGCCGAGCCCCAGCGCGGAACCGAGAATCGGCAGGAACCATTGCGGAATGGATAAGGTCAGCATAAAAAAGAAAAGCGGCTCCGCCGGGGGAGCGGAGCCGTCGGGTTAAACAATTCAGGTTCAGTCTTTCTTGTCGGACTTCTTTGTCCACTCTTCGAGTTTTTTTGCGGCGAATTCACGTCCGCCGAGTCCGAAGGCCAGAGCAACCGCAATGCAGATTGCGCCGAGAAGAAGCGTGAACGCGGTCTGAACGATCGGTCCGCCGATGTTCATGTTGTGGATCGCAATCGCACCGGTGAAGATCAGGACGGCAACACGGACGATTGTAACAACGATGTCCGCGCATTTGCCCTTGATGGCGTCAGCGGCAAAGTTGGAGATCCAGATACCGATGAGCAGGACAATCACGCCGATGATGATGTTTCCGCCGAATTCCATGAAGGTGCGGAGCAGGCGCGAAAGTTCGAGGAATCCGAGGATGTCGGATGCCGCAACCGCCGCCATGAAGATGATCGTCAGGAATGCGAGTTTACCGACGATGACGGACGGCAGGCTGGATTCCTTATCATCCTTTGCCGCAAAGCCGAGTTTCGCAATGAGCTGGTTGAAGCCGAAGTTCTCGAATACCTGCGTGACAAGTCCGGCAACAAAGCTGCCTGCGAGGAACGCAACGAAGATCAGAAGCGCGGCTCCGAGGATGTCGCCCGTCGCATTCAGCAGCTTGTCGAAGAAGCCCGCAACCGAGTTGGAGAGCGAGTCGATCTTCAGCGCGGTGAGCGAGGAGATCAGAACCGGAATCGCAACCAGGACGTATGCGACAACGCCGATCATGGAGGAAAGCCCCTTGTCACCGAAGAGCTTCGAGACGCCGGCTTTTTCACCGAGCGCATCGACGCGGGAAATGACGATGAGTCCCGTAACAGCCTTGCGGACGACTTTCGCCGCGAGCAGGCCGACAAAGAGAATTGCCGCCGCCGCGATCAGATTCGGGATATAACCGAGAATCTTGGAGAACATCTGCTGAATCGGTTCCGTGATGCCCTTGATTTCCAGAACATTGAGGATCGAGGGCAGGAAGAAGAGCAGAACCACCCAGTAGAGGATGGATGCGACCGTTGCGCTGAGCGGCGTTTCGTTTTCTTTTTCATCGGTGAGTTTGGCGAAGCGCTCATCGAAGCGGATCATCTGCAGGAACATGTTCGAGCCGTAGCGGAGCACGGTTGCGACAACCCAGGCGATGAAGGCGAGTGCGACAGCGCCGATGATTTTCGCTGCATACGAGGTCAGAGACGCGACGAACTCCTGAATCGGTTCCGCCGTCTGGGTCAGATTCAGGGTTGTCAGACAGCCGAGAATCGTGAGCAGCAGAATCAGATAGTAAACGAAGCGTCCGACGAATTTCGCCGTGGACTTTTCTTTCAGTTCGCTTCCCTGCGGGAGGCAGCGGTTGAGTTTTTGATCAACGCCGATTCTGTTGACCAGTTTTGCGACCTGGCTTGAGACGATGACTGCGATGAGCCATCCTACCAGCAGGACGAGGATTGCGCCGATGAGATTGAGGACATTGCTGTCGACAATCATCTGCCAGACGTTTTTGAAGAAATCTTCCATTTTTCTTCTCCTTCAGTTTTATTGGTTGTTGTATTTGCAAGCCGGACGGAGAAGGGGGGATCCGTCCGGAGATGCCCTGTTCAAGATTCTGTGGCGACTCCGAGGAAGTTTCCGGTTTTGTCGAGCACTTCCGGTTTTCCGAGAATCATCAGCGAATCATTGGGTTCGAGTTTCGTTTCTCCGTGGGGGACCACATACTTTTCACCGCGGCGGATCAGCAGAACGAGAGCTCCGGCGGGCAGTCCGAGCGTTTTGAGGTTTTTGCCGACGATGTTGTCCGCGTTCGGCAGAATCTCGTATTCGCGCATTTCGTCTTCCATGTTTCCGGTGTTTTCAAATTCCAGCGGAACGCGCGGATGAACCTTCAGCGGCAAATCCAGTTTCAGTTTTTTCGCGGCCGGCATGATGGTCATGCCCTGGAGAATCACCGAGGTCAGAACGATGAAGAAGACGATGTGGAACATCATTTCGCATCCCGGAAGTTTGTGAATCAACGGGAATGTGGCGAGCATGACGGGAGCTCCGCCGCGCAGTCCGACCCATGAAACAAGCATTCGTTCATTCCAGTTGAATTTGCTTCCGAGCATACAGAGCAGAACCGAGAGCGGGCGGGCGACGAGCATCAGAGCGGCGGCAATGCAGAGTCCGATCCACCAGTTCTTGAGAAGCAGTTTCGGGTCTGCAAGCAAGCCGAGCATTGTGAAAAGAATCACCTGCATCAGCCACGCCATGCCGTCGTGAAAACGTCCGAGTCCGTTGTGATAGATGAATTTGTCGTTGCCCATGACGAGCCCGGTTACATAGACCGCCATGAAACCGTTTCCGCCGAATCGTTCTGTGAATCCGAAGGAAAACAGCGTGACGGCGATTCCGAGAACGTAATAGAGACCGTCGTAGTCAAGGTTGATTTTATTGAAGAGCCAGACTGCGATTTTTCCCCATGCGATGCCGAGGATTACGCCGAGCGTCATTTTTGCGATGAAACTCAAAAAGATGTCTTTGAAAATTCCGATGTCAAGACCGCTGCTTCCGGGAGTCTCCATGCTGTGGAGCGCAAGCGGAACAAGGGTAATTGTGAGGAAGGCCGCCATCGGGTCGTTGCTTCCGGATTCAAATTCAAGCAGCGACTGAAGATCTCCTTTGAGGCTGACGCTTTTTGAGCGGAGAATGGAGAATACCGCGGCGGCGTCCGTTGAGGAGATAATGGCACCGAGCAGCAGGCACCAGAGGAAGGTCAGGTTCTTGTCCGGCAGCTGCCAGCGGAAAAAGTAAAAGGCGATGATGCCGAGAAAGAATGCAGTCATAAATACTCCGAGGCTGGAAAGGATGCCGCCAGTCTTGACCACATTTTTAATGGAGGACCATTTTGTGTCGAATCCTCCGGAGAAGAGGATAAACGCCATGGCAATTGTTCCGATGACATTTGCCAGATTCGGATCATCGAAAGGCACTTCATGAAAGCCTTTGGGTCCCGCGAGCATTCCGATTGCAAGGAAGACTACAAGGACCGGCATGTTGATTTTGGAAGAGAGCTTTGTCGAACACGCGCATATCAGAACGAGAACGGCAAAGGTCATAAGCACGGTGCTGATGGAGGATACATCGCTGAAAAAATTCATTTGAATTCCTGTTTTGCTGGGTGAAACTGTTGTTTGAGCGGAGGGTTGAGCCGGGGACTGTTCCGGTCCCGCCCGTTTTGTTTCCAGCGGAGTTCCTTCGATCTGTGCTGCGGAGTGTTCCGGTTCAGGGTGAAGTCCGGCATTCTCGGCTTTTGCGGTGGTCTTGCCGGATTCGGGCGCGGACGGAAGTTCGCTGACCGGTGCGGCAACTGTCTGGCGGGAAGATGCCGTTGAAGGCAGAACCTTCGGCGAGTCGGGCTTTGCCGTTTTGGAAATAGTTTCTCCGGAATCCGGCTGAACGGGCGTGGCAACAGTATTGCTTCCCGCAATCGCCAGCAGGGATAGAATGCAGATAAGAAGTGCAAGAGTTTTTTTCATCAAATGACATCGCTCCTGTGTGTATGCGGTACTGTATCATCAAAACGTAAAAAATCAACGAAAAAAACAGAGAAATACACAGGAATTTTGGTGTAAAAAGCCGGTTCTGGAAATTTTTTCGGATTTTTTGCAAAAACGCATTTGCAATTTTCGTGAAGCGCATTATATTAAGCACCATCAAGAACGATGGCTGCTTAGCTCAGCGGTAGAGCACTGGAATCATAATCCATTGGTCGCTGGTTCAATCCCGGCAGCAGCCACCACTTAAATTTTCACCTCGTATCTGCGAGGTTTTTTTTATTATCTGCACGCTCCCTGCGTTCAACTCTGTTTTTCGGATGATTTTGTCAGGGGGATTCCCTTTTCCCTGTTACTGAAAGCCTGAACCGTCATTGCCGAAGAAGGCTGTGACGGTCGTTTAACATAAATTTCTCATACCGGATTTCGCGGTCGGGACCAATGGGAAAACACTTCTGCAAAACGCCGGTCCGATAAAGCTCCAGACGCTCTCCGTCTGCTCCGTTCCGGAATTGCAGAACAATCCCCGTCCACGGTGGATTCAGGATGAGCGAAAAACCGTCAGGGTCCTTGCGGTATTTCACAAAAGCGGAGGGCTGATTCTTCTCCATCGGCAACCCCAGCATCAGCGCGCGTTTTCTGGCACGGTACGCATAAACGGTGTTCAGGCGAACCGGAGCGGGAAACTGCAGACTGCGGGTGTCGGTCATGTTCAGAAACGGGAATGCGCCTCCGCAGGATTCCCGGCGGAGAGAATCGCAATACAATTCAGAAACGGTTGCCGCTCCCTGTATGCGCAGAAGGGCGGCTGCATCGCGCGCCGCATCGTAGTCCGGCATATTGATCACCAGCGAATGTCCGCCTGACGGTGAAGTGAAAAGCAGCATCGGGCGCACTCCGCCTCCGCAACGGATGATGAGCTCATCCGGGCGCATTCGCGGAAACAGCAGAAAAATTCCGGCCAGAAGAGCGAGTCCAATCAGCGCTGCAAGTTCAACCTTCGGTTTCCGGTTCAGCAGGAGAAGTGCGAACAGAATCAGAAACAGCAGCGCCGCCCACCCTGGAGTCGTCTGAGTGTAAAAATATCCAGTCTCCGCAAAAAACGCGGGGATGCCGCGCAGCAGATCCAGCAGAGGGCTCATTGCAGCACCAATCAGGGAGAGCGCACCGGGAATCCAGCTTGCACAGAGTCCAACTGCAAACAGAGCAAAGCAAAGCCAAGCGACCGGACTTACCAGAAGATAGCTGAAGACCGCCCACGGCGTGAACAATCCCTGGTGACACATCGAAACCGCAAAACTTGCCAGATATGCGGCAAATGAAGCTCCGGCGCTGAATATCAGAAAATTGACTGTGCGGGTATACAGCCATCCCGGAGAATGAAGACGGAAGCGCCACGGAGCCCGGACAAAACTGGATATGTGTTTCAAATAAGGTCCGCATAAAATCAGAAACATCACACAGAGAAACGAATACTGAAAACCGAGATCCAGCGGCGCATACGGATTTCCGATCATCAGAAGAACTGCTGCAAATGCCAGCGTGTTCATCGGACGCGTCCGGTAATGAAACGCCTTCAGCAAAGCGAACACGGCGAACATCACATACGCACGGAACGCGGGCCCCTGCATTCCGGTCGAAAGTGCGTAAATCAGCACCGGCGGCAGGACAAGCAGCCAGCGCGCGGTAAACGGAAACGGACGCAGAATCGCCATGAGAACCATCGCAAAAAGCGCAATATGAAGTCCGCTTACGCAAAGGACATGGATCGTTCCGCTCCTCAGAAAATCTGTCCGGATATCCGCGCTAACGCCCTGTTTCATTCCGAACAGAAGCGCCGCGGCAACCGCCCGGTTCTCCTCTCTCAGCTTCGCTCCGAGGCTTTCCAGAATAATTCCGCGCACATCGTAAATCCGGCGCAAAAACGAGTTGCCACGCTGAAGAACCGTCAGTTCGCGAACCTCAAAGACGCGCTTCACTCCCTTCGTCCGGGCGTACGCGGAAAAATCGAACACTCCGGGAGCAGCGGGAGGCGAAAGCGGTTCCAGCATTCCGGAAACATGGAGCGTGTCGCCATAACCGGGCGAAACATTCAGGAAAGACGGAATCCGCAGGAATACGGTTCCGGAAAGCGGACGCCATATATCGGTCTGCGTGTAACGAAACGCCTCGACCTCGGCCAGCACATTTCCGGGAGCGTTCGGCATCCACGAAGGCAAACCGCCGCAAAGGGAGGAATCCACCGCTTTCACGCGCAGTTCCGCTCCGGTGCGGCGAGCGGGCAAATCCGTGCGTGGATCGTGAAACAGAAGCAGGGAAGAGAGCACCAGCAGAGTCGGCAGAACCCAAACCCGCAGACATCTTGCGCTTCCGAGGAGCCGCCATGCCGCAAGCGTCAGCGGCAGCGGAGCCAGGAAGAAACAGTCGGAGGCTTCCGGCAGGAGAAACGGAAGAATATCCGCATTCAGAATCGCGATTACCGCCACCACGCACGGAAACGAATCGGCAAAGCGTCCGCATGCGGTGCGCGGCGGATTCATCGGGCTTTCCGTTCCAGTTCATCACGAATCGCTTCCGGGACAAACGGAAACGGTCCCGAATAGGATTCCGCGGCTTTCCGGCAAAGGTCAAGGTCGGAAGGAACGCAGTCCGGGTGCGCCAGACGCAGAACGCGACGGCAGGATTCCGTCAGCCGGAACAGGTCTTCAAACATCTTCTTCCGGTCCGGCTTGCGAAGAACGAGTCCGCCATCCAGATCCCATGTTCCGGGATGCCCGTCCGGTGTCAGATAAATGTTGCTGAGCTTATAATCACCGTGCACGATGTTGTGATTGTGAATCCGGGAAAGCTGTTCCGCGGCCTTCTCCATAATGGTGTCAAGCGTGCGCAGAGGTTCGGAGGATTCCACAAGAAGCGCGTGCATATCGCGGACTTCGCTCCGCATTTCGTTGATGATGTATCCGCCGCAAAGACGCAAGCCGCGGCGGTGTTCCCCGACCGCGAGCACGGCGGGGGTGTCAATCTCAGCTTCCCGGAGCGCGCAAATCGTTTCGGCTGCGCGGAAAGCGCGTGCGCGGCGGAAGAGATAACGGAATGTAAAGCCGACGCCCTTGTTGTTTGTCCGTTTCAGGAAGAAAGGCGGGAGACCGTCCGCCGAACAGAGCGCTGCGGTGGTTGTTCTCGAATCTTTCAGTTTGGTTCCCGAAGCGAGAATGAAATCGAGGTTTTCGGGAAAGCAGGGCATCTGATCGGCGGGGAAATCCGGAGCAAGACGGAAGAACCATCCGTTCCGGGCAACGGTTCGCGAAAGTTCCTGACTGTTCCGTGGCATGTTGATTCTCCTTTGCAATGAAAGGTAATGTAGCACTGATTGAAGAGGAATGCAAAAAATGTTTTGATTTTTTCGGAAAGAGATTGTATTTGCCGGATGAGACGTGTATATTATTTAATGTATGGGGAACCTTAAGATGCCTGACGAAAATTTTACTGAAATTGTCGATAAAATCATGCAGAACGATATCCGGTACCGCGCCGGCGCGTATGAATTTGTCAACGAGGCTGTCTCCTACACCATCCGCAGACTTCAGCGGGAAAAGAAATCGAAACGTGAACGCCATGTCTCCGGCGAGGAACTCATCCGCGGGCTTGCGGAATTCGCGGAAGAACAGTTCGGGCCGCTCGCCTGGAACGTGCTCGAAGACTGGGGACTCGTCAGCGGGTCGGCGGTCGGCGACGTCGTCTTCAATATGATTCATGAAGGACTGCTCACCGCGGGAGAAAACGATTCACGCGAGGACTTCAACCGCTTCCCAAATCTCAAACGTCTGCTCCGCCGCTACCCGAAGCCGTCGGCAAAGCAGCCGGACGGAGGTTCAGCCCCGGTCATCATTTAAAAAAATCAGGGATTCTTTGCAAATCCATTTGATTTTACCGTTTTATGGGCTAAACTATTAGAGTATGCAAAAACAAAAAAGACCATAATGGAGGTTTTACAGACATGAACAGCAAGTTGCTTTTCGGCAGTTTTTCCGCTCTGTTGCTGACAGGCGGAATGGTTTTCACAACCGGATGCGAATCCATTGACGACGATCCGATGCCGCCGGGAGCGTATGTCCCCCCCGCAACAGTCGATCCGATCGCGGTAAAAGGAGGCGAAAACACTCCGGCAACTCCGGTCAATGAACCTGTTGTTCTTCCCGCTCAGGATCCTGTGGAACCCGTAGTTATTGTTCAGCCGCCGGTCAGCAAGCCCGCGCCGAAGAAACCGCTTCCTCCGAAAAAAGCCCCCAAAGCTCAGCCGAAGAAACGCCAGGCTCCTGCGGAAACCACCATTCACATCATCAAAAAAGGCGAATCCTTCTGGTCCATCGCCGCTCTCTACGGCGTTGAAATGGACGATATCGCCGCGGCAAACCCGAAGCTGAATCCGAAGAAACTCCATGTCGGCGGAAAAGTCGTCGTCCCCGGCGCGGCGGAACGGAAAGAGCGTGCAGCCAAAGCTCCGAAAAACGTGAAACGCGCGAAAAAGACCGTTGCAAAGCTTGAAAACGAAGAGGGCGTTTACATCGTCAAAAACGGTGATTCTCTCAGCAGAATCGCAGCCCGTCACCATGTGAGAGTTTCCGCTCTCGCCGAAGCGAACAACATCAAAATCGACCAGATGCTCCGCATCGGTCAGAAGCTTGTCATTCCGAAGCCGGGGAAAGCAGTCAGACCGGCAAAGAAAACAACCGCCAAACCGGTGAACACGGCCTCCAACAAGGCTCCGAAGAAGACCGCCGAACCTGAAGTTGTTCCGCCGGCTCCGACTTCCGATCTTTTCCCGCCGGAAAAGCCCGCCACTACTGAAACACCCGCAGTTCCGGCAACTCCGGAGCTTCCGGCTGAACAGCCTGCCCAGAACACAACCCCGGCTCTGCCGACGGAAAATGCCGCTCCGGCTCCGGCCGCACCGCTTGCCTCTCCCGAAGCTCTGAGCGCGGTTTCCCAGGATACGACCCCGGTTGCCGCTCCGGCCACCAGCGGATACACCTCCGATGTCGATGAGGACACCACTCTCGAAGACCTCGCGAAACGCTACGGCTACGGCGTCATGGAACTGAGGAAGCTCAACCCCGAAATCCCGGCGGACGGCAAAGTCCGCGCCGGTTCCGTGGTCAAACTTCCCTGATCCGTCATTCAACACATGCAATCGCGCCGGATTCTTCCGGCGCTTTTTTTTGAGAGCACCATGAAATTCTACCGCAACACCGGAATCATCTTTGCCGCAGGCGGCTCATCCACTCGCTTTGGCGGCGGCAACAAACTGCTCTGCAGCCTGAAAAATATCCCCGTCTTTCTGCACAGCATCCACACGCTTGGTCCGCTGGTTCCTGCACACAATACGGTGCTCGCCGTTCATGCGGATTTCCAGAAGGAATTCCAGCGGCAGACCGCACTGCATATTCCCGGTTTTGCCCTGCGGACGGTTCCGGGAGGAGCGACGCGGACCGAATCCGTGCTTCGCGCGCTGGAGGCTCTGCCGCAGGATCTCGAATTCGTTGCGGTTCATGATGCCGCCCGTCCGCTTGTTACCGCAGAGCTCTTCTGCCGCTGTCTTGAGGCCTGCGCACAGCACGGCGCGGCGATAGCGGCGCACCGCATCAATGACACAGTCAAGATGGAAACTCCGGAAGGCGCGCTTGCGACCCCGCCGGTTGAGCGCGACCGGCTCTGGGGCATCGAAACTCCGCAGGTTTTCCGTTTCCCCTACCTGCTTTCCGCTCTGCGCCGCGCACTTGCCGACGGACGCAGTTTCACCGATGACGCCGCCGCCGTTGAATTCTATTCCGGGCTCCGTGCCGTTCCGGTTGAAAACAAGGAAAACAACATCAAAATCACCCGCATTGCGGATCTCCGCATCGCGGAAGCGGTGATTTGATTCACTTTTTTTCAAATTACCATTTGACTTTCCGGCGGATTGCTGTATATTGATCCTTTCAAAGCACAGAGAGAGAGTTTTGTTTTTTTGTCGGTTTGACTGGCGGGCTTCTCCGGAAGGGCGATTCCGCTGAAAAATTTAAATTGATTGATTAAACAGATGCTGCTGACAAAAACCGGTCAAACGGTTCTGTGAGGTATCCGGAATCAGGATTTCTCCGGCTGTTCTCTCGGTCTCTGCGGAAAAGCGGAACCGGAAGAGCCTTTTCGGAAAAGATTGTTTCCGTGCGTCCGGAACGTTGAGCGGGTTCTATCAGCTGCATCGGAACAAGGAGACACTTCGCATGTATGATTCGCACCTGCTGAGAATTGGCATCTTTTACGATGGTAATTATTTTTACCATGTAAGCAACTACTACTGCTATGCCCATGAACGCAGATCCCGTCTGAGCATTTCCGGACTCCATGACTTCATCAAACGTCTTGCCGGACGTTTCGAAGGCGTCGAAGCCAAGTTCTGCCAGATTGTCGACTGCCACTATTTCCGCGGACGCCTGCCGGCTATGGAGGCGAACGCACGGCAAATCCTGCTCAACGAACGTATGTTTGATGACATTCTGATGCGCGAAGGCGTTGTCACACACTATCTCCCCGTCACGCGCGGCGGCGAAAAAGGCGTGGACGTCAGCCTCGCCCTGGAAGCGCTGGAACTGAATATCTTCAAAAAATTTGATATTGTCGCTCTTATCGCAAGCGACGGCGACTATGTCCCTCTCGTCCGTAAACTCAACGCCCTCGGAACCCGTGTCATGGTTCTCGGATGGGATTTCGAATACATCGACGACAACGGAAACGAGCGCTACACCGCCACCTCCGGGAAAATGATGAATGAAGTCACCTATCCCGTCTGGATGCACAAAGTCATCGACGGTCAGGACGGTCGTTTCGACGCCGGCGAAATCAACTCTCTCTTCGTCCCGAACAACGGACGCGACTCCTCGAACTACACTCCGAGAGAGGATTATTCCGCGAAGGCTTCGCGCAACGCAGCTCCGGCGGATGATTCCTATGCTCATTCCATCCCGACCAATTACGATGAAGTCCAGCCGGAATCCTCGCGCGGCACGCATTACAGCGGAAGCGATCCGGATGCGCCGATGCAGACCGTCGTCACCCAGACTCCGGGCGTCCGCAGATGCAGCCGCATTCTCCAGCTGAAAAACGGATACGGATTCCTCTCCAACGATCCTTCCCCGAAAAACCTTTTCTTCTTCTGGGAAGACCTTGAGGGACTCGACTTCAATGAACTCAACGTCGGCGATGTCCTGGAATACGAAATCGGAGAAAACGAACGCGGCGAATGCGCACGTCACATCACCCGCGTCTCCTCGCAGGCGGACAACCTGTAACGGAGCGGATGCATGGAGGGGGCTCTGCACAGACTGATTGTACAGATCGGAGAAGCGGCTTCCGCCGCATTCAGGGATTCCGTGCGGCTGGTCACTTTCATCGGTGAAACCATTACAGAATTCGCCTCCGCCCTCTGCAAACCGCGCAGCATCCGCAGAAAAGAGACTCTGTATTACATGAATCTCTGCGGCGCAAACGCATTTCCCATCAGTTCGCTGATCTGCCTGCTGATGGGACTCATCCTCGGCTATCAGTCAGCCGTGCAGATGCATAAATACGGGGCGGACACCTTCCTGCCCGCCCTCGTCGGCTGCTCCATTGTCCGCGAACTCGGACCGCTCATGGTCGCCGTAATCGCAACCGGACGCGCCGGATCCGCGTTCGCGGCGGAAATTGCGACAATGAAAGGCTCCGAGGAGATCAACGCCATGAACACCATGGGCTTCTCCCTCTGGCGTTTTCTTGTCATCCCGAAACTGCTTGCGATGATCTGCATGATGCCCCTGCTGACCTTCTTCGGCGACATCTTCGGAATCGTCGGAGGTATGTGTGTCGGAACGCTCGAACTCGACATGTCCGCCGCCGCATATTACAAGCAGACCATTTACTGGGTTCCCCCGCGCTTCTTCGTCGAGAGCCTGACGAAAAGCGTTGTCTTCGCATTCATCATCACGGCAATCAGCTGCATGCGCGGTTTCGATGCAAAAGAGGATTCCCTCGGCGTCGGACGTGCGACAACTTCGGCGGTGGTGACGAGCATTGTCTGGATCATTCTTGCAGACTGTCTCATGGCCCGCATGTTCAATCTTATCTTCTACGGATCGGCGGTGTGATATGGCGGATGCGGCAGTCTGTGTGGAAAATGTAACTCTCGGTTACGGCGAACGGATCATTCTGCAGAATGTTTCGTTTGAAATCCGGAGCGGGGAAATTGTTGCTCTGCTCGGCGGTTCCGGCTGCGGAAAAAGCACCATGCTGAAAGCCATCATCGGTCTCCTCCCCGTCCGTTCCGGCGACATCCGGATCGACGGCGAGAGCATTGTCCGCGCGACCGGCGAAGCCAAGCGCCGCATCATGCGTCGTTTCGGTGTGGCGTTTCAGGGCGGCGCGCTCTTCCGCTCCTACACCATCCGAGAAAACATCGCCCTCCCCCTGGAGGAATATACCGATTATTCCCGCGAAGAGATCAACCGCCTGGTCAGTGAAAAGCTCGAAATGGTTGACATGAAGGGAACCGAAGACATGATGCCCGGCGACCTTTCCGGCGGCATGATCAAGCGCGCGGCCGTTGCCCGCGCCCTCGCGCTCAACCCGAAAATTCTGTTCCTCGATGAACCGTCCGCCGGACTCGATCCGCTGAATTCCGCCAATCTGGACGACGTCATCAAGAGCATCCGCGACCGCAGCGGTGCGGCCGTCGGCATTGTAACCCATGAACTCGACAGCATCTTTTCCATCGCCGACCGGGCGGTATTCCTCGACCGCGATACGAAAACCGTCATCGCAAACGGTTCGCCCGCCACGCTCCGGGAAAGCTGTCCCATTGATAAAGTGCGTCTGTTCCTCAACCGGGGACGTCTCAACACAGGAGAGAAAAAATGAGTATGGAAGCCGACAAATTCAAACTCGGACTTTTTGTGTCCGTTTCGTTCATTCTGATCTGCATGCTGTTTATCGTGTTCGGTCTCTTCGATTTCGTCAACACGAAAATCCCCGTTTATTCCCAGTTTCAGGAGAGCGTGCAGGGGCTTGAATCCGGCGCACTCGTGAAATACCGCGGCGTTCCCATCGGAAAAGTGACCGACATCACGCTTTCCACTTCCAGCAATCTGATCCGCGTGGATATGGAAATCAATCTCAGCAAGATGCACGCAGACCCCGTCGAAGGTCAGAAAGCCATTGCAATCACCGAACCGGAATTCTACTCTTTCATGAAACGCGAAATCGCCGGAGGACTCCGGGCCCGTCTCGAACTCAACGGAATCAGCGGATTCAAATATATCGAGCTTGACTATCAGGACAATGCGCAGACTCTGAAAAAGACGGTCGCAAAAAACGGATTCGGGAAAGACGGCGTTTTCTTCATCCCCTCCGAACCCTCCATGCTCAGCGGTCTGCGTTCGGGCATTACCGAAACCATTGCAAAAATTGCCTCCATTGACTACAAGCAGATCAGCGAAAAACTGGATACGACCCTGAACAGCGCAAATGAGCTGCTCTCCAATCCCAATATGAAGAGAATGCTGGAAAACTCGGAAAAACTCACAGCTGAACTTTCCACGACCATTCACGCGCTGAATTCGGCATTCACGCCGAAACGCTTTGAAGAACTTTCCGACCGCACAACCGCCGTTCTGGAGCAGATAAAGGAACTTTCCGCACGTCTGGATAAAGTCGTAGTGGAATCCAGGATTCCGGAAACATCCTCCTCTTTCCGCAATGCGGCGCTTTCCCTGCGCGATTCGGAACAGGCCTTCAACAGCACCATGGCTAAATTCAATGATACGCTTGACGCTCTCACCGAGCTGATTCAGATGCTGGATGCCAATCCCTCCGCTCTTCTCAGCGGCAAGAAAGCGCAGAAAGAGCCCTCCAGATAAAGCGGAACGCAGGGAAGTCCAAAATCTTATTTTCCGCGTCACAGCAAGCCTTGCTGTGCAAACAAAAGGCGGCCGGGTTCTCACACAAAAGTGCAACGCTTTTTTCGGGGGTGCAGCAAGCTCTTTTGCCGCACCCCTGAACGATCCTCCAGTTTCCAGAAACACGCGTTCACAGATGCTTATTCCCGTTCCACAGATCGTAACGTCGTTGTGGATAGCAGGTATGCAGCGCCCGTTGCAGAAAGATTTGCAACGCAAAGATTACTGCTTATGAGCAAGACATTTGAAGGAATAATTGGAAGAAGGAAAAATGGAGCGGGTGAAGGGATTCGAACCCTCGACCATCACGTTGGCAACGTGATGCTCTACCACTGAGCTACGCCCGCTTGAGAGCAATCAAAAAAATGGAGCGGGTGAAGGGATTCGAACCCTCGACCATCACGTTGGCAACGTGATGCTCTACCACTGAGCTACGCCCGCTTGATTGTGAGACATAATATGCCTCAACTTTTCGTTTTTTCAAGTCCATTTTCTCATTTTTTTTGAAAAAAGTTGAAGCATTTCCCGTTTTTCCCTCCTTCCGGACAAAAAAATGCCCACCTCAAGCATCCGCAAATGCTGAGACGGGCTGTCTGCTCCGGAAATGAACCTTATTATGCCGGCAGATTCAGATCCTGGTAATATTTCTGAACCCGCGGTGCGCGTTTTGCGATGTTCGCGAATTTGCCAGAAACCTTCGTCAGATCTCCAAGCAGTTCAATGAAAATCACTCCGACAATGGCGTTGCAGGTTCCCTCGCGCAGCCGCTCAATGTGTTTGTTCTCAAGCTCCTCCGCGAGACGCAGGATCTCCTTCTCCGCGCTCTTGCCCCGACGGGAAAGTTCCGCATCGTGCGACTTCAGCGCGGCTAAAACATCATCCGCCTGGCGTTTGAGGAGCGAATACATCACATCCAGGTCGGAGAGCGCCGCTTCGGAAAGCCGGGCGTCGGCATCCTGAAGACGCTTCGTCAGGCTGAGAATATTCTCCGTATGGTCCGCAATGCGTTCCGCATCGTTTGTACAGTGCATGAGAACGGGGATGTATTCCGCCTGTTTCTGCGAAAGCCCGTGCCGCGTAACCTGAATCAGATAGTTTGTGATCTCAAACTGGAGATTGTCGATGTTCTTTTCGCGCTTCTCAAACTCCGCGGTTTCCTCTTCTGTGATTTCGCATTTGACAAAGTGGTCTTCGACCGCCTGCGAAATCATGCTCCAGGACTCGCGGAGCATTCCTCCGTAGCAGATCGCCGCCTGTTCCAGGGCAATTGACGGATTGTCCAGCAGATGCGGTTCCAGATGCTGGAACTTCAGAGTCTCTTTTTTAACAGGGATCATCCATTCACAGAAACGGGCAAGCCCGGTTGTAAAGGGCAAAAGCACCAGAGTCGTTATAACGTTGAAGACCGTATGCGCGTTTGCGATATGGCGCGGAACGTTCTGCGGAATCGCGGCGAAGGCGTCGCCGGTTGTAATGCTGTCAATCAGATAGAAGAAAACCGGAACGCCGGAATCCCCCCAGCGGATGTAGAAGGTTGCTCCGATCAGCAGCACTCCGATGCAGTTGAACATGGTATGCGCAAGCGCCGCCTGTTTTGCAATGCGGTTCGTGGGAATTGCCGCCAGCTGTGCGGTAACCGTCGTTCCGATGTTCGAGCCGAGCACAAGCGCAACGGCCGTGTAGAGATTGATCAGACCGCTTGCTCCGAGCGCAAGAATGATGCCCGTCGCGGCGGAACTGCTCTGCACAATCATGGTTACGGCGAGTCCGATCCCGATTGCTCCGAGCAGAGCTCCCGGCGGCATCCAGCCATTCACCGGAGCGCAGTCAAACGAGCTGAAGAAACGGATGAACGTCGGGAAATCTGCAATGGATTTGAGCTCGGAACTCATCAGCGTCATACCGAAGAAAAGAAGTCCGAATCCCAGCACGGTCTCGCCCCAGCCGCGCAGGTATTTCCATGAAATGAAGAGCATCAGCAGACCGATGATGATTGCGGGCATGGTGATGCTCGTCACGTCAAACGCGATAATCTGCGCCGTAATGGTTGTTCCGATGTTTGCTCCGAAGATGATGCCGATCGACTGCACCAGCGTCAGCAGACCCGCATTCACGAAACCGATCACCATGACCGTGCTTGCGCTTGAAGACTGAATAACGGCCGTTACCACGGCTCCCGCGAGCACAGCCACATAACGGTTGCTCGAAAACAGATGCAGAATCGAGCGCATTTTTTCGCCTGCGGCCTTGTTCAGACCGTCGCTCATCAGCTTCATGCCGAAAACGAACACGGCAAGCCCGCCGAAAACATTCATAAGCATGGCGACAAAATTGATTCCGAGTTCACGCACCACGATACCACGGGTCATGCGGGTTCCGGCGACTTCGATATTGACGTCGTATTTGCCCGTTGCTTTTCCCATAAGGACAGTTGTCGAGGCGCGCCCCGCAGCATCGGTGAGCACGGCTGCCTCGGAAAGAGCTGCGCTGGACCCTCCGGAGGGCGTGTTCGCTATGCGGAAAAAGACCGGCACGCCCGCGCTGGGACGTCCGTTCGCGTCAACGACTTCAACGGCAAGCGGTTCGGTGGATTGAGAACCGGCGCGGATCTCCTGGTTTCCTCCGGAGATGCGGATTCCGGAGATGAAGCGAACCAGAAGCTCTTTATCCGGTGCATCGACCGGAATAACCTTCAGATATTGATCTCCGACCTTTTTGCCCGCTTTGACGGAAACCCGGACAAGTCCGCCGGCATCTGCGACCGCTTCCGAAGGAGAGATTTTGAGATCGGAACCGGGTGCGGCTTCAAACCGGATTTTTGTTCCGCTTGCCGGCGGCGGTTCTTTGGAGGAGAACATTCCCTCCGCGGGCTTTCCAGCCGCAAGAATGTAAAGAGGTTTTGCAAATTCCGTTCCGGGGAATGCGCATTGTTCATCTCCCTGAAAAACAGAGAGTTCCTGAAGCGGTACATTTTCGTTTTTACCGCATCCGCAGAGGAGGACAGCCGCGATGAGCAGAGTCCATAGGGCAGACAGTTTTTTCAAAAGTTATCTCCTTGTTGCCCGTCTGAAGAGTCCGGTTCGTCCATTCCGGATTCTTATAACGGGGATTTTACCGGAATATAACACGGGTCTGACAATCCGGCAACTGCAGAAAGTTTTTCTAACAGAATCCTAACAAACGCCACGCTTTCCCTTCGGCTTTTTGTATTTGCGGAAAAGCGAACAACAAAATTCCATAAAAAACGCAAGAGAGACTTGAAAAACTCGGAAAATATGTTATCTTACTTAAATTGACAATTTTCAAAAATAAGTTCGGAGAGATGGCTGAGTGGTCGAAGGCGGCGGTCTCGAAAACCGTTAACGGGTTTACTCGTTCAGGGGTTCGAATCCCCTTCTCTCCGCCATTATTACTTTTTCCGATTTCCCGACAAAAACAGAATTTGTTATCCGCGTACCATTCGGGTTTCAGTTATTTCTTTGCATCTTTTATTTGACAAACTTATGGTTCCGCCATTACCCAGTGAGGCTGAAATCTATCTTCCTGCTTGACGACTTTTCCGTTTCTAAAAGTCAGCAAATATGAGTGCCAGCGATAATCCCAGTCCAGATGAAAGAGTACCCGCCACTGCGGAGCCTTCATTGCGGTTTGTGAGGTCAACAGTGCCTCTTTGTTCATGTATGAGTGATGCACCAACGCTTTATTCGGAGAATTGTCTAAAGCATGCAATACACAAAAGCTTCCATCTTTCCGTTTTGGAGCGGTCTCCAATATAACGGATATTTGTTTCTTGGACATTCCTGTGAAATTTACTTCAGGGCAACAGCATCCTGCGAAGAACAGACTGCTTGATAATGCTAATGAAAACAAAAAATATCTTGTCATCATTCCCCCTAACTTTCAATTCAGGAACCCGTCAAACATCATGCCATCGCCTTCTTCTCCGAAAAGAGAGTTCGTCCTGTTCTGGATACAGCGGCGCATATTGTCTTTTTGAATGAATTCATAACGGCATTTTGCCGCCTGGACTTTGTTGCCGGCGCGGCTGGCATACTGACCGACAAAATAAAGCGCGGAAATGGAATTGGATTCCAACAATTTTTCCCACAAAGGCAGACATTGTCCCGGATTCAGTTTTTCTTGAAGTTCCGCCTCAAGTTCCTGCACAAGCAAATCATAGGCAAAAGAAACCTTCAACGCTTTCAGACATTTTTGAGCAGAAGTTGCATTCCCGTAGAATCCATCCAAATAGCGACGGATATACTGAGCCTGTGCCAACGGTTCGGAGGCCGCGGCGTCAAACATCGCGGCTTCCGCTTCCGCAAGGACCTTTTTATTTAAATTTACAGAAGGTTTCAGCAGATATTCGGCGTATGCATATGCGGCTCTTTTATTGCCTTTCATGTGCCATAACACATGCAATTCATTGAAATTACGCCGTCTGTCCGGGCACGGGTTGATTCCTCCGAATTGAAACAGGTTATCATTCGCATACACAAAGCGGGTTTCCAAATCCATGGAATTCCAGTCGACATTATAACGTTTAACCTGAACAAAATAACGCACGGCATTCACTTCCTTTTGCAGAAATGCTTTTTTCATAAAATCCAGATAATCTCCCGCATACAGTTTATGGTCTCGTCGGGAAGCAAGGTTTGCATACAGCCCCATTGCAGGGACAAAACCGTCCTGAGCAAGCCTTCTCAATTCCTGGGCAAGAACAATTTGTTCTTCCGAAGTTGCTTGATTCTGTGCGTCCACGTATAAAGAGAATGCAT
>URNX01000002.1 GCA_900549415.1 uncultured bacterium
CCCACGGTTGAGCTCCTGAAACGTTACAATGTTGCGGCGGAGATCAACTGTCATGCGGGATACCGTCCGAATCCGGAATTTTTTGCGCTCTGTCTGAAACACGGCGTAAAGCTTTCGCTGGGTACGGATTCGCACAATCTTTATGAAGTTGGCTTCATCATGCCGCACCTCCGCATCCTCAAAGCCGTCGGCGCTTACGGCAGGCTCGACGAAGTCCTGCTGGGAACGAATTGCGGCTGACCGGAGATTCCCGGACAGCCGCATCGCGAATACCTGAAATTCTTATTTTGCACATTCCCGGATTTTCCGGTGAACGGCGAGAGTCCGTTCGGCAAGAGCTTTCATCGAACAAACGGATTCTCCGATGAAATTCGGTTCGATGGTGTCATTCAGACGTTCCGCAAGGTGGCTTTCCGGATTTAAAATGCCCGTAATGGAACCGATCGTTGCCGCGGTGCAGTCGGTATCCATGCCGCCCATTACCGCGAGCGCGCAGTTGCGGTCGATTGTGCTGTTCCCGTAAAGCAGAGCCATGACGACGATCTGGAGATTGTTGATCGCATGAACACAGTGCATGTTTTTGTATCGTTCATCCAGCTTGTCCATGAACTGTTCCCATGTCGGAGCCTCCTTTTTCCATTGCAGGGAGAGTCTGACCGCCTCCGCAAAACGGCAGTTTGCGGGGATTTCCGAAAGACCGATGCGGATGAGCTTTTCCGGATCGCTTTCGCAAAAGGCCGCACTGATGACTGCCGCGACAAACATTTCCGCATAAATTCCGTTCTTTGTATGAGTCCAGCAGGCGTCGCGGTAGGCGAATTCCGCGGCGAGTTCCGGATTTCCTGCGGCCGCATACCCCCAGAAGTCCGCGCGGATTGCGGCACCGATCCATTCACGGTAGGGATTGTTGAAGCGGCGCGTAAATGCGGGAGTCGCTCCCCAGCCGCTTGGACGGCAGAAGCGCGGATGGCGCATGTTGTAGTTCAGAATTGCCTGTGTTTCGGCAGTGCAGATGGCGTTGTAGGGCAGGGAGCTGTTCCAGCGGTCCGCAACATCATGCCATTTGAAATCCGCGCCCTTTGTTTCGAGAACGCGGAGTCCGACGAGGGTGTAATGAATGTCGTCGTCCGGTTCCATGCAGTTGATGTTTTCCCGCTGGGACCGCGGACACCAGAGTTCGGGTGCGGAGCGGATGTAGTCATGCAGTTCCCAATCTCCCTGCCGGATGAGCAGATCGCGGATCCAGGAGCGGGATTTGCACTCGACGGGTTTTCCCAGCGCACAGCCGACGCAGCGTCCGCGCCATGCTCCGTGGAAGTGTTCGAGCAGTTCCGCGTCGGAAAGCTTCAGTTCGAGTTTGCGCGGACCCTCCGGTCGCAGGGCCCGGATTTCCTCCAGCTCGTCCGGTTCCTCATACTTCCAGTCGGGGCGCATCGGCAGATTCTCAAGTTTTTTGTAAATCTTTTCGATTCGCTCCGAGTAGGCGTCTGCATCGGGATGAAGCATGGCGGCTTCCTCCCTGATTTCCGGGGAGAGGATGTATCCCTCTTCCTCAAGCTGAACGAGTTCGTGCTGGAGCTGAACGAGCGGGTCGTACCATCCTGAAACAAGCATTTTTTACCTCCTTGCTTTTTCATGGTTTGCGGGTATAGTATAATGTCTTTTTTTAATAAAATCAACGCAGAAAAAGGTAAACTTTATGCAGAATCGCTCAAAATACGGTTTGCAATTTGTTCCGGTGGAATTTTCCGGCGGATTTCCGCTGTATGTTCATGATCATTTGCGGCATCCTTCGCGGGAGATCTCTGTGCTGCACCGTCACGATTGCATGGAGCTTGGATTCTGCGTGGAGGGGAAGGGGATTTTTGCGGTGGAGGGCAAGATTATGGATTTCCGGAGCGGAGACTTCACCGTAATCGGCCCTTCGGAGGCGCATCTTGCGGCCAGTGCGCCCGGAACGACCTCTCACTGGTACTGGTTTTATCTGGATTTTGAGCGTCTGCTGCATCCGGCGTTTCCGGAAACGGATCTGCGTTATCTTCGGTCGTTGCGCGGTGCGGCATTCGGGAATGTCTTCAGGGGAACCGAGCATCCGTGGGGACCTTTGATTCTGAAGCGGCTTTTCTGTGCGGAGACGAAAGAGGAGAAGATTGCGCTGCTTCTTCTGTTTGCCGTGCGTCTCCGGGAAGAGTCCGGAACTTTTGCGGAAGAGATCCCGGTGGAGGAGAACTCCGGGTTCGGGCGGATCGCGAAAGCGGTGAACTATTTCGGATCGCACTATTCGGAACGGATTACCGTTGCGGATGCGGCGCATTTATGCGGGATGAGCATTGCGAATTTCCGGCGGGTCTTTCAGCGGGAGATGGGCGTCGCTCCGCTGGATTATCTGAACCGTCTGCGGATTTGCATGGCGAAAGCGGAACTCCGGACGGGACGCTGGCGGATATTTGAGGTAGCCGCGCGTTGCGGTTTCCCTTCGCTTTCGAGTTTCAACCGACAGTTCCGGAAGCATGAAAAACGCACGCCCCGGGAGGTGATGACGCGGAAAGAATAAAATTTCTTGAATATTTTTTCGATTGAAAAATTGCTTATTTCATTTTTGAGTGTACATTACTTCCACACATGTAATTTTTGAGAAGGAACACTGGATTGGATACGCTGGAAAACATACCGCGGATGGTCTGCATTGTCAGTCTCGGATGCCCGAAAAACTTTGTCGATACGGAAATCGCCGCAGGGTCGCTCCTCTGCCGCGGACTCGGAATCACCGCGGACGAGGATGAAGCGGATATCATGCTCATCAACACTTGCGCGTTTATCGATACCGCCCGAAAGGAATCAGTCGACGTCATCAAGGGCGCGATCCGGTGGAAAAAACGGCGCGAGGGACGCAGAATCGTCGTCGCGGGCTGTCTCGTTCAGTGGAAAAACGCTGCGCAGGTCCGGGAAAAATTCCCTGAAGTCGACCTCTGGACCGGCATCGATTCGGTTGAACGGATGGGTGACATGCTCGCAGATCTGGATAATTCCGCCGCGCCCGCCGTCGCCGCTCAGCCCTGCTATATCTACAACGAAAAGACCTCCCGCGTTCTGCTGACGCCGGGGCATTATGCGTATCTGAAAATTGCGGACGGCTGCGACAACCGCTGCTCCTACTGTTCCATTCCGAACATCCGCGGCTCCCTGCGCAGCCGGTCGACGGAATCCGTGCTTGCCGAGGCGCAGAACCTCATCGACAACGGCACGAAAGAGCTGATCATCATTGCGCAGGATACCACAGCCTTCCGGCGCGACAAGGGGGAAAAGGATGCCGCGGCAAAACTCATTCAGGGACTCGACAAACTCAAGGGCGACTACTGGTTCCGTCTGATGTATCTGCACCCCGCCTCTGTGACGGATGCAATCATCGGCGCGATGGCGGATGCGGAACACATGGTCCGCTGCGTTGAAATGCCGCTTCAGCATATTTCCGACCGCATTCTGCTTTCGATGGGACGCAAAGTCGGAGAAGCGGCGACCCGTGAAGCTGTCCGCAAAGTCCGCGAGCAGGCGCACTGCGCAATCCGGACAACCTTCATGACCGGTTTCCCGGGGGAGACGAAGGATGACTTCGAGAAGCTTCTGCAGTACGTGGGAGAACAGAAATTCGAGCGTCTCGGAGCGTTCTGGTATTCGCCGGAAGACGGGACGCCGGCCGCGTCGTTCCGCAACCAGGTTCCGCGCAAGCTGGCAATGGAGCGCTATGAGCGCATCATGGCGGCGCAGCACGATATTTCGCTTGCGGCGAACAAGGCGCTGATCGGAAAAGAACTGGATGTGATCATAGACTCTGTCGAAGGGCGCGGCAAAGCGCTGGCCCGGAGCGGGCTTGATGCGCCGCAGATCGACAATCAGATTGTATTGAAGAAAGTTCCTGCCGGAGTCGAACCGGGAACTTTCGCGAAGGCTGTCGTGCGCTCCGCGAAGGCGTATGACATAACCGCGGAGTATTCCGCATCCGAGGAGAAATGACTATGTCGCCGAGCATGAAAAACCTGCCGAACCGAATCACCGTAAGCCGGATCCTGCTGATCTTTGTCTTTGTGGCTCTGGCGAATATCCGCTCGGACAGCATCGGATTTTTCATCCCGACCGTGAAGCCGGAAGTCGGGCAGATCTGCCATGTGATTGCATACATCGTCGCCATTCTCGCCGCATTCACCGACATGCTGGACGGCTATCTTGCCCGCCGCTACCACCTGGAGAGCGATTTCGGGCGTCTGATCGACCCGCTGGCGGATAAGATTTTCGTTGTCGGAACATTCGTTATGATGGCGGAATACAAACTTATGCCGGGCTGGATCATCATCGTCGTTCTGACCCGCGAATTCATGGTGACGGGGCTCCGGATGCTGGCGACCCACAAGGGGGTTGTGATTTCCGCGGACAAATGGGGGAAACTGAAAACGATACTCCAGATGATCGCCCTGCTGATCGGCGGTGCGGCATGGGTCGGGATTTTCAACATTCATCAGAAAGCGGTCTGGATCGGCTGGTATGTGTTGCTGCTGATTATGACGCTCGTTACAATTCTTTCCGGTCTCGGCTACTTCATCAAGAATAAACAGCTCTACATGGAAAACACATGACGCGGAACCTGACAGAGGAAAAAATAGACGATTTTTCCCGGACGGATGAGCCGCAGGAGAAAAAGCCGAAGTCGGGCGCATACCTGGTCGGCGTTACGGAGCAGGGGGAGTCGCCGCTTGAGGCGCGCGAGCATCTCGATGAACTCCGCGAACTCGTCCGCACTCTCGGATTCGAGATTGTCGGCGAGACTATGACGGCAATCCGCGTTCCGAATGCGAAATTCTATCTTGGCTCCGGCAAGGCGGAAGAGGTCTGCAATGCCGCAAAACAGGCAAATGCAGAGCTGATTGTTTTCGATACGGAACTCGGACCCTCTCAGCAGCGCAATCTGGAGCGTCTGGCGCGAACCAATGCGGTGGATCGCCAGGAGATCATTCTTGACATTTTTGCCGAACGCGCGCAGACGCGCGAGGCTGTGCTTCAGGTGGAACTTGCGCGCTACAAATATTTCCTGCCCCGTCTTACGCGCGCATGGAGTCACCTTTCGCGCCAGCGCGGCGGCGCAAAGGGAACACGCGGCGAGGGTGAAAAACAGATTGAAAACGACCGCCGCATGGTCAAATACCGCATCGGGCAGCTCGAAGAGGAGCTTGCAACCGTCCGCCGTCAGCGCGACGTCCAGCGCAAAGGACGCGTCCGCCGCGCAATGCCGCTCGCCGCGATTGTCGGCTACACCAATGCGGGAAAATCTTCGCTCCTGAACACGCTCACCGGTGCGGATGCTCTGGTTGAGAACAAACTTTTTGCCACGCTCGATCCGACGACCCGCAAGCTGGTTCTTCCGAACAAAAGCGAACTGCTGCTGACCGATACCGTCGGGTTCGTCCGCAAACTGCCGCATTCGCTGGTGGAGGCGTTCAAATCGACTCTTGAGGAAGCTGGCCTTGCCGATTTTCTGGTGATGGTTCTGGATATTTCGAGCCCGGATGTGGAGTCGCACTGGCAGACCACGCTTTCGGTTCTGACGGAGCTGGGCGCGCAGGACAAACCCATGCTGACTGTCTTCAACAAATGCGACCGCCAGAAAGATGCGCTGATCCGGACACGTCTGCGTTCGCTTGATCCGAACGGCGTGTTCATTTCCTGTCGCACGGGAGAGGGACTGGATGAGCTGCGGCAGACTCTGGTTGCCTACATGAAGAAGCGGACTCTGATTGACGATCTGCTGATTCCTCCGGAACATCCGGAGATTGTGGCGGCGGTCTATTCCAAAGCGTCGCTTCTGGAAGGGAAATATCAGGATGACGGTTCGTTTCGCTGTACTGTTCGGATTCCGGGCGCGCACAGCGAGCTGTTTGCTCCGTATTCCTGTTCAAAAGTTGAAAATAAAGTGGAGGATTGAAATATGAAATTGAAACTGATGGCCGCTCTGGCCTTCCTGATGGCGTTTCCCGCCGCGGAATTCGCGTCCGCACAGGGGAATGCTTCCAGCCAGGCGTCGACCGATGTCTGGAGTGTCTGGCGCAAGGGGTTTGAAAGCTATGAAAAAGCGGAAGCTGCGGTTAAGAAAAAAGATTACAAGCTTGCCTTGACTCACTATCGCGCTTCGCTGGAAGCGTTCCGCTCAGTCAAGCGGAGCAATCCGGATTGGAACAAAAGCGTAATCAGCTACCGGATCGATCTCTGTCTGCGCCGTATCCGTGCAACTCAGGAGCTGCGCGACGCCGTTGCAAAAACAGAGAAGCCGAAAGCCCCGGTTCATGCGGTTCCGAAACGCCCCGCTCCTCAGCGTGAAGACTTTGTAACACAATCTCTGAAGATGCGTGCACGTCTCGCGGAAACCGAAAAAGAGCTTGCCGCGCTCAAGCGTTCCGTTGATCTCAACAAGAAGGCGGCGGAGCAGGTGAAAAATCTGCTGCAGGAGAAGAAAGAGCTCGTGGAAAAGAACAACATGCTCTCGCTTCTTCTCGAGGATTCCAAAGAAAAACTCAAGCGCGCCGACCGCAGTCTTGACCGCGAGCGCCGGATCGCCGAAGAACGCGCAAAAGTGACGGCTCTCTCCGATAAAATCCGTTCCCTGAATCTGGAAATCAAAACGTTGAAGAGCGAAAAATCGGATGCTTACGAGCGCCGCAACGCTGCGGAATATGCACTGAAGCAAAGCGAACAGCGTATCGCCGCACTCACAGCTTCCGTGGAAACCGCGAAGCTGGTTCAGAAGGAAAATCAGCTTCTCCAGAATCAGCTCGAGGAGATTCGTAAGGACCGTGCGGCATTGCAGAAGAAACTGGATGCGGCGTCCGCCGAGATTGCCGGACTTAACGCCCAGCTCAATAAAATCCGCGAGGGCATTGACCTTCCGGAGAATATCCGCCGGATTCAGGACAATGCAAATATTGTCATGAAGGACAATGAGTATCTCCGCACTCTGAATGCGAAGAATATGAAGGAACTCGAACTCCTTCGCAAGAGTTCCGCCGCACTTTCCGCGGAGCTGGAAAAAGTATCCGCCGAATACAAAGCCGCTTCCGCCGGGCTCAGCCGTGTATCAACGCAGTCCGCTCAGGCGAACGAACAGCTTGCCCTCCGCGCGAAGGAATCGGAGAACAGCCGGGCTGTGATCGCTCAGCTTCTACAGGAACGCGATTCCCTCAAAAATGAACTCACCGCATTCAGCAAACGCTATGAAGCTCTGCTGAAAAACTCCTCCCGCACGGATTCTCTTTCGGTCGGGCTTGCGGAGAAGGAAAAGGAACTTCAGGCGCTCGCCGCGAAGACAGCCGGACTGGAGCAGTCGCTTGCCGGATTGCGCAAGGAGAATGAAACTCTGGTCGGAGCGAATGCCGCGCTGAGCGCATCCGTCGCCGCACTTACCGCAAATGCGGAGCGTCTTTCCGCGGAGAATCAGAAACTGAAAGCCAACGCGGAAAATCTGCGGACTCTGCTTGCGGATTCGCAGGATTTCAAAAAGAAAATGCTCGCTCTTTCTGCTGAAAACGAGGCTCTGAAGAAAAATGCCGCGGATCTTGAGAAGTTCGCGAAGGGACCCTCTGCGGAATTCGCGCGCCTTCAGCGCCGTTCTGCGGAACTGAAGAAAGAGCTCGACCGTGTGCTGGCGGAACGGGCGGAGCTTCAGAAACTTGTGAAGGAATCGAAAGCCCTTCCGGAAATCCGGAAGAAATATCAGGATGTGGTCGCGAACAACAACCGTCTTTCCGAGGAGTATGCCAGACTCAAGCAGGAGTTCGAGCAGTTCAAAGCCTCCGCCGCAAAGGTGAATCAGGCGGGTGTTTCCGCCGCCGGCGTGAATACGGAGAACGCGCAGCTCAAGCGCGAGGCGGAAGCTCTGCGCGACAAGATCGCCGCTTATGAACGCAAAATCGAGGTCGGTTCTGCGCTTGCCGCCCGTCTTGCTGCGGAGAATGCGCGGCTGAAACAGAATCCGGACACGTCTGCAAGTGCGGAGTATGCGAAACTCAAAGCGGAATATGACCGCATTCTGCCGAAGTTCGAGGTTCTGGAATCGGATAATGCCGCGCTCCGGAAATCGATTTCGGATTACAAAGACCAGTACCGGAAGTCCGCCCGTCTTGTAGCGGAAAATGAAAAATTGCGGGAAGAATACGCCGCGCTCCGGAAAACCGTTGCGGACGGTGTGCTCGCCAGACAGCTCAAGGAACTGGATGCGGAAAACAAGAATCTGCGCGCCGAAGTGCAGGGCTTGCGCGGAAGCGTGGAGCGTCTGCTGAAGGTTGCGGAGAATCCCGCCGCCTCGAAGGAACACCTCAAACGCACCGTCGATGAAAATTCCGCTCTCAAAACGGAAGTTGTCAAACAGCGTCAGCAGCTGGAATCTCTGAATGCGAAACTTGCGGAGAACGAAAAACGCCGCAAAGAAAATGACGCCCGTCTTTCCGCTCTGCTGACGACCGCGCGCACAGCACAGGAGTTTCTCAAACAGCGGGAAGCCGAGATCCGGAAACTTACAATACAGATAGATGCTCTGAAAAAAGCGAACCCGGCTTCCGCGTCTGAACTCGTCGCGGAAGTCACGGCGCTGAAGGAAGGAAAAGCGCAGTTCGAGTCCGCTATTCTCAATCTGAATGCGGTCCGCCGGAAACTCGAATCGGAAAACGCTGCGCTGAAACGGGATTTGGAACTCGTCCGCCGCGAAGCCGATTCTCTGAAGAAGACCCTGGAGCGTCCCAAGCCGCAGGGCGAACTGGAACGCCGCAATCTCGAACTTGTGGAAGCTGTTTCCAAGTATGAAAAACTCTATGCGCAGACCTCGAAGGAGCGCAACGATTTCTCCGCCCGCATCAAAACTCTGGACAAAGAGATCGCGGACGCGAAAGAGCAGCTTGCAAAGTCCGCCGTTTCCGCCGAGCGGATGCGCAAGGAGCTGAAGCAATGGACCGATGACCCGATTGCCATGAATGAGCAGTCCGTCTACAAGAAAAATCTTGCATTGGATCAGATCGTCGGTGAAAACGATTCGCTGCGCCGTGAGATCGCGCGTCTGAAATCGGAACTTACGGATTCCAGAGATGCGCTGAACAAGAGCCGTTCCAAGATGATTGCCATGGAAAAACGTTTCCAGAAGGTGCTCTTCTCCATGAACGAGTACAAGAAAGCGAATCCGGGCGCGGTTCTGCAGATTGACAGCGCCAAGCAGGCGGAGCTTGACGCCGAAGAGGCGAAGCTGAAGAAGCATCGCGAGATTGCGGAAAAGGTTCGTGCACGCAAAGAGCAGGCGAAGAAAACCGCTCCTGCTCCGGCCGCCGTTCCCGCCGCCCCGGTGAAACGCGATCCCTCCAAACCTGCGGATGAGCAGAAATTCACCTCGTCCATGAAGATCGCGGCGAAAGCTGAGAAGGAAAACAACTCCGCAGTCGCTCTGATGAACTACTGGCGCGCGGTCGATGCGTGGCCGGAGAGCGTCGAAGCCTATGCCGGACTCGTTCGCGTCTATCTGGTGCGCGGCGACAAGGCAAGCGCGCAGAAGGCGTATGAAACAGCAAGAAAGTACGGATTCAAGGAATCCAAAGAACTTGAAAAGAAACTTTACGGAGAATAAAAAATGTCAATGTTCGGATCTCTCGGAGAGATGGCGAATCTGATGAAGAATTTCGGTCAGATTCAAAATAACATGAAAAAGATGCAGCAGGAGCTCGCTTCGGTTGAAGTGCGCGGCACCTCGTATTCCAACATCGCGGAAGTCGTGATGTCCGGCGATATGATTGTCAAAAGCGTGAAGCTTGATCCCGCGGCTCTTGCGGTTCAGAACCGCGAGCTCGTTGAAAACGCCGTCAAAGAGGCGATCGCTTCCGCGCTTCAGCAGGTGAAAATGGAAGGCGCGAAACGTCTTTCCGATGCGACCGGCGGACTCAACATTCCCGGTCTGACGCCCGGAGCCTGACGCGATGCCTTCCGCCGCATACCCCGATGCCCTTCAGGAGCTGATGGAACTGCTGCGCGGTCTGCCGGGAGTCGGCCGCCGCAGTGCGGAACGGATGGCGCTTCAGCTTTACGGCTGGGCGCCGGATCGTCTTTCCGTGCTTGCGGAGTCGCTGGCGACCTTGCACGACCGGATTGGCGTCTGCCCCGAATGCGGCGCCGTGTCGTCCGGTCCGGGGCAGCTTTGCGGGATCTGTTCTTCGCCCCTGCGCGACGCCGCGCAGATTTGCGTGGTGGAGGATTTTCCGCAGATGCGTTCCATCGAAGCCGGCGGAGTTTACAAGGGGCGCTATCACATCCTCGGAGGCACGCTTGCTCCGCTGGAGGGAAGACTTGCCTGTTCGCTTTCCATTGATCCGCTGCTGAAGCGGATCGACGCGGGGGGCGTGCGGGAGGTCATCCTCGCCCTCAGCCCCGACGTCGAAGGACAGGCGACGTCGATTTATCTGGCCAATTTACTGAAGGATAAACCGGTCCGCATCAGCCGTCCCGCGCAAGGTCTTCCCGCCGGGGCGGATCTCAGTTACGCCGACCCTGCAACGGTTGCCGCCGCGCTGAACGGACGGACGGTTTTTGACTGATTATGACCTATCGTTATTATTTTGCCGGTGCGCTGTTCTGCCACAAGGAACTCATTGGAAATCATCTTCTTGCAGAGGCGATCCGCGACCGTTCCGGCGGTGAGTTCGCCGCAAATCTTCCGCAGAAGGAGGAGAATCAGCTGCGCCCGAATCCGCTGGAAATCCGCGACAATGATTTCCGCCTCCTCCTGGAGTCTCAGCTTGCTCTCTTCAATTTCGACGGAACCGAACTGGATTCCGGAACGGTTGTGGAGTTCATGGCCGCGCGTTTTCTTCAGATTCCCTGCGTGCTGTTCCGCACCGATTTCCGTTCCGCCGGAGATCAGAACGCGGACGGCGAAGCGTGGAATCTCATGTGTTCCGGCTATCCGCGCACGAAGGTTCGCTTTGTCGGCGCGATGGAAAGCTATCAGCGCGTGTTCCGCGCCGCGGACAGCACCGCCGAAGCTCTGAAAAACTACTATGCCGAGCTTGCGGACGGCTTGATTTCCGATTTCCGCGAACTTCTGACCATGCCTTCTCCGTTTGCGTCGGAGGACGAGGCGCTCTCCGCCTACCGCTACTTTCTGACCGTCTGCGGAGGCACGCTCCCGGAGAAATTCGGGGAAGAGCGTCTTCGTTCGATTATTGCCCGTCGCCGTCTTTTTTCGTAAGCTCGGCAAGCAGAGTCCGGATATGCGCTTCCGCATTTTCCGGACTGAATTCCTCCGGAATGGTTCCTCCGTATTCGATCTGGTAGAACCAGCCGAAGATTTCGCCCGTCGCCCATGCCAGACGCGGGCTGACGGGTTCCAGCGAGAGCGCGTAATCCATCAGTTCCTGATTGTGTACCCGCGGCAGTCCCACACTTTTCAGCAGAAAACGTGTTCCTTTGTAGAGCGCGCGGATCTGATGTTCCGGTGCGAGGTCTGCATTTCCCGCCGCTTCAAAACAGCGCATGGCTTTTCTCTGGAGCCGTTTGCGCAGAGTTGCGGAGATGACGATTTTCAGCTGAATCGCCGCCGGGATGAGAAGCAGAATCCAGATGTGGCATGGCTGGAAGCCGTTCCGCATCAGAGTTTTCACCTGAAGCATGCTCTGTTTCAGACCTGTTTTTGTGCCGGAGAGAAAATCGCGGACCGCCGCGGCGAGAGTCCGCTTGCCTTTGGAGCCGGTTTCCGCGTCTTTTACCGCCTGCCTTGCGAGCGCATCGGAGACGGCGTTTTCGATGCGGTTCAGCATGGTCTCTTTTCCCATCTGCTCGGCATAAATCTTTTTCGCCAGTTCCTGCACTTCTTCCGCGAGTTCGGGCGGTTTGATTTTCCATTCGTCTCCGAAGGGATCGCGGAGTGTGCCGATTCCGGTCGGTGTCGTGCGGGAAATGATGTTCTGCGGAGGGGTTGCATCAAATGTCAGCCAGCCGTGACCCTCGATGAAAATCTGCGTCCATGCATGCGCGTGATATTCGTAGACTTCAAACTGACTGGTGAGCGTGTTGTAATTGCCGGGCGAGAATCCGGTTGCGATCCGCGAGGGAATGCCGGCGATGCGCGTCATGACTGCCAGCGCGGTCGCAAAGTACTCGCAGTGTCCCGATTTGAGTTCAAAAATAAAATAATCCGCGGTCTCTTTGCCTTGGGGAAGCGGGTCGGCATTCAGTTTATACGGGAAATTTTTCCGCAGATAATCGCGGAGAGCGAGCGCCTTTTCGTAGTCGGTTGCCTTGTCCTTGGTGAGTTCTTCAACCAGCTTGGTCAGACGTTTTGAAATTTTGTATTTCGGCAAGGCTCGGTAGATATATTTCGGCGCACGCTCCAGCCAGTAAATCGTATATTTCCGGCTGGAAGGCCGGTGCGGAAGAACCGGAACCTCGTTTTGCGGCAGGAAGATGCGGGCCATTGTATTGTAGCGGAACGGAAGAGCCGGGTAATTGTTCTTGTCGGGAAGTTCTGCTGTGAAAATTTCCTTGCGCAGAAGGTACAGAGGCTTGTCTGGGCGGGTGAAATAGACGGGTAGATACGGTGCAAAGAGACGCGGTGTAATCCACTTCCGCATGGTGTAGGAAATCTGAACTTCGGAGCTGACCGGCTCCTGCTCGTCGGCGTGAAGTCTGCGTGCGCCTTTGTGTTTTTCTGACAGCTGGAATGTCCATGCCGTGCCGTCGTACTGATTGTAGATGCGCGCGATATGGTAGAGTTTGAGCGGAGTTTTGACCGTGAAAAGCAGATCTTTCCCCTGCATTGCGGCAGCACCGCCGCCGTTTGTGTTCGAGTTCGTCGAAAACGTGTTTTTGATCTCCATCGGCGTTCCGGATTCGGAACTGACCGATTTCGGCTCAAAATTATTGTTGATGATCTTTGCGTCCTCTTTGAATTTGGTCTCTTTCCTTTCATTGTGCAGCCATTTCTGCATGGAGAGCGGAACAAAGGAATCCTTGTCGGTGAAAAAGGAAACTTCAAATGCACCCTCGGTGCTGTTCGGAAGTTTCGGCAGAAGCAGGAAGACGACGGCTGCGGAGAACAGCGCAAGCAGCATGTGAATTACATAGAAAATCCAGGTGCGCTTCAGCCGCTGCTCCGCCGGTTTGATGGAGGTGTCACCGGAAAGCGAGACGGAGCGTCCCGCATAGAAGAGCATCAGGATGCAGACTGCTGCTCCGGCGAAGAGTCCGAGGAAGAACACGCGCGGCAGCAACGCCCCGTAGAGCAGGAGAAATGCGCTGATGACGAAGAGAAACGCGCAGTCGCGGGCGCGTCTTCCCATGAGGAAAGTGAGTCCGGCGATTCCGACAAGTTCCAGACAGACCTTGTCCGCAAGTTCTCCGGCCCGGAAGCGGTAATACGCCCAAAGCAATGCGCCGCAGACGAGAACAAGCTGAAGCACGAAACGTTTGTTCATTGAAAATTTTGAATACGGAATCCATGCGATGAGCGAGACCGGCGCGATGAGTGCGAGAATCAGAATTGAGATGTACGGATGACAATGCTGCCAGAGCGCGGAAAACGCCGCGATCGCATAGAGCGAGCAGAAGAAAACATGCATGGGGGCGCGTTCGGGAACGGTCCGCATGTGGGAGCGGTCGACGATCCGCGCGGCGCGTTTTTTCCGCAGATTCCGTAGGAGATTCAGCATTGTTTCAGAACCTCCTGAAGACTGCTCCGGCAGGAGACGGGGCAGGGGGTGAGCGGACGGCTGGCGTCAATCCGGATCTTCTCCGGATCCAGAACCAGCGGCGTTTCAGGATCGATATACGGAAAATTCTGTTTGGGCGCATAGATCCAGTGGATGTGGATATGACGTTCCTGAAGCAGTTCGAGCATATCCGCAAGTTCCGGCGGGTTGGAGAGTGCGAGAACATAAAGCTCGGTTCCCGGTTCCAGCTGTTCCATGACGCCGGAAAGCAGCGCGGTAAAATTGGAGTCGGACGGGTTGATATCGGTAAGCAGAGAGAGAATTTTTCCTTTGAGCCCGGTCGCATCTCCGTGCAGTTCGAGCACGTGGTCGCCGTTCTGAACATAGAAATTGAGTGTGCAGAAGACGGAGCTCAGGTGTTCCGCAATGGAGGCCGCGGCGGAGATCAGAAACTCGAAGTTGCTGTTCGGGGAAATTCCGACATCCGGGCGCGAGGAGTCCAGCAGAATCGCAATGTGGTCGACGGTGAGGGCTTCGCGTTCTTTGACCATCAGCTGGCGTTTCGCCGCGGTTGCTTTCCAGTGGATGTTCCGCATTTCATCGCCGTTCCGGTAGGCGCGGACGCCGAAAAATTCCCTGCCGAGTCCGGCGATTGCGAGGGGGCGTCCCTCCTGTCCGGGAACAATTCGGCGGTTCTCTCCCAGGGAGAGCTTTGCCAGCTTTTCGGTGCGCGGCGTCACCAGAATGTCGGCGGGCAGATGAAACACGCGGCGTTTGCGGAAAATCCCCGCCGGATCGCCTCCGTAAAGCGTGATGCGGTTGAGCGAATAGTGTCCGCGGTGGGCAACGGTGACCGTGCGCGGCAGAAAGATCGTTTCATGCGCGCCCGGTGCGGGAACGGCGGTGTTGAGCTGCCCGTTCGGGAAGATCCCGCTTTTTTCGGAAAGTATCAGTCCCTGACGCGGAAACGGAGCTGCGTTGGTGATGCGGACAGGGAAGTTTGCTGGCGATCCGCAGGCGGTATCCGCCATATCCTCCCGTTCCACGCGGATTCCGAACAGCGAAAACTGCGCGGTCAGGAAACTTGCCGCGGAGACGCCGGTGAAGAACGCCGCCGCAAGAGCCGATCCGAGTCCGACATTGACATACGCCACGCCGAGACTGGCGGCTGTCGCAAGCAGAAAAAGGATGCCGTGAGGCGTCGGAAGCGCAATCATTGCACGTCGGTTTCCTCGTTTTCAAGCCGGATGGATTCGATGATGCTGTTGAGCACATTTTCAACCGACTTCCATTCCGCCTGCGCGCGGAGTTTCAGGTGAAGACGGTGGGCGAGAACCGCCGGAAGGATGTCGCGGATATCCTTCGGCGTCACGAAATCGCGTCCCCGGTATGCCGCCAGACTCTGTGCGCAGCGCATGAGCGCGAGGGAGGCGCGGGGGCTTCCGCCGTTGTTCAGCGCGGGATGCCGCCGGGTTTCATTGATGATGTCGACAATGTACCGTTTCACTTGTTCGGAAACGCGGACCGACCGTACAAGCGCCTGGCAGTGAACCACATCCGTTCCTTTGATTACGTAGGATATGGCGCTGAGCGGATGCGAATTCGTCTGAGAGGTCAGAATCTCCATTTCATCTTCCGGTTTGGGGTATCCGATGCTGATCTGCATGAAAAAACGGTCCAGCTGCGGTTCGGGCAGGGGATATGTCCCGTGGTAATCCTCGGAGTTCTGGGTTGCGATGACGAAGAACGGCTTCGGCAGAACATGCGCGCGTCCGTCGATGGTGACGACGGATTCGGACATGCACTCCAGCAGACTGGACTGCGTGCGCGGCGTGGTGCGGTTGATTTCGTCTGCGAGAATGACGTTCCCGAAAATCGGACCGGGAAGGAATTTGAAAGTTTTTTCTTTTTCGTCGTAGATGTTCATTCCGGTGATGTCGGAGGGAAGCATATCTGGGGTGAACTGGATGCGTCTGTACTGAGCCTGCACTGATTTCGCGAGCGCCTGCGCGAGAACGCTTTTCCCGACGCCCGGAACGTCTTCAATGAGCAGATGACCGTCGGCGAGCATGCAGACGATGACATTCTGAATCACTTCCGGCTTTCCTTTGAAGACGATTGCAATGTTGCGTTCGAGATTTGCGACGGTTCTGTGCAGAAATTCAAATGTATAGGAATTTGTGTTTTCCTCATCCGGACCGGAGCAGTCCGGAGCGTTGAAAACCATCATGACGCTTCCGATCTGGATGACGTCGAGATGTTTGATCTGTTTTTTGCGGATCGGCTGGGAATTGACGAATGTTCCGTTTGCGCTGCCGAGGTCTTCCGCGAACATGTTTCCCGGAGTTCCGGAGATGCGCAGATGATGCCGCGAGACATTACGGTCATTGATTTGAATATCGCATTCGGGGTCGCGACCGATAACGATATTGTCATGGTCGAGCACGATTTCGTGTCCGGCTCCGTATCCTTCCTGAATGGTCAAAGTCGGCTGATTCCAAGTCTGCGGATTCATTACAGATAGATCCTTTCATTCGATAATTTTTATTTTTTAAGTATAATAACCTTTTCGGTATTTTCAAGAGAATAAAGAAATAAAAATGTAAAAAAGAAAAGTGTATGGTTTGATTTTTTGCAATAAAGAGCTATATTCTGTAATAAAGTGAGGGCAGGATGTGGAATGTGACAGTAAAAAAGAGTGTTCAGAAGAACCTGAACAGATTGCCAGAGAATGTCGTGGCTTTGTTCGTTCAGCTGTTGCGGAACTTGAGTGTTGACGGACCTGTCCAGACATCCTGGCCGAATTATTCGAAACTGGGAAAATTTGAACATCACTGCCACCTGAACTATCATTACGTTGCCTGCTGGAAGGTAACGGAGCAGACGATAACAATAGAGGTGTATTATGCTGGCTCTCGTGAAAACGCCCCATACTGAGATTTCAATTAACGGTGAAGCTTCTGAAGCCATTTTAGAGTGGCTCAGGAAAAAATTCACGGTTGAAGTCGTTGCTCAGAATGATTCTGCTTCTGATGAAGACGGCAGCGAAGCCGTCAATGTTTTTGAAACAGACTGGTGGAAGAAAAATGAACACCTGCTCTTGACTGGAGCGCGTCTTAAACATAGTATGACACAAGAGGAGCTTGCGGAAAAGTCCGGGATCAAGCAGTCCGTAATCAGTTTGTACGAAAGCGGGAAGCGCAGGATTTCCCTTCGTGCCGCAATTAAGCTTGGCAAAGCTCTTGGTGAAAAACCGGAAATGCTTTTGCCGAAGAGGTAAGCTTTTTTTCGGCGCATTCTTTTGTTGGAAAAATATTGAGAAGGAGTATTCCGGAAAGAAAATGTTTGAACGATCTTTCCGAGAATACTCCTTTTTGCATCTTTTTACCGGACAAGCTCAAGGCCGGCGTCGCGGATCATCTGGAGATCCGCCTGGACGCCGCGTCCCGGAGTGACAAGATAGCCGCCCGTCATGAAGCTGTCTGCGCCGGCGGCGAAGATCAGTGACTGCATGTCGCGCAGATTCTGTTCGCGTCCGCCGCAGATGCGGATGCTGGTTTCGGGCATCATCAGACGCGCCGCGGCAATCGCGCGGAGGCAGTCCCAAGGTGTAATTCCGCATCCGCCTTCCAGCAGAGTTCCGGGAATCGGGCTCAGAAAGTTCAGCGGAACCGAATCCACTTCCAGTGAACGGATTGTTTCCAGCAGTTCCACGCGCTGTTCCAGAGATTCGCCGATGCCGATGATGCCGCCGGAACAGACGGTGAAGCCGACTTTTTTCGCTGTCCGCACGGTTTCGAGCTGAGAGGAATAAGGACGCGTTGTGCAGATTTCCGGGAAGTAGCTCGGCGAGGCTTCGAGGTTGTGATGGTAGCGGTCAAGTCCGGCTTCCTTGAGCTGAAGCATGGTGTCTTCGGTCATGATGCCGAGAGAGGCGCAGGGGATGATCGGCAGATCTTTGCGGATCATGCGGATTGCCTTGCAGATTTCGTCGAGGTCATGTCCCTGAACGACTTTGGTTCCGGAAGTTACGATTCCGAAACGGTGGGATCCGTGTTCGGCGGCGGCTTTTGCCGCATTGTACATTTCTTCCGCGGGGATCAGCGGGTAGGTGTGGATTTTGGCTTTCGAGCGCGCGGACTGGGCACAGAATGCGCAGTTCTGCTGACAGTTCCCGCATTTGGCGTTCACGATGGAACAGGTTTTGATTCTGTTGCCCGAATGTTTTTCTCTTGCTTCGGTTGCGCGGCGGAGAATCTCCAGCAGCTGGACGGGGTCGGTTGTCTTGAGAATTTCAAGAGCTTCGGTTGTGCTGATGCCTTGTATCATCATGTTCCTCCATTAACTTTTGAATGCTGTCTTGAGGCAGAATGCGCGGATGGCGAGCTGGTCGTCCGCATTTGTGCGCATGGCGCGCAGCAGGTCTTCTGCATAGCCGAGACAGCGGTAGATGCGTTCCTCCCCGAGCGCTTTTGCCGCGTCGGGGTCGAATTGTGTCGGAAAAAGTTCCGGATTCGGAATCAGTTTCATCGGCGTGCCGGATGCGAGCAGAGCCGTTTGAGCAAAATAGGCGTGAATCATGCTGAGAAACAGGTCGCGCATGCGTTTGTATTCGCAGCTTTCTTCGCCTTTGATGCGTTTCTCAATCAGCTGTTTTCCTGCCGATTCGAGGTTTGCCGCCTCCTCAAGCCGCCGTTCCCATTTCTTTGCAACATTCTGTTTGGCAAGGTCGTTCAGCGATGCGGCGTAGTCGATCAGCGCGGTCGCGCAGTCTTCCGTATCAATGAGTTTTCCGTGCGATTCAAACAGCAGCTTGTGCAGCAGCGCGGGGAGCCCCTCTGCATTCGGCAGACGGTATGTGCAGCGGTTGTCGGTCAGCTGAATGGTCTGGCAGCGCGAGCGGATCGTCGGCAGAAGTTCGGACGGGTTGGCGGTTGTGAGGATGAACATGCACTTTTCGGGCGGTTCTTCCAGTGTCTTGAGAAACGCGTTCTGCGCCTGTTCGTTGAGCCGGTCCGCCTCGTGGATGATGCCTATTTTCCATCCGCAGTCTGTCATGCTGCTGAGGTGAAACTGGGCTTCAAACCAGCGCATGGTGTCGACTTCGTCATCGCTTTCCCCGATCGGGATGATGCGCGAGACGGAGGAGGGGGCGAGCGAGACCATATCGGGGAAGGTTCCTCCCTGCATTTCGCAGCAGACGGCGCAATGACCGCAGGGGGAAAAATCGGGATTCGGGTGTTCGCATGCGGCGAGCGACGCCAGCAGCGGCGGAAAGTCCATCCGGTAATCCGTGTTGGATGAACAGAGCAGAAACGCATGCGTAAGGCGTCCTGCCGACCGCGCATTTTTCAGCGAGTTGACGGTCAGCGGAAAATGGCGCTCAAAGAAGGTCCAGTCCAAGCTCATGGTTCACACACTCCCTCACAGCGCGGGCAACCTCTTCGACGGTTCCTCCGGCGGCGATTATTTTGATTCGTTCCGGTTCCTGTTCCGCGAGTTTGAGAAAACCGTCGCGGACGGCGGTATGGAACTGAAGGGTTTCAGAATCGAAACGGTCGTTTTCGAATTCCTCTTTTGCCGCGCGTCCGGTGCTGCGGCGGATTCCGAGTTCCGGCGGAATGTCAAGCACAATGGTCAGATCGGGCTTGACGCCGCGGCAGGAGAAGCGGTTGACTTCATCGAGCATCTTCATATTGAGCCCGCGCGCGTATCCCTGATAAACTTTTGTGGAGTCGAAGAAGCGGTCGGAAATGATCCACGTTCCTTTTTCCAGTTCCGGCTTGAGAAGCGTTTCGACCATCTGCGAATGGCATGCTCCGAAAAGGAGCAGTTCCGTTTCCGGCGTAAGTTCTTCGCCCGGTTCGCGGGACTTGAGAATTGTGCGCAGTTTTTCCGCAACGGCAGTCCCGCCGGGAGAGCGCACGGTACGGACCATGCGTCCGCTGCGGGCAAACGCTTCGCCCAGAAGAGCCGCCTGTGTGCTCTTCCCGGTTCCTTCGCCGCCCTCCAAAGTGATGAATCCGCCTCTCATGGTGCAAAAAAATCCTTATTCCGATTGAAATTTATCGTTTGCCGTGGTAAGTTACCACATATTTGAAAATATTCAACCTCAGAAGGAGTGAAAAATGGCAAAGCTGGAACGCGACACCTATTTAACCAAACATGTTGGAAACTTTCCGCAGACAATTGAGATCGGCGGACGCACTTATGTCAAGGCCGACGACCTCCGGTACGGAACAAACCCGCACCAGCCCGCCGCGTTCTACCGTCCCGACGGCTGCTCCGGCGCCATCATGGACATGAAGACCCTCAAAAACGGCAAGAACGGTCTCTCCCAGACGAACCTTGAGGATATCTCCGGCGCGCTCAACATCGTAAAATATTTTGACCGTCCCGCCTGTGCGGTGATGAAGCACGTCAACCCGAGCGGCGCCGCCGTTCAGGTCGGCTGTGAATCCCTTCGCGACGTCTATATCAAGGCGCGTGACTGCGATGCCCGCGCTGCGTTCGGAAGTGTGATCGCGTTCAACACACAGGTTGACGCCGAGACCGCTGAAACCATCATGTCCACGTTTGCGGAATGCGTTGTCGCTCCCGATTTCACCAAAGAAGCTCTTGAAATTTTCTGCGATGCGGAACGCTTCAAACTCAACAAGCAGATCCGCATTCTCCAGTGCGGCAAACTTTCCACGATTCCGCGTTACGTCGGCGACGATCCGGATGGCATCAACAACACCGTCAAAGTCCTCTGCGACGGCTCCCTGGTGATTGCCGCTCCGCTCCTGACCAATGTCCGCAATTTCCGCGATCTTCCCCCGGCGGCCGGTGAAAGCAAGACCGCCGGAATCCAGGTTGCAACCACGGAGCCGACCGAACAGCAGAAGTGCGACCTTCTCGCTGCATGGTACATCAACATCTCCGTCCGTTCCAACGGCGTTGTGATCGTCAAAGACGGTCAGACCCTCGCAGTCGGAACCGGCGAACAGGATCGCGTCGGTGCGGTTGAGCAGGCAATCGAAAAGTTCAAACAGAAATATACCGGTTCCGCAACTCTCGAAGGCGCGGTCATGTCCAGCGACGGATTCTTCCCGTTTGCGGACGGGCTTGAAGTCGCGGCGGCGGCGGGCATCAAAGCAATGGTCGCCCCCTCCGGCTCCCTGAAGGATGCGGATGTGATCAAGCGCGCCAATGAACTCGGCGTTGCTCTCCGCCACGCTCCGGAACGCATCTTCTCTCACCACTGATCCGATGCGTCATGGATGATCTGCTGCCCGTACAGGATTCCCCGTTCGAACTGTCGCCGGAACCCGGCGGCGTAACCGAACAGACCCTGCGCGGCGAGGTCGAAAAGGTCCTCTATGAAAACGAGGAGACCTCCTATACCGTTGTGATCATCCGTGACGCTCTCGGCGAACTTCATAATGCGGTCGGCACGCTCCCCGGCGTCTCTGCGGGGCAGGGCATCGAGGCGGTCGGCCGCTGGGAAGTTCACAAGGAGTACGGACGCCAGTTCCGTGTACTCTCTTACAATTTCACTCTTCCCGTTACGGCGGACGGTATTATCAAATATCTCTCCTCCGGCGTCATCAAAGGACTCGGACGCAAGAACGCGGAGGCGATTGTCGCCGCATTCGGCGCCGCCACCCTGGATGTGATAGAAAACGCTCCGGCGCGCCTGCGTGAAGTCCCCGGAATCGGGAAAAAACGCATTGATGCAATCCGGCAGATCTGGAAGGAGAACGCCCAGCGGCGCACGCTCCAGATTCATCTTCAGAGCTACGGCGTCAGCCTTGCCTACTTTACAAAAATCTATCAGAAATACGGCGACGCCGCGGCGGAAAAAATCAGAGAAAATCCCTACGCGCTTGCAACCGACATTCCCGGAATCGGGTTCGTCATGGCAGATCATATCGCGGAAAAAATGGGAATCCAGAAAAACGATCCGAAGCGTCTGACTTCCGGAATGACGTATGTTCTTTCCCAGATGCGCGGGCTCGGGCATATCTGCGTTCCGCGCGATCTCTTTCTTTCCAAAGCCGCGGAACTGCTCGGCATTGAGCCTGAAGATTCGGAGAAAGCGCTGACCCTTGCCGTCGGTCTGATGTTCGCGGCGATTCGCAAGGCGTCGGACGGAACAGAGATGATTTACGAGCCCGGGCTGCTCCGATGCGAAGAGGAATTCCCCGTCCGCATTGCGCGTCTCATGGCGGTTCCGCGCCATTATGGACAGAACATTATGCGCTTCCCTGTTCAGCCGAACGCAATTTTCAGCGACGAACAGCTGAATGCGGTGAAAATGGTCGGCAACTCTCCTGTCTCGATTATCACCGGCGGACCCGGCGTCGGCAAAACAACGGTTGTCGGGGAGATTGTCCGTCGCGCGAAACTCGCCAAGCTGACAATTGCTCTCTGCGCTCCGACCGGACGCGCCGCGAAACGGATGTCCGAAACAACGCATGTCACGGCATTCACGATTCACCGCCTGCTGAAATGGGATCCGGCAAAACATCAGTTTGTGCATGGCCGCTCTTCTCCGCTGAAGGCGGAGCTGATCATCATTGATGAAACTTCCATGCTCGATATTCTGATTGCAACCGCCCTGTTCCGTGCGATCAACCCCGGGACAACAGTTGTGCTTGTCGGCGATGCGGACCAGCTGCCGTCGGTCGGTCCCGGCAATGTCCTGAATGATCTGATTGCATCCGGTTTTATTCCGGTTACGCGTCTGACAAAGATTTTCCGCCAGGGCGCCGGAAGCGGTATCATCATGGCGGCGCACGATGTCAACAGCGGACGCATGCCGCCGATTTCCCGGACGCGCCGCAATGCCCCGGTTACCGATTTCTACTGGATTGAAAAGGATGATCCCGACGAGGCTGCGGATGTGATCCGCCGTCTGGTTTGCGACCGTATCCCGAACCGCTTCGGGCTGAATGCGATGAATGATATCCAGGTTCTTTCCCCGATGAACAAGGGCTCCTGCGGAACCATTGCGCTGAACACCGCACTTCAGGAGCTGCTGAACCCGGAGGCAAAACTGCAGTTCCGCCACGGCGAACGGCTTTTCAAACTCGGTGACAAGGTCATGCAGATCTCCAACAACTATGACAAGGGCGTTTTCAACGGCGACATGGGACGGATTTGCGCGATCAATTACAGCGATAAACAGTTCTCCGTCAAATTCGATTCGGAGAGCATCACCTATGAATTTCTCGAAGCCGATCAACTTTCGCTTTCCTATGCCGTGACGATTCACAAGTCGCAGGGCAGCGAATTTCCCGCAGTGGTGATTCCGCTTCTGACTCAGCATTTTGTAATGCTTCAGCGCAATCTGCTTTACACCGGAATGACGCGTGCGAAGCGCCTGATGATTCTGGTCGGCTCGGAGAAAGCGGTCAGCATGGCGGTTCGCAACAGCGTTCGCGAGCCGCGCTATTCTCTTCTGAATGAACGGCTTGCGGATGCGTTTCGGACGGAGGGTTTCGGATGAGAACCGTTCTGGAACCTCCGCGCACCCGGGTTGAATTTGACCTCCCGTTCCGTTTGAATCCGCATACGGCGGTGGTCTCCTCTGTCGGCTCCTGCTTTGCCGATGAGGTCGCCGGACGGCTTGCGGATGCCGGACTTGATGTCCAACGCAATCCGAACGGTATTGTTTACAACCCGGTTTCCCTTGCGGATTCGGTTCTCGGAAAAGAGGCAGACTTGTTTGAATTCAACGGGTTGTGGCATTCATGGAATCATCATGGCTCCTTCTCTTCCGCATCGCGCGGGGAGCTGGAACAGAAAATTGAAAATGCGCGTTCCGCATTCCGGGAACATCTGCGGAAGAGCGATCTTCTGATTCTGACTCCGGCCTCTGCAGTCGTGTTTCAACTGATTGAAAATCAACAGATTGTGGCGAACTGTCACAAGGTTCCGGGAACCCGTTTCCAGCGCCGTCTGCTGACGTTTCAGGAGTGCTGTGCTGCGCTGAATTCCATTGCGGAGTTCGTTGCATCATTTGCTCCGGAATGCCGGATGGTGTTTACCCTTTCCCCCGTCCGCCACAATCCCGGAGATCTGATTCTGAATTCCCGTTCCAAGTCATTGGTGTTGAATGCAATACATGAATGTTGCGACCGTTTTGAAAACGCCTTTTACTTTCCCGCGTTCGAGATAATGAATGATGAATTGCGGGATTACCGTTTTTACAAAGAGGACATGCTTCATCCGAATGCGCTCGCGGTGGACATCATCACCCGTTCGTTTGCGGCGGTCTGCTTCGGCGAAGAGGCTCTGAAGATGCTTGACTCCGCCGCTCTGCGTGCACGTCGGAGCCGTCATGTCCCGGGAGGTCTGAACTGATGTGCGGAATCGCCGGAATCTTCCGAAAAGATTATCAACCTGTTGATTTGCAGACACTTGAAGCAATGGCGGAGGCGATGTTCCTGCGCGGACCGGATGGAAAGGGCTTCCATATCGATGGTTCGTTTGGTCTGGCGCACCGGCGGCTCTCCATTCTTGACATTGCCGGAGGAGCTCAGCCGATTGCAAACGAAGACAATACGGTTTTCACCGTTGTAAACGGAGAGTTCTATAATTATCTGGAATTACGCAAGTCATTGGAACGCAAAGGACACCGGTTCAGAACCAATTCCGATTCGGAATGTGCAGTTCATCTTTACGAAGAGTACGGGACGGTGTTTCCGGAGCATTTGACCGGCATGTTCGCTCTTGCTGTTTATGATGCGCGGAAAAAATCCCTGTTTCTGGCGCGGGATCGTGCGGGAGAAAAACCGCTTTTCCTGTTGAATACCAAAGAGTTGTTTGCGTTTGCAAGCGATCTGAATGCTCTGAAATGCATTCCCGGAGTCGACTGGGCTCTGAATTACGATGCTCTTGCGGATTATCTGGCGTTCATGTACACCCCCGGGCGGGCGACCGTTTACCGGAATGTGACGCGGCTCGAACCGGGAAAATCTCTGCTGATTTCAGCAAATGCAACGGCGTTCCAATCTTACTGGACGCTCAATCCGGAAGCGCGCGCAGAAGCCGGTTTCGGAACTGCCGCTCAGCGGGTGCGGGAGATGGTAACGGAGTCGGTCCGTTCCTCGCTGCTTGCAGATGTTCCGCTCGGCGTATTTCTGTCGGGCGGTCTGGATTCGACGATTATTGCGGCTGCCGCTTCGCAGGTGGAGTCGCCGGAACCGCTGCGCTGTTTTTCGATCGGTTTCGACGACCCTGCATATGATGAAAGCCGTCAGGCGGAACGGAATGCGGAGTATCTGCGGAAACGGGCAAAGCGGAAGATTGAATTTTATCATAAAGTCGTTCAGCCGGAAGATTTTGCGTCGTTGGAGTTCCTGCTTTCCCGGTGCGGGGAGCCTTACGGGGATTCGTCGATTCTGCCGACTTATCTGCTCTGCAAATTTGCGCGGGAAAAAGTGACCGTTGCGCTGAGCGGAGATGGTGCAGATGAGCTGTTCGGCGGATACGAACGTTATCTGGTCATGAACAAACTGCGGATGCTGGATGTTCTGCCTGAGGTCTTGCGGCGGGATCTTTTTGCATTTGCGGCGCGCCTTTTTCCGGATCGGGGAGGGGATCGGACGCGTTCCGCGCGCATCCGGCGTCTTCTGATTGCCGCAGGCCGTTCAGCCGCAGGGCGTTACGCTTCGCTGATTTCCGGATTTTCTGGTGCGGAATTGCAGAAATTCTGCCGCTTTGAAATTTCGCCGGAGCGTCCGGATGTTTTCGAGCGCTGGTTTGACGCTTCGCTTCCGAATGCCGCCTCCGTGTTCGATTACCATGTCTATCTGCCGAATGATATTCTGCGGAAGACAGATACGGCATCGATGTCGGTTTCTCTTGAAGTTCGCGCGCCTTTCCTGGAATACCGTCTGACGGAGTTCGCAGAGTCGCTTCCGGATGAATACAAGATGCAGGGAATGCGCCGCAAAGTCGTTCTTGCTGAAGCGTTTGGCGATCTGATTCCGCCGGAGCTCCGGACGAACCGGAAGCGCGGATTCGGCATTCCTCTGGCGTCGTGGTTCCGCGGAGCATGGTACAAGCCGGCACGGGAACGTCTGCTCGACGGACGGCACTGTCCGGAACTTTTCGACCGGACGGCGCTCGAACGTCTTCTGTCTGAACACCTTGCGGGACGCGCGGATCACAGCAAACGGCTTTATACACTGCTGGCGCTGGAGCTTGGGCTTTCTTCTTTCCAGTGTTCCTGAAAAGCTCCGGTTTCGGGGAGAATGAAGAGTCTTATGGAGTCGACTTTCCATCCGGCGGAGGGGTGCTGATTTGTGATGTCTTTGAATGCTTCCGGATTTTTGCTGGTATAGAACTGATCGGTTCCGATGAGCGGTGATGTGTATGTGCCCTGAACCGGACCGGAATCGAAGAAAACATTCCAGCGGTCTGCGAAATCCGCAATATTTAACCCGTTGAATTCAAAAGAGTTGCGTGTAAAGCCGATGAGGATGAGACGGTACTTTGCATCAAACGGAGGAGTGTAGTTGATCTGAATCCGGATGCTCCAGGTGCGCGTGGCGCGCCAGTTCTTGCCATCGCTGTCGCATGTGAGGTCCTGCCAGTTGCCGAAACGGTCGTCACAATGGTTGCGGAATTCTTCGTAATTGCCGGTTGGGGTTACGCCGTTGTGGTTGGTATAAACTTTGCCGACGGTGTCGCAGTACGCCAAACCGGGAGTGATAATGCCGTTGTATTTTTTGCAGACATCACAATATTCGTGAAGAATCATGCCCCACGAATCGTTGTGTGCGATGAGATTGAAAAGCCGGTCGGTTGCCGGGCACGCCCATGACCACGGCTGGATGTCGAGTGACGGAAGTTCCCCGTTTTTAGCTCCGTGGACTCCGGGATACTGCTCCGTCTTGTTTTCCTCTGTGTAATCGGGCATAAACGGAGTCGTCCATACCTGATTGACCGGATAGTCTTTCGATCGGTTCCAGATGACAAAATCCTTGCGGAGGGTCCGGTAGAAAACGGAATTGCGGTCGGTGAGGAGTGAACCGTTTTCATATTTCAGCAAGTCTTTGAGTTTCTGATACTTATAGTTTCCTTTCTCCGCATCGGAAAGCGTGTCTTCCTCCGGCATGAGGAATGTGTAGCGGTCTTCTCGCATTTTGTCGATAATATCGAGCCAATGAGCGAACCTGTTGCGGAGCAGGGCGCGGTTTATGGCGTCGAGATTTAAGTCGTTGGACATCAGGAATTTTCCTCGGTTTCGGTGTCATCGTAGTAACGGTCGGTAATGACGGCAGGTCCGTAATGCGCCTGGCGGGCAACGCCGCCCTGAATAACGCCGATGAGTTCATAAAACGGAAAACCGTATGAGCCATCTGTTTTCGGCGGTTCATCCGAATTGTTTATTTCGTAACCGCTCCGGATTGTGGAGTTGGCTAGTTCCAGTTTCAGCCAGACGAAGACGGCGGAAAGAGAGAGTTCGGAGGAACTGACCGTGCGGGAGTATACGGGACATTTGGCAAGAAGTTTTCCGCCGAGAAGGACGCGTCCTGCATACGCGGCATTGTCAAGCAGTCCGTTGGAGATGCGGAGAGTCAGATTTTTCAAAGTGCCGTCTTCTCCGCTTTCACTTCCGGCGAGGGAGAGCCTGAATTCTCCGCTGTAGCCATAAGAGCTTGAGCCGGAACGGGATGAGACGGATGAACTGCGGCTGTTTCTCCGGTTCTCTTTATCGGTAAGATCCTGGCGGAGTTCCCAGGCTTTGCGGATGGCTTCGACGGTGTTTCCTGTTGCTTCAAGTACTCTCATGGCGTCACCATGCGGCCGTTGCGGGGAGGGAGAGCTGAGCCCAGGAGTGCGGGCGTTTCTCTTTGAAATGCAGAAAGTTTTCCGCTCCCGGCGTGATGTTCTGCTGAGCGAGAATCTTTCCCGAAGCGGAGAGCCAGAGCGGTTCGTCGGCGGGGACGGGGGCGCTGTCGGCTGCGGCGATGCGCGCAATTGCCTTGTCGCTTCCGAAAACGGGATTGCCGAGGGAATCAACTGCGGTGTAGATGCGAACCGGGTTGCTGTTTGCTCCGCGATAGCAGACGCTTCGGTTCGGAAAGGTCCGGATGAAGCCGTCAGGGGCGATTTCAAGGGAGACATCAACCCGGAAGACGGAGTTCAGCGAATTGCCGTCCTCCTGCACGATCTCCGCCGCAACCGTTTTGATGAGTCCGCATTCGGCGGGAATGTCGAGTCCGCAGACCTTTACCGGATTTTTGTTGACGGTATCGGCGACTTCAAGGATCCAGCGCGGATTGAAACTGCGGAGATTGTAGGAGAAGCGCAGCAGAAGCGATGTTTGGATTGTGTTTGCGGAGATTGCGGTTCCAGCTGTTGTGACGACCGGACAGAGCGGACGGTTTGCATCGTCCATGAGATCATAGGAGAATTCGAAGGGGACGACTTTTTCGATGGTGGTGAGTGTTAGATCGAACGGCTGATTGTAAATGGTTTCGGAAGAGCTGTCTGCGGAAGCGGCGGAGTAGGTGACTTCAACTTCGTATTTGTTTTTCTTTCCGTCGCAGGCCGGTGTGATGCGGATGGAAGAGGCGCGGAGAGCGGAGAGCTCCGGGTGTGCATCACCGAGAACGGGGAAGAATTTGTGCCTGCGCAGCTCTGTGAAACCTTCGCCGTTTTCGCAGAAGAAAACGAGAATGCGCTTGAGGTTCTGACCGGATTTATCAATGGTCAGTCCGAGGCTGATGTCGCCTTTGTATGAAACAGACATGGGATACTCCTTTCGGTTGTTCAGAACGGATTTTCTGTGTCAACCGAAAATTTTTCCGTTTTTTTTGCGTTCCGCCTTGCATTTGTTCCAGTTGGTGATATAGTTGTTTCAGAAATGAAAAAGGATTTTTCAAATATGAAAAACGAGAATACGGTTCCAGCTGTTGACAAGGCTCTTGCGATTATTGAATTTCTGTGTGCGCAGGGGCGTCCGGTGACGCAGATTGAGATCAATCGGAGCGCGGGAGTGACCGCGACGACGGGGTACCGGATTGTGCAGAGTCTGATGAAGCACAACTGGATTCGCCGGAATCCGAACAACACGTATTCCCTCTCCATCGGCATGGTCGGGGTGCTGATGCACTCGCAGCGGAACGGATTCCTCTTCAGCTCGGCGCAGTCGGTGCTGGACCGTCTTTCCGCGGAAACGAAACTGACCTGCAAACTTTCGATCCGGCAGTGGAATGAACAGGTGGCAGTGCTGCGCGCGGAATCTCCGGAGCCGTTCGCGGTCGGCGGGAAAAACGGCGTCCGTTTCCCTGTGATAGAAGGTTCGGTGGGAGCCGCGCTTCTTGCGGGAGAATCCGATGATGAAATCCGTGCGCTGGCTGACCGGACGGCGGATGATATTGCGGAGAAACGGGATGTCAATCTTCTTCTGCGGCGAATTTCGGAAGTCCGGGCGAAAGGCTGGATTTTCAACCGCGGGAACAGCCGCTGGCGTGTGGATGCGCTCTCCATGCCGGTGCACGATTCCGGCGGAATGGTCGCGGCTGCGCTGACTCTGCTGGGAATTCAGGATGATTTTACGGATTCCAACCTTCCGAAACGGGTCGCTGCGCTGAAACGCGCGGTTGCGGAAATTGAAAAAGAACTCTAAGATTCAACATAAGGAACGAAAAAGATGAAAGTCGATCCCTCCACACTGAAAATCACAGATGTCCGTTTTGCGGATATCGACGGTGCGCCGAAACGCTGCACCCTGATCAAAGTCTACACCAACCAGGGGCTTGTCGGTTACGGCGAAGTCCGCGACGCCTCCAGCCGCACGTATGCAGCGATGCTCAAAAGCCGTATTCTCGGAGAAAATCCGTGCAATCCGGAGAAGATCTTCCGCCGCATCAAACAGTTCGGCGGCGATTCCCGTCAGGCGGGCGGAGTCTGCGGACTTGAGCTGGCAATGTGGGACCTCGCGGGCAAGGCGTGGGGCGTGCCGGTCTGGCAGCTTCTCGGCGGAAAATACCGCGATAAAATCCGGTGCTACTGCGATACCGATTCCGAAGGCGGCGGACGCGACATGGGCAAAGCTCTCAAGGAGCGCATGGCAAAGGGCTTCACCTTTCTCAAGATGGATCTCGGCATTGAACTGCTGATGGACGTCCCCGGCGCGCTTTCCGCTCCGCTCGGCTTCCTGGAAAAGATGCGCGAATACAAACACACGGTCTTCAGCACTCCGCACGGCTCGATTGACCCGCGTGCGATGCGCGGAGAGGCGTATGATCTCTTCAACACGGCGCACCCGTTCACCGGAATCCATATCACGGAAGTCGGGCTCGACTATCTGGAGAAGTACATGGCGGACGTCCGTGCGGAGATCGGCTATGAAGTTCCTATTGCGATCGATCACCTCGGACACATACCGCTGGAAGACTGCATCAAGCTCGGCAAACGTCTTGAGAAATACAATCTCGCCTGGATGGAAGACCCGGTGCCCTGGCCGTATACGCAGCAGTATGTCCGTCTTGCCAATTCCACGACGACTCCGCTCGGAACCGGAGAGGATATGTATCTGAAAGAGTCGTTCAAACCTCTTCTGGAAGCCGGCGCGCTTGCGGTCATTCACCCCGACCTGCTCACGGCGGGCGGAATTCTTGAAACGAAGAAGATCGGCGACATGGCGGAAGAGTATGGCGTCCAGATGAACATCCACATGGCGGAAAGCCCGATCGCCTGCATGGCGGCGGTGCATGTCGCTGCGGCGACCCGCAACTTCATGGCGCTCGAACTTCATTCCGTCGACGTTCCGTGGTGGGGCGACCTGGTCAATCCCGCGCTCCGTTACGACGGCGGTTACATCACGGTTCCGGATACTCCGGGTCTCGGCATCGAATCGCTGAACGAAGAACTCATCAGGGAAAAGCTCCATGCCGACTTCCCCGAAGCCTGGGCTCCCACGACCGAGTGGGACAAGGAATGGGCAAACGACCGCCAGTGGTCCTGATTTCAACTCACTGCCAACATCAATATAAGGAGAAACAACCATGCCGTCTCTGAAAGACATGCGTGAAAAAGCACAGGAAGCCGGTCTGATGAAACTCGACCGTCTGATCAAAAACCGTCAGCACATTCCGAACAACGAATTCCCGATTCCGCTCAAGGAACTCTGCGAACGCTACGAAAAACTTTACACAGGCTGCATCAACGACGTGATGCGCGAGCTCTGTCTCCTCAACCAGAATCTTCCCTCCGACATCATGCCGCTGCGGGATGAAATGGTCGTCTGCGGCGAAGCGTTCACTGTCAAGAGCGCCCCGAACTGCATGATCGAAGGCGAAATGACCTTCCGTGCGCAGATGCTCGATGACATGAAGCCGGAAGGCCTCGTCGTCTGGGACACTTCGAACGACACGGAAGCCTCCCTCTGGGGCGGCGTCATGACCGCGACCGCTATTACGAAAAAAATCCGCGGCGCCGTTATCGCGGGAGGAATCCGCGACACCAAGCAGATTCTGGAACAGAACTTTCCCGTCTTCTACAAATACCGCACCAGCAACGGCTCCCTCGGACGCTGCATGATTACGCACTATCAGGTCCCCGTCAAGATCGGCAAAGTCACGGTCCGTCCCGGCGACATTATTTTCGGCGACATCGACGGCGTGCTCTGCATTCCGCGCGAAATTGCCTATGACGTGCTCCTCCGTGCGGAAGCCATCCAGCGCAACGAAGTCGATATCTTCGACTGGGTTCACAGCGGCGACACGATTCAGGAAATCATTGCCAAAGGCGGTTACTTTTAATTCAGGAGAAACAGGATCATGTTCGATATAAGCAAATTCAGCTCTGCCATGTCGCAAGGTTACTGGATGCGCTGGAATGAAGATGTGCAGAACAGAATCGACCGCGACATTGAAGCCAACCGGAAAGCGGACGGCTCCTTCCGCATCGACGGCATTCCCGCCGGAGCGGAGGTCAAAGTCGAACAGACGGAGAGTGAATTCATTTTCGGCGCTCATATCTTCAACTTCGATCAGCTTGGAAGCGATGAACGCAATGCGAAATACAAGGCGCTCTACGGAACGCTCTTCAACTCCGCGACGATTGCGTTTTACTGGCAGACGCTTGAACCGGAAGAGGGAAAGCCGCGTTTCCGCGCCGAGTACCGCGACACCGCTGATTTCTGGAACAGATGCCCGGAGCCGAAGCTCCAGCCGCATTGGCGCAGACCTGCGGTGGATCCCGTCGTCGATTTCTGCCTGAGCAAGGGGATCCGTCTGCACGGACACCCGCTTGTGTGGAGCAGCAACCGCTGGCAGGTTCCCTTCTGGCTCTTTGCCAAGATTCCGATCGATGCGCTCGCAAAGGCGAACTTCAAACGCAATCCGGTCAATGGAACCATTGAAAATGACGCAACGCATGCAGTGTTCGGCGATATGAGCGCGGAGGAATTCGCGGACAAGTACCCCGAATATGCCGCCGAGCTGAACGCCGTCGTCGCACGCCGCATCATAGAAATCGCGTGCCGCTATGGCGACAAAATTGACAGCTGGGATGTGGTAAACGAGAGCGCGACGGATTACGGCAACGGTCTCATGGTTCCCGGTTCGCGCATCTGCAAGGCCTGCTGCGGTCCGATGCCGGGCGACTACACCTATCGCGGATTCAAGATTGCCGAAAGCATTCTCCCCGCGCGCGCCAAACTCAATATCAACGATTACAACATGGGCGACGAGTATTTGAATCAGACCCGCGATCTGCTGAAACGCGGCTGCAAAATCGACATCATGGGTGCTCAGATGCATCTGTTCGATCCGCAGCAGTGTCTGGATATTGCGGACGGCGTTTCCGACAATCAGTCGCCAGCTTCGGTGACGGAGACATTTGAGCGTCTGGGCAAAGCCGGTCTTCCGATTCATCTGAGTGAAATCACGATCACGGCTCCGAACAACGATGAACGCGGACAGGCGATTCAGGCGGTCATGATGCACAACCTGTACCGTCTGTGGTTCAGTTTGAAGCCGATGATGGGCATTACCTGGTGGAATGTCGTCGATGACTGCGGCGCTCCGGGCGAGCCCTCCGTTTCCGGACTCTTCAGCCGGAATATGGAACCCAAACCGGCGTATTTCGCCATGAACGATCTTGTCAACAACACATGGAAGACACGGACCTGCGTGAAAGCCGGAAAGAACGGCGAAGTCGAATTCCGCGGTTTCCGCGGAACCTACAAGCTGACATGGCTTGACGTTTCCGGGAAAGAGTGCTCCCAAGAGGTCGTCCTTCATTAAGGAGAAAGAAAAATGAATGCAAATCCGTTTGATCTGACAGGAAAAACGGCGCTTGTCACTGGCTCGAGCCGGGGAATCGGAAAGGCGATTGCCTCCCTGCTCGGCCGTTCCGGAGCGCATGTGATCTTCCACGGAGTCAAAATGAGCGATGCGCTTCAGACTGCGCTTGCCGAGGCGAAAGCGGAGGGAATCGAATGTTCCGCTCTGACCGCCGATCTCGGCTGCGAAGAATCCGCCGCAAAACTCGCCGCGGACTGCGCGGGGAAGGTGGATGTCCTTGTTCTGAACGCATCGGTCCAGCAGTATATGCATCTGCGCGATTTTGAAACCCGGGAATTCGAGCGCGAGATCAACGCAAATCTCCGCAGTGCATATCTGATGCTGAAAGCGTTCCTTCCGCCGATGCAGGCGCGGAAATGGGGACGCGTCATCAGTGTGGGCAGTGTGAATCAGCTGCGCCCGGCGGCGCGCCTGAGCGTCTATTCCGTGACGAAAGCCGCGCTGCAGAATCTGATGGACAACAGTGCGAAGGAATATGCGTGTGACGGCATTACGTTCAACACGATTGTTCCGGGCATTATCTGCACTGACCGCAACCGCAAGATTCTGTCCGATCCGGAGTGGATTCCGAAGCTTCAGGCGATGGTTCCCGCCGGGCGGTTCGGCACATCGGAAGACTGTGCCGGAGCGGTACTGCTTCTTGCCTCGGATGCAGGCAGTTACATCACCGGCGCTCAGATTCCGATAGCCGGCGGAATGCAGCTCTGATTTTTATCCCGTGTGCGGAATGTTTATGATTTCGCACACGGGATTTTTCTGTCTTAATCCAATTTGACAGAAACGGACAAAAAGGCGCAAACAGCACAAAAAATAGAGACAAAATGTCTCATTTGTAAAAATCTTTGAAGCTCCGGATGATTTGGCAAGAATTATGCTTGAACTCCTTTCGAAAATAAAATAACAAAGTAAAGGAGATCAAAACTTATGGACATGGAAAAACTTACCACGAAATCCAGAGAAGCGATGATCGCATCCCAGAACATTGCGACTGAATACGGTCATCAGGAGATCCGTCCCATTCACCTGCTCAAGGCGCTCGCGGACCAGGAAGGCGGACTGATTCCTTCGCTGCTTAAAAAGATGAACGTCGATTTCGGCAGATTCAGCCTCGCCGTTGAAAAAGAGCTCCGCTCCATCCCGTCCGTTTCCGGACCCGGTGCGCAGGAGTGTTATACCTCCCGCGATTTCAGTCAGGTGCTTATCAAGGCGAAAGAGATCGCCGAATATATGAAGGATGATTACATCAGTGTCGAACATCTGTTCCTCGCTCTGCTTCAGACGGACGCCAAGTGCGGCGCTCTGCTCAAGAGTCTCGGAGTTGATGAAAACACGGTGCTGAATGCTCTGAAAGCCGTGCGCGGAAACCAGCGCGTCACCAATGACTCGCCGGAATCCACCTTCGAAGCGCTTGAGAAATACGGACGCGACCTTACCGCCGCGGCTGCGCAGAACAAGCTCGATCCGGTGATCGGACGTGATGATGAAATCCGCCGCACGATTCAGATTCTTTCGCGCAGAACGAAAAACAATCCCGTTTTGATTGGTGAGCCGGGCGTCGGTAAAACCGCAATCGTGGAAGGTCTCGCAAACCGTATTATGAGCGGCGACGTGCCCGAAGGTCTGAAAGACAAAAAGCTCGTTGCGCTTGATATGGGCGCGCTGATCGCCGGTGCAAAGTACCGCGGTGAATTCGAAGAGCGTCTCAAAGCCGTTCTGAAAGAGGTTACCTCCTCGGAAGGACGCATCATTCTCTTCATTGATGAGCTTCATACCGTTGTCGGCGCTGGAGCCGGCGGCGAGGGCGCCATGGATGCGGGCAATCTGCTTAAACCACTGCTCGCCCGCGGTGAACTTCACTGCATCGGCGCCACCACGCTTGACGAGTACCGCAAGTACATCGAGAAGGATCCCGCGCTGGAGCGTCGTTTCCAGGCGGTTCTGGTACCCCAGCCGAGCGTGGAGGACACCATCGCAATTCTGCGTGGACTCAAGGAACGTTACGAAGTGCATCATGGTGTGAAGATCAAAGACTCCGCCATCATCGCGGCGGCGACGCTTTCCGACAAGTACATTGCGGATCGTTTCCTCCCCGACAAGGCGATTGACCTGATCGACGAGGCCGCGGCAAAGCTCCGTACGGAGATTGATTCCTGCCCGGTCGAGATCGATGAGATCGAGCGTAAGAGAATGCGTACGGAAATTGAGCTTGCCGCATTGAAGAAAGAGACGGATGACGCATCCAAGGCGCGTCGCGAGGATCTTGAAAAGGAACTTGCCGAACTGAAGGAAAAAGCCGCCGTTCTCAAGACCGAATGGGATGCCGAAAAAAAGTCGATTTCGGAAGTCGGAACCCTGCGTGAAAGTCTTGAACTTGCGAAACGCAATCTTGCGAAAGCAGAGCGCGAATACGATCTGAACAAGGCGGCGGAACTGCGTCACGGCATTATCCCCGGCCTCGAAAAGCAGATCAAGGCAATTGAGGAGAAGGTCAAAGACGACTCCGGCAAGCGTCTGCTCAAAGAGCAGGTGGATGAAGAGGACATTGCGGAAATCGTTTCCCGCTGGACGCACATTCCGGTCAGCAAGCTGGTGCAGGGAGAGCGTGAAAAACTTCTTGCTCTTCCGCAGAAACTGCATGAGCGTGTTGTGGGACAGGATGACGCAGTTACTGCGGTCGCCGATTCGGTGCTCCGTGCCCGTGCCGGACTGAAAGATCCGAAGCGCCCGATTGCATCGTTCATCTTCCTCGGTCCTACCGGCGTAGGTAAAACCGAGCTGGCGAAGGCTCTTGCGGAAGATCTGTTCGACGATGAGCGCGCAATGATCCGTATTGATATGTCGGAATACATGGAAAAGCACAGCGTGTCGCGTCTGGTCGGCGCTCCTCCGGGATACGTCGGTTACGACGAGGGCGGACAGCTTACCGAAGCGGTTCGCCGCAGACCGTACTCCGTGATTCTGTTCGATGAGATCGAAAAGGCGCATCATGACGTCTTCAACATCTTCCTGCAGATTCTGGATGACGGCGCTCTGACCGATTCGCGCGGTCGTCACGTGGACTTCAAGAACACGATCATCATCATGACTTCGAACCTCGGCAGCGACATTCTGCTTGACGCCGCGGCGAAAGGCAAACTTGAGGATGCGCAGGTCCGCGAGGATGTGATGAATCTCATGAAGCAGAACTTCCGTCCGGAGTTTTTGAACCGTGTGGATGAAATTCTGATGTTCCATGCGCTGAAGCTTGAGGACATTGAGCGGATTCTGAAGATTCAGATGGGACGTTTTTCGGAGCGTCTTGCCGGACTCGGCGTGAAAGTCGAGATGACCGATGCGGCTTCGAAGTACCTTGCGAAAGAGGGTTACGATCCGCTTTACGGAGCACGTCCGCTGAAACGTGTGATTGTGAAGGAGATCGAAACGCCGGTGTCTAAACTGATTGTCGGCGGCAAACTGATCGAAGGTTCCACGCTGAAAATCGACGCGGAAAACGAAAGTTTGAAGTTCTCTTATTGAAAAACGCGCAAAGAGGCATATATTACCGATATATATGTCTCTTTTTAACGCGCAACGGAAGGAATGAAAAATATGTCAGAAGAAGAAAAGAAGCATCACCACCACGCTCCGGAAGGACAGGGTGAATCCGATAAGCAAGAACAGCCGCAGGCGGAGAAGACGGCGGAATCCAACTTCCCCGAAGCGGAAGAAAAGCAGCTTCAGGAAGAGCATGACAAGAAGGTGAAAGAACTGGAAGCCAAGCTCGCCGAAGCAGAAGACAAGCGTCTGAGATGTTATGCGGAGATGGACAATCTCCGCAAGCGCACGGCGAAGGAGATGGAAACTCTGCGTCTGAATGTTCTGCAGGATACGATTTCCCCGTTCCTTCAGGTATTTGATCACTTCGCGATGGCGGTTGCGGCGTCGGAGAAATCCGACAATCTGAAATCCCTGCTTCAGGGAATGAAGATGATCGGGAATGAGTTCGACAAGGCGTTTTCCGAACTCGGAGTGACGAAGATTGACGCGGTCGGACAGGATTTCGACCCGAACCTTCATGAAGCGGTCTCTCAGGAGGCGTCGGATACCGTGCCGCAGGGCAAGGTGATCCGTCAGTGGAGCTGCGGCTACAAGACACCGCTCCGGCTGCTGAAGCCGGCGATGGTTGTGGTCAGCTCCGGACCGGAACAGAAATAACATGCGCAACTGCGCATATTTGAGGTAAACACACAATGGCAGCAAACGAAGATTATTACAAAGTGCTCGGTTTGACGAAATCTGCGTCGGCCGATGAAATCAAGCGCGCATACCGTAAGCTTGCCGTGAAATATCATCCGGATAAGAATCCCGGAAACAAAGCGGCGGAGGAGAAGTTCAAACAGGTCTCCGAAGCCTATGAAGTGCTCAGCGACCCGAAGAAACGTGCCGATTACGACCGGTTCGGTTCCGATATGTTCAACCGCGGAGCCGACGGTGCGGGCGGTGCCGGAGGAGGATATTCCTATTCCGGAAACTTCCGCAACCCGAACGACCTTTTCCGCGATATTTTCGGACAGTCCGGAACCGGCGGAATCAACCTCGAAGATCTTTTCGGCGGTGCAACGGGCAGACGTTCCACGCGCCGCTCGCGCGGTCAGCGCGGAAACGATCTCCAGTTCGAGATTGAAATTTCGCTTGACGAGGCGTTCAACGGCATCAAAGAAAAAGAGATCCGTTTCAGCAAGCAGGTTCCCTGCTCGGTTTGCGGTGGAACAGGTTCCGACCCGAACGCGGGCAGAACGACTTGCCCTGATTGCGGCGGTCAGGGACGGGTGTCGGGCATTTTCGGCGCTCAGACATGTCCCCGCTGCGGCGGAAGCGGACAGATTGCAAGTCCGTGTCGCGCGTGCGGCGGTCAGGGACGCGTTCAGGCAACCCGCGACCTTAAGGTGCATATTCCGGCAGGAGTTGGCAACGGCTCCAAGTTGAAAGTCGCCGGGGAGGGGGAAGCCGGTGTTCAGGGCGGTGCGCCGGGCGATCTTTATGTGATTGTCAAACTGCGTCCGCACAGTGTTTTCACGCGCGATGGACTGAATGTCATCTGCGAAGTCCCCGTTCCGTTCGCAACGGCGGTCGGAGGCGGTGTCATAGATGTTCCCACCCTGACCGGCAAAGTCCGCATGAAAGTTCCCGAGGGAACCCAGAGCGGCGCAATGCTCCGCATCAAGGGACGCGGTTTCCCCGCGGTCAAGGGCGGCGGCAAAGGCGATCAGCTGGTCCGGATACAGGTTGAAACTCCGGTCTCGCTGACAAAGCAGCAGAAGGATCTGCTGAAATATTTCACCGATTCGCTGACTCCCGCGAACCATCCGCTGCAGCAGAGGTTTGCAGAAGCCGCGAAACAATATATGAGCTGAGTATGGCGAAGAACCAGAAAAACGAAAGCCGCGACGAGCTGGTTGCCCAGAACCGCAAGGCGCGTCACGACTATGAAATTATCGACTCCATTGAAGCCGGAGTCGAACTCGTGGGCACGGAAGTGAAAAGCTGCCGTGCCCATGCGGCGTCTCTGGGCGAGGCGTTCGCAAAGATCGAAAACGGACAGGTTTTCGTGTACAGCATGCACATCGCGCCGTATACGGAAGGCAACCGTTTCAATCACCAGCCGCTGCGCAAGCGGCGTCTGCTCCTTCATAAAAAGGAAATCCTGAAGATTGCGCAGAAGGTCAAGGAGCGCGGCATTGCGCTCGTTCCCCTGAAGCTCTATCTGAAGGACGGCAAACGCGTCAAAATGGAACTCGGTCTCGCAAAGGGCAAGACGTTCGGCGACAAGCGCGAAACACTGCGCAAACGTCAGGACGAACTTGACACCCGCCGTGCCGCCGGGCGCTATTCCTGATTCCGCATTTGCGGGTTTTCCACTACAAGGATATTGTTTATGAATATTCCAGGCATATCATTCGATCCGCGGAAAACCTGCGGAATGCCTCATGTACTCAAAGTTGCGTTCCCGCTGATTATGGCCGCGGCGGGACACGCACTGAATCTATTCTGTGACCGCATGATGCTCGGGCGTTACTCGGCGGAAGCGGTTGCGGCCTCCATGCCCTCCGGGCTTACCAACTTCACAATCTCCTGCTTCTTCGTCGGAACGGTCGGATATGTGAACTCCTTTGTCGCCCAGTACACCGGAGCGGGTCAGCGCGAACGCGTGGGACTCTCCATCTGGCAGGCGATACTGATTGCCGTCATCGGCGGTCTCTTCATGGCGACCGGCTGGTTCTGGGGGCCGTGGCTGATGGAACAGTTCGGGCACGCCGATGCGGTTCTTGAGCAGGAAATCACCTACTTCAAACTCCTTTCGATTTTCGCGTGGATTCCGCTGATCATCGGTGCGATCAGCGCATTCTGGAGCGGACGCGGGCTGACGCTTACAATCATGATTGTAAACTTCATCATGGTCGGCAGCAACATCCCGCTGAATTATGCGTTCATCTACGGAAACTGGGGCGCACCCGAACTCGGCATCCGTGGGGCGGCATACGGAACGATTATTTCCGGTTTGCTTGGACTCGTTCTTCTTTGCGCGCTGCTGTTCCGGAAGACAAACCGGGAGACTTACGGGACATGGCCGCCGAGGCTTGATTTTCCGCTTTTCAAACGGATTCTGCGCTACGGAGCGCCAAACGGAGTTCAGCTGCTGCTGGAACTTTCCGCATTCAACATCTTCATCATTCTGCTCGGCAACGTCGGCGCTTCGCCGGATGAAAAGACGCGGATTCAGGAGGCGACGACGATTGCGTTTTCGCTGAATTCCATTGCGTATATTCCGATGCTCGGGCTGGGGCAGACCATTTCGATTCTGGTCGGTCAGGCGGTCGGAGCGGGAACTCCGGCGGCGGCGAAACGGGCCGTTGCGAACGGGAACTTCCTGGTGATGATCTACATGTCGATCATGACGCTGATATTCGTTTTCATGCCGGGACCGCTGCTTGCGCTTTTCGAGCGGGCTGGGGATGTGTCGCAGCTGCCGACGATGGAAATGGCGCGGACGTTTGTCTATTTCATTGCCGCGTTTACTTTCTGCGACGGGGTTCAGATGCTTTATGTTTCCGCGATCAAAGGGGCGGGCGATACAGCATTTGCCATGTGGGGCAGCGCAATTCTTGCGTGGGTTCTCTGGATTATTCCGAGTCTGGTCGCGCGGTATTTCAATGCTCCGGTCAACTTCTACTGGGGCGTTCTGGTGTTCTACACCTTCTTCATCGCGGCAGTGTTCTACTTGCGGTTCCGTCAGGGAAAATGGCGTAAAATGTGTGTCATCGAACGAGATTTTGTTCCGCTGCAGGAGTAAAAAACAGAGATTCCCGCTTTACATTTCTGAAAGCGGGGATATATTATTCCCGTAAACTTCTGTATAACATAAGGAACAGAGAGATGAATCCAATCAAAGTCGGATTGTGGGGAATCGGAAGAGCCGGACACAACATGCACTGTTCGGAGATAGACCAGTATCCGGATCGTTTTCAGATTGTCGCCGCATGCGACATTGACGAATCCAGAGTTCAGAATCTTGTGGAACGTTATCATTGCGCAGGCTATACCGACGGAGCGGCGTTCCTGAAAGATCCGAATATAGAGATGGTTTCGATTGCCGTCCGTTCGACCGAACATGTCGATTATGCGCTTCGCGCACTGAAAGCCGGAAAAATCGTTTTTCTGGAAAAGCCCTTCGCGCTTTCTCTTGACGGACTGAAGCTGCTGGAGCAGGCCGTGAAGGATTATCCGGGCAAACTCTATTTCCGCCACAACCGCCGTTTTGAAGCGGCATTCAACCATATCCGCGAAATCATCGCGACCGGAATTCTGGGCGATGTCTTTGAAATCAAACTGCGCCGTCACAACTATCAAAGCCGCGAAGACTGGCAGACTCTGCTCAAATGCGGTGGCGGCCAGATTAACAACTGGGGACCACATCTGATCGACCATTCTCTGCTCCTGCTGGAATCTCCGGTTGAATCCATCTGGAGCGACTTCAAACATGTTTCTTCCAAAGGGGATGCGGAGGATCATATCAAGGTCGTTTTCCGCGGACAGAACGGACGTATTGTCGATCTTGAAATCTCCAACTGCGTGCTGATTCCGGGCGACGTCTACTCCATTTTCGGAACGCGCGGAACACTGGTCAGCCATGATGAATCCGAACTTCACATGAAGTATCTGGATCCGAAGATGGAACTTCCGAAGACACATTCCAGCGCCGGAACGCCTCCGTGGGATGGCGGTTACGGCGATGCCGGATCGTGGCCGTGGATTGAAAAGACGATTAAAGTCGCACCTGCAAACGGATACAAAATGACGGAGATTTACCGTTATCTTTACGATGCGATCCGCAACGGTGTTCCGTTCCCGGTCAAGCCGGAAGAGGCGTTTGCCGTGGTTCGCGCCACGGCGGAAATCAAACGTCAGAATCCGCAGTTCCCGATTGAACCGGATCGTTTTGAAAAATAAAAGAACGCTTTTCCATTTAAAACAGAACACCCCGCAATTTTTTCCTGCGGGGTGTTCTGTTTTAAAGCTCCTGTCAGACTGAATTACAGAGGACGGAGGGTTCTCAAATGCTGGATTGATTTCTCAATCGCGGGGACGGGGGCTTTGTCCATTTCGTATTCGACGACGAACCACTCGGTGCGTCCCTCGTTCTCGCCCCAGGAGAGGACTTTTTCCCACGGAATATCGTCTTCGCCGATGGCGGGTTCATAGCCGGCTGCTTTGGAATAGGGCTTGAGGTGAATGCTCTGATTGCGTCCGGCGTATTTCGTGAGAACTGCATAAGGATCGGCGCCGCCGCACATGCAGTTTCCGGTATCCAGCTGAAGAATGACGCGCGGATCGGTGTTTTCCGCAACGATTTCCCACGGAATCTGTCCCTCAACCGGCTGGTGGTCATGGGCGTGGCTGTGGTAACCTGTGCGGACGCCGTAGCGGATGAGCTTTTCTGCAACGGCATTCAGACGGTCGGCGAAGTGTTTCCAGTCGTCAACCTTGTCGGACTTGTACCAGGGAACGCAGATGTATTTGTTGCCGACCGCGAGGTTGCGGCGGAGGGTTGCGTCGAAATCGTTTTCGAGCGCTTCGATTCCGGTATGCCATCCGGCGCAGACGAGTCCTGTCTGGCGGAGCAGTGCAACATAAAGTTCCGTCTGGTAATGTGTCCCGTAGAATTCGACGCCGTCGTATCCTGCGTTTTTGATGATGTTCATCGCCTGGAGCGGGTTGTCCTCAAATATTTTGCGGAGAGAATACGCCTGAAGCGCGATCGGAAGCTGAATCATGAGAAAAACTCCTTTGTTTTAGGTTAAATGCTACTATACAGCAGGAAAGCGGGATTTCCAGTTGTTTTCAGAATTTTTCAGCGGATTTGAAATCCGAGTTTCCGCAGAGTTTCAAATTGGTCTTCACTCAGAGGACTTGTCCGGTCAATGGTGAATGCAGGGAATTCGCGGCGGAGCGGATAGTTGCCGCGCTGTTTCTCGAATGTCTCCGGCGACTGTCTGAGACGTGCATCATCCTGCCGGATATCGTAGGCGCAGGCGGCCGCTTCCGCAAGGGAATGAACCCGGAGAAGCGCTGCCGCCGGAACCGGAACTTCCGGATACCAGCCGAGAGCGTCCTCCAATCCGAAAAATTCCGCAACCGTGCGGACGCTTGCCGCTGTTCCGTTGGCTTTGCCGTCGGCGGAATAACCTGCAATATGCGGGGTGGCAAATTCAAGAAGATTCATCAGTTCCAAATCAATTCCGGGTTCATGCTCCCAGACATCGAGTGCGGCGCCGCGGATGACGCCGGTGCGGAGGGCTGTCTTTAGGGCTTCGTTGTCCGTCACTTCCCCACGTGAACTGTTGATGAGAAACGGCGTGCGTTTCAAGGCTGCGAAGAAGGGCGCTCCGGCAAGATGAAATGTCCGGTCTGAACCATCGCGCAGAAGCGGGACGTGGAAGGTGATGAAGTCCGCTTCCTCCTGGATCTGTTCGAGTGAAACAAATGCGGAGGAACCCTCTTTCCGTTCGCGCGGAGGGTCGTTGAGCAGAACGCGCATGCCGAGTGTTTCCGCGACTTTTGCGACGCGGGTGCCGACGTTTCCGACGCCGACAATTCCGATGGTTTTTCCGGCAAGCGGATCATTCTTTGTCTCTTCATGAATCAGCAGGAGCGAAGCGATGTACTGGGCAACGGAAGCCGCGTTACAGCCCGGGGCGTTGCGCCAGAGAATGTTATGTGCGGCACAGTATGCGGTGTCGATATGATCGTATCCGATGGTTGCGGTCGCGATGAGACGAACCGCGGTATTGTCGAGCAGCGCGGCATTGCATTTCGTGCGGGTGCGTGTGATAAGGGCGTCCGCCTTGCGCAGGTCGTCGCGCGAGATTGCTCCGCCGGGCAGGCGGATGAGTTCGGTGAGCCGGGCAAGCGGGGATTCGGCAAGAAACGGAATCTTGTCATCCGCAACAATTCGTATTTTTTTCATGATAATCTGATCCATCCGGTTTGATTTTCTTTTTCTCATCGTGTATTGTACAGCATGAAAACGAAAATTACCACTCTGTTCCTGCTTTTTTTTGCGATTTTGTCCTCGCAAGGCGAAGATAAAACCGTTGTACACCGCTATGCCCGTGAGGCGGACGGCATTTACAGCCGCACTATGGCGCGGATCGCCGAAGGCTGGATCGGGGCGCGCGAAAATTTTGATTTCGCCATGCAGACCGTGAAAGACAAAGCGGTCAATGCGGAGCGCGAAGCGCGCGGCCGCGCGCGGCTGACCTATGAAAATGTCCGCGATGAAACGGTACGCAAGACCCGCGAGCTTTCCGATGATATTCAAAAGGAGACGGTTCGCCGGACCCGGGAGATTTCAGAGAGTGCACGCGAAAGCATTTCGAACGCCGGGCGCCAGATCCGCCGCGACGTTTCCCGTCAATATCATGAAACCAGCGGAAAAATCCGCGAAAAGGTTCAGGAATGACGAAGACTCTTATTTCCGGAGCGCGGATCATCGACGGCTCCGGTTCACCCGCGTTTTCCGGTTCTGTCCTGATTGAGAACGACCGTATTCAAGCGGTTTTTCGTGCGCCGCTTGCGGTTGACGACGCCCGGCAAGTTGACGCCTCCGGTCTGGTGCTTGCACCGGGATTCATTGATGTACACGCTCATTCCGATCTATCGATTCTTGCGGAACCCGAGGCCGTCGGGAAAATTTCGCAGGGAATTACGAGTGAACTTTCCGGTAATTGCGGGCTCTCCGCGTTTCCGATCCGCACGGCGGAGGTTCGTGAGCATCTGAAAAAGCTCTACCGCACCTACGGCGTTGCGCTGACATGGAGCGATTTCTCGTCTTATGCGGATGCCGTGACTGCCGCCCGTCCAGCAATCAACGTCGGCTTTCTCTGCGGACACAACACGCTCCGCGCCAATGTCTTCGGTTATGAAAACACTCCTGGGAACCCTGCCGGATGGGAGCGTGAGCGCGATCTGCTGGCGGAGATGCTGGAGCAGGGGGCGCTGGGTTTTTCGACGGGACTGCTCTACACTCCCGGCAAGTTTGCTCCGCCGGAGGAGCTCCGGATTGTCGCTTCAGCTCTGCGCGGATTCGATGCTCCGTATGCAACGCATCTGCGGAGTGAAGGCGATGCGCTGATTGAATCGCTGGAGGAGGCTCTTGCAATTGCCCGTGCAGGTTCCGGACGCCTTCAGATCAGTCATCTCAAAACCGCAAAGCCGCGGAACTGGCACAAGCTGGATGCCGTGTTATCTCTGATTGAATCGGCGCGGCGCGAGGGGCTCCGGGTTACAGCTGACCGCTATCCCTACACTTTCGCACAGACAAGTCTGAGCGTTGTTCTTCCGCCTCCTTACGATGGTATGACGGATGCGAAGATTCAGGAAACGCTTTCCGGTTCGCCGGAGGAAACGGAGCGTCTGACGGCAGAACTTTCCCGTATGAATCTCCGCTGGGAGACGGTTCTTCTCTGTTCAACGCAAGTTTCCGGAATGATGCAGTATGCCGGCTGTTCGTTTTCTGAGATTTCGGAAAAACTGCGCATGCCGCCGGAACGGATCTGCATGGATCTGCTTCGCCGGGATTCCGTCGGAACGATGGCGGCGTTCGGCGGACTCTCTCCGGAAAATCTTGCACGGATTCTTTCGCAGGAATGGGTCTGCTGCGGGACGGATGAGACGGCGCGTCCGGTATCCGGCCGGATCGGACGGTGTCACCCGCGCGGGTTCGGTTCGTTCCCGCGCTTCCTGAATCTCTGCCGCGCCGCGGGAATTCCTTGGGAGACGGCTGTTGCGCGCATGACGTCGCTTCCCGCTTCGATATTCCATTTGAGCGGACGCGGCCGGATCGCCCCGGGCTGTTTTGCCGATCTGGTTCTTTTCTCTGAAACGGAATTCCGCGACTGCGCGGATTTTGTTTCGCCGCATGCGCTTTCCGCCGGGCTCAATGCCGTCTATGTGAACGGCAAGCTTGCGTTTTCCGGCGGAAGGGTTCAGACCCGCGCAGGATGTGTGCTCAAAGGGATGCCGCAATCAAGCCGATGACAATCAGGATGATTCCGAACAGTTTGACTTTTCCGCACGGTTCTTTCAGAATGAACACGCCCGCGAGCACGCCGAGCGGAAGACTCATCTGACGGAACGCCTGAATATAACTGACGTTCGTGACGAGCGGCATGGCGAGCAGAATCAGTGCGTATGCTGAGGAGCTGAACACCCCGGTAATATGCGGCCACGGCGTTTTGAGAAACAGCCGTTTGAACTCCGCGCGCTCCTGTTTCTGCGTCAGCACAAAAAGACCCAGCACGGCCGTCAGTCCGCTTTCCACAAGGAACAGATAGAACAGCGAGGTGACGATCCGGGAATCATGATTGTCCGGAAGTTCCTTCAGTATTTTTGCCGCTTCGCTGTCAAAAATCGTGTAAATGGTGACGCCGGCCGCAATCAGAAGAACGAAAAAGAGAAGCGGCGTGCAGTAAGTCTTCCAGTGAAATTCGCGGAAGTCCTTGAGCGGCAGGAACAGACAGCCGATGGAGATCAGCGCCATGCCGCCCAGTGCAAGCGCGTTCGGCATCTTGCCGAGACCGAAGGAAATCGTCACCGCTGCGGTCAGCAGAACGGGGAGGGAGCGTCCGAGCGGATAGACGAGGGAGATATCCCCTCTCCGGTATCCGTAAGCGAGTCCAATGCAGTAGAGCATTTCCCCGAACCAGCTGAAAGCGAGAATCCACCAGAACCTTCCCGGCAGGGCGGAACATGAGATTCCGGAATGCAGGAAGAATCCGAGCCAGATCAGTGCCGCCGTGGCGCTCGACAGCATGTAGAATGCCGCCGACGGCGTGTTCTTTTTGCTGATGAAGTTCCAGCCCGCATGAAGAAACACGGAAACAAAGATGAGCAAAAATGCGGTCAGAGTCATTTCACCGCGTCTCCGAAGGATTTGCGGCGGAATTCCTCCACGCGGTTTCCGAGCGCGTCAAGCGCGGTTTTCGCTTCGGAATTTCCCGCGAGAATCTCCTGCATGAGCGCTCCTTCCACCGAGCAGAGACGGGTCTGTGCGGGAAAATAGTTTTCGACGAGGAACGCAATGTAGCGCACCAGACGGTAATTGGCGACGACATTCGGAACCTTGTTGTTCATCACTTCAACGGCCGCGCAGTTTCCGCTTCGCATGGCGTCGATCAGGTCGGGAAGTTCGCTTGACTTCGCGAGCACGACGGTGTAGTAGCGGAACGCCAGCTGGTCGCAGTCGGTTCCGTGGGAGTCGCTGACTCCGGCGACGGGGAAGCTGTTGCCCTGCGCAGCCTCCTGATAGTAGCGCGCAATCTGGCAGTTGTTGGAACGCCACTGGTCGTCGTAGAATCCGCCGATGACTTCAAAAATATCAAATTTTCTGCGTTTGAATATCGCATCGGAGAGGAATGTGCTGATTTCATATTTATGTGTCTGCCAGTATGGATGACAGAACATCGCGAGTCCGCCGCCTTCGCGGATGCGGTCGAACACCCATTCGCTGGAGGCGACAGGGAAGCCGTTTTCGCTTTCCGGAATGAATCCGGCAGGGAAGGTGCGGAGGATTTCCCCGACCTCGCGCCGGTAGCGTTCCGGATTGCTCTTTGCAAGCTCGTTGACGCTGAACGAACCGCCGAAGTTGATGATATGAACATTGTTGTCCGGGGCGTGCACCTCTTCGCCGGGGAAGAGACGGAAGCCGTTTTTCAGATCTTTCCAGTATTCGATGGCGCGGAGAGAAGGGGCATAGCGGTGGTGGTCGGTCACGGCAATGAAATCAAATCCTTCTTCGCGGTAACGGGCTGCAACGTATTCGGGAGCCTCGCGCCCGTCGGAACAGACGGAGTGCAGATGAATGTCCCCGCGGTAAGGGCGCAGAGCCATGAGATCCGATTTGAGGGAATAGACATTGAAATGAACATTGACTTCATCGCGCGGGAGCCATTCGGAAGACTTTTCCCGTGCGGGGAGTTTGCGGATGTGCAGAGTGATGTTGTGTTCCTGTTCACCCGCGCAGAAAATGCGGAGATAGAGAGCTCCGTTGCGGACTTCCGCAGAGCGGACCGCGTTTTTTTCGCCTTCGGGCGAATGATTCCCGGCTTCGTTGAGCCCGTCGACCGGATGATAGATGATTTCGATGTTTTCAACAGGCGGCAGCCAGGCGTGAGCGGCGCGCGGTGTGATGCGGATTTCCGAGATCTGATCGGCGGGGACAATGCGCGGGAAAACGTCGAAATAATCCGAAAAAGATTTCATTTCATTCTCCTTTTTTTGAAATGTCGCTTTTCTTTTACATGATGTGTGCTAATGTATCAGAGATTTTACGTATTGCAACGGGAAAAACGAAAATAAATGATGTCGCTTTTTTACGACATGGAGGAAATATGAACATTGTCGACCAGCTGACGCGGCTGGGGCTGAACGGACGGCAGGCGCGGGTTTATCTCGCAATGCTCCAGCTCGGTCCAGCTTCGGCGATTGAGATTGCAAAGCATACAAAATTCAAACATCCGACCGTTTACGACGTTCTGGATGTCCTTGAGGAGCGCGGGCTGATAACGGAGTCGCTGGTGAACGGACGGAAGATGTTTGCTCCGGAGGATCCCTCTGCGTTTCTGCGGCTGGAGGAGGAGCGGAAGAGCGCGCTGGAATCAGTCCTTCCGGATTTGCGGGATCTTTATCTAGGCGGGACGCACAGGACGCGGATTCATTTTTATGAAGGCCGTGCGGGTGTGCTGGCGGTCCGGTCCGAACTGCTGAATGTGAAATCGAAGGAATATTTTTACTTCGGTGCAGTTCAGGAGATGATGCGGCTTTCATCGCCGGAAGAGGAGGCCGCGTATACGCAGGAGCGGATCCGGCGCGGAATCCGTTCCTGGTCGATCCGCAACCGGGAGCGTGAAGTCGCATTTGATTACATGCAGCCGGGCGAGGCGAATTTGCGCAATGTCCGCTACTTCCCGCGTCCGATGAGCGATTCCGTTTCGGGACTTTATATTTATGACGACAAGATCATGGTGAGTTCGGCGCTGAAGGAGAATTACACGGTAATCATAGAGAGCCGGGAGCTTTTCACGCTGATGAAAGCGCTCTGGCAGTGCATCTGGGAGATCTCGGAGGAGCCGTAAGGCGGAAATTTTTCATTTTTTTTTGTTTCAGAGAGTTTTTTTTTGAAATGTGTGCTATATTATGCCTGAATATGTAGATTTGCATCTAACATGGAGTAAAAATGGAAACATTCAGAACGCAGACATGCGGCGGACTCAGAAAGTCCGATGTCGGACAGAAAGCGAAACTTGCAGGCTGGATTCACAGCGTGCGCGACCACGGCGGCGTGATCTTCATCGATTTGCGCGACCACTACGGAAAGACCCAGATCGTGGTCAATCCGAAAATGGATTTCTATCAGGAACTGGAAAAATGGCGCGTGGAAACGGTTGTCTCCTTCACCGGAACAGTCGTTGCCAGAACTCCGGAAACGGTCAATCCGAAACTCGCAACCGGCGAGATTGAACTCGTCGCAGAAGAAATGAAAGTTCTCGGCGAAACCGATCAGATCCCGTTCCAGGTCGCGAAGGACGAGCAGGCGCCCGAAGCACTCCGTCTCGAATACCGCTTCCTCGATCTGCGCCGCGACGAGCTGCACAACAACATCGTGCTCCGTTCCAAAGTCATTCAGACCATTCGCGAGAAGATGTGGGAAATGGGCTTCAACGAATACCAGACCCCGATTCTCACCAGCAGCTCTCCCGAAGGCGCACGCGACTATCTCGTTCCGAGCCGTGTTCACCCCGGGCAGTTCTACGCTCTTCCGCAGAGCCCCCAGCAGTTCAAGCAGCTGCTTATGGTCGCCGGATTCGACAAGTACTTCCAGGTCGCGCCCTGCTTCCGCGATGAGGACGCCCGCGCCGACCGCTCCCCCGGCGAGTTCTATCAGCTCGATATCGAGATGAGCTTTGCAACTCAGGAAGACGTCTTCAAGGTCTGTGAAGATCTTCTGATGGCCGTCTTCAATAAATATTCGACGAAGAAGGTTACGCAGGCTCCGTTCCCGCGCATTCCGTTCCGCGAGGCAATGGAGAAATACGGCTCCGACAAGCCGGATCTCCGCAACCCGCTGTTCATGATCGACCTCTCCGAATTCTTCCGCAACGCCGGATTCAAGGCGTTCGCTTCGACTGTCGCCAACGGCGGCGTGGTCAAAGGCATGCGCGTCCCCGGTGTCGTCGGCGTTCAGCCCCGCACCTTCTATGATAAGATGGAAGCTTTTGCGAAGGAGAACGGCGCAAAGGGTCTCGGTTACATCATGTGGACCAAAGAAGGTGAGATCAAAGGACCTATCGCGAAGTTCCTCAAGCCCGAAGAGCTGGTTGAACTCGCAAAGATCGCAGAAATCGAAAACGGCGATGCACTGTTCTTCATGTGCGACACCCGCGCAAAAGCCAACGAACTCGGCGGCAAGGTTCGCGCGAAGTTCGCGGAACGCCTGAACCTCATTGATCCGAACGTCTTCAACTTCTGCTGGATTGTCGACTTCCCGTTCTTCGAGAAGGACGAAGAGACCGGCGCGATCATCTTCTCGCACAACCCCTTCTCCATGCCGCAGGGCGGAATGGATGCGCTGCTCAACAAGCAGCCGCTCGACATTCTTGCGTATCAGTACGACATTGTCTGCAACGGCATCGAGCTCTCCTCCGGAGCGGTTCGAAACCACATGCCGGAACTGATGTACAAGGCGTTCGAAATGACCGGCTACAGCCGCGAAGTCGTGGACAGCAAGTTCGGCGGAATGATCAAGGCGTTCAAGCTCGGCGCGCCCCCGCACGCAGGCGTGGCTCCCGGAATCGACCGCATGGTCATGCTGCTGACCGACTCCCCGAACATCCGCGAAGTCATTGCGTTTCCGTTCAACCAGCAGGCGCAGGACCTGATGATGAACGCTCCTTCCGAAGTCGATATGAAACAGCTTCGCGAACTGCGCATCGTCCCCCTGCCGCATGAACTCAAGTACGAAGAAACGTACAAGAAGCTCATGGCCGACGCTGCCCGCATCCGCGCTGCTGAAGAGGCTGCGCAGCTTGCGGCGAAACCGGAATAAACGAAAGGTTTCCAATGCCCCGGAGATACAGCAGAAGGCATTCTCAGAAATCGCATACGCTGATCCTGATCCTGGTATCAGCGGCGGCGCTTTTCGCCGCTTTCGGGGCTTGGAAAATCACTTCGCTTATTCGCGAATACCAGGTTTCGAGGGATGCCTATGACGACATCATCCTCGAAACCTCGGAACGCTACGCCGTTGACCCGGCTCTGGTCAAGGCTGTGATCTGGCGCGAAAGCCGGTTCCGGCCTTACGCCCGCGGAAAAGCGGGCGAGATCGGACTGATGCAGATCATGCCCGATCAGGCCGTCGTCGACTGGGCGAAGCGCTTCCGTGTTCCCGTTCCGAGCCGGGGTGCGCTCTTTGCTCCGCGTCTCAATATTGAAATCGGCACCTGGTATCTGGGCAACGCCATCCGCCGCTGGTCGGATTACAAGGACGGGCTGGCGCTCGCCCTCTGTGAGTACAATGCAGGAATCAAGCGCGCGAACGCATGGAAACCGGTCGACAAAAACGGCGACGTCCGCGAGCGCATCACAATTTCATCCACTCTATCTTATGTCAATACGATATTAAGTCAATACGAAGACTATAAAGTCGCCTGGCAGAAAAAACATTCACCGAAAAAGGATGTAAAATGAAACTTTTTTCTCTTCTGGCCTTCTCCGTTTTTTCCGCGCTTCCGCTTTTTGCGGCAGACGGACTTCGGATCACGTTTTCTCCGGAAACATATTCCAAAAAAGCGAAGCTGCCGGAGAAGTGGCATCTTCAAGGAAAGCTCTTCACTTCCAAACCGGACTATGAAATCGTTTTCGACAAAGAGCTGAACACGAATGTCCTGCGTGTCACCACCGACAAGGCTTCCGGCGCAATTCTTTACGACATTACCGGCGTGCTGCAGAAGTATCCGGTCATGCGCTGGAAATGGCGTGTCGATGCGCTTCCGAAGGGGGCGGACGGGCGCAACCCGGATGTGGATGATCAGGCAATCTCCCTCTACGTCGGAGTGGGACGCATCTCCACCAACAGCGTTTCCTACCGCTGGGACACGGAGACGCCGAAGCAGTCGCGGGGCAATGTCGCATATGGCGCAGGCATGGTGAAGGTTGACTGGCTGACTCTCCGCAACAAAGAGGATCAGGTCGGCGTCTGGCATACCGATCAGGTGAATGCTGCGGAAGATCTGAAGCGCATCTGCGGCGGCTCCTTGCCGGATCATGATGTGGCGCTGAGCATCTGCACGAACAGCCAGTACACAAAATCGCGCGTTCAGGCGGATGTCGCATGGATCGAATTCCTTCCGCTGGAGGCTCTGAAGGAAAAAACGGAATAAAATTCCGATGAATCTTTACATTCACGTGCCGTTTTGTCACGGCAAGTGCGCCTATTGCGCATTCTATTCGGAACCTTCGTTTTCGCTTTCTCTCTGGAATGCGTGGCTGAACCGGATGGAACGGGAGCTGGCGAAGATTTCCGAGCCCGTCACAACGCTCTATCTCGGCGGCGGAACGCCGACGCTTGCGCCGGTGGAGGAGCTGGAAAAGCTCGGAAACATTCTCCGTAAAAATCTGACTTTCATTCCCGGATGCGAACGCTCGATTGAGTGCAACCCCGAGACGCTTACGCCGGAAAAGGCGTCGTTTCTTGCGGAATATTTCAACCGCGTCAGCATGGGGGCGCAGAGCTTTTCCGCCGCTTCGCTCCGGGCGATCGGGCGGACGGCGCGCGATCCGGATGTGATCCGCTCCGCTTATTCCGAGCTCCGCCGTGCGGGAAACCGCAATATCGGACTTGACATCATGTATGCGCTCCCCGGACAGCGCATCAATGATTTCGCGTGCGATCTGCAGACCGTTTCCGAGCTTGCGCCGGAACACCTTTCCGCCTATTCGCTGACGCTGGAGGAGGGGACCGCGCTGGCTTCCGAAAAAGGCTTGCGCGTGCCTTCCGATGAAGAGTCCGCGGAGGAGTGGGAGCTGCTCGGATCGTTCGATCCCGTCCGCTATCCGCGCTACGAGATTTCCAATTATGCCGCCTCTCCGCACGAATGCCGCCACAACCAGTCGGTCTGGCACGGCGAGCCGTATCTGGGGCTTGGTCCCGCCGCGAGTTCGTTCGACGGCACGCGCCGCTGGACGGAGGCGCCGGATCTCCGCCGCTGGCTTGCGGGGGAACCGCCGGAGTTCGACGACATCCCGCACGAGAGCCGTCTGCGCGAAATTTTTGTCATGGGACTTCGCACGGTGCGCGGCTGGGAAAAATCCGGGTTCGCAAAGGTTACGGGAAGCTCCATTGAATTCATGCGTCCGCAATTTTCCCCGCTTTTCGACGCCGGGCTGCTGGAGGAGACGCCGGAGGCGATCCGCGCCACAACCCGCGGATTGCTTTTCTGGGATGATATCGGAACGGAGCTTCTCTGATTCAGTTCTGTTTCCGCGGCTTGCGAATGCTGCGTCCGTTGACCCACAGGTAGGGAACAAGAATCTGCTGCGGGACCTCTTTTTTCTGCGCGATGCGTTCAAGCAGATCGACGGCGTTGCGGGCGAGCTCCATGCCGTCCTGAACGGTGTAGACATGAGCCGGGCGGTAGTTCGGCGGCATTCCGAGCGCTTCCCACACGATGAGGGAGAGATCCTGCGGGATGCGGATTTTGAGCTTGGAAAACAGTTCCTGGGTGTTGATCCGGATCGGAACCAGGTAGATCAGCGCGGTGATTCCCTTTTTCATAAGCCGCACCAGCGCGTTTTCCACAGCCGCATTGGTGACCTTGACGACTTCGCAACAGGGGTTCAGAAAGTTCATGCGGCAGGCGTCCCGGTAGGCTTGAGTGCGCTGACGGTTGTTGTAATGGTCGGAGTCCTGTGCGAGAAGATATCCGATTCTGCTGTGTCCGGCTTCGCGGAATCTGCGGACTGCTTCCATGACTGCGCCGACGTCGTCTGAGGCAACGGAATAGACTCCGTTCAGCGGGTCGGGCGCGTGGTTGATGGTGACAATGGGGAAACCGGACGGCGGATTGCTCATTGGAACGAACGAAATCCCGCCCATGTAAAGGCGTTCGCTCCAGGTGTCCGGAGCATCCGGCAGAATCAGCTCCAGCCGGAATTTGCGCTCCGCCGCAACCGCTTGAATCGCGCAGAGAATGGATGATTCGTATGAGTAAAAACCAGTAATGAGCAGCGCAATGACTTTGGTCAGCGGAGTGTGCGGCAGGTATTCCAGCCGCCGGGCGACGGCGAGCACGCGCTGTGTCACGTCCCGCGAGATGCGCGGACTGTTGTTCAGCACTCGGGATACGGTGGCGGGTGAAACGCCCGCTTCCGCCGCGATTTCTTTGATTCCGGTCTTCTTCATGATAGTGGTAATTTAGCGCCTGAAACGGAAATGTCAATTTTTTTGCATAAAGTTTGCGCAACTTTCCTCCGAAAAAAGTTGCATTTCGTTTTTCCGGCTTTTATATTATTCCTGAAAACGGAGGTTTTGCAATGTTTCCTTATCAGAAGAAAGAATTGAGTCCGGAAGAACGCACACGCGATCTTCTTTCGCGAATGACCGTAGAAGAGAAAATCGGACAGCTTGTCAAGCTTGACGGCTTCCGATCCTATGAGCGTTCCGGTTCGGAATACCGTCTGAAGCCGGAATTTACCGAAACCGTGGAGAAGTGGCTGATCGGTTCCATGTACGGTCTTGTCCGTGCCGACTGGTGGACGGAGCGGGACTGGAACAGCGGCGTTCCGCCGGAGAAGATGAACGAAGTCGTCAATCTTTTCCAGAAATACATCCTTGACCATTCGCGTCTCGGCATTCCGCTTTACATCGCGGAGGAGGCGCCGCACGGACTGATGGCGCTCGGCACGAGCGTTTTTCCGACCGGACTTGGACTCGGCGCGTCGTTTGACCGCGCTATGATGAACCGCGTCGGACACGTCATCGGTTCCGAGGCGCATGCGGCCGGCGTGCACTCGGTCTATGCTCCGATTCTGGATATCGTGCGCGAGCCGCGCTGGTCACGCACGGAGGAAAATTATTCCGAAGATCCCTATCTGACGTCCGTTTTCGGCGAGGAGATGGTGAAGGGCATTTCCTCCGAGGGAACCGTTGCGACGCTGAAACATTTCGTCGCACACGGCAGTCCGGAGGGCGGACACAATCACGGTCCGGCGCACGTGGGACCGATCGAATTCCGCAACTGCCAGCTGCGCCCGTTCCGCAATGCGGTCCGCGCGGGCGCTCTTTCGATCATGAGCGCCTACAGCGACGTCGACGGAGAGCCCAGCAGCGGCAGCCGTCATCTGCTGACCGACGTCCTGCGCGGCGAGCTCGGCTTCAAAGGCTTTGTCGTTGCCGACCGCGGCGCAATCAAACTTCTCAAAGCGTTCCGTCTTGCCGATGACGCAGCCGAGGCGTCCGCCCGCGCTCTGAAAGCCGGATGCGATGTGGATGAAGGGTTCCTGGAATTCCACACCGCCGGACTGACCGAAGCGCTCCGCCGCGGTTTGATCGACGAAGGCGACCTGGATGTCTGCGCCGGACGCATTCTCTATACGAAGTTCGTGACCGGGCTCTTCGAGCATCCGTTCGCGCAAAGCCGTCCGGTTGAAATTCTGCGTTCGGCGGAGCATGAAGCGGTTGCGCTGGAGGCTTCGCGCAAAGCCATGACTCTGTTGAAGAACAACGGAATTCTGCCTCTGAAAAACATCCGTTCGCTTGCGGTGATCGGTCCGAATGCGGACAATATGATGAATCAGCTCGGCGATTATTCCGCTCCGCAGAAACGGGAGACGGTCGTAACGGTTCTGGACGGCATTCGCGCCGAAGCGGAAAAAGCAGGTGTCGCGGTTTCGTATGCGCGCGGCTGCGGCATCCGCAGTATGGACAAAAGCGGATTTGATGAAGCTCTATCTCTTGCTTCGAAGGCCGACGCGACCGTTCTGGTCCTCGGCGGATGCAGCACGAAGTACGGAACGGAAATGGTCCGTACGGAAACCGGCGCCGCCGTTCCGGAAATTCTTTCTCCGGAAAAGAGCGAAAAAGAGAGCGGCGAGGGGACCGACCGCGCCACATTCACGCTGTCCGGCGTTCAGCTGGAGCTGTTCCGTGCGTTGAAGTCCGCGGGAAAGCCGGTGATTGTTGTTCTTGTGCAGGGACGTCCGCTTGAAGTCGGCGAGCTCCGTGCGGATGCGGACGGTCTTCTGCTCGCGTGGTATCCCGGCATGTTCGGCGGCCGCGCGGTCGCCGAAGTGCTGTTCGGCAAATACAACCCCGCCGGCCGTCTCTCCGTTTCGATTCCGCGTTGCTCCGGACAGCTCCCCGTTTATTACAATTCTCTTTCATGGCGTCTGGATTATGTGGATTGCCCCGCTTCGCCGGAGCTCCCGTTCGGTTTCGGGTTGAGCTACACGACCTTCGCTTATTCCGATTTGAAGGTTGAGGGACGCACGGCGTCGGTGACTGTCGCGAACACCGGAAGCATGGACGGGGAAGAAGTCGTGCAGTTCTATCTGACCGACCTTGCAAGTCAGGTGCGCCGTCCGCTTCTGGAACTCTGCGGGTTCGAGCGCGTGTTCATCCCCGCAGGAGAGAAACGCACGGTTTCGCTTGAACTGACCGACGAGGTCCTCGGATACTATAACGGGAAACTTGAGTTTGTCGTTGAGCCCGGACGCTTTGAGCTGCGGGCCGGCGGAAATTCCGTGGATCTGATTCAGACGGAATTCCGGATTTGACGAAATTCGGAAAGCTTTTTTTGAGGGCGGAAGAGATTCCGCCCTTTTTTACGCCATGATCATGCCGGCGAGCAGAAGCAGTGTTTCGGCGGAATAGCCGTAGAGGTCGAACATCCGCACGGTCGGCCGTCCGGTGAAGCGCAGAATGCTGTTCTTTTGAAGGCGTGCGATTCCCTTTGCCAGAAGGAGCAGAATAACCGCCGCCGCAAAACATTTGAGGTGAAAAGAAAGCAGTCCGATGAGCAGAAGCGTCGCCGCAGTCAGAATGAAGGGCTGATTCGGATTCTCTTCAGGGGCGGGGAGCAATGGATCAAAGCCGTCCGCGGCACAGGTGACAAGTTCCATTCGCACGAGGTATGCGCAGGTGAAAACGAAGAGCAGAATCAGCGGAGAGCCTGCCGTAATGAACCCGATTGCGAGCGCGCGGATCAGGTACAGACTGGCAAGGATGAAAAACGGGGTCATCTCCTTCTTCCATTCCAGTTTTCGCGTGAATGCCTCCGCGATGCCGATGTTCTGCACCCGGAGCGTCAGATAGGCGGAAAGGGTTTTGAGACCGTGCCAGCCGGTTGCGAGCTCCAGAGCCAGAGTCAGCGCCAGCGCCATGAGAAGCGCGGCGGCCAGCCAGCCGAAGAAGAGCTGGGCAAAACCGGCTGCGAGAGCGGAAATCAATCCGACGGCCGCGCCTATGAGCGGGAAAAGTTCCGCCTGAGGTTCCGTATCTTCCGATTGGAGTTTCAGCGAGAAAAAAACGTTCCATACCGCGGCGAAGCGGTCGCGGAGTTCCCCGTTCAGATTCATCATGATGCGACCTCGATTCCAGAGTGTTTCCGGTAGGCGTCGAGCATGAGCGCGCGCACCTGTTCCGCCAGCTGTTTGCGGTCTCCGGTTTCCGGATAGACGAGCGGTTCCGGATAGACGTCCACATTGATTTCACGCAGTCCGAGCAGCTGCCAGACATGCGGGAGCAGGGTCTGATCTCCGAACCATGCGGGATTCATGCCGCCGCACGGGACATGGTAGATGGTGATGAGCGGGAGCAGCGGACGCCGGTTTGCAATGACCGCTTCAAACGGCGTCGATTTGAACGGAAGAAGCCCGTGGAGTCCGTCCGTTGTCGTTCCCTCCGGATAGACGATCAGGGGGACTCCGAGTTCGAGCGTTTGTTCAAACTCTTTGAGCGTCGCGAGAGACTTGGCGGGAGATTTGCGGTCGATCCAGACCGGCTGGGAAAGCCCGATGTAGGAGCCGAAAAAGAACCAGTCGCGGATTTCTTTCTTCGGTGCGAATCGGACGCCGGTCAGAGAGGCGTGTACGAGAATATCCACATAGCTCTGATGATTGGAGACGAGCAGAATTCCTTTTTCCTCCGGCATTGTTCCGTGGATGCTGACGCGGATATTGAGGATGCGGAGAATCCCGCGCGCCCACTCTCCGGCGAGCTGTGCGCCGAGTGCAATTTTCTCCTCACGCGTCTTCCCGATGAAGTGGATCGCGGTTTTGAGCTGCATCCACGGGAACCAGATCAGCAGACGGAGAATACGGAAGATTTTGCGGAAGAAACTCAGCATGTCGCATACGCCTTTTCCGCCGGGACCGTGAGTTCTACATTGAAATGTTTTGTGTAGCGTTCCGGCAACTTTGCCACGTCGAGGACAATGAAGAAATCAATGGTTCCGAACAGCGGATCGAAGAGCGGCTCTCCGCAGATTTTTGCTCCGAGCCGCAGATATCCTTTGAAGAGGGGGGGGATGAGTGAACGGACGGAGAGCGTGTTTTCCGCCGCCTCCGTCATCTCTTCCGCGGAGGGGCGATGCATGAGATAGCCGGGCCGCGGAGTCGAGTGAATGGTATCGGAGAGATTGCCGAGTTTGAGCAGATGCTCGTAAATCATCCATCCGTGCGCGGGATTGGTCGTTTCGAGACTGACGCATCCGAGAAGATAGCGTTGTCTGCTGCGGTGAATCAGTTCCGAGATTCCGCTCCAGAGGAGGGCCACGACGGTTCCGTTTCTGAATTCGGGGGCCACGCAGGTGCGTCCTACTTCGATTGCGAGCGGAGTGATCGGCTCGAGCCCTTCGATGTGGAATTCCTGTTCCGAATAGAATCCGAGCTTGGAGTGTGCCGCGATGGCGCCGAAATGGATGCGGTAGGTTCCGACGATTTTCCCGTCGTCCTTCCGGACGACGATAAGGTGGAGACAGCTGTCGTCGAATTCGTCTTTGTCGATTCCGTCATGAAGATCTTTGAGTCCTTTGCCCTGTTCGAGGTTGAAGACGCGGTAGCGCAGACGGAAAACAGCTTCAAGTTCTTCGTCTGAGAGAGCAAACTTGATGAGGTATTGATCTTTTTCCGCGATAACGGGCGGATTTGCAACGAGTTCTCTGAATTCTTCCAACCTGTTCATTGTGGTGACTCTCCCCTGTCTTTTGCCTGAATTCTCTGTATGCCGTTACTATAAACGCTTTTCGGAAAAACTCAAATTGATTTTGTGCGTTTTCCGTTAAAGTTTTTTATGTTTTGCTCAATTCTTTCATTTTTTCCTGATTTGCGGTTGATTTTTCCTTTTGAACGGCTATCTTGCCTTATCAGCAAATGAAAGGAACTGACGCCATGAACGAATGGATTACGGACTTGCTCGCGCTTCAGGATCTTGATATGAAGATCCGCAATCTCAAACTCAGAATCGATACAATTCCGGCAGAAAAGAAACGTCTGAATTCACTCGTCAAAGATGCCATGGACGATGTTGAGGTCGCCAAGGACGGCTTGCGCAGAATCGAGCGCAGCATCAAGGATCAGGAAGGCGAAGCGGAGAAACTCAACGAGGCTTCACGAAAACTTCTCACGCAGTCGGCGATGGTCAAGAAAAACAATGAATATCAGGCCATGATGGCGGATATTGAGACGAAGAAAAAGGCAATCTCCGATATTGAAACAAAGATTCTCGAACTGCTGGACCAGGCGGAGGATCAGCAGAAAAATGTTGCGGCGGCGGAGAAGGAGCTTGCGGTGACCCAGAAGACCGTCAAAGCTGAAATGGCGGATCTTGTCGAGCTCAAACAGGAGCTTGAAGAGGATATTTCGGAAAAACTCAAACTTCGCAAAGCGTATGAATCCAAAGTCGATACGCAGACCCTCAACGTCTATCATCGCCTCCTTGAGGGCGGAAAGGGCGAGCCGGTCGCAATGATCAATCAGGGTGTCTGCGCTTACTGCCGTCTCCGCGTTCCGCCGCAGACGGTCAACAATGCCAAAAAGGGAATTCTGACACTCTGCGACAACTGTTCGCATATTCTTTATCTGCACAGCTGACGATTTGCGGAAAAGTCATGCGCTAAATTGACTGTTTTATGAAGAATCTCAACTGTTCGACTTGCAACTTGTAAACCAGTCGGTATTGTATCTGATGAATAAAAATGTTCTCAGATGCAAACCGAATTAAAAAAGGAGTACGGTTATGGCAGTGAAAACTCAGAAGAAGGCAGTCAAGGCTGCGCGGACGGTCGGACCGGTGATCAAGGTCGCCGAGCACCCGAAAGTCGGGATTCGTCCCACAATTGACGGCAGAAGAAAAGGGATTCGCGAGTCGCTTGAAGAGCAGACCATGCAGATGGCGCGTTCGGCGGCTGAACTCATCAGCTCCACACTTCGTCATCCGGACGGCGCTCCGGTTGAATGTGTCATTGCGGACACCACAATCGGCGGTGTTGCGGAAGCCGCAGCATGTGCGGACAAGTTCCGCCGCGAAAACGTCGGAGTTTCCCTGACCGTCACCCCCTGCTGGTGCTACGGTTCCGAAACCATGGATATGGATCCGCAGACCCCGAAGGCGATCTGGGGCTTCAACGGAACGGAGCGTCCCGGCGCGGTTTATCTCGCCGCAGTTCTCGCCGCTCATTCCCAGAAAGGTATTCCCGCATTCGGCATCTACGGACGCGATGTGCAGGAAAAGGACGTCAAAGAGATTCCGGAAGATGTCAAGGAAAAAATCCTCCGTTTCGTGCGCGCCGGGCTTGCTGTTGCCAATATGCGCGGCAAGAGCTATCTCTCCATGGGCAGTGTAGCCATGGGTATCGCGGGCTCCATTGTGAACCCCGATTTCTTCGAAAAATATCTCGGAATGCGTTGCGAATCGGTTGACCAGTGCGAAATCATCCGCCGCGTTCAGGAGAATATTTACGATCCGGAAGAGTACAAGCGCGCGATAGACTGGATCAAGAAAAACTGCAAGGAAAACAAAGATATCTACAACGGCAAGGCTGGAAAATCCCGCAAGGAACAGAATGAAATCTGGGAATTCCTCGCCAAGATGACCATTATCGGCCGTGACCTCATGGTCGGCAACGAAAAGCTCGCGGAAATGGGCTTTGTAGAAGAATCCTGCGGACACAACGCCATCGCCGGCGGTTTCCAGGGACAGCGCCAGTGGACGGACTTCATGCCCAACGGCGACTTTATGGAAACGATCCTCAACTCCTCCTTCGACTGGAACGGCATCCGCAAACCGTTCGTTCTCGCAACGGAAAACGATGCCTGCAACGGTGTTGCGATGCTCTTCGCCCACCTGCTGACCTGCACAGCCTCCGGCTTCTCCGACGTCCGCACCTACTGGAGCCCGGAAGCGATCAAAAAGGCGACCGGCAAGAAGGTCAATGTCCCCGGTCTGATTCACCTCATCAATTCCGGTGCGACCACGATGGACGCCACGGGCAAACAGCGCAAAGACGGCAAGCCCGCAATGAAGCCCTTCTGGGAAATCACCGAAAAGGAGGCGAAAGCCTGTGTGGATTCTGTGGAATGGACGCCTGCGAACCTCGGTTACTTCCGCGGCGGCGGATTCTCCAGCCGTTTCCTCACGGAAGGCGGAATGCCGCTTACCATGATCCGTCTGAACATGGTTGCTGGACTCGGTCCGGTTCTTCAGATTGCGGAAGGCGAAACCGCTGTTCTTCCGAAAGATGTTCATGACAAGCTTGATCAGCGTACCGACCCGGGCTGGCCGACCACCTGGTTTATTCCGCGGCTCGATGAAACGAATCCGGCGTTCAAGGATGTGTACAGTGTCATGGCGCACTGGGGTGCAAACCACGGCGCGTTCTGCTACGGTCACATCGGCGCGGATCTGATCACGCTTGCTTCGATGCTTCGTATCCCGGTCTGCATGCACAACGTTCCCGAGGACAAGATTTTCCGTCCGTCCGCCTGGAACTCCTTCGGCACGAAAGATCTTGAGGGAGCGGACTTCCGCGCCTGCAAGAACTTCGGTCCGGTTTACAAGTGATCAGCGACCCGCTGTTTGCGATTTCCCCGTCTGTGCATTATTGCCCGGACGGGGATTTTTATTTTTGCATGAAGTTATGGTGAAAAATCAGAGTTCTTCGTGTTTCCATGCGGAAAAACATTTTTCAAGTGTTCCCGTCCGGCTTCGGGCTGCCGCTGTCGGTGCGCAGGTAAAGAGTCTGGGTCCTGTAGGCAAAATTCAGCTTTTCTTCGGCGAAGCGCTTGAGAATTTCCATGAAAAGTTCGGTCCGCCAACTCTCTTCCTGTGCAAAAGATTCCATTTTAAGCCAGAGGATGACCGTGATGTTCAACGCGGAATCGGCGAGCTTTGAGAAGAATATCCGCGGGGAATAACCGGGGCGGTCCGTGCCGTGAAAGTTGTCGGCGATTTCATGGAGAAGCTGGATTGCACGCGTCATCTGTTCCGGAGTGGTGTCATAGGTCATGCCGAGGTCAAACATCAGCTTGAGATGATTCTTCAGATTGATGTTGCGTACCGGCTGGGTTGTGAGCAGACTGTTCGGAAGCGTGTAGACGGATTCGTCGTCGGCGATGATTTTTGTGCTGCGCATTCCGACTTCGCAGACAACGCCCTCGATTCCGCCGGTCTGGATGCGGTCGCCGAGTTTGAACGGACGGTCGAACAGGATGACGATCGTTCCGAAGAAATTGGAGAGTGTGTCTTTGGCTGCGAGTGCGGCGCCGAGTCCGATCACTCCCGCGCCGGCGAGCAGAGCGGTGATGTTGATCTTGAAAATGCTCTGTCCGATAAACAGAATCGTCGTCGCAAAAACGAGGATCCGCATGATGTCGCGAAGAACTTTGACCATGAGATCGTCAAGGTTGTTGTCTTCTCTCTGCGCAAAGTTCCGCAGATGAGTGTCAATTACACCGACAAGGTTCAGCGCCGCCCATGCCGCGACCATGGCGAGAACCGTAAAGAAAAAACGGACGTCATACAGAAAAACGGTTCGTTCGAAGCTCACAAGGATCGGGTAGAAGGAAAAGAAGAGCGCTGTCACGCCGAGTCCGAGAAAGAACGGTGCATTGAGCGCGGCGAGCGCTTCGCGGAGCAGCGGATGACGCGGCTGTTCTTTTTTTTTCCGCAGGAGGCGTCCGCTCACATAGCCTCCAAGCGCAATGACGGCGGCGGAAACAAATGCGGTCAGCAGAGATTTGAGCAGAGTGTCGCCTTGTGCGGAGAACCAGCGGTTGACGTTTTTTTCCTTCTGAAAGAAAAAATGCTCCAGCTGATCGGGCGAAAGATCCGCCGGATTGATTCCTTCCGGAACTTTTGCGTTCAGCCATTCCGTGCGCTGCCGTTCAATGTTTTTCTGTGCATTTTCCGCGAATGCGCCTGGCGCGGCGAGCTCCATCAGGAGTATGAAGATGATGATATGCATGAGAATTCCCCCCGGATTTCATGTTGCTGCAACCAATATAACTCCTGCAAGGGGAATTGCAAATGCTTCTTCCTTGTATTTCCTGTTTTTTTGAATTTTTCCCTTGACTTTTTTCTTTTGCTCATGTATATTTGTTATAGTATATTTTTTGAAATGCGGTTAAACCGGGTTAATTAAGCTTTGCGGGAAGCTTTCTGGAAATTGACCCGCTGCATTTTTAGAAGTCAGAGTTTGTAACAGAAAAACAGGAGGTCGAGGATGAGTTTTCAGCGATGGAGAAAATCAATGCAACTGTTGCTGCTTGCCGCATTTCCGCTGGCAGGAGCGGATTTCAAACCGGTTGCGGAGCGCATTCAAGAGCAGATCATGAACCGTTTTGCCGATTCACATGGAATTATCACGGATTACCGCGGGCTCAAAGGTGAAATCGTTCTGCCGACTCCGGAAGAGTGCGAACGGAACATTCCGAACGCCAAAGGATACTGGACGCCGATTGAGAACGGCGGGTTCTTTACCGGACTCTATCTGCTTGGACAGTGCAGGCGGTATCGGCTGGAGAAATCGGAGAATACACGGACGGTGATCCGGAGGCTGGTCGGCGGACTCTGCAAGCTTCAGGATGTGGCAACGGTTCCAGGTTTCATTGCGCGCGGAGTCGGAACCGATGGCAAATGTCATCATCCAAGCAGTTCTTCCGATCAGTTTTTTCCGTGGGTGATTGGGCTGGATGCCTATCTCGATACCGATATTCCCTCCGCTGCCGAGCGCAAAGCTCTGGCGAAACGCCTTGCCGCCTGCGGAGATGCTCTCGAAAAAAACAATTGGCGTCTTCCCGAAGAAACGAAACTGTTCGGTTCTTCCGGAAATCTTGCGGCGGCGAGTTATCATGCCGCTCCGCGGCTGCTTTATTTTCTTCATGTACTTGAGAAACACACGGGAAATTCGCACTGGGGAGAGTTGAAAAAACGGCTTTCCGAGGAGAAGTTTCCCGATGGTTCCACGCGGCTTGATGCGATTGCGAAAGGACCGGGCGCGATGATGTCGGAGTGGCATTGCTGGTGGCTGGTCAACGACCAGTACGCTGTGCGCCGTCTTTTTGAGATTGAGCGTGATCCCGTCGTCCGCAAGCGATTGGAAACGGCTCTGAAGGATACCGCAAAGGCGGCGCGCCCGCTGGTGGCGTTCTACAAAAAATTCAATCCGGAAAAATCTTTGGCATTTTCACCGGACTGGCATAGGATGATGGCTCCCGGACCGCAACTTCAACGAAACTGGAAGGAGTTTGAAAAGCTCTATCTTGCTCAGCTTTCGCAGTGGCGCAGGGTCTCTCCGGCGGTTGATGCGGAGAAGCGGAGTCTGCTTCCGGCATACAGCGCGGCGTGGATCATCGTTTTGAGCGGAGATGAAGAGCAGATTGAGGCGATCCGTCCGGATCTGCGCAGAATGCTTGAGCTTCCGGATTACGCAAAACTTTATTACGCAACATTTTTTTACGCAGAAAACCTGATTTATTTCCTCAATGGAAACATCTGATACAAAGGAGACCAGACCATGTTTTACAGAAAGAAACTGAATTTCACCCTTATAGAACTGCTCGTTACGATTGCTGTAATCGCAATCCTCGCCGGCATGCTTCTTCCGGCGCTGAACAAGGCGCGAGATACCGCATACGGCGCATCGTGTCTTTCGAACCTGAAACAGCTGGGAACGGGGATGGATATGTATATCGGGGACAGCGACGATTTTTATCCCATGCTGCGATATACAAACCCGGCTTCAACGGCGGATTATGATACGAGTATTTTCTGGGGGTGGACGCTCGCGACGGGGAAATACATCACGGCTTCTGTGGCGCTCTGTCCCGCCCGTAAAAATGCCGCGGAGAATTATTATTCAAAAGGTTTGCGTTCGAAGAATCCGACTTCAAGACCGAATTACTGGTATGCAACGGAGTACGGGGCTAGTGCAAGAGTCCTTCCGGATAACATTTTGAATTACAAAGTCAGGAAAAACAGTCTGAAACGCCCGTCGACAACCATTCTGATGGCGGATTCCATCAGAAAAGCGACGACTGGTGAGCTGTTCGGCTATTTCGGCATTTATGCTCCTTCCAATTTCGCCAATCTGACGAATGGGGCTTTCTGGCTCGCTCACCGGAACAATACGCAGGTGAATATTGTTTATGCGGACGGGCATGCCGGAAATGTCGTTTCCAGAGTGCCCGGTGAAGAAGGCGTGACGGAGCTCTATCAGACCACCTTGAAAGATGAACACATGTACTGGAATTTGAAATGAAACTTCTGAAAACTTTTTTATTTATCGGATCAGCCGTTTTCCTCTCCGCTTCGGAGAAGGATTTTCTGGAAAATCCACCTTATGCGTACAACGGAATCTCCATCGGGCGGACCGCTGAAACGGAGCGGACTCCGGACGGGGAGGGTGCGTTTGAAGTCAGCGTCCGTTACGGTTCCGCCGACCTCGCGTGGCCTTCGCAGCTCCGCAACAACATTCCGGCGGAAAAAATCCGCGGAGTGGAGCGCGGAGAACTCGAATTCTGGGCGAAGGGGCCTGCCGGACGCTCCATGCGGCTGGGATTGAACTCGGAAGATTTTTCCGGCGATGAGACGATCCGCTATACGGATACCGCAACCTTTCCGATGACCGGAAAATGGCAGAAAATCGTGTGGCGCTTCCAGATCGCGAAACCGGTGGCCGGACACTATGCGGATGTTCCCCGTTATGCCCTGCTGAATACGCAGGCCGGAGACAAATTTCTGCTCGGTCCGGTTTCCCTGAACGTGCTTTCCCGGAAAGATTTTCCCGTTCCGCAGCCGGAAGTTCCGGCCGGATGGCGTGCGCTTCCGGAATCCGGACTTTACATCGAACCCGGTTCCGCGCTGGACTTCCGCCGGATCTTCGACCGCCGTCCCGCCGGTTCGCTCGGCAGAGTGATTGTCAACCGTGCGGGAAAGCTGGCGTTTGAGAAAGAGCCGGAAAAAGAGGTCCGCTTCTTCTCCGTGCAGGGTTTTCCCGATATGATGACCAAGCCGGAACTGAAGGAGTATGCCGCCGCAGTTGCCCGCCAGGGTTTCAATATGATCCGTCTGCATTTTCTTGATGCTTATCTTAATTTCCAGAAAAAGGAGGCTCCTTGGCTGAAAAAGGGCGTGAACAAGCCTGTGGACTTGCCGCAGGACGCTTCGGAAATCCGCTTTTCCCCGATTGCTCTTGACCGGATTTTCTATCTGATTGCATGTCTCAAAGCCGAGGGAGTTTATGTGAATCTTGATTTGCAGTGTTCGTTTTACGGATACCGCAACGGAACGGCTCCCTCCGGTTATCCGAAAGATGCGGAAAATGCAAAAATACAGATGTTCATCAGCGAAAAGTTCCGGAAAAATTACGCGGCCGGAACGAAAAAACTGCTGAACACCGTCAATCCTTATACCGGACTTGCTCTCAAGGACGAACCGGCCGTCGCAATGCTCTGCTTCTACAATGAACAGGATATTCTGCTTGACCACCGCAACTACGGGAAGGAGTTTCATCCCGCATATGTCAGATTCCTGAAAGACAAGTACGGTACGCCTGAAGCTATGAACAAGGCGTGGAAGACGAATTTCCCGTCATTCGAATCGGTTCCGAAGTTCGGTTCTCTGTCGCGCGGCGACCGTTCGGCGCAGACGGCAGCCATGACCGAATTTGCCGCGAAGATGCAGGCGGATATGGATGATTTCTATCGTCGGGTCGTCGCGGAATGCGGCTGGCGCGGACTTTCTTCCAACTGGAATATGCGCCCGTACCTGTGCAGTGTTCCGGCACGTTCCAAGCTTGATCTTGTCATGTTGAACAGCTATCATGCGCATCCGGAATTCCGTGGCGGAGAAACGGTTGTTTCGCAGAGAAGCTCGCTTGCAAGCGGGGGAAATTCCTTCTCGCATTCGACGACGGTGCGTTTCCTCGACCGTCCGTTTGTCGTCAGCGAATACGGGCACGTTTACTGGAACCGCTACCGTCATGAGGAAGGTTTGCTCTGGGGAGCGGGCGCGGCGTTTCAGGGATGGAGCGGACTGACGCCCCATGCGAACAACGTCGTGAAATACATGAAGAAACTCGAACCGTTCGCGGTTGGCGTCGATCCGATCACCCGCGCGACGGAGCAGATTGCGATGCTCGCGTTTCTGCGCGGCGATGTCAGGGAGGCTTCCGCCGCGATTGAATACGAGATGAAACCGGATTTTCTCTTCTCGTATCATCTCAATACCGGACTGAGCAGTGAGTATTATCAGCTCTGGCCGCTGCTGAAACTCGGCGTTTCGTTCGACGGAAAACGCAGAGCCGTTGATCCGGTGCTGCGTCTCGCGCCGTCCCGGACGGGGGCGGTCGGCGGCGGTTTGCTCTATACGGAAAACGAAACTTCCTCCAGACGCGATATTTCCGAAGCGATCGTTGCCGACTTGCGCCGCAAAGGTGTTTTGAGCTCTGCAAACCGCACGGATGTTTCGCGCGGACGCTTCGAGAGCTGCACGGGAGAAATTTTCCTGACAAAGGAGCGCGGGGGAGAGATGACGGTCTCAACGCCGCGGCTGTGCGGAATCGTAAAGAAGACCGACGGCGTCGGGAAAGCCGGTGCGCTGACTGTTCTGAAAAACTCGGTCCCCGCTGCGGTTGCGACGGCATCGCTGGATGAGCGCGCGCTTCCGGAAAGCCGGAGGATTCTGCTCTTCGTGCTGACCGATGCCCGCAGCAGCAACATGAAATTCCTTGACAGGGAGGAGACGCGGATCAAGTACGCCGCAAAAGGTTCGCTTCCGGTTCTGATTAAAACGGGCGTCTTCAAAATCGCGCTTGACCGCTCCGGAGGAAAAATGAAGTGCTATGCGCTGGATCTCTCCGGAAAACGTGTCGGAGAAATTCCGGTGAAACAGGAGACCGGACGACTGGTTCTGGAGCTCGACACCGCAAAGACGCCGATTCCCGCAACCTCGTATGAACTTGTTGCCGCGGATTAACTTCGGCGCTTGACTGCGCTCGGCGGATAACCGTAGAATTTGCGGAATTCGGTGGAGAAATTGAGCGCGTTTTCATAGCCGGCTGCCGCCGCGGTCTCCTTGACGGAGAGCGCATTCAGACGCAGCATCTCTTCCGCCGCCCGCATCCGCTGCTCGCGGATGTAGCGGTGCGGCGGCATTTTCAGGTATTCGCGGAACAGACGGTTCATGGCGCTCAGACTCATTCCGGCTTCTTTGGCGAGCGCATTGAGGGGGAGCGGTTTGTCGAGATTGCCGCAGATTTTCCGCTGAATTTCCGCTAGTTCCGGCGGAATTCCGTTTTCCGGCGCAGGCTGAAGCAGTTCATCAAGCAGACTGTAGCACTCCACGGCGATTTCGCGCGCACTTCGTTTTGCTCCGCCGCAGATGGAGAGAATCCGTTTTTCCCAAACTCTCCGCGGATCGGTTCTGAGGTAGATTCCGCCGCATTGTGTCACGATGCCTTCCAGCATTCCGCCGTAGAGAATGATTCCGGAGCGTTCGCCTGCAGTTTCTGTTCCGAACTCGCTGTCTGAACGCGGCGGAATGAGAACGATGTCGCCGGGCTCCGTCCGCCACGATTCATCGTTGATGCGCAGCAGGGTCGTGCCGGAGTGGATATACATGATGGTCAGGAATGCCGGATTGATCCGTCTGTGCCAGTCGCCGGGCTGGGAGCGGGTCCGGCAGGCAAGAGAGCAGGAGAGAAAGAACCCGTTTTCCGCAGGGAAGGCGGCCAGGTTCAGGAATTCGCGGCGGATCACCGTGCTGAACTGTTCGTTTTCGGTTTCTCTGTATATTTTTGCTTCACGCGGCGTCTTCCGGTAAGGTTGAAACAATTTCTGCATGACAGTTTTCCAAATATATTTTCTTTCTGTGCAAATATAATATAGAGCTGAAAAGTTTGAAATTCAAATGCGGATGTCTATATTTTCAGAAAACAGGAGAATCCGCATGAACAAACCGAATCCGAAACGTCCTCTCATGATTATCCGTTTCCGCATCGGGCAGGAACAGCCTGCCGTCTGGGAACGCACCCTCCGTATTCTCAAGGAGAATCGCGCGGCCTGCGATGAAGTCTGGTTCTCAACAGGGCTCGGCACGCCGTCGCTTGAACATCACCGCGGGCTTTCGCGTCTGATGGCGGAACACGTCGCCGAACTTCGCGAACTCGGCATCATTCCCAGTCTTCAGATCCAATCCACGATCGGACACGGCGACGGCATTACGGGGGCGGTCGACAATTCTGCACGCACGTGGGGCGGTTTCACCGGACCGGATGGTACCGAATGCCGCTATTGCAGCTGCCCGCGTCAGCCGGAGTTTCTGCGCTATTACGGGGACGTCGCGCGCATCTATGCCGCATGGCATCCCGGTTCGGTCTGGATTGACGATGATCTGCGTCTCAACAATCACTCTCCCGTCGGCGTTTCCAACGGCTGTTACTGTCCGGTCTGTCTTGCAGCGTTCTCCCATGAAGAGGGGTTCTGCTGGACGCGTGAAGCGCTGGTGGAAGCGATGAAACACGACGATGCTCTTCGTCTCCGCTGGCTTGCATTCGGCGGGCGCTCTCTCGGAGAAGTCGCTGCAGTGATTGTCCGCGGATTTCAAACGCTTTCGCCGGAAACGCGGTTCGGACTTCAGCATTGCGGGGATCCGGAACGCAACGCCGTGTTTGATGCGCTTGCAAAAGAGAGCGGAATGCGGACGGCGTCGCGTCCGGGGGGCGGCGCTTACAGCGACCACGATCCGTATGCTTTTCTTGCCAAAGGTTTTACAATGTCCAGCCAGATGTCGTGTCAGCCCGGCTATGAGAAGCTGGATCAGATTTGTCCCGAAATCGAATCATGCCCGCGGGTTTTCTGCTGTAAAACTCCGCAGGGACACCGAATCGAGTCTCTGCTTTACCTGGCGCTCGGAATGGACAGTCTCTCATATTTCATCATGGATCCGCTTTACGAGACGCCGGAGTGGTACGGGCGGGAACTTCTGGCTCCGCTCGCGGCGGAGGCTCCGTGTTACCGGGACTTTATCGCGTATAATGCCGGGACAATGCCGGGCGGGCTTGGTCTTGCCGGTTCGTGGTGGCATGTCGACAAAAACGGGCTTCCGGTGGTCGGCATTCCCTGTGCTGCGCATTCGCCGTTTGCAAAAGGACGCATGATTGCGAAAACGGATGTGGATTCGCTTGATGATCAAGCTCTTGCATCGGCTCTTTCCGGTGATATTATCCTGGACGGCGAGGCTGTGGATGCGATCGGAAAGCGCGGAATGAGCGACCGGATCGCGGGGCTTCGTGCAGTTCCCGTTCCGGAACATGTCTTTGAATTCTATACGGATGATCCGCTGAACGAGGGCTTCGCTGGAAATGGACACTATCCGCTGACGGCAGACCGGATGAGATTTGAGCTGCCCGAAGAAAATTTCGTCCGGGTTGTCGGCGAATACCGCGATCACAGCGGAAAGAAATTCGGGGCGGCATCGCTCCTGCTGGAGCGTCCGGACGGTTCACGGATTGCGGCGCTCGGTTATTCCGGTTTCTATACTCGCTACATTTCTTCCGCGCGCGTCCGTTTCCTGATGCGCATTGCCGACTGGGTAACGCGCGGCGCGCTTCCCGCACTGCCGGAAGAACCGGCGCAACTCCTTCTTGTTCCTAGAGTTACAGCGGAGGGTGAGCTGCGGAGCTTGACGGTTTTGAACACTGTGATCGGGCCGCAGAAAACTTTTGTCCTGCGTCTGCGCGGAGTGGCGGACGGCGTGACGGGAGCGGAATGGTGCGTGCCGTCTCATGCGCCTCTCAGGGTTGAATTGCGGCGGACGGGGAGTGAAGTTCTGGTTTCGCTTCCGGAGATTGCCGCATGGGATACCGGATGGATTAAACTGCTTACAGATAAATGACGGTTACTCCGTCGAACCCGGGTGCGCCGATGTCCTCGCCGAAAAAATAGTCGCGGCAGGTGAGATTGCCGCGTGAAAGCGCGCCGCGAACCCGGGCGCGCAGGACACCGGAGCCGTTGCCGTGAATCACCAGCAGGCTTTTTCCGGTTCCCGCGTGTCCGTTGATGAAACTGCGGACGAGACTCATTGCCTCGTCCGCGAACATTCCATGCAGGTCAAGCGTGAAATCATAGAGGTCGGATTGCCTCGGACGCTGACGTTTTGCCATTATTCTTTCCAATAGATTGCAAGCGGGCGCTTGAATGTGAGAACATGTCCGTCTGGCGTGAGTTTTCCCGTTTCGGCGTTGTAGTCGAAGAAGAAAACGGTATCGGAGAATTCGTTTGCCGCGGCGAACTTCTTCATTCCGGGCAGGAAATTGATGTCGCGCGGGGAGCTTCCGCCTGTGAGCACAAGATCATGCGGTTTGATTCCGCCTTTGCCGTCGAGTTCGAAAACTGCGATGGAGTCATATCCGCGGTTGGAGGCGAAGAGGAAGCGTTCATCTTCGGAGAGACGGATCGCGGCGGCTTTCGTGGTTCCCTCGAAGTCGGCTGGGAGTGTGGAGACCGTGTTCAGCGCCTCGAACTTGCCGTCGGAGTAGGCAAGGGAGGTGACAAGGTTGCCGAGCTCGTGGACGAGGTATGCGATTTTTCCGGAGCGGTCGAAGACCAGATGGCGGGGACCGGTTCCCGCGGCGATGCGGGTGGTGATTGCCTTGTCTTCGTCAATGCCCTTGACCGGATCGAACGGGTAAAGGCGGACTGCATCAATGCCGAGGTCGATGACGATCAGGTACTTGCCGTCGGGCGTGATGTTCGTGAAATGCGTGTGGGGACCGTCCTGACGCGGTTTGTTCGGTCCGTCGCCGACGTGCTGGATGTTGCGCAGGCGTTCGCGGATGGAGCCGTCCTCATTCAGTGCAAAGACGGCAACGGAGCCGGAAAGATAGTTTGCGCAGAAAAGGAATTTTCCGGAGGGATCGGCGATGACGTAGCAGCCGGCCTTGCCTTCGGCGGACATGCGGTTGAGTTCGGTGAGGGAGCCGTCGGCATTGACTTTGAAAGCCGCAACGCCGGAGGAGTCGCCGACCGTGCAGGTGGAATAGAGATACTTGCGGTCTGCTGAGTATTCGATCCAGTTTGCGTTCTCAATCCGGTTGAATCCGAGCTGTTCAAATTTTCCGTTATCCTTGCATTCATAGCGGTAGATTCCGCCCTCTTCCGAAGGGGCGCAGGCGACGATGTAGAACATGTTATTCATTTGCAAATCCTTTTGTTGATAGTGAACTATACCACAAAATGAGGAATTTGCGAAACGGGAAAGAAAGTTTTTTCAAATTTTATTTGGATTCGTCATCAGCCCGCCGTCTTTAATGCGCCAGAGGTAGAGCGAAGCGAGCGTTCCATATGGCGAACAGCGTTTGCGGAACGCTTCAAAACGGCGTTCGGAAAGAGTCTTCCAGCCGTTCATCTGAAGAATGCCGTTGCGGATTCCCAAGTCTTTGAAACTGAGAACGTCGCGTCTGCCGAGCGAGAAAATCAGCAGCATTTCCGCTGTCCAGGTTCCGACTCCGCGCAGGGAGGAGAGTTCGGTGATGACCTCTTCATCGGATTTTTCAGAAAGCCGGCTGAAATCGACCGTTCCGGCAAGCGCGGCGTCCGTGATTCCGCGCAGATATTCGATTTTGCGTCCGGAGAGCCCGCAGGCGCGGAGCGCGTCGTCGTCAACCCGGCTCAGATTTTCCGGCGTGACAGTTTCGAGCAGAGCTTCGAAACGACCGAAGACGGCGGCCGCCGCGCGGACTGCAAGCTGTTGATGTACAATGCTTTGGGTCAGAGCATGGAAAGGGCTGTCGATGCACTCCGTTTCGGGAAGTCCGGTTTTTTCCGCGATTTCCGTAAAGGCGGGAACCTGACGGCAGAGCGCGAGTTTGTCGGATTCCTGAAAGCGGAGCTTCATGAGTCACTGCACCTTGAATTCGAGAGTGACAACCGCCTTGACTTCCTTCATGACGGTGGTTTTGTCATAGGTTCCATAGTCGGAGATGTCGCTTCCGCCCGGAGCGAGAACCTGGAAAATTCCCTGCGATGCGGAGAGGAGCGAACCGACTTTTCCGCCGGTGTTGCCGGCGAGAATCTTTGCGCGTTCATATCCGTTTTTCGTCGCTTCCTGAAGCAGTTCCATCTTGTAGGAATCAAGGTTGGTGACGATGAAGTTCGGCGTGCTGGAGCGGAGATAGATCCCCTGCCGCAGGAGACTGGTTGCGTTGCGGGAGAGCGCGTCGAGAAGGTCGACTTTCGGAGAGGAAATCTGGAAGGACTGGGTGAGGGTGTAGCTGAGAACCGTGTCGGTCACAACGCCTTTGTCATTGCGACGGAAGTTGGTTTCCCGCTCAATGCTGTCCCAGCGGACATCCGATTCCTGGAATCCGGCGGTTTTGAAGTACTGCATGACGATCTGCTTGTGCTGATTGAGGCGTGTGTAGGCCTGCGGTGTGGAAATGTCGGTGACAGTGATTGAGCCGCACCATGTACCGAAGTCGGAGCGGACATTTTTCACTGCGGATCCCTTGACGCGGATCATGTCTTTTTTTGTGACTTTGACTGCCGCGTTTGCGATGATGGAGGCGGACAGTGCGAGTCCGAACGCCAGTGTGGCGCCCAGCAGAAACATTGCGATGCTTTTTTTCATGTTTTATCTCCCCTTGTTGAAATGATAAGGTATCCTAATATCTGTTTCAGAAAAATCAAGGGGGAAAAATAAATTTTTCAATAAAAATTTTCCGTGCCGGAAAAGGAGAGTTTCCAGCACGGAAAACAGCGGTTATTTCGCCGGAATGACAACGCATTCCACGCCAAAGCTTTTCGCGACTTTCGCGATGGTTTCGGCATGGTGGCCGATGCCGAGTGCGAAGTGGTGAGTCGGTCCTTCCATGCACCAGCGGGAGAGGAAGGTGCGGACGTCCGGCAGGAATTTGCCGTGGGTGTTTGTGTTTCCGGTCGGCGGGATCGGTCCCGATACGGATTCGCCTTCCGCAACCACGAATTTGAATTTGCCGTCCGCCTTTACACCGATGCTGAGCATGGTGATGGGACCGGTTTTGATGTTGAATTCCACACCTGCGCCGCTGCCCGGCTTGCCATGGTATTTCTTGAGACTGCGCAGAACCGGCTTTCGGTCGGCGATGTTCAGATGATGCGGGCCGTCGTGCCCGACCAGAACGGTGTCGCGGTTGAAGTCGATCGGGTGGAACTCCGCAAAACTTCCGCCGATTTCCAGACGGTCCATGATGAGCATGGCGATGCAGGTTTTGATGTCGAATTCTCCGCACATCGGGAATCCGGCTCCGGTGAGCAGCGAGTTGCCGACGATGAAGTTGGTGACGAGCTTGCGCATTTCGGTTCCCGCCGCCGCTTCGTAGTAGTAGGCGAAGCCGTCGAGTTGCTTTTTTGCAATGAAGCGTTCGAGTGCGACGGCCGCGCGGGAGGCTGTCAGCAGGTCGGCATCGGTGAGTTTGGTCGTGACGGGATCGGAGACAGGATCGGGAGTGTCGAAGAATCCGAGAATGCGTGCGGACATCTCCTTGACGGCGGGATCGTCCGCCGTGAGCGGAGCGAACTCCTCCATGACCTCATCCGGCTCGCACTGGACGACATGGCAGCCGAAGGAGGAGGTGACCGCCGTCGGGTCGGTCTGCATATCGAGCATGGCTTCGAGAACATGTCCCATGTGACCGAGACGTGCCTTGCGGAGGTCGTGGCGGACGTGGGCGATGCGGCACCATTCGGCGAGCGCGGCGTCGGCTTTTTCATCGCCTTCAAGCATCCCGAGAATCACTTCCGCAACGGGTTTGCCCATGCGGACCGCAACGCCGGTGAATTCCGGAACGGAACAGAGGTCGTCGTTGCAGAGCTGCATGAAAGTCGTGGCGTGTTCATAGTCCATTGCGCTGCGCGGCTGGAGAGCGACGAGGACGACGGGGCACTGCATTTCGCGGACGATTGCGCCGAAGGTCGCGCTGGTTCCGTAGGTGACCATGTCGACGAAGAGCACGTCGAGGTCGGCTGCTTTGAGCTTCGGAAGCGCTTCATAGGCGCGCCGGGCGTTGTCCGCCATTCCGAAGTCGGTGACGCTGACCGAGTTCGCTTTCAGCTTTTCGACGAGCACGGCCGTTTTTTTGTTCATTTCCTCGAGCAGACCGGGGAACTGGCCCCAGTAGGTGTCGAGTCCGACGGAGAGCACTCCGACGTTTGCGTTCAGAGGTTTTCTGCGTTCAATTTTCATGATAAATGCTCCTTGTTAGGTTGTTGTCCTTTTCCGGAGCATAATATACATGCGCTTTCCCGGGAGCGTTTGGACAATCGTCGGCTTTGGCGAAAAAGAGCCGGAAAATCTTCATATTGTCCAAAGAAAACGTGTTTCAGCGCGCTTTTTTCGTTCTTGCCAGCTCCGCCGCGCGGCGGTAGTTCGCGCGCATGGAGTCGCGCCACAGACGTTTTGTCCGGGCGATGTCGACGGCGGAACGCGTTTCGCCGCGGCGCAGGCTTTGCGCGGCGGCATCCGCATCCGCGTATTCAAAGGGAAGGCGGTTGAAATATTCCATTGCTTCGGGAACGGCGTTGGGACCGCCTGCGTCGATGATCGCTTTCCAGGCGTCGCGGAGTTCGTCGAGACAGTCCAGCATGATGGTTCGCAGAACCATGCGGAGGAGCGTGTAGTAGCGGCCGGTCCATTCGGGATGATAGGTGAAAGAGGAGCCGGACGCGTACGGGTTGTACTCTGGATCGGAGCGGCAGGTTTCGAATTTTTTATCATAGAGATCTCTGCGGATCGGCGGACGGCGCAGCGCGCTGCGGAGCGGTCCGCCGGGAGTGCCGGGGTTGAAGCACATGAGTTTCTGACCTTCAGGCGAGAGCAGGAAGGCGATGAGTTCAACGGCTGCTTTGCGGTTCGGAGCTCCGCGCAGAAGCTGAATCGGGTCGGGTGAGACGGCGGTTCCTCCTTCGGGAGCGACGTAGTTGAAATGCGGTTCGCCGCGGAATTGAACGGAGCTCCATTCCCGTTCGGTCAGACCGTAGGTGTCGATCGCCATTCCGGCGGCCGCGGCTCCGGCGGCAACGTCGCGCGTGACTTTGCCCGCACTGTCTGTGATTGTGAATGCGTTTGCGATGATCCGTTTGATGAGATTGAGTCCCTCATGCCAGCCGCGTTCGGGCGAACCGAGTTCCGCCATTTTCTGCTGGATCATGATTTCAAAGCATTTGTTGATGGAGCCCGATTTGCTGGGGTCGCCGATGACGATTTTATTGAAGAAGCGCGGTTCTCCGAGATCGGCCCACCTGCGCGGCGGGGTCTTGTCCTCCAGTTCCCTGATGCGGTCGAGGTTATAGCAAAGTCCGAATGTGGAAAGACAGAGCCCGTAGTAACGCCCTTCCGGATCGTAGAGCAGTTCGCCGCCGAACGACTGCGGAATGATTTCCGGCGCGAGGAGTTCCGGATAGAGTTCTTTGATTTTTGCGTCGACGGCGAATCCGGCATTGGCATTCCGAGCAAGCTCGAATGTTCCGCCGCCCGCCATGAGGTCGATGCCGATGGAGACGTCCGATTCGAGGAACGCTTTGCGTGCGGCAACCGCATCCGCGGGAGCGCCAGGCTTCTGGTTGCGGCTGAATGCAGCTGCGGTGCGTTCGTTCCAGGGAAGACCGCGCTCGGTGCAGTAGCGCCGGAACTCCGTCTGATAGCGGTCGGCGATGTAGCGCATGATGTCGGAGGTTCCGCCGGGGGAACGGTAGTCGAGAATAATGTCGCGTCCGAATTTCCTGCGGTAGTGCTTTCGGAACGCCTGTTCCCACTCGTATTTGATGCTTTCGCTGTGCGGGGTGATGATGACGAGGCGTTCGGTTTCATCCTGCGGGATTTCCGTTTGCGGTGTGCGGGGACGCAGGAGGAACGGAATGGCGAGGATGCCTGCGAGAACCAGCAGGACGGGGATTGTTTTCAGATTCATTGCGCGGGAGTTCCTTTCTGGTTCTTGTAACTGTCCGGGCTGCATTTATGGTAGTTTTTGAAGGCGCGGGCAAAGCTGGTTGCGGAGACGTAACCGAGGCGTTCGCCGATCTCCTTGCAGGTGAGTGTGTTGTCGCGGAGCATCCGCCGGGCGACGCGCATCCGTTCTTCCGTGGCGTAGACTCCCGGAGTGATTCCTGTCTGGGCGCGGAAGACGCGGGTCAGGTGTTCGCGCGAGACCTGGAGTTTTTCCGCAATGGCGGCGATATCCAGTTCCCGTTCAAGGTTTGTGGAGATCAGCTCCTGAGCGGAACGGACGAGTTCGGCTTTCGGTGAGAAGGTCTCCTTGTATTCGAGGTTTTCGCCGAACAGCGCGAGCGCGTCGGTGACGATTTTCGCCCCGGCGGTCGGCGTGAGGTACTGGAACGTATTGTTCTGGCTTTTATAAGATTCGAGATGGCGGACGAAACCCTTGTCGGTCGGGATTTTGAATGTATAGCCGTAACGGTTGTTGATGTCGTCGATCATTTCCGGAACATATTTTCCGTAGAATGAGATCCAGATGAAGATCCACGGTTCGGAAGCATGACCCGGATAGTAATACGCGGTATTTTCATCATGCAGTTTCGCGATGAATGTTTCGCCGGGGAGCAGACGGGTGATCCTGTCCTTGTACCGGAATGCGCCTTCGCCGGAGAGCGTTGTGACGATCTGAGCCTCGCCCTCTTCGGAACTGCGTCCGGCGCCTTCCAGGTGATAGACCGGAGATTTCTGCACTTCCAGCACAATTTCATCGGGAATCGGCAGGGATTCGATGGGTTTCAGTATCTGAAAACGCACTTGCCACAGTCTCATATTCTCTTCTCGCTCACAAAGTGTAATGCCTTTATCACATATTGTATACTAATACATCCTTGAAGAGAAAAATCAAGCGTTTATATTAACTCTTATCCGAAAAATATTACTCACAAACGGAGGATTTTATTATGAGTCGGAAAATCAGAGTCACGGTCTGGAACGAGTTTCGTCATGAACAGAAGGACGCCAAAGTTCAGGAAGTCTATCCGAAAGGCATTCATCAGGCGATCGCCGATTTCCTCGGCAAGGAAGCGGATATCGAAGTCCGCACCGCCACGCTCGATGAGCCCGAAAACGGTCTCCCGCAGGAGGTCCTCGACAATACCGACGTGCTGTTCTGGTGGGGACACATGGCGCACGGCGAAGTCGCGGAGGAAACGGTCGACCGCGTCCAGAAACGCATTCTTTCCGGAATGGGACTGATTGTTCTTCACTCCGGTCACAAGTCCAAGATTTTCATGCGCATGCTCGGCACGACAGCGGACCTCAGATGGCGCGAAGTCGGCGAACGGGAACGCGTCTGGGTCGTCGAACCCTCTCATCCGATTGCCGCCGGGCTTCCCGAACATTTCGAGATCCCGCACACCGAAATGTACGGCGAACGTTTCGACATTCCCCGTCCGGACGATACCGTTTTCATCACCTGGTATGAGGGCGGCGACGTCTTCCGCAGCGGCGTGACCTTCACCCGCGGCAGCGGACGCATCTTCTATTTCGCTCCCGGACACGAGACGTTCCCGATCTACTACGATCCGAACGTCCAGAAAGTTCTCCTCAATGCCGCCCGCTGGTGCGCCGCCCGCGTCACCACTCCGCTGGGATGCCGCCATGTCGAGGAACTTGAAGAAATCAAAAACAAAATCTGAGGAAAACAATCATGTCTGCAAAACTGAAAGCCGGTGTCATCGGACTTGGAATGGGCGGAGGACATCTCTCCGGTTACCTTTCGCATCCGGATGTTGAAGTCGTTGCCATTGCGGACCGCCGCGAAGACCGCCGCGCGCTCCTTCCCGAGCGTTGGCCGGAATTCAAAGGCAAAGTCTATACCGAAGGCATTGAGATGATCAAAAATGAAAAGCTCGACATCCTTTCGGTTGCCGTTCCGAATGATCAGCATAACCCGCTGACGATTGCCGGTCTTGAAGCCGGAGCGAACGTGCTCTGCGAAAAGCCGATGGCGATGAATGCGCAGGAAGCCCAGCAGATGCTCGACACTGCGAAGCGCTGCGGCAAAAAGCTCGGAATCGACTTCTCCTACCGCTTCAATCCGCAGTCCCGCGCGATGAAGGCGATGATTGAAGAGGGCGCACTCGGCAACATCTACTATGCGCGCAGCGTCTGGTTCCGCCGTGCCGGAATCCCCGGTCTCGCGGCCGCAAACTTCAACACCGGTGCAGGTTCGCCGATGGGCTCCTGGTTCTTCGACAAGAAGCAGTCCGGCGGCGGCCCGCTGATCGACCTCGGCGTGCACCGTCTCGACCTCGCTCTCTGGCTGATGGGCTATCCGACCCCCGTCTGGGTCATGGCCAGCACCTACAGTAAGTTCGGTCCGAAGTGGGCAAAGGCGCAGGGGCTCGACTACTCCGTTGAAGACCTCGCCTGCGCGATGATCAAATTCGACAATGGAACCACGCTTGAGCTTGACGCCTCCTGGGCATGCAACATCAAGGAGAAAGAGCTCCAGACCATCCGTCTTCTCGGTGACAAGGGCGGCATGTACCAGTTCAACCTGGAAGAGGGCTACACCTACGACGTCGAGTATTACTCGCAGATTGCCGGACGCGATTTCGACAGCCGGATGCACACCGCTCAGCCCATGCCGAGCGCGTTCCATCTCTTCGTCGATGCGGTCCGCGACGACAAGCCGTTCCTCGTCCGGCCGGAAGAGGGCGTCACGGTCATGAAGATTCTGGATGCGATCTACAAGTCCGCCGCCACCGGCGAACCGGTCCGCGTCTGAATTTCGGATATCCGGATGAAGAAATCCCCGCCTTGCGCGGGGATTTCTTGTTTGAAAAGATTCATTTTTGTGAAGAGAGCCGGTATTCTCTTCCGGCGAATGTCTGATGATTTTTCCGTTTCATCAGCTTCCGTCTGATTTTCATTTCGATGTATTCGTAAAGTTTTCCGTAATACGGATTGTATTTTTTTATCTGTTCCGGTGAGACTTCCGCTCCGGGGGCTTTCGGGAAAAGGCCGGACGGGGTGATGAAAAAGGCATCCGCCGTTTTCGCGGAAAGTCCCTGCATGGCGTAAAGTTTGCGGCGGAGAAAATGCAGGTACAGGAAGTCGTCGTACAGCACTTCACCATTTTTCAAATACGCTCTGCGGAGCTCTCCTCTGTCCCAGAAAAACAGCTGATGAGGATAATCCTTTGCGGGTCTTGCATATTCCGCGGAGGAACGCGCCCGGAGCGAAAAGCGGCGGCTGAGCCAGCTGACGTCGGCAAAATCAATTTTATCATAGAGGGAAAACTGATGCTGTCTGTAAATGGCGTAAATTCCGGGCCACTCGTCGAAACAGAAATTTTTGTCGATTGAGAGAACATCGCGCCAGTCGTATTTGGCACCGTCGAGGAAGAAACGGCGGGAACATTCCTCCGTATTCCGGTAGATGGAAAGGTGTCCGAGCGGATAGAGCTTGTCGTATTTTTCGAGCATTTCATCTGTGACGAACCGGGATATATTGCCGAGGAAGAGATCAACGTCGAGATGTCCCCAGAAATCGTAAGCGGTCAGGTCATCCTGGAAAATCAGTCCGTAAAGCGGCTTGTAGTCGCAGAGCTTGTAGGGGCGTTCGAGCGAGAGCGCGGGAAAATCCAGTTTTTCCGCCGCAAGCTTCCGGACCGCCGCGAGAGTCGTTTTGCGGAAGCTCATATTGCCGGGAACGTTTTCCGGTTCCGGCTGATCCGTGTAAATCAGAAAATCCAAAGACGGATTTGCCGCGCAGGTTTTCATCCAGAAGGGAAACCAGAGCGGGAAGGGACCGAAGTAGCAGGCGATCAGAGCAATTTTTTTCATGGGCGACTTTCTTTTATTATTGGAATATACCTTGCAAATAGCTGTTTTTCAAGTGATGGAGAAAAAAAATCAGAACATGTTTAACTGTGATAGATATTTTAGCTGACAATATAATTAAAATATTGAAATTGTTTTTCCTGTCTCTTGATTTTTTCCGAACCTCCTGTATAGTACGATATTTTATTAAACTTGGAGATTGAACGGATGAAAAAGCGTCTTCCAATGATTGTTCTGGCCGCTGTCGTGATCGGCGCGGGTTTCTATTTCTATAAACAAAGCCAGCGTTCGGAGCTGAGCAGCGATCCGCGCTTCGCGTCCGGAAACGGGCGGCTTGAGGCGACTGAGGTCAGCATCGCCACCAAACTAGCCGGACGCATCGAGAAGATCATGGTGGATGAAGGTGATTTCATCACCACCGGTCAGCATCTTGCTCTCATGCAGACCAATGTGCTGCGTGCGCAGCTCGCCCAGGCGGAGGCGCAGCGCAACCAGGCTGAAAAAAATGAACTCAGCTCCCGCGCTCAGATTCAGGTGCGCTGCAGTGAACTTGAAGCTGCCAAAGCCACGGTTCTCCAGAAGGAGAGCAAACTCGACGGCGCTTCCAAGAGCTATGAGCGTTTCAAAAAACTGTTCAAGGCAGATGCCACGACTCAGCAGAAACTTGAAGACGCGGAAACAGCATATCTTGCCGCGAAAGCTGATCTTCTTCAGGCGCAGGCAAGCGTGAAGGAGGCGGAAGCCGCAATCGAAGTCGCCAAAGCCGGAGCCGAAGCTGCGAAGGCGACCATTCAGGCGACCGCGGCGGATATCGCGCGCATTCAGGCGGATATTGACGACAGTCTGCTGGTCGCTCCGCGGGAAGGACGCATTCAGTACCGCATCGCCCAGCCGGGCGAGGTCCTCTCCGCCGGCGGACGCGTTCTCAATCTTGTGGATCTGACCGATGTTTACATGACGTTCTTTCTTCCGGAGGAGGCTGCAGGAAAAGTGCGGATCGGCTCGGAAGTCCGTCTGCTTCTTGATGCGATTCCCGGCTATCCGGTTCCCGCGAAAGTCTCGTATGTCGCGAGCGTGGCGCAGTTTACCCCGAAGACCGTGGAGACCCGCAGCGAGCGCGAAAAGCTGATGTTTCGCGTCAAGGCGCGGATTGCTCCGGAACTGCTGAAGAAATACATCACTCTCGTCAAAACCGGAATTCCGGGTGTAGCGTGGGTTAAACTCGATGGAGACGCGGAATGGCCGGCGTTCCTTCAGATCAAAAAGCTTGCGAAATGAATGTGGCGGAACCGATTGTCCGTATCCGGAATGTCAGTCTGAGATACGGCAAAACGCTCGCGCTCAACGACGTTTCCGTGGATATTTTCCCCCGCCGTCTGGTCGGTCTGATCGGCCCCGACGGCGTGGGCAAATCCAGTCTGCTCTCGCTCGTTACGGGGGCGCACGCCATGCAGACCGGTTCCATGCACGTTCTGGGCGGAGACATGCGCGACAAGGCGCACCGCAAAGCGGTCTGTCCCCGCATCGCCTACATGCCTCAGGGGCTCGGCAAAAACCTTTACTTTACTCTTACCGTTGAAGAGAACCTTCAGTTCTTTGCGCGTCTGTTCGGACACGACGCGGCGGAACGCAGACGCCGTATCGACCGTCTGACGAAGAGCACCGGGCTTTATCCGTTTCTGAACCGCCGCGCCGGAAATCTTTCGGGCGGAATGAAGCAGAAGCTCGGTCTTTGCTGCGCGCTGATTCATGATCCCGACCTGCTTGTCCTCGACGAGCCGACGACCGGTGTCGATCCGCTGGCGCGCCGCCAGTTCTGGGAACTGATAGCGAACGTCCGCGCGGAACAGCCGGACATGGGCGTCGTTGTCGCAACCGCCTACATGGATGAAGCTCAGCGTTTCGACTGGCTCATCGCGATGGACGAGGGAAAGATTCTCGACACGGGGTCGCCTGCGGAACTGCTCGCGAAGACCGGCTGCTCCACTTTGGATTCCGCATTCATCCGTCTGCTTCCCGAGGAAAAACGCGCGGACCACAAAGACCTTGTCGTTCCGCCGCTTCCCGAGGATGGCAAGAATGACATTGCGATCGAAGCGGACGGGCTGACAAAGAAGTTCGGTTCGTTCACCGCGGTTGACCATGTAAGTTTCCGCATCCGCCGGGGGGAGATTTTCGGTTTCCTCGGTTCGAACGGTTGCGGCAAAACCACGACGATGCGCATGCTGACCGGGCTTCTTCCCGCAACGGAGGGGAAGGCTTTGCTCTTCGGCAAACCGATTGGCGACGACGATATGGCGATCCGGCTTCAGCTCGGTTACATGACGCAGGCGTTTTCCCTTTACAGCGAATTGAGCGTGCGGCAGAACCTTCTGCTTTTCGCCCGCCTTTACCGCATCCCGGAAGGTGAAGTCGGACCGCGTGTGGAGGAAATGCTGAAGCGTTTTCATCTGGAAGAGGTCGCCGATGAATTCCCCGATTCTCTTCCGCTCGGGATCCGTCAGCGCCTCTCGCTCGCGGCGGCGGTCGTGCACCGTCCTCAGCTGCTGATTCTGGATGAACCGACTTCGGGTGTCGACCCTGTCGCCCGCGATGAATTCTGGGAGCTGATCATCGAGCTTTCCCGTCGCGACAGAGTCACCATTTTCATTACGACGCACTTCATGAACGAAGCGGAGCGCTGCGACCGCATTTCGCTGATGCACGCGGGGCGTTCCCTCGCATGCGACACTCCCGCCGAGCTGGTCCGGGAACGCCATGCCGCCACTTTGGAGGAGGCGTTCATCGGATATCTGACCGACGCCGCACCGGAAACTCCGCAGAGCAAGGAGACGGAGAGCGCGCTGATTTCGCACGAGACAAAGAAGGTTTCCGCATTTTCCCGTTTCTTCAATTCCGTTTTCAGCATCCGCCGCTGGTACAGCTGCTGCTGGCGTGAACAGCTTGAACTCATGCGCGACCCGATCCGTCTGACGCTCGCTCTTTTCGGAGCGATTCTCCTGATGCTTGTCATGGGATACGGAATCAGCATGGATGTGGAGAACCTGACGTTCGCCGTTCTCGACCGTGACCAGACGGAGCTCAGCCGCAATTACACGCTGAACATTTCCGGCTCCCGCTACTTCAAAGAGGAGCCGCCCGTCCGTGATTACAAGGACATGGACTACCGGATGCGGAGCGGGAAGCTGAGTCTGGTGGTTGAGATTCCCCCGCAGTTCGGACGCGACGTGGAGCAGGGCCGTTCTCCGGAAGTCGCCTTCTGGGTCGACGGCGCCATGCCCATGCGCGCGGAAACCATCAACGGCTATATCACCGCCATGCACGGCGAATGGGTCTCGAACTACATCTCCGGCCGCCTCGGACGCGACACTTCATCGGTTGCGGCTTTGGAGACGCGCTACCGCTACAATCCGGATGTGAAGAGTCTGCCCGCAATGGTTCCCGCCGTGATACCGCTGCTCCTGATGATGATTCCCGCGATTCTCGCCGCGCTTTCCGTTGTGCGGGAAAAGGAGATGGGGTCGATCATCAACCTTTATGTGACGCCGCTGACCCGGGCGGAGTTCCTGCTGGGAAAACAGCTGCCTTACATTCTGCTTTCGATGTTCAGCGCGGTCCTGCTGCTGATTCTCGCGGTGACATTGTTCGACGTTCCGGTCAAGGGCAGTCTGTGGGTGCTTCTGCTGGCGCTGTTCCTCTACTGCTCCATTTCCACGGCGATGGGACTGCTTGCCTCGTCGGTGACGCGCAGTCAGATCGCAGTGATCTTCCTGACGATGGTTGGAACTCTGATCCCGGCGGTTCAGTTCTGCGGACTTCTGAATCCGGTGCTTACCCTGAACGGAGTCGGACGCTTCATCGGCACGATCTATCCGACGACGTACATGCTGCTGGTCAGCCGCGGCATTTTCAACAAGGCTCTGCACTTCTCCGATCTCCTCATGCCGCTCGCCATAATGGCTCTGATGGTTCCGGTTTTCACCGGACTCGGCATCGCGGTTTTGCGGAAACAGGAAAAAAACTGAGGTTTGAAGCATGCTGAAACAGAAACTGAAAAACATCTGGCAGCTCGGCGTCAAGGAACTGCGCGGACTCTTCCGCGATCCGCTGATGCTGATTCTGATTCTTTACGTGTTCACTCTCGGAATTTACTCCGCCGCGACGGCGAAGCCGGATTCCATTTCCAATGCTTCGATTGCCGTGGTCGACGAGGACGGCTCCCAGCTTTCGCATCACATCACGGATGCTTTCTTCCCGCCGATGTTCCTGCGCGCAAAACAGATTTCCCGTCCGCAGATCGACCCGCTGATGGACAACGGAACGTATACATTCATCGTCGTGATACCGAACAGCTTCCAGAAGGATGTTCTGGCGGGGCGTTCGCCCGCAATTCAGCTGAACGTCGACGCCACGCGCATGTCGCAGGCGTTCACCGGGAGCGGGTATATCCAGCAGATCATCCAGCGGGAGATTTCCTCGTTCCTGACGCGGAACGGCGGCACAGCCGCCGCACCCGTGCAGATTGTGGAGCGCAACCGCTTCAATCCGAATCTGACGCAGTCGTGGTTCGGGTCGGTGATGGAGCTCATCAACAACATTACGATGCTGGCGATCATTCTGACCGGTTCCGCGCTGATCCGCGAGCGCGAGCACGGAACGCTGGAACACCTTCTGGTGATGCCGGTGACGGCGTTTGAAATCATGGTTTCGAAAATCTGGTCGATGGGACTTGTCGTGCTGCTGGCGTCCGGAATGTCGCTGCTGTTTGTGATTCAGGGCTTGCTGAAGGTTCCTGTGGAAGGCTCCGTACTGCTGTTTCTTGCGGGAACGGCGCTTCACCTGTTTGCCGTGACGAGCATGGGAATTTTCCTCGCGACGATTGCGCAGAACATGCCGCAGCTCGGCATGCTCCTGATTCTGGTTCTGATGCCGATGCAGATGCTCTCCGGCGGCATGACGCCGCGTGAAAGCATGCCGGAAATCGTGCGAACCGTGATGATGATTGCTCCGACCACACATTTTGTTGAGTTCAGCCAGGCGATTCTCTACCGTGGCGCGGGCATGGAAGTTGTCTGGCGTCCCTTCCTCTGGATTGCCGGAATCGGCGTGACGCTGTTTCTGATTACACTCGCCCGCTTCCGCAAAACAGTAACCTGATGAGCCGGAATCAAACTTGAAAATCCTGATTGTTATGATATATTAATATTATTGAAAATCAGGAGTATTTTGCGTAATGAAAGAAAACGTTTCGAAGGCTGCGTACACGACCGGCCCCATTGGAAAGACCATGCTGAAAACGGCGTTCTCGATGCTTGCAGGAACGCTCGCCATGTCGGGATACAATATAGCGGACACCTACTTTGTCGGACAGCTCGGCAGGATTCCGCTTGCCGCGATGGGCTTCACTTTTCCGGTCATCATGCTGATCGGCTGCGTGTTTCGCGGTCTCGGCGTCGGGGTGATGACGACTGCGGCGCAGGCTCTCGGAAGCGGCAACAACTCAAAAGCCGCCAAGCTCATCACCTCCGGGCTTCTTCTTATTTTTGCTGTTTCCGTGTTCTTCGCAGTGGCGGGGATCAACTGCATTGAATCCACTTTTTCGGTATTCGGCGCAAATGACGAGGTTATGCCGGATATCCGGGCATATATGACGGTCTGGTATTTCGGCTGCTGCACCGCCTCTCTCGGCATGGCGGGCAACGACCTGCTGATTGCGGCGGGGGATTCCAAAATCGCCAGCGGCATGATGATGGCCGGCATGATAGTCAATGTCATCCTCGATCCGCTGTTCATCATGGGATGCGGTCCGGTTCCTGCGATGGGAATCCGTGGCGCGGCGATTGCAACGGTTGCTTCGCAGTTCATTTCCGCACTTGTCGTTCTGGCGGTTCTTGCCCGCCGTCACGGTCTGATTCTCTTTTCCGGAATGCCGTTCCAGATTCTGAAAACGACCTGGACGGTCATTGTCCGCTATGCGGTTCCCTCGACGATCGGGATGCTGATGATGCCGATCGGCTCCGCGATCGTGACGAAGGTTACCGCCTGTTTCGGCATAACCGCCGTTGCCGCATCCGCAGCGGCCGGACGCCTTGAGATGGTCGCTTTCGTGTTTCCGATGGCGCTCGGCATCGCTCTGCTGCCGATGATCGGGCAGAACTATGGTGCACGTCTTTACAGCCGCATCAACCAGTGCCGCCGTTTTGCGATGCGTTTCGCATTCATTTTCCTTGCGGTGATGGGGGTGATTTACATCATAGCCGCGCCGCAGCTGGTGCGCCTGTTCTCGCCGGATCCGGAGGTGCGGAAACTCATGGTGCTTTATATGCGGATCATTCCGTTTGGTTTCGGCATGATTGAAATTCACCGCTATGCGACGTTTTTCTTTACCGGATGTGCGCAGCCGGCGGTTTCCGCATGGCTCAATGCCCTGCGTATTCTCGTGCTGATGATTCCGCTTTCGCTGTTTGCGCTCTGGCTGAATTCTCTGCCGATGCTGTTTGCCGCGCGGATGCTTGCGGATGTTCTTGCCGGCGGAATCGGCTGCTGGATGGCGCACCGCATGACGCGTTCGCTTCCGGAGGACGGACGGGCGCCGTATGTGTATGTGAAACGCCCGTGGTACCTGAGTTTCCTTCCCGGAAAGCCGGTTAAAGGCTGATTGCGCTTCACACGTCTGATATCCCGTCGCCTCCTCATCCGGGAGTTTCGCCGTTCCGGTTCCGTGAAGCGACGGGTTGCCGACGGAACCGGCGGTCAGATCGAAATCGCCGGAACATGTGAGTTGGGCAAGTTCGGGGGGCGGCCGTCAACTTTTCAAAAAATCTTCCTTTTTTTCTTTTGTGCGCTATACAATTTTGGAATGTGAGCTATATTTCCGGAAAGAAAGGATTTATTTATGTATAAAATAGAGTTTTATGTTCCTGATTCGCATCTGGAAACGGTCAAACGGGCGATGTTTGATGCAGGGGCGGGGAAAATCGGAAACTATGATTCCTGCTGCTGGCAGATCAAAGGGTTCGGCGAGTTCCGTCCGCTTGATGGCAGCAACCCGTATTCCGGCACACCGGGGAAGGTGGAACGGGATGCCGAATGGAAAGTCGAAATGGTCTGCGCTGACGAGTTGCTCGAAAGAGCGGTGGTTGCGCTTAAACAGGCTCATCCGTATGAGACTCCGGCGTATCAGTACTGGAAGGTGAACGCATGAACATCTTTATCACTCAATTAACTGAAAACCCGCGCTACTTCTTTCTCGTTACACTCGCGGTGATTCCGTCGATCTGCCTGCATGAATATTTTCATGCGCAGGTCGCCCTCTGGTGCGGCGACGACACGGCGGCGCGGAACGGACATCTCACGCTCAATCCACTGAAACAGATGGGCTGGATTTCCCTGATCATGTTTTTCTTCATCGGCATCGCATGGGGGCAGGTTCCCGTCGATCCGCGGCGGCTGACGCGCAAGCAGGATGCGCTGGTTTCGTTTGCCGGGCCGTTCATGAATCTGGTGCTTGCGGCTGGAGCATGGATCGCATGCATCTTCCTTCCGCGTTTTGTGGAAACCGGGGTAGTTCCGGAACTGCTGTTTCTCTATATCTTTGTGCTCGGAATGTACAACATCGTGCTTTTTGTGATCAACATGCTCCCGATTCCGGGGCTGGACGGATGGAATGTTCTGAACCTGTTCTTCAACTTCCGTTCGGTGAAATCCGAGTTCGTCAAAGGCTCGATGCTCTTCCTGATGCTCGGCGTGCTGGTCCTGTTCGATTACATCTTTTCCGCAGCGGAGTGGATCATGAGCGTTGCTGTGAAACTGTGGTGAGCGGGATGGATGAACAGACACGGCGTCCCTGGAGCGTAACGGAACTCAACGAGGCGGTTCGCGATCTGCTGGAGAATACGTTCCTGCCCGTGCGGGTTGCGGGAGAGATCAGCGGATTGACGGTTCACAGTTCGGGGCATGTCTATCTGACTTTGAAAGATGAAAAATCGCAGATACGTGCAATTTTCTTCAACGGAGCGGCGAAATGCCGTGCGCTTGGTCTTGAGAACGGGAGCCAGGTGGAAGCGACGGGAAAGATTTCATTTTATGCTCCGCGCGGCGAATGCCAGCTGACTCTGCGCGACCTGAAACCGCTCGGAACCGGGTCGCTTCAGGAACAGTTTGAAGCAATGAAGAAACGTCTTGCGGCGGAAGGGCTTTTCGATCCCGCCCGCAAGAAGCGTCTGCCGTTCGTTCCGCGCTGCATCGGCATCATCACTTCGCCCGATGGAGCGGCGGTGAAGGATTTCATCAAAGTTGCACTTCAGCGGTTTCCGCCTCTGCGCATCCGCATTTTCCCCGCGCCGGTGCAGGGAAAGGGGGCGGAGATGTTTCTTGCGCAGGGAGTCGAGTTCTTCAACCGCTACCGTTGCGCAGACGTCCTGCTGATTACGCGCGGCGGCGGGAGCATGGAAGATCTCTGGTGTTTCAATGAAGAAGTCCTTGCGCGCGCGGTTGCGGCAAGCCGTCTGCCTGTGGTGAGTGCAGTCGGCCATGAAATTGATACGACGATCTGCGATCTTGCGGCGGATCTGCGTGTTCCGACTCCGACCGCGGCGGCGGAGGCGCTGCTTCCGGATTATCATGCTCTTTGCGAGGATGTCGAATCTTCGGTGCGCCGTCTGAGCAATTCGACGGAGCTTTCCTGGCAGCGCGCGAAAGCCGCACTTGACCGTCTGCTCTCCGCAAAAGCGATGATGCGTCCGGCGCAGATGCTTCAGGAGCGCATGCAGACGATTGACTACATTGTGCGTGACATGGAGAATCTGCTTTTGCGTTCCGCCCGCGATAATGAAGTCCGGCTGGAGCACCTGAACGAGAAGCTCAAAGCTCTGAGTCCGGCGCGCATTCTGGAACGCGGCTATTCCGTCCTGCTCGATCCTGCTGGGAAAGCTGTTGTTTCCCCTGCGCAGATTCCGGAGGGAACGGAACTCACGGCTGTTCTCGCACAGGGGCGCACCACGCTTGTCAGCAAGGGCGAAAAGAAATAACCGCAGCATCCGGACAGCAAAAAGGCTGTCGCAACGACAGCCTTTTCACTTTGCCCTGTATGTTTGAATCAGACAACCAGCAGTTCCGTCTCTTTATCAAAGAGGTGTGCGGTTGAAAGAGAAACAGCGAGATCGACTTCCTGACCGATGATTGCGTGGCGGTGCGCATCGATACGGGCGATACAGGAGGATTTGTCTCCGGTATCAAGATAGAGATATGTTTCGGCGCCCATCGGTTCCATGACTTCGACTTTTGCCTTGATTCGCGGAGAGTTGGGATCGAGTTCCGCGCGTTCGGAACCGATTTCCTCGGGACGGACGCCGAAGACGATATCCTTGTTGATATAGGCTTCCGCTTTCGCGTACCACTCTTTCGGAAGGGGTATGGAAATGGTCGCAGTCTTGAAGAAGAGCTTGCCGTCTTCTTTTTCGATGTGCCCGTTGAAGAAGTTCATCGGCGGGGTTCCGATAAATCCTGCGACGAAGATGTTCGCGGGAGTGTCGTAGATATGCAGAGGCGTGTCAACCTGCTGAACGATACCGTCCTTCATGACGCAGATGCGGTCGCCCATGGTCATGGCCTCGATCTGGTCGTGTGTGACGTAGATCATGGTTGTTTCGAGGCGGGTATGGAGCTTGGAGATTTCCGTACGCATCTGGACGCGCATTTTAGCGTCGAGGTTGGAGAGCGGTTCGTCGAAGAGGAAGACTTCGGGTTTGCGGACGATTGCACGGCCGACGGCGACGCGCTGGCGCTGACCGCCGGAGAGCGCTTTGGGGCGCCGCTGGAGGTAATCGTGAATGCCGAGAATATCGGCGGCTTCGTTCACGCGCTTGTCAATATCCGCTTTCGGAAGTTTGCGGAGCTTGAGACCGAATGCGAGATTGTCGTAGACGGTCATGTGCGGATAGAGCGCATAGTTCTGGAAGACCATTGCGATGTCGCGATCCTTCGGGGGGACGTTGTTGACGACGCGGTTTCCGATGTTGATGGTTCCGCTGCTGATTTCCTCGAGACCGGCGATCATGCGGAGCGTGGTGGATTTGCCGCATCCGGAGGGACCGACGAGCACCATGAACTCCCTGTCTTTGATTTCGAGGTCGACGTGTTTGACGGCAAGAACGCCGCCGTCGTACATTTTGCAGACATCCTTGAGGATTACCTCTGCCATTTTCTGTTTCTCCTTGTGTAACAAAAAAATTAAAACAAACTGTCGCGGGATTCTGACTTCAGCCGCAGTACGGGCAGCAGCGGAGCCTATATCCAACGATTCATCAATTATGTCCTGCAATATATGCCTGTTTTTTTGAAAATTCCAGTGCAGGAAAAGAAAAAAATGAAATTTTTTCTTCCGCGGTTCTTTTTTCAAGATTTTTCTGGTATTTCTGCGTATGTCTGCTATATTACAAGGTGAAAGTTCTAACAGGAGAAGGATATGAAACGCATTTCATGGAACGATCCCGATGCGGCGGCTGAACTGAACGCGCTCTACAACCGTCCGGCATGTCCGCGCGAAGTCGAAAAATCCGTCGCGGAAATCGTGGCGAACGTCAGAGCAAACGGAGATGACGCCGTCTGCGAGTATCTCGCCCGTTTCGACAAAGTCTCGCTTGCCCCCGCTCAGTTCGTTGTTTCCTCAGAAGAATACGCGGAAGCAGAACAGGCGGTCGATGAGACCGCAAAGACTTCGATTGCGACAGCAATCGCCCACGTCACCGCTTTTGCGGAACAGGCCAAACCGCATGATCATTCCTTCTCGCCGCGTCCGGGCGTGACGCTCGGTGAACGCTTCATTCCGATGGAGCGTGTCGGCTGCTACATTCCCGGAGGAACGGCTCCGCTCGTTTCGACGGTCATTCATACGGTTGCCATAGCGAAAGCCGCGGGCGTGCGGGAGATTGTCGCGACAACGCCGGTGATGAAGAACGGCAAAGTCAATCCAGCAACGCTCTACGCTCTGAAACAGGCGGGGGCGACAGAGGTCTGGAAGCTCGGCGGCGCATACGCCATTGCCGCGCTTGCATACGGAACGGAAACACTGCGCAAAGTCGACAAAATCGTCGGTCCCGGAAACGCATATGTCGCGGCCGCGAAAAAACTGGTTTACGGTTCCGTCGCCATTGACATGGTGGCCGGTCCCTCCGAGATTATGATTATCGCCGACCGTACGGCGAATCCCGCTTTCGCCGCCGCCGACATGCTGTCGCAGGCGGAACACGGAAGCGGACTCGAACAGTCCGTGATTGTTGCGGATTCCAAAGAGTTTCTGGATGCTGTGGAAGCGGAACTGAAACGCCAGTCGGTTACGCTCCCGCGCATTGCAACGGTCAACCGCGTGCTTGAAAACGGCACGTTCATGATCGAAGCCAAAGATATGCTGGAAGCTGCGGCGATCGCAAGCGGTTATGCGCCGGAACACCTGGAAGTGATGTGTGAGAATCCGCGCGCGCTTCTGCCGCACATCAAAGCCGCGGGCGCAATCTTCCTTGGACAGTGGACGCCGGAGCCTGCAGGCGATTTCACCGCAGGCCCGAGCCATGTTCTCCCGACCGCCGGAACGGCAAAGTTCTTCCACGGGCTTTCCACCGCCGATTTCATGCGCCGGAGCAGTCTGCTTGAATATTCGGAGGAAGCTCTGATGAAAGAGGTTTCCGCCATTGAATGTTTTGCTTCGCTGGAAGGTCTTGCGGCGCACGGCAGAAGTGCATCCATCCGGAGGGACTGCAAAAAATGAAAGTTCCGAATGTTCGTCCCTCCATTGCGAAACTGACCGGTTACGTTCCCGGCGAACAGCCGAAGTGGAACCGGATCATCAAGCTGAACACCAATGAAAATCCGTATCCGCCGACGCCGCGTTTGAAGCATGTGCTGACGGATTCTGCAATAGAGAAGCTCCGTCTTTATCCCGATCCGGTTGCCCAGGCGCTCCGCGAGGAAATCGCCGCATTTCACGGCGTTTCTCCGGATCAGGTGATTGCCGCGAACGGCTCGGATGACGTCCTGACGATTCTCGCCCGCTGTTTTCTGGATGAGACGCATCCGCTTGCGATGCCCGTCCCGACCTATTCGCTTTACAAGACTCTGGCGGAGCTTCAGAATGCGCCTGTGATTACGGTTCCTTTGAAGAAAGAGGAGAATTTCGCTTTCCCGGAGGATTTCGCGCAGAGAATTCAGGGAGCGTCGATCGTGATGATTGCGCGTCCGAATGCGCCGACCGGAAATTCGTACCCGCTGGAACTGATGGAAAAGCTCTGTTCGGAATTTTCCGGTGCGGTGCTTTTCGATGAAGCGTATGCCGATTTTGCGGACGACAATTGCGATGCGTTTCTGAAGAAATATCCGAATGTCATTATTTCCCGCACCTTCTCGAAGAGCCGTTCGCTGGCGGGCATCCGTTTCGGTTATGCGCTTGCCCGGCCGGAAATCATTGCGGAAATGATGAAGGTGAAGGATTCGTACAATGTCAACGGCCTGACCCAGCTTTTTGCTTTGGAGGCATTCCGCGACAAAGAGTATCTTGCGGAGACTTCGGCGAAGGTGCGCGCGACGCGGGATGAATACCGCATGAAACTGGAGGCGCTCGGCTTCCGGGTGATTCCCTCGCAGACCAACTTCCTTTTTGCCGCTCCGCCGAACCGCGACGGCAAAGGGTTCTTTGAGTTTCTGCGGACGAAGCAGATTCTTGTCCGCTATTTCCCGGGAGAGATGACCGGTGAGTTCGTGCGCATCACGATCGGGCTTCCCGAAGACATGGCATTCCTTCTGGAATGCGCGAAAGAGTTCTGCAAAAAATAAAAAGAGCGCGGAGAGAACAGAATTCTTTCTCTCCGCGCCGTATATTATCCGCGCAGAATTGCCCCGCAGACGGAACCGCCGGTTCCGCCGGAACGGAGGCGTCCGAATGCGCTGATCCATTCCAGCGCTTCTTTGGCGATTCCTGATTCGGATTCGCCTGAGCCGACACTGACTGAAAGTCCGCCCATTGAAGCGGATTTCACGCCGGAACGTCCCAGTTTCCGGAACTTTTTCCTTTGCGGATCGCACATGGCGAATGCCTGTTCGCAGACCGCGTGTTTCACAGCGTCCGGGATTGCCGTTGCGGAAACCGGCAGACCGTCGGCGTCGAGAACTCCGCACCTGGGCCAGCGGAGCGTCCGATCCGGTTTTGCGGGAGTTCCCCTCCAGATGATGCGGGCGTCAAGCAGTTCCCCCGCGCGGGTGAGGGCGCTGATCTTTTCCTGTTCGGAAAGGTCGAACCAGAAAAGCGTTTCCTCTCTGCCGGTTGCGAACGAATCCGCTTCTTCAGGCGAGACATAGAGCAGTTTTGAACTCATTAAACACCTCATTTGCGGAACCGGACGGCGGTATGATCCGGTCCCGTGTGTTTCAGCTGTTTCAGCCGACTTTACGGACGAGCCCGACCATGATCTTTCCGGCGGAGAGATCGGAATCGGCGGAGATGCTGATTTTCTTCCAGAACGGAACCGTGGAGACCGGAGCGAAGCGGAAAAGCTCGGTTCCGGCGGCAAGCGCCTTGTCGGTTGCCGTGCAGAGGACAGCATATTCATTGAATGTGCCGTTTTTCGTTTCGGAGGCAAGAAGCTTGACCGTCAGCTTTTTGCCGGAAGCGATGGTTGCGGCTTTGGTGACCGTGCCGACGATTTCGAGTCCGAGCGCGCTTCCGCTGCAGAGAAACGGGGCGGATGTGAGCGTGGTCGCATTCGGGAGCGCGGTGTCGAGGACGGGTGTGTCATGAAGTTCAGACGAGATTGCTTTGGAAAAACTCATGGTGGATTCCTTTCAGGTTCAGAGAGAAACGGCGTTTTCGGTGCCGTTGTCGAAATTGAAGCTTGTGATGATCGGAACTCCGTTCCAGGCGTCGATCTGCGTGGAGAAGCCGTTTCCGGAAACAAGCGTCATATGTTCGAGTTTGCAGGTGGTTCCGAGGTACGCCTTGACTGCGGGATGACAGAAAATGAAGGTGTTCTGACCAGCGCGGGCGTCAATGAGCAGCTTGTCCATCTGGCGCATGGTCGGGAAGGTGCGGGCGGAGGTGGAGTCGGAGTCAATGTCGCAGTTGACAATGGCGCTGACGTAATCGGGATTTGCGAGCTGAACGCCGAAATAGGTTTTCAGACGCATTCCGTAGACGAGGCGTCCTTCCGCATTTTTGTAGAGCTCGCCGCCTGCGATCGGAGTGAGATCGAAGGTTTTGCCGTTGCCGAATCCCGCGGGATCGTAGACTCCGGTGATTTCTCCGGGGACGTAATGGACGCAGAGAATCGAATAGTTCTTGGTTCCGGTTCCGCCTGCTGACTGCACATTTCCGTTGCGGATGGCAAAGGCGCGGAAGTTGTCATAAAGCAGGCTGCGTTCCGCGGACATGCCGGTTTTGCGGAGAACGGGCGTTGCTTTTTTCGCGAAATAGGAGACGGGGCCGCCGAGCTTGCGTGCGGTGTCTTCGCCGACTTCCATTTCTCCGCCGATGATGGAGAGATCGGTCTGCTTGAGTTCCGATTCCGCAGAGACTTTCGGCAGCGGAGCGTCGAGGTCGACAAGATCGCCGCCGGTGACGTCCTTCATGGATTCATAGATGTTCCAGAGTCCGTGGGAGGAGGGCTCCATCGGGAGGTCGCGGAGGATCGGGGCTTCGCAGGTGATGGCGTCGACGACTGCGCGCTGGGATTTGTCGGGACCGAGGGCGATTTCATAGAGAGATGCTGTCATAATAACTCCTTATCTTATCTGTGGTTGTTCCAGGATTCTGCGATGAGTTCCGCCATCGTGTTTTGTGCGGCGGCGCGGGCTGCATACGGGAAAATGTTCTGCCGGACGCCGGCGGAACGGGAGGGCGCGAGCCAGTGCGGAGACTCACGGAGCTGTTTTTCCAGCCATTCCGCAACGCCGACACGGCCGTTTTCCGGTTTGCCGCGGACGGTTCCGTCTTCGCCCGTTTCAAAGATGGAGGCGCGTGCGAGGACATCGGGGAGCGCTTCGGCGCGGACGCCCATTTTGAGTGCGGTTTCGCGGAGCTCATTCTTGATCCGTTCCGCCTGAATTGCGGAATCGCGGGTTGCAAGTTTTGCTTTCAGATCGGCGAATTCGTCGAAGAGTGAATCGACGCGGTCGGGCTGAATGCCGTTCTTTTCGCAGAGGGTGCGGAGATGTTCCGCTTCCGCAAGCTGCTGTTCCATTGAGGAACGGAGCTGCTGGAAATCCTGTGCGGTTTTGAGTCCCTCGATGCCTGTGAGAGTCCAGACTCCGGGGGAGGTTTCCGAATAGAGTTCCCGGAATTTTTCCGGAACCTCGGCGATGTCGTGAAAAACTGTTTTCAACGCCATGCTTTTCTCCTGTTTTACGGATCCGTCACCATGACGCATCCGAAACAGATTTTCCTTGTCAACCGATTTTCAAACATCAGGGAACTTGGCTGGCTTTTTTGTTCGGTTGACATTTTCAGCACCGGAAACCTCAAAAAAGGAGATTCCAGATGAAAACAGTCATTTACTGCAATGTCACAACTGGCGAAGTATTCGATGCTGACGGAAGCCCGCGCTCTCTCAACAATCCCTTTACAGCCGCTTACGGCGAGCGGCGGATTTTTGAATGGCATCTTGTCACGGCCGTTTCCGGTTCTTCGCCCGCGAACTGGACGCCACTTACAGAGTTCGAGTATACGCCGAGCATCGCATCGCTTGCCGCGGACGATACCTATATCAGCGCCTATCCGGGACGTTTCGTCTCGTGTGAAAACAGCGTTGTCCAGCTGGAACTGGATGTGGATGATTCGCTGATTCCGGGAAAAGGACAACTGCGGTTGACGAAGACGGACGGTTCCCTTCAGGAGGTCTCATACACCGCCGTAACGCCCTGCGACGGCGGGTACAAATTCCATGTGGACGAAACTCTTGCGCCTTCCGATTATCTTGCCGGCGGAACTGCGGATCTTCTGAAGCAGCCGATGGCAAAAACAAGTTCCTGTCTGCCTGGCTCGGTTCCTGCTCGCGGAGTTTTTCAGTTCTCTTTGGCATTCCGTTCGGAAAAACTCAAAAAACTTTTTGAATATGCGGATGTGGAACGGATTGCGACGCGCGGACTTGAGCTGCGTCTTGCCGGGCTGGATGCATCCTCGCAGCGCGTGGAACTTGTTCGTGCGGTTGTGCCGTTGACAATTCTCGGTGTGCTGGATCAGAGTTCACTCGCGGAAACGATTCCGGAAACGGAGCTTAATGCGTATCAGACATGGACGCTTGCGCAGCTCTCCGCCGGGATAGAGACTTCGTTTTCGGCGGACGGAAGCGTCTGGTCCGCATCTTCCGCGAATGCGGAGTGGGTGCGGCTGCGTCCGGCGAATGTCGCAAATGCGGCGTGGAGCGCTCCGGTTCCTCTGCCGCGTCCGAAGAATGTGGAATATTCGTTTACAATTGCAGAGGGGAATACTGCAGCGGAACAGGAGATTCTATACACCGCGCTGAATGTTTCAAAGCCGTTTGATTTTTCGCTTTTCCAACGGCAGAGCGATGATTCGGAGCTGAATATAACGAACAGTTCCGGTCTTCAGATTTTCTGCACGGCATCTGCGGTGAGGCTGGTCTGGAGCTCCGCAATTCCGGCGGGAACGTATGTCCTGCGCGGATAAATGAAACGCGGGCGGCTGCTTTTGAAGGCGGCCGCCCGCGTTGACTTTTTATGCTTCTTCTGTGATCCGGCGGATGACTTCGGCGGCGCAATGGCAGCCGAAAACGGTCGGCATGTAGGAGATGGTGCCTAAAACCGAACGTTTGTTGCTGCTCATCGTTTCCGGATCGTAAACGGCTGTTTTGATCGGCGGTTCCGTCGAAAACACTGCACGGCAGCCCGTCCCCTTGAGCCCGAGACGGTGCAGGTGCTGACGAACTGCTTTCGCAAGAGAACAGTTGAAGGTTTTTTCGAGGTCGACGCATCGGACGCACTCCGGATTCCTGCGCGCGCCGGAACCCATGGAGGAGACAATCTTCAGATTGCGTTTCAGACAACCCGCAATCAGGTGAACCTTCGGAGCGAGCGTGTCGATTGCATCCAGAACGCAGTCGAAACGCTCGGAATCCAGAAGGGATTGAAGCGTTTCATCTTTCAGAAATTCATTGCGGACATGGAGTTTCAACTCCGGGTTGATTGTGAGAAGCCGTTCCGCCATTGCTTCCGCTTTGGAGCGGCCGGAGGTCAGAGTTGTCGCAATAATCTGCCGGTTGCGGTTGGAATCTTCCACAATATCGCCGTCGACAATCGTGAGTTCGCCGACCGCTGTACGGGCAAGAAGTTCCGTTGCAATTCCGCCGACGCCCCCGAGACCGACGCACAGAATGTGCGCCCGTTCAACCCGGTGCAGAGCCTCTTCTCCCAGAAGAAGCTCCGTCCGGCACTGCCAGCCTGTATTCATTTACCGAAGACCCTCCGGTAGTTTTCGGCGAGCTGTTCTTTGAGTTCATCGACTTCGCAGTCGCGGAGTTCTGCGGCAGCTTTGTAGATGTATTCGATCGGGAGCGTGCTCTCATCGGTTTCCAGAAAGAAGGATTCCGGTTCGAGTTCGCCGATTACGTCGCGCGCTTTCGACTGCTCTTCTGTAATCGCTTCGCCGAAGGAGAGCAGAATATTGTGTTTCAGGAGCGACTCCGCCGTTTCGAGCGAGCTGCGGAAGCCGTGAACGATCCACGTCTGTTTCGGAGCATATTGTTTTTTGATGCGGATGACTTCCTGCCAGCTGCGGACCGAGTGGACAACGACCGGGAGGTTGAAGCGGTGTGCAAGCTGAACCTGCGCAATGAAAACTTTCTCCTGGATTTCATGCGGGACAAGAGAAAACTTGTCAAGTCCGCACTCGCCGACTGCAATGACCGCTCCGGCGTTTTCCGTCAGTACGTCCTCCATGATTTTGAGGTCGCGCTCCAGAAACTCGGTGTCGATGTTTTTTGGATGAATACCGATGGTAAAATGTGCGGGGAGTTCCTCCACTTCGCCCGAGACATCGGGGAAGATGTTCTGAATCCGCATGACATTTGCGTCATCGGGGATGAATGAGTGAGTGTGAAAATCAATGTAAGACGGAGGCTTTTCTTCCGGCGTGTGATCTTCTTGAGACATCTTGGTTCCTTTATGTTAAGTTGCGCATTCTGGCGACAAATGAAGCATCGCAATCCGCGCTCATCGGGAGCGTGCGGAGCATTCCGCTGCACTCCGTTCCATCCGGTGAGCGGAATGGCTCCAGATGAAATTCGGGGTGGCGGGAGAGAAAATCAAGGACGATTTTTTCGTCCTCCCGTTCGAACAGCGAACAGGTTGCATAGACGAGGACGCCGCCCCTGCGGACACCTGCCGATGCATTTTCGAGAATCTGAGACTGGATCGCGGTCAACTCTTCCACGCGGGAAAGAGGCGTTGTCCAGCGTCCGTCGGGGTTGCGGCGCCAGCGTCCGGAGGAGGAGCATGGCGCGTCGATGAGAACACCGTCAAACTGCCCGGCTTTTGAACCGGTCGGGCGTGTGCCGTCCCACTCCGCACAGCGGATGTTCGGGAAAGCGGCGCGTGCGGCGCGGCGCTTGAGATCTTCGAGCTTGTAGGCGCGGATATCGGTGGAATAAACCGTTCCGCGGCGCTGCATCATATCGGCGAGCTGAAGCGATTTCCCGCCGCCGCCAGCACAGACATCCCACCAGGACTCACCGGGCTGCGCCATGCAGGCGCGTCCGATGCACTGGGACGAGAAATCCTGAATTTCAAATTTGCCCGCGAGAAATTCGGGCGTATTGTAGAGACTGCCGCGCGCATCCGCGATTTTCAGGGATTTGGGAGAAAAGGGGAGCTGCTCCGCGGCAAAACCGCTGCGGTTCAGATCCGCAATCAAAGCTGAGATGTTTGGCGTCTGGGCGCGGAGCCACATCGGCGGACGCTTCTGCATGTAGAGCGGAAGAGTATCGTTCTTCCGGAGCGGTTCCGGCAGTTCATTCTTGAACCAGGCAGGAAAGAGGTTCCATGCTTCGGGCGGTTCGGGAATTGAAAGCAGCGCGGCAAAACGTTCTCCGGGAGTCGGGCGGGAAAGTGCGCGGGTCCAAAGTTCCGGCGCAATTCCTGCTTCGGCGGCCCAGCAGAAAGCTGCGTCGGGTGCAGAGCCTTCTGCGGCAGAAGCGGCGGCAAGCACGAGCGGAAGATTCGCTTCGATTCCGGCGGCGCGGATCCATCCGAGCCAGCGGAATGCGGCGAACAGCGTATTGGATATGAAGCGGCGGTCGCGGGATCCGATCCGTTTTTCACGGCGGAACTTCGCTGCGGCAAAGCGGTCGGCAGTATCTCCGTTCGCGAGAACCGCATCAAGCGCTTCCTTGACGAACGCGAGACAGAAGTTTGCCTGCGCCCGGGCGATACCGCCGTTTTTTGTGGTACTCATACAGGGTATGGTGCTCCGTCAGGACTTTTTCGGCTTCAGAATCACTGCTCCGAGCCACGGGAGGCGCAGAGTGATGTGCTGGGACTGTCCATGATACAGCCCGTCCTGCGTGTGCATGACGCAGGAATTCAGAAGGTTCGTTCCGCCGTATTCGGAACGATCGGTGTTGAAAACTTCCTCCCACTCGCCGGGGAGGGGAACTCCGGTGACATAGTTGTCGCGGACAACCGGAGTGAGATTCAGAATGATGACAACCGGGTTTTCGTACGCATCGTCCCAGCGGATGAAGGAGACGATGGACTGGCGGTAGTCGCCGCCGTCGAGCCACTGGAACCCGTCGGGCGAGAAGTCGTTGTTCCAGAGCGAGGGGGTTGCCTTGTAGAACTTGTTGAGGGCGCGGACCATTGTCTGCATGGCTCTGTGCTGGGGATAATCGAGCAGGAACCAGTCGAGCGGAGCTTTTTCATTCCACTCAATCCATTGAGCAAACTCGCCGCCCATGAAGAGCAGTTTTTTGCCCGGGTGCATCGCCATGTAGGCATAAAGTGCGCGGAGATTTGCAAACTTCTGCTGATAATCGCCCGGCATTTTGTTGAGAAGCGAGCGCTTGCCGTGAACGACTTCATCGTGGCTCAGCGGAAGAATGAAATTTTCCGAGAACGCGTAAAGCAGCGAGAAGGTCAGCTTGCCGTGATTATAACTGCGGTAGATTGGGTCGAGCTCCATGTATTCGAGCGTGTCGTGCATCCAGCCCATGTTCCACTTGAAGGTGAAGCCGAGTCCGCCGAGATAGGTCGGCTTGGAAACGCCGGGCCAGGAGGTCGATTCTTCCGCGATCATCGCAATGCCGGGGTGCAGTTCATGGGCGAGTTCGTTCAGGCGCTTCAGAAATGCGACGGCTTCAAGGTTTTCATTGCCGCCGTATTTGTTCGGGATCCACTGTCCGGCTTCGCGGGAGTAGTCAAGATAGAGCATTGAGGCGACGGCGTCGACGCGGAGACCGTCCACGTGGAAGCGGTCGAGCCAGTAGAGCGCGCTGCCGAGCAGAAAGCCTTTGACTTCGTTTCTGCCGAAATTGAAGATGTATGTTCCCCAGTCTTTCTGTTCACCCTGACGGGGATCGGCGTGTTCGTAAAGAGCGGTGCCGTCAAAGCGTCCGAGCGAGAAGGCGTCTTTCGGGAAATGAGCGGGAACCCAGTCGAGAATGACGCCGATGCCGAGTTCGTGCATGTGGTTGACGAAGTACGCAAAGTCTTCGGGCGTTCCGAAGCGGGCGGTCGGGGCGTAGAAACCGGAGACCTGATATCCCCAGGACTGGTCGAGCGGGTGTTCGCAGATCGGCAGAAGCTCCACATGAGTGTAGCCCATGTCGACGACGTATTTGCCGAGGGCGTCAGCGAGCTGACGGTAGTTGTTGAAGTCATCTTCTCCGGTCATGGGAGTTGTGCCGGGTCCCTGCCAGGAACCGAGATGAACTTCGTAAATGTTCATCGGAGACTTCTGAATATTATTTTTTGCGCGGGTTTCGAGCCATGCGGAATCGGTCCAGGCGAACGGTTCGGGATTGGCGACGATTCCGGCGTTGGAGGGACGCATTTCGGTGCGCCACGCATAGGGGTCGAGCTTGGTGAAGACATCGCCGTTTTTTGCGCGGATTTCATATTTGTAGACTTCGCCGGGCTGGATTCCAGGGAGGAAAAGCTCCCAGACGCCGGAGGTGCCGAGCAGGCGCATCGGTTCGCGGCGGCCGTCCCAGCAGTTGAAGTTGCCGACAACGGAGACGCGGTCGGCGTTGGGCGCCCAGACGGTGAAGCGGACGCCGCGCGTACCATCGACGGTGATGCAGTGCGCGCCCATCATCTCATAGACCTTGTGGTGTTCGCCGGAGTTGAAGAGATAGATGTCCATCTCGCCGACGGCGGGGAGGAAGGAATAGGGATCGCGGGCACGGAAAGAGGTTCCGTTGGGGAAACGTTTTTCCACTTCGTAACGGAAGAATTTGCGGACGGGGAATTCCGCCGCAAAGAGTCCGTCGGGGTGAATTTTTTTCAGGACGGCGGTTGTCCGGGAGTTTTCTCCGCAGACCTTGACGGATTCCGCCATGGGGTCGAAAACACGGACGATAACATTTCCGCCGGGTGCGGTATGCATGCCGAGCACGGAATGCGGATCAATCATGCGCCCTTCCAGCAGAGAACGGAGCTTTTCAGGCTCCGGAATCAGAGAATCTGTTTTCTTTTTAGCCGCCATCCTGCACCTCCAGAGATCAGGGATCAACGATCGCGAACATCATGTTCATGTTTGCGATGCGCTCGCCGTCGACGGTGATGAAGCCTTCGCCTTTTCCGAACTTGGATTTCGTTTCGGGAATATCGACTTCCAGAACGAGCTGGTCGCCGGGGAGAATGGGCTTCAGATATTCCGCATGGTCGATCGCCATGAAGTATGCGAGCTTGCCTTTGTTCTTTTCATTCGAAAGCATGATGATGGCACCGGCCTGCGCGAGGATTTCGGGCTGGACGGTTCCGGTCAGGACGGAATAGCCGTCGGCATAGCGGCGGAGAGCGGGCTCTTCGGCGGTGATGTTCTTGACGGCGGTGACGTGCGGCCCTTCAATCTTGGAGACATAGTCGACGAAGAGGAAGGGGTAGCGGTGCGGGATGAGAGCGGCGATTTTTTCGACGTCCATCGGGCTTTCGGCGCACTTGTCGAATTCGTTGAAAGAGGGCATTGAGGGCTGGACTCTTTCACGGATGCCGAAGGTGATCTGCGCCTGGGCGGTGAGACCGGACTTGTTGGTCGCGGTAGCTGCGAGGGTGACGGTATCGGAGGTTTCCGCGATGATTTCCGCTTCGAGCATGATTCTGTCGCCGGGATTGTTCGGGCGGCGGAATTTGACTTTGTTGAGTTCCTTGATGTAGATATCGCCTTCGCGGTTCGGGTCGAGGCGTTTCCAGACGGCGAGTTCAGCGAGCTGCGCCATGGATTCGACCTGGAGGACGCCGGGGACGATCGGGTGGTGGGGGAAGTGCCCCTGGAAATACCACTCGTTCATGGTGACGTTCTTGAGACCGACAACCTTTTTGGGGTCGTCGAGGCAGGCGCGGTCGAGAAGCAGCATCTGGTCATTGTAGGGAAGCTGTTTCAGAATTTGATTGTGTGTCAGAATTTCAGCCATCGGTGGTATCCTTTCATGAATTTTGATGATTCGCTGCGTATTGAGCCAGCATTTCGCCCGCGAGTTTGACGTGGGTGGGGTGACCCGCCCGGATCGCGGTGACTTTGGCGCGAACCCTCATGCCGGTCAGATAAATGTCGCCTACGAGATCCATCATTTTGTGGCGGGCGAATTCCTCCTTGTGACGCATTCCGTCTTTGGAGATGATCGCGCCGTCATGCATGATGACCGCGTTGTCGAGACTTCCGCCTTTGACGAGTCCGGCTGCGAGCAGCTGGGCCAGTTCGCCATAGATGCAGAAGGTTCGGGAGTCGGAGAGCTCCCGTCCGAACGATTCCGGTGTGACGATGCAGGAGAAATCCTGTTTGTCGAGCGGCGTCGTACCGTATTCGACATGGCAGATGATTTCAAAGTTGTCCGCCGGTTCGAGCAGAAGATGACTGTTGCCTGCATCGACGGTGATCGGTGCGCTGGCGGTCCAGTATTTCGCGGGGGCGGAGAGCTGCTGGAGCCCGACCGCCTGGATGCCGTCGAAATAAGCCTTGGCGGAACCGTCGGCGATCGGCGGCTCCGGACCGTCCATTTCGACAATGGCATTGTCGACCTGCGAGGCGTGCAGCGAGGCCATGATATGCTCAACCGTTACGACGAAAGCGCCCGTTGTGCGGGAGGCAATGGTCGTTGCGCGGCGTACGTCGATGACGTTTCCGGCGACTGCCTGCACTTCGGGTTTGCCCGGCATATCGACACGGCGGAAGACGATGCCCGTGTTTTCGGGGGCGGGGAGAATCCGCAGAGTCGCCCGGACTCCTGTATGGAGCGTGATTCCGGAGACGGTCACTTCTTTTTTTACTGTGTTCTGGTAGTCCATTTCAGTTTTGTGCGCCCTTGTTAATAAAAATTCCAATCAACGGGAAATTTAGCGCCAAAACCCGCGATATTCAAGTTTTCTGCTCAATTTTATTTCGTTTTTCTTTAAAAATCAGGTTTGCAGAGCTTTTTCAGGGCTCTGCAGACCTGAAAATTGAACTTTTTCAGTCACATCCGAAGCGGAGGAAGCAGTACTCGCTGTTCCAGTCGGGAGCGCCTTTGGGACAGAAAACACCGGGATCCTTGTAGAAGGACGCAGGACCGACGCCGAAGAGTTCGCCTTCTTCCTTATGGAAGGGACCTAGCATGTTGCGCAGCGAATTCACAAGGGTAATCCGCAGGGTGTTCGTACCGGCTTTCAGAACTCCGGCGGGAATATCCAGGGAATAATCCGGGCGGCGGATGGTGCCGAGTTTCGTTCCGTTCAGTTCGAGTTCCGCAATGTTCGCGAAGACATAATTGAATGCGATGCGGCAGGGCTCGCTCTCCTTGCCGTTTTCCACATCGACGGTCTGTTCGAGAGCAATTTTTCCGGCGAAGAAGGGGAAGCCGGACTGTTCGAGATGACGGATATCTGCCGTTTCGGGCTGAGCTTCGAGCGTGAACGGTCCGGCGCAGCGTTCGCCGTTGCGTTCCAGATCACGGAACGGCGCTGCGGTTGCAACACCGAAATTGCCGCAGATGTAGACCGCTTCGATTTCCGAATCGAATGCGAGTTTGTTCTTTTCCGATTCGAACACGCGCGACGCCGCGATGCCTCTGTAGGTTTCCGGCGGCTGATGGAAGGTTGTGTGCAGGCGGATGACATTTCTGCCCTTGACAACGGCGTTACCGATGGCAATGCGTTCAAACGCCTTGTCGGCGAAGAAGCCTTCCGGGGTGTTGGAAACAGGTTTGCCGTTGACGCTGATTTCATAGCGTTCCGGACGCTCAATGAGGAGAGTAAGCGGAGTTCCGGCGGGGAAGGTTTCGCCGACGGTGAATTCATACGTCAGAACGGTGTCCACATCGCGCTCATAGGTCAGGAGTTTGTCCTGGACGGAGAGAACGTATTCATGATCGGAGATTTTTTTGCCATCCGCTTCATAGCCGCAGTAATCCAGAGTCAGCAAGTTTTCGGAGACTTCCGCGATGCGGTATTCCGGCTTGAGTGCGAGCGATTTTTCCGGATGAACCACGGGTTTCGCGGATTCAGTCTCTGTGTCGCGCGCCAGCAGCATGAATGCTCCGGCAGGTTCGAAACGGTGCGGAACTTTGAGCCCTTGAGCGGTTTTTTCAAAGTATACCGGAACGATTTTTCCGGTTTCGGGATCGAATGCTTCCACGCCTGCGGCATCGAGATAAAGTTCTGTTTCGAAAGATTCGAAGCGCTCAATGTTGACGTAGTAGTAAAGACGCGCGGGTTTGCCGTCGAGATTGCTGAAATAGCGGCGGGCAACATGGATTTTCTTTGCCTGACAGTCCGGGGCGGTGATTTGATCCGCAGCGGTACCCTTGAGCGGAACAGCGATCGGATCGGCGAGCTTTGCTGCTTCGCGGATCATCGCTTCGGAAGAGTCGAACCACTGGATCTCTTTGAGAAGCGGAAGGTCGTCCGCGAGTTCTCCTCCGAGATAGAAATGCGGATCCAGATCGTTCTGCACACCGAGGATTTTTCCGCCCTGGCGGACGAATTCTGCGAGGAGTTCCGCCTGTTTCGGGGAGAGGTTCATCAGTTTCGGCAGGAGAACGAGCGAGTAGCTCTGCTTGCCGATGACGAGGCGTCCGTTCTGTACGGAGCCGTAGAGCTCCATGAGCGTTTCATCTCCGTAGTGATGATTGATGTGCGCGGATTCAAGCGCCTGGCTGAGATCCTCGAAGTTGGCGGAATAGAGCATGTAATGCTCGGTCGCTTCGCGCGTTTCATCGTGGAAGATGTGCGCGGTCGAAATTCCGTGCAGGAGCAGAACATTGGTGCGGATTTCTCCGTTTGCAAGCATGACGCCGACACGGGAGAAGGCGTCGTTGAACGGGCGGTAGTGTTCCCACCACGGCTGATGAATGAAGAGAGAGGCGGGATAGTCGCGCTTGCGGATTCCGCGGAGAGAGTAACCCTCCAGGTGCTGACAGAGCAGGTTGATGCCATGCACGGTCTGCCACTGATAGAGCCACTTGAGGTCGGCAAAATCGACAGCCCATCCGCAAAGGGCGAACGTTTCGGAGAGAATCTGATTGAGTCCCGCCTGCGCCGCTGCGCTTGCAAGCTGGAGCGTTGTTGCGACGGAAACCATTCCGCGTCCGAGCGCATCCATGCCGGGAATGTGGAAATACTGGTACATCGGCATGACGGCGCCGTTGCTGGTGAGCTGAGATGAGTAGTTGTCTTCGCAGACCATGTGACCTGTGAGTTTCCAGCCGTGGGCAGTGCACCAGTCATGAATTGGCTTCATGAAATTGTTCATGAAGAGACGCGTCGTAAGGCGCCAGAACCGCCAGCGTGTGCGTTCGAAGCGGTCGGTTTTGAAGAAGAGCGCGGGGAGAACATCGAGCAGTTCTTCGTCATAGGCGGCGCGGTATTCGCTTTCGTAAATGAACGACCACGGAATGCCGTTGCGGGAGATTTGCGGTTCATCGGTGAAGAAGCCCTGCATTTCCTTGCGTTCGGATTCGGAGAGGCGGTTGAAATATTCCTGATGGGTGACTTCAAGGAACTTTTCCGTAACCTTGCGATCGAGGGTGTCGACGTAGTAGGGGTTGACATCGAAATAGAAGAGGAGAATTTCGCTCTGCGTCTTCGCCTCTTCTTCGGAAATGCGTTTGCAATCAAGGGAATAAACGGCAATTTTATGTTCCGCTCCGGCGAGATCCGCAGGGGAGATTTTGCGCCAGCGCAGATACTTCTGCTGATATTCAAGTCCGAGACCGTTGACGATTCCGCCGCCGAATCCGCTGGGCCAGCCGTTTTCATCGTAAGCCCACGGGTTCATGCCGCATTTTTCCGCCGCATGAATGGCTGCTTTGGTGACATCGAACCAGTCGTCGGAGAGGTAATCAGTGAGAAGACCGCCGCGGGCATGCATGAAGAAGCCGCCGATTCCGGCGTCGTGCATCAGTTCGATCTGGCGGGCAAGTTCACCGGCTTCGAGCTTGTCGTTCCAGCTCCAGAACGGAACCGGACGGTAATCCCTGGTCGGATTGGCTGCGAGTTCTATGATATTCATGAAAAATCCTTTGTTGAGTTGAGTGCTTCAAAGGATAATATATCATAGCGTACGGGTGAATCAACCCCGAATTGGAGGTTTCTTCAGATTTTTGCGGAAAATTTACGCCGCAATCCCTCGTAGACAGCCACGGCAACCGAGTTCGCAAGATTCAGACTGCGGTTGAAATTGCCGGGCATCGGGATTGTGTAGAAGTTTTCCGGATAACGGTCGTGGTACTCCTGCGGCAGACCATGCCCTTCGCTTCCGAAAACGAGAAACGCCCCGGGTTCCATCGGACAGTCCCAGTAGAGTTTTTTCGCTTTGGTGGAGAAAAAATAGAGCGGGGCGCCGTTCGCTGTTTTCAGCAGGTCGTTCCAGTCCGGATGACGCTGAAAGTCCACATGATGCCAGTAATCCATTCCGGCGCGGCGGACATACTTGTCTTCCAGAGAAAACGAGATCGGTTCCACAAGGTGCAGACGGCATTCCGTGCAGCAGCAGATGCGTCCGATATTTCCAGTGTTCTGCGGAATTTCCGGTGCGACAAGCGTGACATGATAAAGCGGGTTTTCCATGAGAGTTCCTTCAGATGACGCGTCCGAGCGCGATTCCGGCGAATGCCGCGAGGCAGCCGGTGATGTTTTGTCCGATCAGATTCAGCGCGGCTTTTCCCCACGAACCGGAGAGTGCCAGGTTGACGCTTTCCAGCATGAATGTGGAGAAGGTCGTGAATGCGCCGAGGAAGCCGATCATCAGGACGGGCAGCCACGGAGCAAGTCCCGGCAGACGGTTCTTCGCAAGCGCGAAGAGAAGACCGGCGAGAAACGCTCCGGCGATATTCACGGCGAATGTTCCGAACGGAAATGAAGCGGACCATGCCGATACCAGTTTCAGTCCCAGGTACCGGCAGAGGGTTCCGACCATGCCCGCAAACAGAATCAGCGGAATCAGCTTGAGAGCGGACATTTATTTTGCCTTCAGATGATAGAGGACGCTGGACGCGTTTCCGCGCAGATCGGCGCTTGCGTTGATTCCGGCGTTCATGAAGGTGGCTCCATGTGCGGTGAAATCGCGTCCTTTGAGTGTGTACTTGCGCTCCGGATCAAGTCCGGGAATGCGGATGCGGATCACCGGCGACTGCGAGCAGGGATCGTTGAGTTTATGGACAACGGTCACAAGCGCCTCTTTCCTGTCGGCGGAGACCCAGCACCAGGCGGCGAGGTTGTCGAGTCCGAATCCTTCGGTGATGCGGTGGAAGGCTCCTTCGCGGATCAGGTCGTTGTATTTGTGATACTGTTTGACCTGCTCGCGGACCAGTTCGCTGTCTTCTTCGGAGAGTTTTGCAACGTCAAGTTCATATCCGAAGGTTCCGGCGAGTGCGATGTCACCGCGGAATTTGAAGGGCGTTGTGTTGCCGGTCTGGTGGTTCGGGCAGACGGAGACATGTGCGCCCATCGTGCCGCAGGGATAGAAGAGGGAGGTTCCGAGCTGAATCGGAATGCGCTCGACTGCATCGGAGTCGTCGCTGCACCAGATCTGCGGAACGTAGTAGAGCATGCCGGCGTCGAAGCGTCCGCCTCCGCCCGAACAGCCTTCAATGAGGAGATTCGGGAACTCTTTGATCAGGCGTTCGTGGAGGTCGTAGACTCCGAGGACATAACGGTGTGCGACTTCGCCCTGCTGTTCCGGCGGGAGGGCCGCGGAGTGGATTTCCGTGAGATTGCGGTTCATATCCCACTTGATGTACTCAATGTTCGCGGAATGCAGGATGCCGGAGATCGTTTCGAAGAGATAATCGACGACCTCCTTGCGGGACATGTCGAGAACCATCTGGGTGCGTCCGATGGAGCGGGGTGCGTCCGGAACGGAGAGAACCCAGTCGGGATGCTCCTTGTAGAGTTCGCTTACTTCAGAGATCATTTCGGGCTCGAACCAGAGACCGAACTTCATGCCGAGTCTGTTGATTTTTTTGACGAGTTTGGAGAAATCACCGAGCTTTTCGGTGTTGACAAACCAGTCGCCGAGAGATGTGTGGTCGTCGTTGCGCTTGCCGAACCAGCCGTCGTCGAGAACGAGCATTTCGATGCCGAGTTTGGAGGCGGCTTTGGCGATGTCGTAAATCTTGTCGTCGTTGAAATCGAAGTAGGTTGCTTCCCAGTTGTTGACGAGGATCGGGCGTTTGACGTGTTTCCAGGGGCTGCGGATGACATGGTTCATGAGGAACGCATGGCTCTGCGCGGAGAGACCGCCGAAGCCGTTTGCGGAGAAGAGCAGGAGCGCTTCGGGGGAATTGAATTCTTCGCCCGGATTGAGGTTCCAGGTGAAGTTTTCGCGGTTGATGCCGAGCATTGCGCGGGTGGATTCGTATTCATCGACTTCCACTTCAACGGCGTAGCTGCCGCTGTAAAGGAGGAGCATCCCGTAGACATCGCCGTGAAGTTCATTTGCGTTTTTTTCAGCGAAAACAACGCCGGGGTTGTACTGGTGTCCGGTGGAGCCGCGGGCGCTGCGGAAGCCCTGCATCCCGGGCTGAAGCGGAGTGCGGACGGCGTGGCGCTCGCGGGCCCATTTGCCCTGAAGATAGAGCATGTCGAAGGAGGCTGAATCGAAATCCAGCTCCGCGCTCATGAGCTTTTCAATGCGGATTGTCTGTCCGGTCGGATTGACGACTTTCACCGAACGTGCAATGACATCGGAGTCGGCAAAGATAGAGTAGCGGAGAACGATTTCCGCGCCGGAGAAGCTGTCGGCGAGAGTGATTTCGAGAGTCTGAACCTCTTTTTCCGGAGCGAAACTGGCGGGAAGTCCGGGCAGGGGGGCTTTGCCTTTTGTGATGACATGGCTCTTGTAGACTGCGGAAGTGACGGCGGTTCCGTTTTCCTTGCGGAGAGCGAGAGCGGCATTGTGAAAGTCGCCGGAACCGAACGCCGTATATTCGAGACATGCGATGTTGAGGGAATCGTCGGGCGTCAAACCTTCCGGATGGGGAGAGAAGGCGCGGTCGAAGCGATGGGCAAAACCGGAAACATCATCGTCTTTTCCGAGAGCCGCGCCGTAGTAGAGGTGACGGAGTTCTCCTGCGGGACCGATCATCATGGCGTAGGATACGTTTTCGGTATCCAGGCGGAACGTTTTATTTTTTTTGCTGAAAGAGATCTGCATGTGGAGTCCTTGCTGTTTATTGTTTTTCAATACTATACACGATTCCCGGCGGAAATCAAAGGGGAAAATATTATTTATGAAAAATCATGCGGGAAGCGGCTAACATAATTGATGATTTGACGTCGAAAATGAAAAATTCAGCTTGAAAAAACGGTTTTTTATATTATGTTATACTAAACTGTTAAGGTAGACTTGAAGAAAAGCGCCGGAACAGTCTGCATTTTTTATGATGAAATGCGGGAACATTTTTACCGGGGAATTGTCTTATGCCCGTAGCAGCAGATAAAGAAATTGAAATAGTACGCGAGACCGCAGAGCTGATTCAGAGCTTCAAGGCGGGTGACAAGGCGGCGTTTGACCGTCTGGTTACCTTGTATGCGCCGAAACTTTACCGGACAGCATACGGGCTTCTGAATTCGAAGCAGGATGCTGAGGAAGTTGTCCAGGACGCATTTGTCCGGGCGTTCCGTGCGCTGGACGGTTTTCGCGGAGATTCCAGTTTTGAAACCTGGATGCAGCGGATTGTGATCAATCTTTCCCGCAACAAGTTCCATTGGAACCGGCGCCGCGGCGAAGGGCTGATGACAAGTATTTCGGAAACGGTCGATGAGACCGGAGAAGAACGGATCATAGCGCTGCCCGATGAGCGGGAGAGACCGGACACGAAGCTTGAGAACGAGGAGCTGGAGAAGAATGTGCTCCGCGGATTGCAGGCTCTGCCGGAATCGCTCCGGGAAACGATGATCCTGCGGCATGTGAACGATATGCCGTATGAAAAAATAGCGGAGCAGCTGGAATGCAAAATCGGAACGGTGAAATCGCGTCTTGCGCGGGGCAGGGAACTGCTGAAATCCTATCTTGTCGCGCTCGATCATTCTGCGCGTCCCTGATTCCGGAATGCCGCGTCCGCGGTGCAAATGAATCCCATTCTTTTTTAAGGAGCTGAATTATGGAATCCCCCATGCCGGAAAACATGAAATGCCCGGATCCGGAAACGCTTTCCGCCGTCTATGACGGAGAGTGCGGCGACCAGAAAACCCTTTCTCATGTGCGGCAGTGTCCGCGCTGCAGCAAACACCTGGAAGAGTTGAAGGAGCTGACGCGTGTTCTTCATGCGGCTTTGGAACGGGAAACTCCGCCGGATATCGCAGAGCGCATTTTAGCCGGAGTTCAGTTGAAAAACAAAGAGCATAAACACCGCTTCAACCTGTATTCGCGTCCGATGGTGCTGCTGCGGGTTGCCGCGCTTGTTGCAATTCTCGGCGCGGTCGGCGTGCTGATCTGGAACGAAATGACGGAATCGGAAGAACCGGTTACGCTTTCCCAGCGGGTTGCTTCGACAGCATCCCGGCCGTCGGAACTGAGCGAACCTGTCGCTGCTCCGGGGTATCGCAAACTCGGAGCGATTGATGTTTCCGAGCTTGCCGATGCCAGTTTTTCCAATATGCCGGTATCCGGTCCGCAGATTGTCCACGGGAAGAATCTGACACAGCTTCCGGTTGCGATTCCGGATAAAGTGGATCAGGTCTGGAGTGTGCCGGCCCGTTCCGCTTTCCGCGAGGAGAATGTGCAGAAGCTGGTTCGTGCGCTCGGCATTCCGGACGGCAATGTGGAGTTTCAGAAAAACGGAAATCAGTTTTCGGTGAGCTTCCGCGGAACAAAAATGCAGTCGGTCCGTTTTGTGCGGAGCTGCAAGGCGATAGGCTGTTCGCTGCTTTCCCCAGTCCAGCCGCAGCCGGAACAGGATCGTTTTGCCGGACACGCGGATTCGATGATCCGTTACAGTGCAACATTCATCCGCCGCTGAAACATTTTTCCTTTGAAACGAACCCCTCCGGAATTTTTCTGAAGGGGTTTTTCTTTTTCTGAATCTTCCACACAATATTTTCCAGAATCCGGCGTTAATGAAGGTATAATGAAGAGGAGATGATATATGAAAATTTTGAAACCTGTCATTGCTGTTGTGGTTCTTGCCGCGGTTGCGGGAGGAATCTGGTACTTTTTAAACTCGAAGGATGCCGCACCAGGGAAGGTGAACTATTCGACCCAGGCGCTCGGGCGCGCCGATCTGGTGAAATCAATCAGCGCAACGGGAACCGTTGAGCCGGAGGAACTTGTGAATGTCGGTGCGCAGGTCAGCGGCAAAATCACAGTGTTCGAGAAGGATGCGGACGGGAAAGCGGTTGATTACGGTTCCCCGGTGAAGGAAGGCATGGTGCTTGCCCGGATCGACGATCTTGTCTACGATGCGGAGATGCGTTCTGCAGAGGCGCAGAAGCTCAAAGCAAATGCCGCGATCCTGAGTTCCAAAGCCAACATTGATCTTGCGAAGGCGAAACTTGTTCTCGCGAAGAACAACTGGGAACGCGCGCAGCGTCTGTATCCTCAGCATGCAATGGCAAAGAGCGATTATGACAACTACAAGGCCGAGTTCGACGCCGCGACCGCGACGGTTTCCGTGAATGAAGCCGCGCTTGCGGAAGCCAACGCCTCGCTTGCAAGCGCGATTGCCTCCTATGACAAGGCAAAGCGGAACCTTGAATACTGCACCATAACTTCCCCCGTCGACGGCGTAATTATCGACCGCCGGGTCAGTATCGGCCAGACCGTTGTTTCCAATATGAGCGCATCGAGTCTGTTTCTGATCGCGAAAGACCTGAAGCGGATGCAGGTTTGGGTTTCAGTCAACGAGGCGGATATCGGCTCGCTGAAACCGGGAATGCCGGTGGAGTTTACGGTCGACGCCTTCCCGAATGAGACGTTTGCCGGAAAGGTGCACAAGATCCGTTTGAATGCGACAATGTCGCAGAATGTCGTGACGTATGTGGTTGAGGTTTCGACGGACAATTCCAGCGGACGGCTGCTTCCGTATCTGACCGCGAATGTGAAGTTCATTCAGGAGCAGCGCAAAGGCGCGCTTGCCGCTCCGAATGCCGCGCTCCGGTTTGTCCCCGATGCCGCGAATCTTCCCGCACAGTATCGTGAAACGCTCTCGAAAGCGATCGGAATGCGCACGGGAAACACCCGAATCCTCTGGGTGCTTTCGGAGAACGGAATCCGTCCGGTTGAAGTCAAACTCGGTATGAACGACGGTATTCAGACGGAGATCGTTTCGGGTGATATCAAAGAGGGAGACGAGCTTGTCACCGGAACGGTTGCAGTTGCCGCCGCGCCGGGAAAAAATTCCGGAAATGCCGGCAGTCCGTTCCTTCCGAAACCGCCGCAGCATCCGGGCGCAAAGAAAAAATAAGGAGGTGTGCCATGCCTCTTATCGAACTCAAAGACATTCGGAAAACCTATTCGCTCGGAGAGATTGACGTTCCTGTGCTGAAAGGAATCTCGCTCACGATCGACAAGGGGGAATACGTGGCGCTGATGGGCGCTTCCGGCTCGGGAAAGAGCACGCTGATGAATATTCTCGGCTGCCTGGACCGTCCGACGTCGGGGGATTATCTGCTTGACGGCGAAGAGCTGGGGCGCGCCTCTGGAGATCACCGCGCGATGGTGCGGAACCGCAAGATCGGTTTCGTGTTCCAGAGCTTCAACCTGCTTCCCCGGACAACGTCGCTGGACAATGTCATCATGCCGCTGGCTTATACTGCAAGCGGGCTTTCGCGCAAGGAGTGCCGCGAGCGCGGAATCGAAATGCTGAAACGGGTCGGGCTTTCCGAACGGATTTACCATTATCCCTCCCAGCTTTCGGGCGGACAGCAGCAGCGGGTGGCAATTGCGCGCGCTCTGATCAATCATCCGCCCGTGCTGTTTGCGGATGAACCGACCGGCAATCTTGATTCGCGCACCAGTGAAGAGGTGATGGAGATGTTCTCCGAACTGAACCGTGAAGGCATTACCGTGATCCTTGTTACACACTCGACGGAGATTGCAGATTTTGCGAAGCGGAGCATTCATATTCAGGACGGTCTTGTCGTAAACGGCGAGTACCGGAAAGGAGGTTCGTTATGAGCCTGATTTCAATTCTGTCAACTGCGCTGAAGGCTCTTTTGCGCAATCCGACGCGCGCCATGCTGACGACGCTCGGAATCGTGATCGGCATTGCGGCCGTCATTACGATGATGGAGATCGGCACCGGTTCTTCAAATTCGATTCGCGAATCCATTGAAAAGATGGGGGCGAATGCGGTGATGGTCATTCCCGGAGCGGACCGGCGCGGCGGAGTTTCGAAAGGCTCGGGCTCGCAGATGTCTCTTACGCCGGAAGACTGTGAAGCGATCAACCGGGAGTGTCCCGCAGTCGCCGTTGCGGTTCCCGTGGTGAACGCGAACGGCAAGCAGGCGATTTTTTCCGGAACGAACTATCAGCCGAGCCGGATTCAGGGTTCCGCTCCAGAATTCTTCCAGATCCGCAACTGGACGATTGCGGAGGGACGCTTTTTCAATCAGCGGGAGGTCAACCGCCGGGCGCGGGTCTGCGTGGTCGGTTCGACAATCGTTCGCGAACTGTTCAAAGGGATTTCCCCGATTGACTGCGAGATCCGCATTGCCAACACCGCATTCAAAGTGGTCGGTGTGCTTCAGACCAAAGGCGCAAACATGGTCGGCATGGATGAGGACGATGTGATTGTTCTCCCGTGGACTACGGCACGTCTGCGTCTGACCGGACTCAAGACCGGAACGGCGACGAGCACGACGAGTACCGCGGCGACTTCTCCCTCCGCGCTTTATCCGGGTGAGGGGGTTGCGCTCTATCCTGATCCCGTCGACACAATGGCGGATGATACGCTGCTGGTTCCGAAATTCATCCATATCGACCAGATTCTGCTGACCGCAGTTTCTCCCGCCAAAGTGAATGAGGCGATCAACGAGGTGACGGCGCTTCTGCGGGAGCGTCACCGTCTGAAAGCGAATCAGGATGACGATTTCCATATCCGCAACTCTGCAGAGTTCATGAAGATGCTGACCGGGACATCGTCGGTTATGACGAATCTGCTGCTTGGCGTTGCGCTGATTTCTCTGATTGTGGGAGGAGTCGGCATCATGAACATCATGCTTGTTTCGGTGACGGAGCGTACTCGTGAGATTGGATTGCGCATGGCGGTCGGAGCGCGGTCGCGCGATATCCTGCGGCAGTTCCTTGTGGAGTCGATCGTGCTCTGCCTTATCGGCGGCATTCTGGGAATTCTGATCGGACACGGCGCGGCGGTTCTGGTGAATCATTACCTGAACTGGCCGGTGGAGTCGAGTCCCGCAGCGGTTGCGGCGGCGGTGTTCGTCTCGGCGTTTGTGGGAATCGTGTTCGGGTTCTATCCCGCGTGGAAAGCATCGCGTCTCGACCCGATCGAAGCTTTGCGCTACGAGTGATTATCTGCCTTTCCCCTGCAGAATGTGCGCATGAAGCAGCGTTGATGCGGTTTCCGCATTGCGCTGCTTCAACGCATTCAGAAACAGAAGACGCTGTTCTGCAGTTTCCTGCAGATTTTCCAGGTTGTGAAGGCGGCGGAAGGGGGCTGTCTGGCGCATGAACTGGCGGATCAGCGAACACAGATAACGATTCCCCGCATAATCCATGATGAGCTCGTGCATTGCCGTATCTGCTTCCAGCGCAAGGGGGATGCTCCGTTTTTTCGCGGCATTGCGTATTTTCTTTTCCAAGACGTCGATTGCGGAAACGGGAATTTCATGGAGCGCGAGCCGCAGGGCGGCGGTTTCCAGCTCGGCGCGGCAGAGAAACAGTTCATTGAGTGCCTCTTCGTCGGGCATTGAAACGCGGTACCCCCGGCGCGGCAGCTGTTCGACAAGTCCTTCCGCCTCAAGTCTCTGAAGAGCTTCGCGGACAGGTGTCCGGCTGATTCCGAATTCTTCCGATATCTTTTCCTCCCGCAATGTTTCGCCCGCGGTGAATTTTCCGGAAACAATCCGTTTTGCCAGTTCATCATAAGCCTGCACGGAAAGATTTGTTTTTTTCAGCATTTTTCCCATCTCCGCTCTTGTTTTAAATGCAAAATACTGTATATTGTATACAATAGTTCAGAAATGGAATTTTTCAAGGAGAATCGGCGAAAATGATGGAAAACTGGAAATGGCATTTCGGTTTGCAGACGGGAAAATATGAGATTTCGATGGTTCGCTATGGAGCGGAGCTTTCGAAACAGGAACTTTACCTCGGAATTCCGAAGAACAAACGCGGATTTGCCACTCTGCTGTACTTTCACGGCGGCGGTCTGACGGGGGACGGAATTGAAGTCCCTCTGCGGTGTGTTGACGGTGAACTCTGTGTCATCGGAGCACGTTACCGTCTTTCCGACGGGAGATACAACGCTTTGGATTCTCTGGAAGACGCCGTGCTTGCAACCGCATGGGTGATGAAACATATTACGGAATACGGCGGCGATCCGAAGAAAATTTTCATCGGCGGAACCAGCGCTGGCGCATGGCTGACGGCGATGGTGCTGATGAATCCGGCTTTGCTGAAAAAATATGGATGCGACAACCGTTCTCTTGCCGGACTTTTGAGTGTTTCGGGACAGATGGGAACGCACTTTACCGTCAAGCGCGATCTGCATTACAGGGAGCACGCCTGGGCTCCGGTGATCGATGAATACGCTCCGCTCAAATATGTTTCCGCCGATCTTCCGCCGGTTCTGCTTATCACCGGAGATTTCGGGAAAGATATGCCGACGCGGGCGGAAGAGAATGCATATATGGCATGTGCTCTGCGCGAAGTCGGACACCGCGATGCGCAGCATTTCGTGCTTGGCGGACACGCACACAACGATGTCCGGTTCAGCTGCGACCGCCTGATACTGAATTTCATCGCCCGGCGCTGTGCGGAAATTGATGCGGAGAAGTAAATGGATCCAGTGTTTTATATTGCAGCTCCGCTGGTCGGGTTCCTCGGGATGATGTCCGGCGGGTATTGGGGCGTCGGCTGCGGCTGGATCGTGGTTCCGACGATGCTGATTCTCGGCATGGGTCCGTTTGAGGCGGTTGGAATCGGGCTTCTCCAGATGGTTCCTTCCACGATTCTGACGGTTGCGAAACAGGCGCCGGAGATCGGCTGGAAACGCGGCGAACCGGGACGGACGCTCGTACTTCCGCTTGCTCTCGGCGCAATGATGACTTCCCTGCTCGGCAAAATGCTGAACACAAAACTGATTGCCGCGTTCGGCTCGACGCGTCCGATTCAGTGGATGCTGATTGGGTTCATCTCGTTTATCGTGATTCAGACTCTCTGCAGCCGGACGGCATGTTACAATGACCGGATGCCGGAAATTACGCGGGGGAAATCCCGGATTGCATTCGGAACAGGTGTTGCAACCGGAATCGTCTCTTCGATGCTGGGACTTGGCGGCGGAATCTTTGTGCGTCCGCTGCTGACCTCCGGTTTCCGGGTCCCGGAATATTACACGAGCCGGATTGTGCGTTTGCTCGTTCTGGTGACGACGGTTACGGGCGGAATCACCTATCTGTTTTCCGCAAACGGTTTTGACATGCACATTTTCGGACTCTCCATGCTGGTTGCCGCGGGGGGAATTTTCGGTTTCCCGCTTGGCGCGAAACTTCACCGGATTGTTTACGATGCCGGTTATGCGCAGCACATCCACAAGAGCTTTGCAATCATTGCAGCAACGGTTCCGGTCAATACTCTGTTCAGCATTTTCGGTTTGGCGGCATTGAGCCGCCGGCTGATGCTTGCTGTCGCCGTAATCCTTGCTGCTTACCTGACGCTCTTTTCGCTTTACGCAAAAAAGAATCCGCTTCGGCATGGATGAAGCCTGGAAAGCCGTCAAAAGTGGAATTTATGCTGTTTTCCGCTGCCGGTTCGGCATATATCAAAACGTTCAATGCCGGGACGGAAAGGACAAAATATTCTTTTCCCGTCCCGAGCTTCGGGGCAAAAAACATGGCAGGAGCCCTCACGATCAGGGAGCCGGCCAAGCGTCCGGCGGTGCATCTGAATCCCTGCATAACGCTGGAAAAGAGCAACGCAAATACGGTTTGGGTTGACGATGTCTGTGGATATGAAGACTGAAGAGCAGACTCCGGCGGTTTACATTTCAGGAGACTGGATGAACCTTGCCGTTATTATCGTCAGAACCGTCCGGTTAAAGCCCGGAGAAATTTGAGGCGTCCGGCAGCAGCAAACGCGCGGAAGCGGATGTCGATTGCAAACGGAGACCAAAGCATAAAAACTTGACAAGTATTGCAAAACATGCTATATTGTCAAATAAGCAATCAATCATGCGGAAAGGCGGTTTTTTTTGAGAGGGGAGAATGTATTACTGCAATTTGGAATTCTTGGGATTCTGATATTGTTCAATGCTTTTTTTGCGGCTTCAGAAGTTGCAATCATTTCTTTGAGTCAGGCATCTACTCAAATGCTGACTAAACGTAAGACCCGCCGTGCGGCAGCCCTGAAAGCTCTGCTCGACGATTCCGGTCGTTTTCTGGCCACGGTGCAGATCGGTGTTACATTTGCCGGTTTTCTTGCCAGTGCATTTGCAGCGGAAGCGTTTTCCGACAGAATCACAACCTGGCTGGAATCCCTTGGCTTGACTGTTTTGAGCCATGAACGCATGGACACGATTGTGGTAATTGTGATAACGGTGCTGCTTTCTTATGTTTCCCTTGTTTTCGGGGAACTTGTTCCCAAAAAACTGGGAATTGTCTATGCCGAAGTTTTTTCTTACAATGCGGCATTGCCGATCAACGGATTGGCGCGTCTTTCCACTCCTTTTGTCAAACTGCTGGATTCTTCCGTCAATCTTGTGCTGCGGCTCACCGGTTGCCGCAATACACGGGAACCGGCTGTCACGGAAGATGAAATTCGGGCAATGGTTTCCCTTGGGACGGAAACCGGAGCAGTGAAGCGGGCGGAAAAAGAAGTGATTGAAAATGTATTTGCCTTCACGGATAAACCGGTGTCTTCCATTATGACGCACCGGATTTCAATCGAAGGAATCAATATTGCGGATTCGCCGGAGAGCATACATCAACAGCTGTTGAATTGCGGACGGTCCCGGCTGGTGATTTACAGACGGAGTCTGGACGATATATCCGGATATATCCTTTTACGGGAATATTTTTCGCATTATTGCCGGACGGGTAAATATCCATCATTGGAGTCCGTTATTCGTCCCGTTCTGCTGGTGCCGGGCAGCGCCCATGCCGAAACGGTGTTCAGCACAATGCGTCTGGAACAGCGCGCGCTGGCCGTGGTTCTGGATGAATTCGGCGGAACAAACGGAATCGTTACTTTTTCTGATTTTATTGAAGATCTGCTGGGGGCGGTTCACGAAGAGCTGGATGTTCCGCAGAAATCGCCCATGGTTGAATCATGCGGGAAAAACTGCTGGCGGGTTGATCCGATGATTCAGCTGAACGAGTTGAAACAGGAAACATCCCTGGATCCGTTTCCCGGTCATTATGGAACGCTTGGCGGAGTTCTTTTCAACAGGTTGAAACGGATTCCCGGACAAGGAGAAGTATTGGAGTTGCCGGACTGCGGATTGATGCTGAAGTTTGAAAAAGTTGACGGGCTGTGCATTCGGAAAGTCCGCATCAGCCGCAGATAAATTGAGTCTGAAAAGCGGAAAATCATTTCTCTCGTACGGAAAACGTTATTGTATCGGCAATTGGCTTGGTTTGCATACAAGACGGCTTTCTGCATGAAACAATTTGGCAATATGGTCGGGATTACGAGAAACATCATCCATGGAAGTTCCCTTTATTTTCCCGCCAGCAGAGAACGGACTTTTTCCGCAAGGGCGTCGGCGTAGAGAGTCATGCCGAGGTCGTTGGGATGAACTCGGTCGGTGTAACATTCGCCGAAGTCGTCGCCGAGAACGGAGAGACCGTCGAGGAATGTATGCCCGGTTCGGAGGTGTGCGGCGGTCCGGCGGGTACGCCATTCGGAGGTCGGGTCTTCATTCGGAATGCGCAGGTGCGATACGGTCAGGATCGGCGTTTCCGGATGCGCTTCATGCAGAATGCGGCAGAATTCCGGAAGGGTCTTTTCGAGATCCTCCGGAGAGACGTTGGCGTCGTATGCGAGGATATAGATGCGCGGGTCCGGAATTTTGGCGAGTTCCTGCGCGACGACGGCTTCGCCGTGTCCGCTTCCGGAAAATCCGAAGTTCAGAAGCGGCATGCCGAGCTTCCGTGAAAGCTGATTCGCCATTGCAAGACCCGGACGCGATGCGCAGCAGCCGTGTTCAATCGACGTCCCATAGAGAACAATGGGACGCTGGTCGGCACCGGCGGGCGCCGGTTCGCAATGAGCGTTTTCAGATAACGCAATGCCGAATTCCATGACTTCCGCATAAAGCGGAAAATAGAGGCGGAAGGTGTGCGTGGTTCCGTCTCCGTCGGAAAACAGAGTCGCAGTGTAGGTGTGCTCCGGATAGCCGATTTCATCGAAGTTGAGACGCGAAATTCCGCAGTATTTGCCGTCGCGGTAGAGATCAAAACCGATCCGGCCGTAGGTCATGATGTCGGCGGAGTTGTTGATGACGCGTACGCGGGCGCGGATTTTGATGAACTTCGAATCAGTGGTGAAACAGAGCACGCCGCTTGCGGATTGACGGGCGTAAGCCTGAACTCCGGGCGGCAAATTCTCTGAAATGTTCAAACGGTAAAACGGTTCGCCCGGTTTGCGGAATGCAAAACCTTCCAGACGGAATCGGGGATCATCGGCGGAGAAAAAATGTTCATTTCCGGCGTGTTTCGCTTCAACCGCCATATATTTATCGTGCTTTTCCATAAAGTTTTCCCTTTTTTGAATTTCAGAAAACCCGTTTTCAGTACGGGTTTTCATAAGATAGCACATGATTGCGAGATTGCCAATGCGGTTTCATTTTTTGTACCCGATGACCATGACGGTCTCTTCCGGCGCAAGCGGCTGTTCGAGAACAGTTCCGCCATTCCGCCGGACTCCATTCTGAGCGAAGGACACATAGGTGTTTTCCAGCTCGACTCGCGCTGTGACGGTGGTCTGCGTGCGGTTGCCGAGAATGAAGACATCGGCGTGCGGACCATACATGACGCTGCACTCGATTTCCGCGGAGGGGGCAACGTTGAGAACCGGTTTCACTCCGTGCCGGGATGCAAATTCCGCTATGGCGTTCATGGTGGCTTCATCGGAGCCGAGACGCTGGAGTCCGAGGGTGATGTAAGATCCGGCAAGGAGCGTTTCACCTTTGCCGAATTTGTTGCGGACGATGAGCGCTTTTCCGTTTTCTTCCGCAAGAACATTTCCTGTGGTCGGGGCAAGGTACTGGCGGAACATGTATCCGCGCAGAGAGCCGAGACGGAACTCTGTATCGCGGGCGGCAATGAAGTCCGCTTCCTGACAGCCGAACATCTCATCCAGACCGTGTCCGGGGATCATGCGGCGCAGGAAAACGTGTTCGTCCAGATATGCGCAGCGTCCATCCGCCCAGACGGCGCCGCCGTTTGCGGTGAATTCGCGGATTTTGTCCGCAACCGCCTTCGACATGACCATGACATGCGGGAGATAGAGCACTTTGTACTGGTTGAGAACGCCTTCCTCAATCTGGCATTCGGTGATGTAATTGACCGCGATGTGCGCATGGTTCAGCGCTTTGTAACAGCCGTAACAGGCGCGGTTGTGATCATCTCCTTCGGTGACGTGCGGTTTGCTCTGATGCTGCAGAAGCGTCAGATTGCGCGTATTGACGGAGGCGAGAATCGCAACTTCCGGTTTGACCGGTTCCGCTTGGGCGAGGATTTCCGCATTCGCGCGGATGTCGGCGCCGAAGAGTTTTGCGGCTTCCGAACGTTCCGTCGGTCCGCCGTCATGAACGCGGCGCAGGCTGAATTCGCCGACTTCCATCATGCTGGAACGCCAGGACTGCCACTCCCAGAAGAGAACCCCGCGCAGACCGCGTCCGAGCGAATGATAGAGCGTGTGCGTGATATCTTCCGGAGATGGCGTGAATTTGAACTGGTGGTAATAGGTTGTCCCCGCCTGGAATTCGCCGACCCAGGCGTCGCGTCCCTGCGCCCAGCTTCTGGCGGAGTCGATGCAGTGCAGATAGAGCGGGGCGAAATCCTTCGGCTCCTTTTCACGGAAGAAGAAATAATGTGTCGGATGAAGGGATACGCTGATGGAATCCAGAGTTTTTCCGAGTTTCCATTCATTGAGTCCGCATTCCATGCCGTTGAAAGTCGGATGATCGGGGTTGGCGTGCGTTTCATGCACGGGATCAATGGAACGCACCGTGTCACGCAGCCAGCGCATATTGCGGTCCAGATTTTCGGTGTTGAACTCATAAAAGTCGTACTGAATCGGAGTAGCTCTTCCGCGCGAACCGAATTCAAAGGCATCGGCGAGCCATTCGGGGGTGAGTTCATCAAGGGATTCGGGACATGCGGTGGTGAAGACCTGGCATTCGCCGAGCCACGCTTCCCGGAGCGATTCGATGTCCGGATATTTTGCTTTGAGCCATTCGGCGAAACGTTTCAGCGTGGAAGGACAGGTGCAGGGAGCCTGGTTCGGCTCATTCCAGAGGTTCCAGATTGCAAGAGCGGGGGCGTCTTTGTAACGCTCCACGGTGCGGCGGACAAAGTTTTCCATCGGGACGGAAACTTCCGGGCGGTCGAAGCAGGGATAGCGCTTGTCGCGGTCATCAATGCCCTTTTCAAGCAGTTCCTTGAGGAGCCAGAGCGGGAGATAGAGTCCGAAAGTCTCCATGACTTTGATTCCGAACTTGTCGGCGGCTTCCAGTAGAATATCGTGCTGGCGGAAGTCCCAGACGCCTTTGCGCGGTTCAACTTTTTCCCACCAGATAAAGGAACGGATGATGTTGAAATTGTTGTCCCGGATGCGGCGCATGTCCTCTTCGATTTCGCGGACGCCGTAGTTCGGGTTGAGCCAGTACATGGCTCCGAGCATGAAAGGTTTGCGTTTGTTCATTCGGATTCTCTCTTTCTTGCATATTCGTATGCGCCGTAAAGCGCGGCATCTTCACCGAGAAGCGAGCGGCGCACGGGGAGGGCGGGGGGAACTGGACCGAACAGTTCCAGATCGCGGGCGATCTGCCCGCCGACGACAATGACTTCCGGTGCGAGTTTGCGGCTCCATCCGGTCAGCAGTTCGAAGAGCGCGGAACCGTATCCGAGCCAGACTTCCTGTGCGGTGCGGTCGCCCTCTTTTGCGCGGAGAGCAATTTCTTTTACATTTTGCGCCGGATATTTTGCAAGCAGTGCGCGTGCGGAGACGGCATCCTCTGCGATTCCGCCGCGAAAGGGCTTGTTCCAGAGCGAGACGTTCTCCGCAGGGCTTCCCGCGAGACTTGTCAGCGGTTTCCCATCGACGGCGAACGCCGCGCCGAGTCCGGTTCCGAGTGTCACGCCGCCGGCGCGGGAGAATCCGCGTGCGGCTCCGCAGGTGAGTTCGCCGAGCAGAAAGGCGTTCGCATCATGCAGGTACACCGCATCGGTTCCACCGGAGAGTTCGCGGAAGCTGCAGCCGTTGACAGCCGCGAACTTGTGCTTCATCCGGAAGATTCCGGCGGAGTAGTCGAACGGACCCGGTATTGAGACGGCGACTCGGTCGAAAGTTTCCGCCTGCCGGATTGCGCGGCGGACGGATTCGGCAATCTCTTCCCGGGTTCCTCCGGAGCAGGCCGGGATCTGCGGGAGTTTCCGGAGAAGTTTTCCGGCGGAGAACAGGGCGGATTTGATGAACGTTCCGCCGATGTCCAGCGCAAGGATTATTTCAGCATGGTCTTGGTTACTTTGCATGGTGTTTTTCCCAGATTGATGATGGTGTATTCGCCCATGGAGGCGGGTACGACGACCATATCCATGTATTTCGCATGATAAGATTTTGCGGGATCCTTTTTGGAACAGACGAGGATTTCCTCCCCCTGAACCAGGACAAGGACATGGAACTTCGCTCCCTGTGTATCATCGGAAATTTCGCGGTCGAACGAGAAGCGGCGCAGACTGAAGTAGATCAGATCGTGTTCGCCCACAATCTCCTCTTTCCAGCCTTCGCCTTCGCGGAAGGTGCGCGGTTTCGGACGGAGGACTCCGTCGATGACGCTCCTGCGGCGGTCGGCGGCAAGAACATTTTTGCCGTGAATCGAGTGAATCGGGCGCGGGTTGCCGTCGAGGTCTTTGCGCAGGTAATCGTAAAGCTTGAACGTGTAGCTTCCGATTGTGTAGCTTCCGATTTCCAGAACGACCTGATTGCGTCCGGAAGCGTGAATGGTTCCGCCGGGGAGCAGGAACTGGTCGCCCTCTTCGCTCGGGAAACTGTTGACGAATTTGTCGTGGTCGAACGGAATGTGTTCTTTTTCCGCCTTCTCGATGCAGCGGAAGAATTCATCCACATTGCAGTCGTCCTGAAGTCCGAGATAGGTTTTTGATCCGGCGGTTTTGACGCAGTAGTAACTCTCATCCTGCTGGAACGGTTCGCCGAAGTGTTCCGCATTATAGGCTTTCGGCGGGTGAACCTGAATGGACATGTTTCCGCTTCCGCCGTAGGTGTCGTCGTAGTTGAAGCGGATCGGGAAGACGTGTCCGAATCGGGCGACGCTTTCCGCGCCCATGAGCGCTTCCGCCTTCTGTTTGAAGAAGGTGGAGAAGGGGATGTTGAAGGTGTCTTTGCCGACCTTGATCTGAAGGCTGACTTCGTTCGGAATCATGTCGAAAACCCACGCACAGTTGCGCATATCGTCGGGGAGATGACGCAGCTGTTTGACAAAGTTTCCGCCCCAGACGCCCTCCAGGTAGACCGGCGTACAGCGGAAGGGTGACTGCACCTGAATATCGAAAACCTCTTTCAGGGCATCAAGCGGAAGCATTTTCATGCGGTCGCTCATGTTGTCGTCGATGTAATATGCGACGCCGTTGTTCCGGATCAGGTTCTGACGGTGCAGCATGGCGATTTCGTAATCGTAATAGTACATGCGGCGGAAAATGTAAGGAAGTGTGCGCTTCTTTCCCGTGTCGCCGAAGTTACGGACCTTGTGTTCGCGGATGCGGAGTGTGGTTTCGAGAGGGGTGACATCAAGAAATACCGCAAGGTCACCATCTTCGCGGAAAGCGGAGAGAGCGGAGCCGAACCCGTAAAGAATTACAAGGGAATCCGCGGAACGGCTTTCTTTGAGAAGACGGACGAGGGCGGCTGTTTTTGCATTGTCAAACAGCGTTTCCGGCTCGCGGTGTCTGGATTTTCCGAACAGGAGAATCGGGTCGATGACGCGGTCTTCGGGGAGGGAGTCCGCGAGCATGGCTTCGAGTTCCGCCGGACTTTTGTACGCGGAAGAAACGTCAATTTTTGTGACGGTGCGGTCTCCGGCGGCATCGGCGATGCGGTCGCAGAGAGCGGCGTAATCCGCACCGACGTAACCGTCCAGGATCAGGGCTTTGTGTGCGGGCAGTTCGCGGAGCAGACGTTCTGCAATCGCTTCGTTGCCCATCAGAGATTTTGCCGCGGTTGCAGCGGGAATCTTCGGACGGTTCAGTGCTTCCGGGTCGGTGAATCGGTACGGTTTGAACATGAAACTCATGGTTGACAGCCTTTTGTTATGTTTTGCAATTTTATTGATTGTTTAAAATTATACATCATATTTAGTGAAATGTCAAGAGGCTTTCTTGCAAAAAGTCAAAAAATATGCTATTGTACAAAAAAACAACAAGGAAATTGATTATGGCGGAGAGTACATTGCCGATTCTGCTGTCGATTCGCCGGAAGCTTCCGGAGCTTTCGGGGAATTTCCGGAATATTGCGGAGCAGATTCTGAAAAGTCCGGAGAGTGTTCTGAATGAGCGGGTCAGCGACCTTGCAAAGCGGAGCCGCTGCGATTCCGCACAGGTGATCCGTCTCTGCCAGAAGTTTGGATTCGATGGTTTTTCGAGTCTGAAGAACCGCATTATGGAGGATTTCCTCAAACAGCGGCGGACGCTGGAGAGCCAGATACCGGCCAAAGGGAATTCTTTCGATCAACTGAAGCGGAAATTCGCCGATGAATTCATCCGGACGGTCAACGACACGCTCAATGAAGTTGATGAGGCGCAAGTCGGTGCGGCGGCGGGATATGTCCGCCGTTCGCGTCTGATTCTGATTTCCGGGTTCGGTTCTTCGGGGCTTGTCGCGCGCGATCTTCAAACCAAATTGCTGCGTCTCGGATTCACCGCGCTTTTTCTGGATGATGCGGAGATTCTGCGTTCCATGTGTGCGACGTTGACGGCGGAAGACCTTTTCATCGCGATTTCTTTCAGCGGAACTACGAAGTATCTGCTGGACGACGTCGCAGTTGCGCGGAAGAACGGAACGGCGGTGATCGGACTTACCAACTATCCGGATTCGCCGCTCGCCGCGGCTTCCACGCTGACGCTGCTGACGACTGCCGATGAACAGCAGCTGCGTCTCGGAGCAATGGTTTCCGTTGTCGCCCAGTATCTTGTGGTGGATATTCTGATCTCCTTCCTGGCAAAGCAGGACCGGGAGCGGACGGAAGAGCGGATCATTTCCATCTACCGGAAATCGGTGAGCGATGAGAACGCCTGAATCCGTCCGCCCGCAGTAAAAGTTCAGTCCTGAACGTCCGCGAAGCGGGGACCGAGGATGCGTCCGCCGTCGACGGGGCAGTCAACGCCGGTGATGTAACCGGAATCGTCGGAGGCGAGGAAGAGCAGGGCATTCGCTACTTCGGCGCCGACTCCCCGGCGCTCAAGCCAGGTGAGTTTTGTCGCATCCGGCGAATCTCCAATCATGCCGGGGGAGACGCTGTTGACGGTGATGTTTTTCTTTGCCAGCTCCATGGCGAGGGTTTTGGTCAGAATGATTACGCCGGCTTTTGAAGCGGAGTATCCGCTGTAGGTCGGCAGACCGACTTCGCCCGCGATGGAAGCAAGATTGACGATGCGCCCGTAACCGTTTTTCAGCATGTCGGGCAGAAACGCCTTTGTCACGCGGAAGACTCCGTTCAGATTCAGATCAATCATTTTGAGCCAGAGTTCTTCGGTCATTTCCGAGAAGCGCGCGGGGAGCCAGACTCCGGCGTTGTTGATCAGAATGTCCACGCGTCCGAAATCCCGGAGAATCTCTTTTGCGGCGTTCTGAACGCTTTCGGTTTTTTCAACGTCCATGACGTAGGCGCGGACATTTCCGCCTTTTTCGCGCAGGTTCGCGGCGACGGCTTCCACTTTGTCGATGGAGATGTCGGCGAGAGCGACGGCGACGCCCTGTTCACAGAATTTTTCCGCGGCGGCGCGTCCGATACGTCCCGCTCCGCCTGTGACGACTGCAACTCGATTTTCAAATTTCATTTGCATTTTCCTTTCGGTTTTTGGTCTAATATAGCAGACAGGAAGGGGAAACGCAATGATAAAAATCTTCTGTTTTGTGTACTTTTCTTTTGAATTTATTTCTTCATGGCATCACCTTCAGACTGATTTCATTCAAATAGATCGGTCCGCTTGCTTCAGGGTCATTGGTCATGAAAATAAGCATTCCCATGCATTCCTGAATATCCGGGTATTCCGATGCGTTTTCCGGAACGGTGAATTCCATGGTGTACTTTTTCCATTCGGGAGTGAACGCGAACTTTTTGAGCGAGGTGAAGTGTTTGCCCTGATGACCGGAGGGAGCCCAGAGCGAGATGCCCGGCTGCATGATGAGGTCGCGTCCGGATTTCCCCCAGAAGGTCAGCAGATAGTTTTTTCCTGGAAGAAGCGGAAGATAATGCGAACGGATTCCGTCCGGACGGGGCGTCGATGCTCCGACTTCAAACACAAGGCTCTGCGTTCCGCTTAGGAAGGAGTCGTCTTTGATGATTTTCAGTGAATTGCCCGGCGTTTCTTTTTTCAAGTAGAAATTTACGGGAAGAGACCCTGATTCAAAATTGTCGCGCCAAACAAGTTTTTCCACTTCCTGAGGTGTATACCGTCTGATTGAGAATCCGCGCAGTTCCCAGTTCGCGTCTTTTTTCTCCGGAACGTCAAAATAAACCCGTGCGTCGCCGGATGTCTTGCTGTAGAACCAGACAGAGTTTTTCTGCCACTCGCCGTTTGCGGTGAGTGGGTGCCCCAGAGCCAGTCTTTTGTCGCGGATAATCAGGAAAACGCATTTTCCTCTGTCGGGCTTTGCGGAACGGGCCTCCCAGCTGAATTTGTAAAAAACGCCCTTTTCAAGCGGAAGTGTTGCGGAAAGACGCGCAAAGCGGGAACCGTTGAAGGTCATTTCCCCGTTTTCCGATTTTTTCCATGCGCCTGAGGAAACGGGGGACCATTCTATTGCGCAGAGCGGCAGAGCGGCGGACAGTGCCGCGGCGAGAATTAAATGCTGTTTCATTTTGCTGTTCCTTTTTCAATGATTCCGAATTGAAGTCGGTTGTTGTGGGCTTTTTCTCCAACGCCCCAGCGGAGAGAACGCACTTTTCCGGACACCGTGCGGTCGTTGATTTTTATTCCGAAACCGAGCGTATCACTGTTCCGGAATCCGTTGAGCGGGATCTCAAGATCAGCGGAATATCCGTTCCGCGTGCGGGATACGCGATACGGAATGCGGACCCCGTTCAGATATGATTTGCCGCACCACGCGGTCAGCTGTTCCGCTTCCGGAAGACGCGGATTGAGAAAAAGACGGAATGTCGTGTCGCGGTAGAGTTTGGAATGACGCTGCTGAAGGATGTTCGGGAGCATGTCAAAAAACAGCTCGATCCCGTCAACGTCCCAGATCTCTTTTCCGTTCAGAGCCGCTCCGGAGTCGGTCGCATCGGTTACATCCGCATGAATCCGGAGAGAATCCGCTGTGCGGGTCACTGTGAATTCTGCGCGGAAATCCTTTTCTCCGAGAGAGATTTTTTCTCCCGGATGCAGGACTGGATTTCGCAGTATCTGCAGAGGAAAGCGGATGATACGGTTGTCGCAGAACGCGCGCAGTTCCGGTTTTGCGTCCAGGCTGCCCGGCATGAGCGGGAAAACCAGAGAGATTTCTCCGTTTGCCGGAATCCGGAACGGAACTGTTTCGGCGGAGACACTGCCGGGCAGATGAATGCCTGCTGTGCTGGAAATTTCACGATCCGTGATGTTGAACAGTGTCAGATACGCTCTGTTTCCCGCAACCCGCACAACGTCCGACGGCAGGAACGGGGAGGGAAGGCGGACCGGAAGTGTTTCCAGTTTCCGGACGAACTCGTCCGGCTGAACACCGGGCATCCGGAGATAGAACGGACAGTCCGTCAGCTCCATTGATTTTCCGGCTTCAACCGGATTGCCGTAAAGGTCGGAAACCTCGAATCCGCGCAGATCGGCAAACAGCCCTTTGTGTCCGCCCCAGTTCCAGAGTGCGGCGACCGGAGCACCGTTTTTACCGCGGAATCCGTAGATAACGGCGCCGTTCGTCATTTTCTTCTTGTACAGAGGTTTCGCTCCTTCAAAGTAGCGTGCGAGCGCGTTGGCGGCGGCAAAGAGGCCGTTCGGCACCGGCGCCGTCTGATAGGAACGGATAAACTCCTCGTGGTAAATATCCGTCCACAGCTGATTTCCGTGAACCGTCCAGCTTTGCTTTACGCCTTCCCCCAGGTCGACGAGAAAGCGCTGTGCCAGCTGGGACGCTTTCGCATATTTCGTCTGACCTGCATCGTCGGACGGTTTTTCCCAGTCGTAGAGATAATACATTTCACCGTTCCAGACCGGAGTTTTTCCGGCAATGGCGCGAAGCTCCTGAATCTGGCGGTCGGCGGGAAAGAGCGAGCCGAGTGTCCGCGCGTTGTACGGGTGAAACGAGATGCCGTCCAGATACTTCTGCGCACCCAGTTCGATACAGCGTTTCATGAACTTGAGCAGTTCCCCGTTCTGGTCTCCGGTCGCGCAGATCCCGAGAATCGTCGCATGCGGAGCTTTTTCCCGGATGGTTTCGGAGGCGGATGCAAGGTATTCCAAGTAGAGTTCCGGCGACATGTGGAGATTCGGTTCGTTCATGATTTCATAAAGGACAACCCGTTTGCCCGCATGTTCCGCGATTGCTCCGATGTAGCGTTTCCAGATCTCCTGGGGCGGAACGTTTACAATGTACCGCGATGCGCTTCCTTTCGGCGTTGCTTTGCGGATCAGTTTCGGCTGAAGCCATGCCGGACGCAGCGGAAGAGCGGTCTTGTAGAAGTTTTCGAACATGCGTCCGAGAACCGGCATGACAAGAATTCCGTGCCGGCGCGCCGTGTCGACGGCAAGATCAAAATAGGTAAAATCGAACTTGCCTTCCTGCGGTTCAAGTACCGCCCAGTTGATGGAGAGCATGCCGCCGTCCCAGTCGCGCAGAACGCGGCAGCCCATCTTCTGAAGCTGTTCATAACGGGTGTCAAGAGTTTCGCCATTGCAAAGTGCAAGGCCCTGCGCATCTCCATGCTTTTTGTATGCAAGTGCGCGGTTGACTCCAATCACAAACTCATTCGCCGGATCGGCGAACTCTTTGCCCTGATATTTGCCAATGATGGAGAAGAGACAGCGCAGGCTTGGAATCTCCTTTTCGTTCCAGCGTATTCTTGTAGTGAAGGAGCCGAAACGTTTCAATGGAATCTGAAATTCCCGGATGGAAGTTCCCGTTTTGAGAACCAGCGGGAGTTTTGCCCGATAGAGTTCGATATCCAAAAGAGGATCGCGGACGCAGAAATCCAGAATTCCGGAAGCGTTCTGATCCGAGCTGTTGTTCAAACTGACTTTGATTTTTGCGGTTTTCTCTTCTCCGAGCGTAAAGAGGGGTTTGTCGACCGCGACTGCAGCGTGGATATCTCCGAAAGCATTGCCCGCATTCAGGCGGAATGATGAAAAACGATAAATTCCGGCAGGAGTCCTTTTCTCCGGAGAGTAAACAAGCAGCATGTATGCACCGCCGTTTTCTGCCGTGTCGAACGTGATTTCGACTTCCTGCGATTTTCCGTTCGCGCGGATGTCGCGGCGGTGAATCAGCCACTTCCCGGCGGGCGTGATGCGCAAGATGCAGAAGCTGAGTTTTCCGGAAGGTCCTTCAAATTGAGTATGAAACCTGGCGGCCGTGTGTGCGGGAAGATTGAATTCCGCGCTCCGGAGCTGAAAGTATTCTCCATAGGGATTGCGCAGAACAAGCCGTCCATCTTCCACGGAAAGCGGAAGGTTCTCCAGTTTCGGATTGAGATCTGAACGCACCAGTCTCCAGACCCCGAAGCCGGCGGAGCCGAGTTTGAAATCTCCATTGATGATGGCGTTCGGTTCTCCTGCCGCAAGCATCCCGCAGACGGCTAGGAAAAAAAACGCTGAAAAGAGCCTCATGGAAGTTCTCCTTTATCTTTTTTTTGCGGAAGAGAAGAAATAATCCTCGTAGGATTCCGGCGTCAGACGGAAAGTTTTCGATGCGGTGTGCCCGTCGGCAAAGACGAAGTTTGCGCAGTTGACATGGCGATAACCTATGTCGTAGCCTTCAACATCCTTTTTCGCGCCGGACTGAATATAGAAGACATTGAGGTTGAAAAGCTGTGTTTTGGTATTTGCTCCGCGGTCCGCCACCCAGGAACGTTCGGAGGGACTGCTTAGACGAGCGAGCCGCAGTCCGGCATATGCCTGAAATGGAGAGTTGACTTTCTCATGAGCCGCCATGTGATAATTGATTCCGTAGTTCCGGTACAGAAGAGAGCTGTCTGTTTCCGATGATTCCGTGTATCCGCTTGCCGGACAGGTGAAGATCGGACGAATTTTACGTCTGCCGTCTTTGACTTCCGCGTGGTGTACATGGCGAACGGGAATATCAGGCATGTAATAAAGCATCAGGCGGTCCTGCCAAAGCTGTGCAAACGTATTTCCGCCGGAATGGAAATTGGTATCGATTCCATCGGGGCCCCAACTGTTGTTGTCGTCTGCGTATGTGAGCAGAAAGATGCCGATTTGCTTCAAGTTCGCCGCACATGCAATGCCGCGTCCTTTCTCCCTGGCCGCATTCAAAGCCGGAAGAAGCAATCCGGCGAGAATCGCGATAACAGCAATCGTTACAAGGAGTTCAATCAGAGAAAACGTTTTCTTTTGTATGATTTTCATAGTTCACTCCTGATCGTTTGTTTTGAGGTTGGGCTGGATGTTTTATGGATTAATCGCCGACTTCCGCGAAGCGGGGACCGAGGATGCGTCCGCCGTCGACAGTATAGTCAACGCCTGTGATGAAAGCGGAATCGTCGGAAGCCAGGAAGAGGAGAACGTCCGCAACTTCGCCGCCAACGCCGCAGCGTCCGATCCAAGTGAATTTTGTCGGATCGGGATTATCCGCAATCCAGCCGGGGGAGACGCTGTTGACGGTGATGTTTTTCTTTGCCAGCTCCATGGCGAGGGTTTTGGTCAGAATGATAACGCCGGCTTTTGCGGAGGAGTAGGCGCATTGCGTCGGCAGACCGACTTCGCCCGCGATGGAAGCAAGATTGACGATGCGCCCGTAACCGTTTTTCAGCATGTCGGGCAGAAACGCCTTTGTCACGCGGAAGACTCCGTTCAGATTCAGATCAATCATTTTGAGCCAGAGTTCTTCGGTCATTTCCGAGAAGCGCGCGGGGAGCCAGACTCCGGCGTTGTTGATCAGAATGTCCACGCGTCCGAAATCCCGGAGAATCTCTTTTGCGGCGTTCTGAACGCTTTCGGTTTTTTCAACGTCCATGACGTAGGCGCGGACATTTCCGCCTTTTTCGCGCAGGTTCGCGGCGACGGCTTCCGCTTTGTCGATGGAGATGTCGGCGAGAGCGACGGCGACGCCCTGTTCACAGAATTTTTCCGCGGCGGCGCGTCCGATCCGTCCCGCTCCGCCTGTGACGACTGCAACTCGATTTTCAAATTTCATTTGCATTTTCCTTTCGGTTTCTGATCTAATATAGCAGGTAGGACTGGGAAACGCAATGATAAAAATCTTCTGTTTTTGTGTACTTTTCTTTTATCGGAAGGGATGTGCGCGGAATTCTCCCGGAGTCTGTCCGGTTTCGCGGCGGAAACAGCGGCAGAAGTATTGAACGGAGGAAAAACCAGAGGAAAAAGCCGCCTCTTCCACGCTTGAACCGCCAAGAAGGGCGTCCTGGGCGCAGGCAAGACGGAGCGTGTTCAGATAGCGCATCGGCGCAAACCCCGTCGCTTCTCTGAAACGGACGGAAAAGCGGCTTTCCGAGAGTCCGGCGACGGAAGCGATGTCTTTCACTCCAATGGGTTCCGCAAAGTGTTTTTCCATGAATTCGAGCGCCTTCTGAATGGCGGGGGAAACGTTGAGCGGCGGACCCGGCGGAAGCCCGGAGAGCGCGTTTGCAATAAAGGATATCGCCAGTGTGCAGCTCCATGTTCTGCAGTAAGCCGCATCGGGTTTCGTATGCTGCATGAAGGCGGACCGGATGTGACGGAGAGTTTCCAAATTCATGCTTCCGGTCAGTGCGATTTTGCGCTGGAGATTGAAGCGTCCGGCGAACTCCGGCATGAGGTCCGCGGGAAAATGACGGAAGAAGATCTGAATGGCGGAGGCCGTTTGCGAATCGCTGCCGGCGTCGTGACGGAGACCGGGCGCCATGAGGATCCATTCACCCGGACGGATATGCATGGTCGTTTTTTCCGTACGGAAGCGGAATTCCCCTTCCAGCGATGCGGTCAGCTGCCACGCCGGGTGACGGTGCATTGAAGTCTGGTAGGGGGCGGTGTAGCGCAGCGCCTGAAACCAGAGCCAGGGGTCGGGCAGATGAACTGCGTGCTGTTCTTCCGGTTGTGTCGGGAGCATCGGCATCAGACGGTCAGCATTTTTTCCGCGAGACGGATGCCGTCGATTGCGGCGGAGACGATGCCGCCCGCCATTCCGCCGCCTTCGCCGCCGAGCCAGAGTCCGGGCATCGAACTGGCGAGCGTCTCCGGGTCGCGCAGGAAACGGACCGGGCTTGATACGCGGGTTTCCATTCCGACGAGCAATCCGTGGCGGATGAAGCCCGGAGCGAGACGGTCGAATCTGCGCAGGGCGTTTGCAAGAGCGGAGCGGGTCGGTTCCGGAACGAGATTGTCCAGTCTCGACTGGCGCAGACCGAGACGATAGCTGGATTCATGCGGGAGGCGTCCGGACTTGCACTCGAGGAAGTCGTGCGCATTCTGAGCCGGGCATGTGTAGTTTCCGCCGCCTTTTTCAAAGAGCGAGGCTTCGAGTCCGCGCAGGAATGCGAACGCTTCCGCCGGAGCGGCAAAGAGTTCGGGGCGGAGGGTTGAAACGATTGCGGAATTCGCAAATTTTCCGCTGCGCGCGGATTCGCTCATGCCGTTTGTCGCGAGCGTTCCCTCTTCACAGGTCGCGGGAATGATTTCGCCGCCGGGACACATGCAGAAACTTGTCGCGCCCGGGATGGCGTCGGTTCCGTGTGTGGAGAACAGGTATTCCGCCGCTCCAAGCGCGGGGCAGGGCGTTTCCATGCCGTACTGGATGCGGTTGATGAACGATTGGGGATGCTCAATGCGGCAGCCGAGCTGGAAGCCTTTCATCTGGAATGCGATCAGCTTTGAGAGCGCTTCGATGAGCGGTCTTGCGCTGTGTCCGCATGCAATGAGCGCGGCGGGAGCTTCGATGCGCGTTCCGTCCGCAAGATGCACGGCGCGGAAGCGGTTTCCGCCTTCGATCCGTTCCACTCTGGAATTCCAGAGGAATTTTCCGCCGAGCGAGATGATCCGTTCGCGGATTGCCGCGATCACGGCAGGGAGACGGTCCGAGCCGATATGGGGGTGCGCGTAATAAAGAATTTCAGGTTGGGCTCCCGCGCGGACAAATTCGTTCAGAACGTATGCGCCGCGCGGGTCGCGGACACGGGTGTAGAGTTTGCCGTCCGACCAGGTTCCCGCGCCGCCTTCGCCGAAAAGCAGGTTGCTTTCGGGATTGAGGGTGCGCGAGGCGAAGAGGGCATCAACGTCCTCCTTGCGCCGGACAACGTCGCGTCCGCGTTCGAGGATGACGGGTTCCGCTCCGGCTTCGGCGAGGATGAGTGCGGCGAAGAGTCCTGCCGGACCCGCGCCGATGACGAGCGGATGTTTCAGTTTTGATTTGTTTTCCGGGAGCAGCGGGGCCGGAGGCGGTTCAACAGATTCCACTTTCCGTTTCGGGAGAACTCCGTTGCGGATTTCCGCCGTGACCTGATAGAGAATTTTCACGAGCGGTTTCTTGCGGGCGTCCAGACTCCGCTTTGTAATTTTATAGCCGAGAATATCGGAAGCGGGAACGCCGCATGTGGTTGCGATATGCGGGATGAGAACCTCATCCGCGTTTGCTGGAAGAGTGCGGGCATCGAGTTCGAAACGGATTCCGGCTTTCATTTTTTCACCTTTGCGGAGGACGGAGCGGGGGGAGTGCGTGCGCGTTCCGCATGTTGTTTGCTTCGATCCAGAGCGCGGGATCGCGGTACAGAATCTTTGTGAGTTTAGAGGCGCTGACGTTCAGCATCAGCGCGGTTTCCTTGAGGTCGCAGCCGTGCGCGGAAAATGCATCGAGCAGTTTTGCGGCGAAGAGCGGATAGGCGTCGTTTTTCACCGAGGTTACCGGCTCACCGATCCGGAAGGCCGGATCGGCTTCCGAACGGATTGTGAGCGCGATCTTCATGCGGAGCATTTTCAGCGCCAGGCGGCGGTTTTCGTGCTGGCTCCGGCTTTCGGCGCAGGAGACTGTTACGCCGCTCGGGGCATGAGTCAGACGCACGGCGGACGAGGTCTTGTTGACCTTCTGTCCGCCGTTGCCGGACGCCTTGTGAAAGTCGAGCGTGCAGTCGCGCACCAGAGCTTCATCGGCGGCAGCGAGCCAGTCGTTGCGCATCAGTCCTCATCCTCTTCGGGACGGTCGACGCGGTAGGGGCGGATGCGCTGATTCTTTTTGCCCTTGCGCTTGTCGACTTTCGGGAAGACGAGTTCGCGGCGTTTGCGTTCCTTGAATTCGAGACGGATGGGGAGCCCGGAGAATGCAAACGCTTTTGTGATGTACTTTTCGAGGTAGACCTTGTAGTTGTCCGGACAGAGTTTCGGGTCGTTGACGAACAGCTGGAAGGTCGGCGGCGGGTTTGCAATCATGGTTCCGTAGTAGACCTTGAACGGCTTTGTGCCGATGACCTGCGGTGAAGTCTTTTCAAACGCGTCTTCGAGAACGCGGTTGACCATTGCCGTGGAGATGCGGATCGCCATCTGGGCGCGCAGTTCGGCGATGACCTGATAGAGCTCCTGGAAGTTGTAACCCGTTTTCGCGCAAATGAATACGACGGGAGCAAACGACATGTGCGGAAGAGTGTAGCGGATTTCTTCCAGCACATTTTTCATTTTGAGTCCGGTGCATTCATCCCACTTGTTCGAGACGATGATGACGGGCTTTCCGGAGTCGACGATCATGCGGGCAATTGTCTTGTCCTGCGAGGTCGCGCCGGTCTGGCTGGATTCAATCACAAACAGAATGATGTCGCTGTTCTTGAGTGTCTCTTCGGCGCGCATGGAACTGTAACGTTCCACAGCACCGTCGACTTTGGAGCGCTTTCGCAGTCCGGCGGTGTCAACGAGAAGCGCGGGAACCTGTTCATCGCCGCAGTTGAGTGTGAATTCCACGTCGATGGAGTCGCGGGTTGTTCCGGCGACATCGCTGACGATGACGCGTTCTTCTCCGAGGAGTTTGTTTACGAGCGAAGATTTGCCGACGTTAGGTCTGCCGAGCACCGCGATTTTGAGGCGGGGCAGGGTGTGTTCCGGGGCGGAGACATCGAAGTCGCGCAGAGCTTCGCTCATCAGTGCGGGGATGCCGCGGCGGTGGAGCGAGGAGACTTCAAAGATCTGCTGGAAGCCGAGGCGGTCGAATTCGTGGATGTGCGGAGTCGCAATGTCGCCGTCGACTTTGTTGATGACGAGGATGACGGGTTTCCCTGTGGAACGGAGGCGCAGGGCGACTTCCTCGTCGAGCCCGGTAAGACCGCTGGTGACATCGACGACGAAGAAGATGACATCGGCGTCGGCAATGGCGACTTCGACCTGTTTTTCAATGGATTGATCCCAGAAATCGACTCCGCGCTTTTCACCTTTTCCCATGCCGAGACCGCCGGTGTCGACGAGGCGGAAACGGCGGCCGTTTGCGACTCCGGTCGAGGAGACGCGGTCGCGGGTCACTCCGCTGTCGAAGTGGACGATCGCCTGGCGTTTTTTGAGAATGGAATTGAAAAGCGAGGATTTGCCGACGTTTGGTCTGCCGACGATGGCGATGGTCGGCAGCGTATTTGTCTGAGTCTGCTGTTCACTCATGGTCATGTTCCTTATTTTTGCCGCCGCTCCGGAGGCCGTCCGCGATGCAGATGATCCAGACAAGGGCAAGGAGTCCGAAGCTGGCGAAAACGTTTACGAGGTTGATCTTGTATTCCGCCGCACTGCCGGGATCATCAATGAGTTCCCGGATCATGGCGAACAGCGGCGCAAAGACAAAGTAGACGCCGAGAAGGAAGAATGCGACAGCGAGCAGCATCATGACGCCGCCCGCGAGCCAGCGCCCGGAAACGATCTGCCCCAGGCCCGGCAGCGCCAGGTTCAGGGTCAGGACAAGTCCTTTTCCGGGCTTCTTCACATTATTCCTCAGCGCAGTTCCACGCCGAGACCGTGTTCCAGTTTCGCGCGGAGTTTTTCATGTGCTTTGTTGACTTCATCATCGGTGAGTGTGCGTTCCTGGCTGCGGAAGGTCAGCGAGTAGGCCATGCTCTTCTTGCCGTTCATCGACTCGTTCGTGAAGATATCGAAGAGCTGGACGTCGACAAGGTTCGGTACTTTGGCGCGTTTGATGAAGGTGACGACTTTCTCGTTCTCCATGTCGGCGGGCGCAAGAAACGCCACGTCGCGTGTGGTGGACGGGAACTGCGAGATCGGCTTATAGTAGACCGGCTTTCTGGAGGCTGTCAGCAGGTTCGCCAGCTGGAAGACAGCCATATAGAGCGGTGTCTGGAGACGCATGCCCTTGACGAGGGAAGCGTGGATTCTGCCGAAAACGCCGGCGCGTTTGCCGTCGAGCACGAGCTCGGCACATTCGCCTTTGGCAAAACGCTTGTCGTCGCACGGCTTGATCGTGTAGTTCGGATTGCCGCGTTCTTCAAGGAAGGTTTCGATGAGTCCTTTCAGATCAAAGAAATCATAGAGTTCGGTGCGTTCCTTTGAGAAACGTTCCGGATGGCGCTGTCCGGTGAGGGCGATAACGACTTCGCCGCGTTCTTCCGGATATTTTTCCGGATTTTTGCAGAAGCAGTTTCCGATTTCAAAGAGCGCGAGGTTTGTGTTCTTGCGGGAGACGTTGCGCTTGACGGTCGCGAGCATTCCGCCGAGCAGCGAGGGCCGCATGATTGCAAGATCGAGGCTGATCGGATTGATCGGGGCAACAAGATCCTCTTTCGTGAAATCATAATCAAGCAGCGCGGTCTTTTCATCGATCATGCTGGTTCCGAGACATTCATAAAGCCCGGTGCTGACGAGTGCGTCGCGCACGGCCGCGACCGGAGCGAAGGTATCGGCGGAGAAATCGGCGCATTTGACGGCGCGGACGGGAACATCGGGGATATTGTCGAGTCCGTGGATGCGCGCCACTTCTTCCGCAAGGTCGGCTTCTTCGAGGACGTCGGCGCGGTAGGTCGGCGGAATCACATAGCAGGATTCTGCGTTGACCGGTTCGACTTCCATGCCGAGTTTCGAGAAGATTGTGGAGATTTCGAGATCCGAAACGTCCATTCCGAGCAGGCTGCGGATTCGTGCATAGCGGCAGAGGATGCGGGGCTGTGCGGGCTGCGGTTCCGCGACGGAGACAAGGTCGGAAACCAGTTCGCCGCCGGCGAGTTCAAGAATCAGAGCCGCCGCACGTGCGCTCGCCTTCTCAACCATGCCGATATCGGCGCCGCGTTCGTAGCGGTGAGAGGCTTCGGAGGAGAGATTGAGTTTGGCGGAGGTCATGCGGACGCTCGTTTTGTTGAAGAACGCCGCTTCGATGACGACGTCTTTGGTGGAATCGAGGACGCCGCTGTATTCGCCGCCCATGACGCCCGCGATAGCGACCGGTTTTTCCGCGTCGGCGATGACGAGCATATCGGGGTTGAGATCATACTTTTTGCCGTCGAGCGCGGTGATGGATTCGTTTGCCGCGGCGCGTCGGACCACGATGCGGCCTTCTTTGAGGAGCGCGCGGTCGAAGACGTGGAGCGGGAGACCGAGTTCCAGCATCACATAGTTGGTGATGTCGACGATGTTGTTGATTGCGCGGATTCCGACTGCTTCAAGGCGTTTCTGCATCCACTCCGGGCTCTCTTTGACCGTGACGCCGCGGATGACGCGCGCGGTGTACTTCGGGCAGAGATCGGGAGCTTCAACCTTGACAAGACCGGAGAAGTCTTCGGAAACATGAGCTTCCGGAAGGTCAATTGCGGGGAACTTGAGCTCGCCGCCCTGGAGCGCGTAAACGTCGCGTGCAACACCCCAGTGGGAAAGCCAGTCGGGGCGGTTCTGGGTAAGTTCGAGCGAATAGACCGTGTCACCCTTGAACATGTCGGCGACGGACTGGCCGAGCGGAGTGTCGGCGGGGAGAATCATCAGACCGTCATGGTCGCTGCTGAGTCCGAGTTCGCGTGCGCTGCACATCATGCCGAAGGATTCGACGCCGCGGAGTTTGCCTTTTCCGATGGTGAAATCCTTGCCGCCTTCGGGATCTTTGAAGGTCGTGCCGATGGTTGCGAGGGGAACGATGTTTCCCGCATCGCAGTTCGGGGCGCCGCAGACGATCTGGAGCGGTTCGCCCGAGCCCGGATCGACTTTACAGATGGAAAGATGGTCGGAGTTCGGATGTTTTTCGCGGGAGAGAATCTTTGCGGTGACAACGCCCTGCGGGACGGTTGCGGTCGAGATGATTTCTTCGACTTCGAGTCCTGCGCGGGTCAGGGTCGCCGCCAGTTCTTCCGGCGAGGAGTTGAGCGAGATGTAATCGGAAAGCCAGTTAAGAGAAATCTGCATTTGAATGCTCCTTTCGGAATGGGGTTAGAACTGCTCGAGGAAGCGGACGTCGTTTTCGGAGAAGAGGCGGAGGTCCTCGATGCGGTGCTTGATCATCGTGAGACGCTCGATGCCCATGCCGAAGGCAAACCCCTGGCAGGTTTCGGGATCGTAGCCGACGTTGCGGAGCACATTCGGGTTGACCATTCCGGCGCCGACGCATTCGATCCAGCCGGAGTTCTTGCAGACTTTGCAGCCCTTTCCGCCGCACATCACGCAGGTGAAGTCGCATTCCACGCTGGGTTCGGTGAACGGGAAGAAGCTGGGGCGCATACGGACTTTCACGCCTTCGCCAAAGAATTCGGAAGCGAACGCCATGAGCGTGCTCTTGAGGTTGGCAAGGGAGACGTTGGTGTCAATGTAAAGTCCTTCGATCTGATGGAAATAGACGCCATGGGTTGCATCCGGCGTGTCGCGGCGGTAGCAGCGGCCCGGAGCGACGATGCGTACAGGCGGTTTGTTTGCGAGCATCGTGCGGATCTGAACGGGGGAGGTGTGGGAGCGCATGATGCGGCCGTCCTCGAAGTAGAAGGTGTCGACCATGCTGCGGGAGGGGTGGTCGGCGGGGGCGTTGAGGGCGTCGAAGTTGTTGAAAACAGTTTCGATTTCCGGGCCGCTGGTGGCGATGAAGCCCATGCGGCGGAAGATGTTGCAGCATTCGTCAAAAGTCTGGCAGACGGGATGTTTGCGTCCGGCATGCCATTTGCGTCCGGGGAGGGTGACGTCGATTTTTTCAGCGGAGCTTTCCTCTGCGGAATCGGCGATGCGGTTTTTTGCTTCTTCAATCTTGGCAAGCAGGGTCTGTTTTGCCACATTGAAGGCTTTTCCGACGACCGGTTTGTGATCGGCGGGGACTTTGCCCATGAGGGGACCCAGGGCGGTAAACGCACCGTTGCGTCCGACTGTTTTTGTGCGGACGGCTTCGACGTCGTTTTCGGTTTTCGCGGAAGCAAGAGCGGTCTCGGCATCCGTGACGATTGCTTGAATTTGATCCAGCAGTTCCATATCTGTTTCCTTCAAATTGAGTTCAGCTGTTTTCAGAAGGGCTCGTGACCGGGCGCTTTTGAAAGCGGCGGAAATACAAAAAAGCGCGGAACTCTTCTGGAAAGAGCCCGCGCAAGGGTGTCTAACGTATCAGACGATTTTGTCAGCAGGCTGCTTTGGCTTTTTCGACCAGAGCAGTAAATGCCGCAGCGTCGTTGACCGCGAGGTCGGCGAGGACTTTGCGGTTCAGCGTGATTCCGGCCTTTTTGAGACCGTTGATGAACTTGCTGTAGTTCAGTCCCTGCTGGCGGCAGGCTGCGTTGATACGGATGGTCCAGAGACCTCTGTACTGACGCTTTTTCTGCTTGCGTCCGACATAAGCGTGAGCATCCGCTTTGTCGATCGCGTCATAAACGGTACGAATGCGCTTGGAACTCGCACCGTAGAAACCTTTGGCGCGCTCCAACGCTCTGTTACGGCGTTTTCTGGAAGGTACTGCACATGTAACTCTCATGATATATCTCCGTTTCTCTTGTTAGGCTCAGCCGTAGGGCAGAGCTTTCTTGATACGCTGATCCATGCAGGGCTGAAGGACTCCGTCTTTTCTCATCTGACGTTTTCTCTTTCCGCCTTTGCCGGTCATGAGGTGACGACGACCCGGCTTGGAGTACGTGTACTTGCCGGTTGCGGTGCGCTTGACGCGCTTTGCAATACTCTTTCTTGTTTTCAGCTTTGGCATCGTTTGGCTCCTTTCAGAGTGTTTGTTTTTTGCTCCGTAACGGCAGACGCCAATCAGCCGTTTCCGGAGGTTTTCCGCGTCACTTTACAGGACTGTAAGAGACGCAGATGTTTCTGCCGAGAAGTTTTCCGGGGGCGTCCAGAACACCTTTGTCCTTCAAACTTTCCGTGATCTTGTCAATAAGCTCGAAGCCCTTTTCCGGGTGCGCCATTTCGCGTCCCTTGAACATGATTGTGACTTTGAGCTTGCTGCCTTCCTGCAGGAATTCAATACCGTGGGCAATCTTGAACTCGTAGTCATGCGAGTCAATATTGAGACGGAATTTGATTTCCTTGACCTTCTGCGCCTGATTGTGCTTTTTCTGGTCTTTCAGTTTCTTCTTCTGCTCATAGCAGAGCTTTCCGAAGTCCATGATACGGCAGACCGGGGGATTGCTCCCCTCGGCAACCATCACCAGATCCAAGCCTGCATCCTTTGCCTTCTGACAGGCCGGACCGAGCTTGAGCACACCCAATTGTTCCCCCTGGGGACCAATGACGAGCAGATCCGCGTCCGCAAACGCGCGATCATTGTATTTCAGCAGCTTAGCAATAGGAGTACCCTCCCTTTTGGTTGTTTTTCTCTATTTCCGTGTAATATAGCACGTCAAATCTTATTTTCAACATCTTCCTGAAGTTTTTTCACGAGAGTGTCGAAATCCATCACTCCGAGCTGATCTTCGCGGCGGGAGCGGACGGCAAATCCGTTCGATTCCATCTCTTTGTCGCCGACGACCGCCATGTACGGAACGCGCAGATTGCGTGCATCTTTGATCTTTGCGCCCATGGTGCCCGGACGGGTGTCGCAGTCAACGCGGAAGCCGAGCTTTTTGAGCTTGTCCTTCGCGGCAAGGCAGTATTCATTGTGGCGTTCGTTGACCGGGATCAGACGGAGCTGTTCCGGAGCGAGCCACATCGGGAAGACACCCGCGTAGTGCTCGACGAGGATGCCGAAGAAGCGTTCGAGCGAGCCGAAGAGTGCGCGGTGAACCATGTACGGCTGGTGACGCTGTCCGTCTTCGCCGACGTACTGGAGGTTGAAGCGCTCCGGCAGGTTGAAGTCGAACTGAATGGTCGAAGTCTGCCATTCACGGCCGATCGCATCTTTGATCTTGAGGTCGATTTTCGGACCGTAGAATGCGCCGCCGCCTTCATCGACTTCGTAGTCGAGTCCGCATTTTTCGATTGCCTGGACGAGGGACTTCTGTGCCTGTTCCCAGCGGGCGGGATCTCCGACGGCCTTTGCGGGCTTCGTGGAGAGGTACGCCTTGATTTCTGTGAAGCGGAAGGTCTTCCAGATATAGAGACAGAAGTTCAGGACTTCCATGATCTCGCTTTCGACCTGTTCCGGGGTGCAGATGATGTGCGCATCATCCTGCGTGAATCCGCGGACACGCATGAGACCGTGGAGCACGCCGCTTTTTTCATAGCGGTAGACGGTGCCGAGTTCCGCCCAGCGGCAGGGAAGCTCGCGGTAGGAACGGGTGCGGCTTTTGTAGATCTCAATGTGGAACGGGCAGTTCATCGGCTTGACGTAGTAGTCGTAGCCGTCAATGTCCATGTTGGAGTACATGCTCTCTTTGTAGAAAGAGAGGTGACCGCTGGTTTCCCAGAGCTCGGAACGTCCGATGTGGGGCGTGTAGAGCAGGTCGTATCCGTGAGTCTGGTGTTCTGCGCGCCAGAAGGTTTCGATGATGTTGCGGATGAGCGCGCCGCGCGGGTGCCAGAGGACGAGTCCGGGTCCGACGGTCTCGGAGATGCTGAACAGGTCAAGCTCTTTGCCGAGTTTGCGGTGGTCGCGCTTTTTCGCCTCTTCGACACGCTGGAGATAATCCTTCAGTTCCTGCTTGGTCGGGAATGCGATACCGTAGATGCGCTGAAGCATGGGGTTCGTCTCTTTGCCGCGATAGTAGGAGCCTGCAACGGAGAGGAGCTTGAAAGCGCCGATCTGCGAAGTGCGTTCCACGTGGGGACCGCGGCAGAGATCGACGAAATCACCGCACTTGTACATCGTAATGACGCCATCGTCGGGAATATCGGCGAGGCGCTCGAGTTTGTATTTCTGATCCGCGAGCATTTTTTTCGCTTCATCGCGGGAGACTTCGATGCGCTCGAACGGATAATCCGCCTTGACGATTTCCTCCATTTTCGCTTCGATCGCGGGGAGTTCTTCGATTTTGAGGTGCTCGGGAAGGTCGAAATCGTAATAGAATCCGTCCTCGGTGCTCGGTCCGATGTCGAATTTTGCTTCGGGGTAGAGCTGTTTGACCGCCGCTGCCATCACGTGCGATGCGCTGTGGCGGATCGTTTCAATCGGAAACTGCATAAATATGTCCTTTCTTCAAAAATCTTTCATCACCCTTTAATATATACGCGAATTGGCGAACACGCAAGCGGGTTTGAAAAGATTCCTGTTTTTTTATGAGAAAAACAAGATGAGAGGCGGTTGCAGAGATTTCACCGGGGGAGATTGAGAGTCCCTCCGGGTGGAATTTCGAGTGTTTTTCCGTCAATGGTCAGCGAACCTGGAATTCCTTCGGGCAAGGTCAGTTTGCTGAATTCAGGGCCGAATGCGAAGCGGATGACGCCGCCGGACGGGTGGGGCATTTCTCCGGAAAGGACGGTTTCTCCATTCCACAGGGGACGGGCGTCGACACTGGCGAAACCGGGGGAGGAGGGACGGATTCCCGCCATGGTTGCGTACCATTGGAAGAGCGGAGTCGCACTCCATGCATGGCAATCGGAGCGTCCGTCGACGCCGCATTCCACGGTTGTGGAAAGCGCGTAGTCCAGATGTGGGCGCCAGTCCTCCAGTCTTGCGCGGATGGCGTCTGCGTTTCCGGTGAGGCGGCAGGCTTCGAAATAGTAGTGCATGAAATAGAAAATGCTTTTTGCAAGCGGGATTTTTGCAGAAAAGAGTCCGGTGCCTTCACCGTTCCGGAATGCGCCGGAGCAGATGGCGAGCGACTGGGTGATTTCGGAAAAATCGCTTTTTGCAAAATCGTTCGCAAACATTTTGAGTTCCGGAACATAGACGGATTCCAGCAGTTTTTTTGCTGTGACTGCGCGGCGTCCGGCAAGCCAGTCGGCCCGGGCGTCGTCGCCGAAAAAGCGTTCCAGTTTTTCGGCGTATTGCGAGAAGTGAAGATAGAACATGTTCAGCACAGGGCTGACTTCGCCGTATTCGCCGCCTTGCGGAACGCCGTGTTTCCAGACATTGCGTCCGGTTTCAGCGGAGACGAAGTTCCAGCCTTGAAGGGAGGTGATCCATCCATCTCCGCGGCGTTCGTTTTCCCATGCGTCGATGACTGCGCGGACGCCGCGAAGGCGTTCGCGGATCAGCGGGACCGCATCGGGGGAACTCCACATTAGAGTGTCGTGACAGAAGGCGATCCAGATAAGAGCGAATCCGGGGATTGTCTGGTCGCCCGCCGGATATGATGAGGCGGTGAGACCGCGCCAGTCGCGGGACCAGTCGAGCAGTTCAATAGCTTTGCGCTGAAGGCGGCGGTCCCGGGATTGCGTATTTGCGATGAGGGCCTGTACCCGGGCGTCGCCGATGTACATCAGGCGTTCGTAGAACGGACAGTCCATGAAGATGGAGTGGGTGCAGTTTTCGAGCGCGCGGCGGCAGAGCTCTTCATATTTTGCGAATTCGGGATCTCCTTCAATCCGGGCGGAGAAATCCCAGGGATAACGGCGTTCCCAGAGAGTTGCTCCTTCAAACACCACCGCCTGTTCTCCTGCTTCGATCTGGAGGACGATAAGTTTGCCGGATCGGAAAAATGTGTTGAGCATGGATCCGGATCCGTTTTCGACGATCCATGTGTCATAGTTCCAGTCATTGAGCATGGCGTTTTCCGTGACATTCCGGGCAACTTTTTTGTGCCAGCCGTTTGCGTCGGATTCAAATTCGCAGAGGGCCTCCGTTGCGCCGAAACGGACCTTGCCGGAGCCGGAGAGGCGGACTTCCGCCTGGAAACAGCAGTACGTGCCGAGGTCGATGATCTTCTCGAATTTTTCTCCTGCTGGAACTGTGACGGAGGGAAGTTCGATCGGAATTTTTTTCCGGAGCTGTTCCGGAAGACGGGCGGGGAGCATGCAGGGGCGGTTGCTGAAATGACGTGCATTCAGAGCGGAGTATGCGCCAGCTCCTTTGACGCCGCCGTTCCAGATGTCGGAATCATTCCATTCTTTTTCCGCAAGAGAGACATTGAGTTCAGCCGGGATGCCGGTTGCGAGGCGGTAGATTGCCTTTCCATAATCTTCGGGGAATACGAGGCTTCTGGCTATGGCGAATTCCCATGCGCCGGCTCCGGTGGAGAGCAGTTCGGTGAACGGCGCTTCGGCGAAGAAGAAAAAGCCGCAATTGCCGCCCATTGCGTTCCACGGTTTCAATTTTGCGGGAAGCATTACGATCCGGGCGAAGAATTCATGTTCACCGGGCATCAGCTCCTCTTCAAACGAGCTGTAACACCAGTGTGCCGAGTCGCTGCATTCGGGACCGTCGGTGATAAACTGTCCGTCCAGGCGGAGATCGAACCAGCGGTCGCCGGAGACATGGAAACGGATAGTCGTTTTTTCATTGAGAGTGAAGCGCAATCTTGCATAAAAAGCTTGAGTTGAGCCTTGGGGTTTCATCCAGCAGACCCCGGGGAAGGGGCGGTCGGCGTATGGCGGAAGAGTGTCGTTGAATTTCAACGGATCGTAATCGGGAAAGAAACGGGACATGAGTGCACCTTGCTTGAAAAAGAAACCCGCTTCAGAGAGAGTTTCTGAAGCGGGTGTTCTGTAAGTTACGCTTACTTGCGGGCGGAAAGGACCGTTTTCTCGTATTTGTCGATTTCGGGGATGAAATCGATGCCGGAGGGGATGGACTGCTGTTCGCAGAAGTAGTCGTAGACGGCGCCGAGAGGGAAGGTCTTGAGTTCTTCGAGCAGGGCCATCTTGCGGCCGTTGTCAAAGTTCTTTTCCATCTCCTTGAGTTTGGCGGCGGGTTCGAGAAGGGCTTTGAGAAGAGCCTTCTGCATGTTGCGCGTTCCGACGACCCAGGCGATGATGCGGTTGATCGTGGCGTCGAAGTAATCGAGTCCGATGTGTACCTTTTCCACGCCGTTGTAGATGATTTCGCGGGCGATCGCCTGGAGCTCGTCGTCGAAGAAGACCACATGGTCGCTGTCCCAGCGGACGGGGCGGGAGACGTGGAGGAGGATTTCATCAATGTAGAGGAGAACCGAGCTGATCTTGTCGCTGATGATTTCGGTCGGATGGAAGTGTCCGGAGTCGAGACAGAGCATGACGCCGTTCTTGACGGCATAGCCGAGATAGAACTCATTGGATCCGACGGTGCAGGTTTCCACGCCGATGCCGAAGAGCTTGGATTCGACGGCGTCGCGCATGAATTTCGGGTCGATTTTTTCGGCGAACATGGCGTCGAGGGAGTGTTCGAGGCGGGCGCGGGCGGCGCGGCGGTCGATCGTGACGTCCTTGAAACCGTCTGGAATCCAGGTGTTCATGACCGCCGGATTGTTGAGCTGACGGCCCATCTCTTCCGCGATTTTGCGGCAGGCGATGCCGTGTTCAATCCAGAACTGGCGGATTCCCGCGTCCGGGTGGGAGAGGGTGAGGTTGGAAGCGGCTTTCGGATGACCGAAGAACGTCGGATTGAAATCAAGTCCGGCGTTCCGTTCCTTCGCCCAGTCGATCCAGCTCTGGAAGTGTTTCGGTTCGATGCGGTTTCGTTCGACCGGGGTGTCGGTATCGAGGTAGATCGCGTGGAGGTTCAGGCGTTTTTTGCCGGGGATGAGGGAGAAGGCCTTGTCGAGGTCGTTGCGGAGTTCCTGCGGGGTGCGGGCGCGTCCGGGATAGTTGCCCGTGGAGAGAATTCCGCCCGAAGCGCCGCCGGCGTTCGGTTCGAATCCGCCGACGTCGTCGCCCTGCCAGCAGTGGAGGGAAATCGGAATGTCCGCAAGCTGTTTCAGCGCGGCGTCGGTATCGACGCCGAGGGAAGCGTAGTAGTCTTTGGCGAACTGGTAATTGCGTTCAATGTTTTTTGCCATGATGAGCCCCTTTCGTTTAGAATTTCAGAGCTAATTTAGCATTAAAAAAATAAAAAACCTTGACAAACGGTTCATTTTATAGTATTTTTAGGGCAAAGATGCAAAAAGGAGGCTGCATGGCGATTCTTTCAAATTCCGACTTCCTGTCGAACAAGACGCTTCCGGTGAAGCTGATCCGAAGGGATCCGCAGGAGGCGTACGGGCTGCACAGCCACGAATTTTCGGAACTGGTGATTGTATACCGCGGTTCGGGGGATCATCTGATTCATGGCGAAAGGCGTCCGATTTCCGCGGGAGACGTTTTTCTGATTCGCGGGCAGACGCGGCACGGGTATGAGAATCTGCACGGTCTGGCGCTGTGCAATCTGCTGTTTGATCTGCACGAAACGGCGAACCCGCTGTTTGCGCTGAGCCGCTATCCGCTGCTGCGGCGTTTGACTGCGCTGGAGCCGGGGCGTATCGCGGAGCGTCGTTTTCATCTGACGCCGGAGGAAATGCCGCGCATCATGGAGGTTTTGAATGCAATCGAAGAGGAGCAGAACGGGCGGAATGAGGATTATCCTTCTGCGATGGCGGCGTTGTTCGTCCTGCTGATAGTCCGCCTGTCGCGTTTTTTTCATGATGCGGAACCGGAACAGGACGGGGGGCCTCAGGCGCTGTACCGTCTGCTGAACGAGCTTTCGGACCGTTCGGCGGAGGCGTGGCCGCGCACCCGGATGGCGAAGGTTGCGGGGATGTCGGTCAGCACTTTGACGCGCCAGTTCCGGCGCGCGACGGGGTATGCTCCGAATGAGTATCTGCAGCGGCTGCGTCTGAAGAAGAGCACGATGCTGCTGCTGAATCCGGAGCTTTCCATTTCGGAGATTGCGGAGCGCACGGGTTTTTCGGACAGTAACTATTTCTGTCGTCAGTTCCGTGCCCGCTACAATGTTTCCCCGCAGAAATACCGGAAGCTGCGGAATGGATGATCAGGAGATTCCCGGGAGGGTTCGCACGGATTCGCGTTCGAAGATGAGGTAGTCGATCGTCCGGTTGGAGAGACCGTCGAATGAACAGTCGAGCTGATGCTGAAGGAGTTCGGCTGCACTGTCCGCCAAAGCGTCGAAGTCCTGGCAGACGGCTGTTATGCGCGGTGTGCACAGCTCCGTCACGCCTTCCTGTTCCCAGAGCAGCAGGGAGATGTCCTCGGGAATGCGTTTTCCGAACAGATTGAGGATGTGCACGGTTTCGAGCGCATAGCCTTCATTGCCGACCATCAGGGCGGAGATGTTCCGTTTCAGGAGATATGCAATGCATTCGTAGAGGGGGCGGTCCGGGGTCCGTTCGATGAGAATGGAGGAGTTTGCGCAGCCGAGTTCAGCGGTTGATTGCAGAAAGCTTTCGCGGCGGAGACGGAGCGAACGGTTGAGCGCCGTTTCATTGAGAATGAATCCGATGCGGCGGTGTCCGTGCAGGAAGAGATGGCGGACGGCGAGGCGGACGCCTTGCGCTTCATTGCTGCAGACGCTGTAGGCGTGTTCGATGGGGCGTCCGGTGTCGTTGATGCAGACGAAGGGGAGTCCGCTGGAGCCGGGGAGCTTGTGTGCGAGGGCCTGGGAGTAGTCGATGGAAAGCACGCCGTCGGCGACGACTGTTTGATGAAGGATGCAGACGTCTTCGGAGCTGAGCATCATCAGAATGGTTTCGGGCGGGGCGAAAAGCGGATGTTTCACGATGCGCTGCAGGAGGGCGGAAGGGTAGAATCCCGCGATGGCGTTCCGGCGCGGGAGGATGAGTGCGATGATGCGCTGTTTTCCGGAGCGGCGGTATCCCATTTCATTGGCTGCGCTCAGAATTCTTTTCCGGGTTTCCGGCAGGAGTTTTCCTCCGTGATTCAGCGCGCGGGAGACGCTGGCGATCGAACATCCTGTTTTTGCCGCGATGTCGCGGATTGTTACCTCTTTCATCGGCGTTGACTTTCCTGGTTGTTCGGATAATATAAGGGAAAAACGGGAAAATTCAAGTGATTTGTTTCTTTTTGTTTCCCGGGAACCTGCATTGAGGGGTTGTTTTTTCATTCGGTCCGGATATAGTAGAATAACGGTTTAAAATCAAGGAGTACAAGATGAACGAACGTTTTTCCGATTCGATTTTCGGTGCCGGCAAACCTTATTTTGTCGGCTGCAACTACTGGGCAAGTCATGCGGGCACGAACATGTGGCGCAACTGGGACGAGGCGTCGGTGGAAGCCGACCTGAGGGCGCTTTCGGAGAATGGCGTGGAGGTGATCCGCGCATTTCCGCTCTGGCCGGATTTCCAGCCGCTGACGGCGCATGAAAAATGGTCGTCGCTTCTCCGGGAAGTGCGGATGAAGGAGGAACCGCTTCCGGATACGCCGCTCGGCCGGGCGGGAGTGGATCCGGTGATGATTGAGCGGTTCCGCAAATTCACGCATCTGATGGAGAAATACGGGTTGAAGCTGATCGTCGGCATTGTCACGGGCTGGATGTCGGGACGGATGCACAAGCCGCATGCGTTTCAGGGGCTCAATGTGCTGTCCGATCCGTTTGCAATCCGCTGGGAGGTCCGTTTTGTCCGCGCGTTCGTCCGGGAACTGCGGAACGAGCCGGCGATTGTAGCCTGGGATCTCGGGAATGAGTGCAACTGCATGGCTGTCAAGACGTCGCATGAGATGTGGAACTGGAGCAATGCAATTTCCAGCGCGATCCGCCTGGAGGATTCGAGCCGCCCCATCGTTTCCGGAATGCACGGGCTGAAGCTTGAAGACGAACACAACTGCAGCGTCATGGTTGCGGATCAGGCGGAAACGACGGACGTTCTCTGCACACATCCGTATCAGCGTTTCACGGCGCACTGTCTGATCGATCCGGTCAACACGCTGCGGAATGCGTTTCATGCGGCGGTGGAAACCAGACTGTACGAGGAGGTCGGCGGAGCGCCCGCGTTCGTGGAAGAGGCGGGGAGCCTCGGTCCCGCATATTCTTCGGAGACGGTTGCCGCGCACTATCTGGGGAACATGCTCTGGAATACTTACGCGCACAACTGCCGCGGTCTGCTCTGGTGGTGCGCTCATGAACAGACCCGTCTTCCGCAGACGCCTTACGACTGGGTTGCTATGGAGCGTTCTCTCGGGCTGCTCCGGCTTGACCGTTCGCCGAAACCGGTCATGAAGACGCTTGGCGCATTCGGGCGCATGGCCAAAAATCTGCCGCTTCCTCCGCACCGCAGCGACGCCGTCTGCATTCTGACGGAAGGGCAGGATCAATGGGGAGTCGCCTACATGACCTTCCTTCTGGCAAAGCAGGCCGGCTTTGACCTTGAGTTCCAGTATTCAGATCAGCCGCTGAAGAAATCGGATTTCTACATCATGCCATCGGTCCGGAGCGACAGCGCCGTTTCCCGCCACCGCTGGCAGGCCGTTCTTGACGCGGTTGTCAACGGCGGAGCGACGCTGTACGTTTCAAGCGACGGGGGAACGCTGGAACCGTTCTACGGCGATTTCGCCGGCGTTGAAGTTTCCACAATTGCGAAAGCCGCGGGACCGCAGGAGATGATTGCGGATAATTTCCGGTTCTCCTGCCGCAGCGAATTCGAGCTTGTCTTGAATCCGCTGGAGGCGGAAGTTCTTGCGCGCAACGAAGCGGGAGCTCCCGTTCTGACGCGTTCGAAAGCGGGGAAAGGCACGGTCGTGTTCTGCGCGTTCGGGCTCGAAGCTTCACTGACCGAACAGCCGCGGGCGTTTTCCGGGGAGTACTGGAAACTTTACGTGCTGCTTGCGGAGCTTGCCGGAGTGCGGCGGGCGGTGACGCGTACGAATCCGATGCTGACTCTTACCGAGCACCGGGCGGAAGACGGTTCGCTGCTGGTCTGTGCGGTAAACAATACGCCGTCCGAACTCCGCGATACGCTTTCCGCGCCGGGGTTGCGGTTTGAGGGAACACTTGCCGGAACGGAGCAGACCTCTCCCGAAATCTCGCTTCCCGCCAACAGCGGATGCGTTCTGAAGTTTCTCTGAGTAAACATTTACGCAACTATTTTCTCTTTCCTTTTCTTGAAATTTCCGTTTCAGCGGCTACATTGTGACGGAAGAGAAAGGGAAAGAGATGAGAAACAGGATCACCATACAGGAATTTGCGGAGAAGACCGGAGTATCCATCGCGACGATCTCGCGCGCGTTCACGGGTAACGGACGGATCAGTCCGGAAACCCGGAAACGGATTCTGGAAGCAGCCGGGAAATACGGCTATTCCGCCGGAACGCGCAAGCTGAAATCCGAATGCGATATTCCGGAAATCGTCTTTTTCTATCCGGAGCTGTATTCGGGCGAGCCGGATTATTTCACGGCTGAAATCATCGTCAACATCAAACGTCATCTCGGCAACGACCATATCTTCACGGTAACTCCGTTTGATGAGAACGATGATCATATCATCGATTCTGCGAAAGTCCGGATGCTGAACGGGTCTGTTGCGGGCATTATCGTCGTTGCCGGTTCGCTCGGAGCGGAAAAACTTGCGCTGACTGCGGACAGTTGTTCCGTTCCCTATGTCCTGATCGGCAAGATGCCCGGATTTGAATATAACACGGTTCTGCATGACAACGAATACGGCGCTTTTCTTGCGGGAAAATATTTTCGCGAAACGGGACGGCGCCACCCGGTGTACCTTTCCGGGCATCTGGACGCCGCCAAGCGCAGCGGATTCAAGCGCGGATTCGGCGGAACGGAACGCATTCCGGTTATTCCCGGCGGTGCAGGATTCCGGTTCGGAAGTTCTGCGCTGACCTACATACTCTCACACTATCCCGCGACGGACTGTGTGCTCTGTGCAACCGACATCATGGCGATGGGGCTTCTTAAGGAGGCGGAATCGCAGGGGGTGCGTGTGCCGGAGCAGATGGCTGTGATCGGATTTGACGACATTGCCGTTTCCCGTTTTTTCACTCCTGCGCTCTCCTCCGTATCGCTGCATCTCGGGACGATCGGACGCGTGGCCGCGGATCTGCTCGAACAGCAGCTGGCGGGAAAGAAGGAGCGGCCTTCCGAAGTCGTTCCGTGTGATCTTGTGTTAAGAAAATCAACTTGAAAGGAGATTTCAAAATGGATAAAACTCTGGTTCTTCTTGCCGCCGGAATGGGGAGCCGCTACGGCGGACTCAAGCAGCTCGACGCCCTCGGTCCTCACGGGGAAACTCTGATGGATTACTCGGTCTTCGATGCGGTCCGCGCCGGTTTCAACAAAATCGTTTTCATCATCCGCCGCGACATCGAAGCGGATTTCAAGCGCGTGATCGGTTCCAGATACGAATCCGTCGCCGATGTGCAGTACGCGTTTCAGTCGCTCGATGATCTTCCCGGCGGATTCACGGTTCCCGAAGGACGCGTCAAACCCTGGGGGACGGGGCAGGCGGTCTATGCCGCGCGCAACCTCGTCAAGGGGCCGTTTGCGGTGATCAACGCCGATGATTTTTACGGAGCGGACGGTTTCCGCAAGCTTGCCGCCGCGCTTGATTCGGGGAACCCGCAGGAGTTCTGCATGTGTGGATTCTATCTCGAAAACACACTTTCGGAAAACGGTTCCGTTTCGCGAGGAATCTGCCGGCTGAACGCGGATCACACGCTCCGCACCGTCGTTGAACACACGAAAATCGAACGTAAAAACGGTCAGATCGTCAGCACTCTGGAGGATGGACGCAGCGTCATCTTCACCGGACGCGAAATCGTTTCCATGAACATGTGGGGATTCCAGAGTTCGCTGTTCGATGCGCTTGAGACGCAGTTCACCGATTTCCTCAAGGCGCATGGAACGGAACTCAAGAGCGAGTTCTACATTCCGTTCGTCGCCGATACGCTTGTCAGGCAGGGCAAAGCGACGGTCAAGGTGTTGACTTCCGACGATTCCTGGTTCGGCGTGACCTACCAGGAGGACAAACCTGTCGTGAAGAACGGACTCGAAGCTCTTGTGAAAGCCGGAAGATATCCGGAAAAACTGTTTCAGGCATGACAATGAGAACTCAGAAAGATATTGAAAAACTCTGTGCGAATTTTTCCATTCCCGGCGATTTCGTCTCGGCGGAACCTTACGGGAGCGGACACATCAACGACACTTTCGCGGTAGTCTACAGCCAGGCGGGAAGTCTGATCCGCTACATTCTTCAGCGCATCAACACGGAAATCTTCCGCTATCCGGCTTCGCTCATGGAGAACATCCGCCGCGTGACGGAGCATCTGCACCGCAAATCCGCAGGTTCGCGCAGCACGCTTACGCTTGTGCCCGCACTCGACGGACGCGTCTGGTTCCGCGACGGTGAGGACAACTGCTGGCGCGTCTACCTCTTCATCGAACATGCGAAGAGCTACGATGTGCTTGAAACGGAAGAGCAGGCGTTCGAGGCGGCGCGCGCGTTCGGCAAGTTCCAGGCGGATCTCGTCGATCTCCCGGGGCGTCTCGCCGAAACCATTCCGGATTTCCACAATACGCCGAAGCGCATCGCCCAGCTCGAAGAGGCGGTCCGCGTCGATTCCTGCAGACGCGTCAGGAGCGCGGAGGCGGAAATCGAGTTTATTCTTTCGCGCAAGGAGGAGGCGGACACCCTGCTGAAGCTGAACCGCGAAGGCGCCATTCCGGAGCGCATTACGCACAATGACACAAAACTCAACAATGTCCTGATCGACGTTGAAACCGGACGCGGCATCTGCGTGATTGACCTCGATACCGTCATGCCCGGGCTGGTGCATTACGATTTCGGCGACATGGTCCGGACCGGAACCAGCCCCGCCGCCGAGGACGAACGCGATCTGGACAAAGTCACCATGCGTTTCCCGATGTTTGAAGCGCTTCTGCGCGGTTACTGCGCTTCCGCCGGAGCGTTTCTGAACCCGGTTGAACTGGAATACCTCCCGTTCAGCGGGAAACTCATCACTCTGGAAATCGGCGCGCGTTTCCTCGCCGATTATCTTTCGGGCGACACCTATTTCAAAACTCACCGCGAGGGTCACAATCTGGACCGCGCGAGAACCCAGATCGCTCTCGTCCGCTCCATTGAAGAACAGATGGACCGCATGAACGCGCTTGTAAAGGAGATTAAAACGAAATGAGAATTCTGATTACCGGCGGAGCCGGATTCATCGGCAGCCATATTGCGGAACACTTCAACGGCAAGGCGGAAATCCGCGTGCTGGACAACCTCCGGTCCGGCTATCTGCACAATCTCGAAGGGCTGGATGTGGAGTTCATCAGGGGCGACGTCCGCGACCGCGCCGCCGTCGCGAAGGCTGTCGAGGGATGCGATTACGTCTTTCACCTCGCGGCAATGATCAGCGTTCCGGAGTCCATGTTCAAAATGGAGGAGTGCGTGGACATCAATGTGAACGGTCTGCTGACCGTTCTCGAAGAATCCGCGAAGGCGGGGGTGAAGAAGCTCTGCTTCAGCACGAGCGCGGCGATTTACGGCGACAATCCGGTGGTTCCGAAAGTGGAAACGATGATCCCGGAGCCGAAAAGCCCGTACGCAATCACAAAGCTCGACGGGGAATACTACTGCAATATTTTCACTCAGACCGGCAAGCTGAAAACGGCGTGTTTGCGCTACTTCAACGTTTTCGGCCCGCGTCAGGATCCGAAGAGCGCATACGCCGCCGCCGTGCCGATCTTCACCGCAAAAGCCATTGCAAATGAAGATATTACGATTTTCGGCGACGGCGAACAGACCCGTGATTTCATCTACGTCAAAGACATCGTCGAGGCGAATGTCTTCATGGCGACGCACGATTTCACGGGCGTTTACAACATCGCTTACGGCGGCCGCATCACAATCAACGATCTTGTCAAACAGATTATGGAAGTGACGCATTCGAAGAGCCTGGTTCTGCACCTCGAGGAGCGTCCGGGCGACGTCAAGCACTCGATGGCGGGAATCGAAAAACTCAAATCAACGGGGTTCCGCCCGAAGTACGATTTCGCGTACGGCATGGAACAGACGATTCGTTTCTTCGCCGGACAGAAGTGATATTCCGTTTCCGGATTGACGGGAACTCCGCGGAGTTCCCGTTTTACTTTTCCACCTCAAACTTTTGCTTTCTCCACATTTCCAGCGCGAAGAGAACCCAGAGATAATACGCGGTGTTCTTTCGTCCGCTCCAGTGATCTTCGAGGAGAGAACGGACATATTCCGGCTGAAACCCCCACTCCCGGTGCAGTTTTTCCGGATTCAGCAGTTCGCCTGCGGCCGCCTTCAGATCTCCTCTGAACCAGTCGCTGAGCGGAGAAGAGAATCCCTGTTTGGGACGATCCCACAGCTCGCGCGGGACATAACGCTCCAGCACTTTCTTCAGCACCAGCTTGCCGCCAAGGTTGCGGTCATACTTGTAATGGAACGGCAGGGAATTGGCGAACTCCACAATCCGGTGATCCAGCAGAGGAGGACGCACCTCCAGCGAATGCGCCATGCTCGCGCGGTCGACTTTGCAGCAGATGTCGTCCGGAAGATACTCCGCCATGTCAAGAAACGCCGCGATGTAACGGGACGGCACGCGGTTTTTCAGGCGGTTCAGGACCTTCCGGAGTTCAAAAATCGACGAGGGGAAGGGGCGTCCGGTCAGACGCTCGAAATTCAGCCAGTTGAAGATTCCGGACATGACTCCGTATGCGTCGTCCATGCGGTCAAACGCAACGGCCTTGCCGCATTTGCCGAGGTAATTCCATCCGAAAATCCGGTGCAGAAGACCGCCGCCCAGGCGCCGCAGAAGACGCGGAACCCGTTCGTCGATTCGTGCGACATTCCACAATGCCGGCAGATTGTTGTAACCGAAAAAAAGCTCGTCACCGCCGTCGCCGGAAAGCGCGGTGGTGACCTGTTTCCGCGCCACGGCGGAAAGCAGAAAAGTCGGCAGGGCGGAGTCGTCGCCGTAGGGTTCGTCATACAGTTCCGGCAGTTTCGGCAGAATCTCGAACAACTCTTTCCGGGTCATGATTTCGCAGGTGTGATCCGTACCCAGATAGTCCGCAATCTGCCGGGCATAAGGGCTTTCGTCTTCGCGGACCGATTCAAAACCGATCGTGAAGGTTTTCAGTTTGCGGCCGCCGAGCTGACGCTGGGCGATGGCGCAGATCAGGGTCGAGTCGATTCCTCCGGAAAGGAACGCGCCCAGCGGGACATCCGACATCAGTTCTTCCCGCACTGCATCGTTCAGCAGACGATCCAGTTCATCCGCGGCGTCCTCAAGCGAGCCGGAAAATTTTGTTTCGGGAATCTCAATCCGCCAGTATGTTTCCGTGCGGCATTTTCCGTTTTCGAAGACGGCATATTCGCCCGGCGCGACTTTGCGCACTTCCCGGTAAATGCTCAGCGGTGACGGAATATAGCGCAGATAGAGATACTGGCCGAGCGCGGAGGAATCGAGCTCTCCGCAGAATTCCGGACACGCCGCAATGGCTTTGAGTTCAGAGGCAAAAAGCAGTTCTCCGTTCCGAATCTGATAATAGAGCGGTTTGATTCCCATGCGGTCGCGGAGCAGGAGCAGACGCGGCGTTGCGGTTCGGCGATCCCAGATCGCGGCGGCGTACATTCCGCGCAGACGTTTGAAAAACGCTTCGCCTTCGAAGCGGAATCCCCAGAGCAGGACTTCCGAATCGGAATCGGAGCGGAATTGCGCTCCCTGTTTTTCGAGTCCGGAGCGCAGTTCGCGGTAATTGTAGATTTCGCCGTTGACCGCGACGGCGACTCGCCGGTCGGGCGTGACGAACGGCTGTTTTCCCGCTTCGGAGAGGTCGAGGATGCTCAGACGGCGATGTCCCATCCAGAGTTTGCATCCGGTCTCATAATCGGAATGCCATCCCTCCTGATCCGGTCCGCGGTGCTGAAGAGTCTCCAGCGCCGTCCGCATTGCTGCTTCATCGGGAACCGTCTTTCCCGCAAAACCGAAAATTCCGCACATGATTCAGTCTCCCTGTTGCCGCGGTGTAAAGAACTCTTTCAGCACCGGCCAGTCTCGCAAGGAGTTGTAGAGTTCATCGACTTGAACCGCCGCTAAACATTTTGCCGGGGAGCCGAAACGGCATGTCCGCAGATGACATCCCGAACATTCCATTTCATGACGCAGTAAAAATGAATTCCTGCTGAACGGGTGCCAGCGCATCGGCGGCATGTCGTGAGCGGAAAATACTGCGGCGCAGGGAATTCCCGCTGTTGCGGCCAAGTGCATGCTGCCTGTGTCGTTTCCGATATAACATGAGCAGTGCCGCAGAAATGCAATTGTTCTCCGCAGAGAGCTGCAGGGGGAATCCAGCAGGAAACATCCACCATGCTTCAGAATGAAATGCTGAGCCGCTGTTCGTTCATCCGGGCCGCCTAAATATACGGGGATAAAATCAAAATTCTGTTTCAGACGCTGTATCAGTTCATCGTAACGCTCCAGCGGCCAGCGGCATACATCTTCCTTTCCGCCGATTCCGAAAGCTATCAACGGAATGTTTTTTCCGTTCTGCAAATCATGCTTCAATTGCAGGGCGGTTTGCATTTCCTGCGGCGTTGAGACAAAATCAAAGAGTTTTTCGCCGCGTTTCATGCCGAAACTTTCCAGTTTGCGCAGATAGCCTTCGACCAGCATGATGTTGTCGCGCGACAAATCCGGATTGCAATGGTAAATTTTCCGTCCGTGGAACAGGCGGAACAGGCTTGTGAGAACTTTGGGTTCGGACGGAGAAAAGCAGAACAGCGCGGAATACGGTGCACGGAGAACGGCAAGCAGGTATTGCCAGTAAAAATAAAGTTTCCCTCCGGATTTCAGAAACGTTTTTTTCGCAAACAGCGTATCATGCTCGTAGAGTTCCGCCTGAACCAGAGAAGGAACCACGGAAATGTTCAGCAGGTGCAGTTCGGCGTCCGGATAGTTCTGCCGGATCATCCGGAACGCAGGCAGAGCGACAAGCGTATCCCCGATTCCGGCAACATGGTAAATCAGAATTTTTCCCTTCATCGCTTCCCCTTATTGTTTTTGAGGTATATCCGGACGGACGATAAGGTCGCGGACCAGTGACCGCATGCCGAAGCCGTAGCGGAAGTGGTCCAGCAGCCGTCCCGGCTGCTGAAGTATTTTCAGCATGCGCTGAAAATACTTCAGCTTCAATAAATCTGCTCTCCATGAGAAATAACGAGAGTAGGCGATCAACAGCGGACGGTTCGGATTGTTCGGGTAGTTTTCGGAAAACTGCACAAAACTTTTCAGCAGATCGGCGATATAAAAAACATCATCGGAGGATGCCCAGATTTCCCGGAAGCGGTGCAGCAGATTCTTTTTGACCGCCTGCACACAAGGCGAAGAAGTATTGTTCGCGTGAACGCGGTAAAGAGTCAGCACCTCGTCGAGATAGCGCAGAACACCGAGAAAGCCTGAACAATACTGCAGCCAAAGGTCATGCAGACAATTCTGGGGAATCGAGTTGAATATATAAAGAAAATCTTTTCGGACAGCCATATTGTGCCCGGAGAGCCCAATGGATTGATTCAGCAAAGGAAAGAATCCTTTCCCTTGATTGATTCGTTCCATCTTTTTATGAAAATCACTGACCCCATCCAATAAAGTTTCATGCAGAGAATTCAGTTCTGCATCCATCATTTTACTGTTGCATACGGCGACTTGGCAAGTCGAATCCTGTTCCAGAATTGTCGCTAGTTTTTCGATTTTCTCCGGCAGCCAGACGTCATCCTGATCGCAGAAGAAAATGAAATCGCCTGTTGCCGCTTTCGCCAAATGCACGAAATTTTGAACAACTCCGAGTCGCGGAGTATTCCGGAAATACTTCAATTCTCCTGTGTAATGAGAACGGACCGCTTCCACTGCAAGAAAGGTTTTATCGTCAGAGGAATCGTCGCCAATCAGAATTTCATCCGGGATACGCGTCTGCTTGAACAGGCTTTTCAGCTGTTCTCCGATATATTTTTCGCCATGGTAGGCGGCAAGGATAACGGAAATGCGTGACTTCATGACTGGGTATCCTTGAGTTCGATTTTTTTGCAAATCAAATCATGGGCGAGGGTACGCAAGCCTTTGCAATACCGGAAATAGTTCATGTAATCTTTTATGGTAATATGGAAGGGACGTAAAAAAACGCCGGAATACAGTAAACGATTCCGCTTTTCAAAGAAGGCAATCATTTCATCAAGATACTTTTTATTTTCCGGAATTTCGGAAAGCGAGGCAGGGGAAGAATATAGAATTTCCCGCATACGCTTCATTTTCAGAACGAATTCCATTATTTTTCCTGAATGTATACAGCCGTTTCGAGGATCGTATTTTTTCTTTGCCGTTGCGGTTGAATATAAGACCGAGACATTGCTTTCATGGCGACGGTAAAGAGTCAGCGGCTCAGGCAAACAGCGCATTCTTTCCATGTAGGAGGCTAAATACCCTAAATGCTGATCATGGTATGCGCCCAAATTGCTGGTAAAGGGGAAGATGTTGTAAGACAGTGGCTTGCGAAGAGCAATATCATGTCCGGAAAAAGGAATATCGCGCATGACAACCAAAGGGAACGCTTTTGCATTGTTTATGAGCTGAATGTCTTGCGGAGTTATTCCATACAGAGAAAACATTGTTTCTCCGGAATGGGTCAGTTGCGAATCCGTGCAATAACTGTCGCAGAACAGCAAGTCACATTGAGGATGTTTCAGCATTTCCTCAGTCATTTTTTCGATTTTTTCCGGCAGCCAGACATCATCCTGATCACAGAAAAAAACGATATCTCCCGTTGCCGTTTTGTAGAGCTTTTCAAAATTCGCGCAGATTCCTGATTTCGGAGTATTTTTGATATATTTCAGTTCGCCCGTGTAGTGAGACCGGACAGCTTCCATTGCCTGAAAAGTTTTATCGTCAGAGGAATCGTCTCCAATCAGAATTTCATCCGGAATACGCGTTTGCCGGAACAGGCTTTCCAACTGTTCGTCGATGTATTTCTCGCCATGATAAGCGGCGATGATAACGGAGATTTTTAAATTCAGAGCGGACATGGCATTTTTCATTATTGATTGAATAATTATATTTGAGGAGTTTTTCTTTGTTGCCTTTGATTACCGCAAGTTTCTCTTTATTGTTGCGTTTTTCAAACACTGTAGAATCCGCGGTACCAGTCCACGAAGTTTTTTACGCCGAGCTCCAGAGGTGTCGAGGGCAGAAAATCATAGTCGCGCTTCAATTTGGAGGTGTCCGACCAGGTGCGGTACATGTCGCCGGGCTGCAGGGGCAGAAAGTCCAGCTGTGCCGTTTTCCGCGTTGCGCGTTCGACGGCATGGACGAAGTCACGCAGGCCGACCGGATGACCGTTGCCGATGTTGTAGACCCGGAACGGAATCTGATCCGCACGGCACAACGGTTTCAGTAGAACCCGGACAACTCCTTCGACAATGTCGTCGATGTAGGTGAAGTCCCGCTGCATGTCGCCGTGGTTGTACAGCGGAATCGGGGTTCCGTTCAGGACCGCGCGGGTGAATTTGAACAAGGCCATGTCCGGGCGTCCCCACGGACCGTAGACCGTGAAAAAACGCAGACCGGTCGACGGAATTCCGAAGAGCGAGGCGTAGGAACAGGTCATCAGTTCACTGCTCTTTTTCGTCGCGGCGTAAAGACTTACCGGGTTCGCCTGCGGGTCGTCCTCGCGGAAGGGGATGTTCGGCGAACTGCCGTAGATGCTCGAACTCGAGGCGAAGACGAAATGCTCCACCGGGTTGTCACGGCATCCTTCCAGGACGTTGAAGAATCCGTCGATGTTGCTCTGGATGTAGACGGACGGATTTTCCACACTGTAGCGCACGCCGGCCTGAGCGGCCAGATGACAGACCGCGTCGAATTTTTCCTTGTGGAAGAGCTTGACCATCGCGGCGGCGTCCTCCAGATTCAGCTGGCAGAAGCGTCCGCCGAGCGGCGACTCGATCATGCGGCCGTAGGCGATGTTTTCGGGCTCGAAACCGCATTCCTTCAGGCGGGCGAGCTTCAGATTGACGTCGTAATAATTGTTCAGATTGTCGATTCCTAGGACGTCGTATCCCATGGCGGTCATGCGGCGGTAAAGATGAAAGCCGATGAATCCGGCGGAGCCTGTAACCAGTATTTTTTTCATGATCCGCGCTCCGTCAGCTGTCCGAAGAGCTGTCTGAATTGAGTTTTCACTTTATCAATCGAATGGTTGTTGCGGACATATTCAAATGCCTGCGCGCCTAGACGTTGCGCGAACGCCGGGTCGGCCGCCGCGCGGAGCAGCCGCGCCGCGGCGGCGTCCGTGTCGCCGACGGGGAAGAGGAGTCCCGTTTTTTCCGGGAAGATCACTTCGTTTGTTCCGTCGACGTCGCTTGCGACGATGGGCAGTCCCGCCGCCATCGCTTCGAGGAGGACGTTGTCGAGCGGAGCCCAGTGGGCGGTATGGAGCATGACGTCCGCCGCCTGATAGACGATTTCGACGTCCTTCCGGAAGGGGAGGAAACGCACATGCTCTTCGATTCCGAGCTCCGCGGCCTGTTTCTGCAGATCCGGTTTGAGGGGGCCGTCCCCGATCAGGAGGAAGAGGAGATCCGGATTTTGTTTCAGGGCGACGGCCGCGGCGGAAATGAAATCCTTCTGCGCCTTCTGAGGAGAAAAGCGTCCTACGTTGATCACAAGAATTTTTCCGTCGGGGATTTCCAGCATGCGGCGTGCGTTCTGTTTGTTTTCCGGATGATGAAAGCGTTCCGTTTCGACGAAATTTCGGACCACGACCAGTTTTTCCTGCGGGACGCCGCGGGCGAGGAGCTGTTTTTCGATGGCTCCGGAAACGGCCAAAGCTCTGGTGTTCAAAGAGGTGCAGAAGCGGTCGATCCAGGGATGACTGCACCAGCCTTTGACATTTCCGACTCTGGACATGTTGATGCGTTCGATGCAGGGAATCTTCATCAGCCTGGCGATTCCGGCGATGAGGCGTCCGGCGTGCAGGTAAATCAAATCCGGTTTGCATCGGCGGATTTCCTTTATGACCGCCCGGACGGTCCAGGGCTTGCGCATGGAGAAATTCATCAGGCGGCAGGGGATTCCGCGCTGTTCGAGAGCCGCGCGAAGCGGTCCGTCCTGAAAGAGAAGCACGGAAAAGGAAATATCGCCGTCGGGCGCAAAGGCGTCCATGAGTTTGAGCAGGAAAACCTGGCTTCCGCCGAGTTCTCCGTAAGTGACGGGAACCAGAATTTTCATGATGAACGTTTTCTCCTTCCGGAGAAAAATTCCGTATGCGAACGGTTCATGCGGTTCCCTTCATTCTTTCGTGTTCGAGAGTTAAAGCGATATGGGGAATATACACGTGAATGTTTCAAAATACAAGAGAGAATTGCGGTCATTCTCAACTTTTTCAAAATTTTCACGTGCGTAAAAAGAGAGCGCCCCGGTTCCTGATGGAGCCGGGGCGCGGAGTCGTGAACGGAAGGTTCCGGATCAGGGAACGACTTCGGGGTTCTCGCGCTTGTAGTAGGCAAGGATCATCTTGCGGAGGAAGTCGAGGTCGAGCTTCCAGTCGAGCGCCTTGTCGCCGAGCGCCTTGCGGACGTTGGTCTGGTCGAAGATGATCTCGGACTCGAAGTAAGGCATGAGGTCGCCGATCATTTTCTGAACGAGAATTTCCTGTTTGGAGGGGTTGTCGACATGTTCCATGACGGAAAGTCCGTGAGACTGCAGGACTTCGCAGACCGCTTTTTCGATGTCATAGCGGCTGACGGGGCTGTCGCCGGTGATGTGATAGGTCTTGTTCTCGACGGGGAGCTGGAAGATCTTGGTGATGGCTTCCTGGACGTAGTCGACGGGAACGAAGTAGACTTTGTCGGTTGCGCCGGCCTGAATGCGGAGGGAGGTTGTGAACGGTCCCTTCGGGTCGATGCCTTCCTTGGAGCAGGTCACGCGTTTGACCTGGCCGAGGAATTCGAGAAGTCTGTAGAACGCAAGCGGCTTGCGGACAATGCCGTCGGAGCGTCTGCCGACCACGATGGCGGGGCGGTAGATGGTGTAGGGGAATCCGGATTCGCGGACGAGTTTTTCCGCGTCGAATTTGCTGCGTTCATAGGGGTTGTTGAAGTCGGTTGCGGGCATGGAGTCTTCCATGACGCGTCCGACGGTTTTTCCTGCGACGTAAGCGGTGCTGACGTAATGGAAAGTGGGGACTTTGACCGCTTTGGCGAGGGCGAGAGCCGCCTGAGTTCCGCCGAAGTTGGTCGCATAGGTTTTTCCCTGAAGGTCTTTGCCGAGGTTGACGTCTGCGGCGCAATGGAAGAAGGTGTCGAAGGGACCTTCCTTAGCCATGGCTTCCGCGGGGAGGTTTCCGAGGGTGCCTTCCACAATGGTCACGCGACGGAGAATGTCATCCGCCGTTTCCGGTTTGCCGTCGAACTCGCACTGCTGGCGCAGGATTTTTTCCGCGCGGGACTGTCCGGACTCACCGCAGAAGCCGCGGCAGAGGGACACCACTTCGTAGTCGGGATGTTCACGCAGTAAGGCAGTTGTGAAGGCTCCGCCAACCAACCCTGTAATTCCGGTCATCAGAATTTTCAATGTTCTCTCCAATCTGTGTTTGTAGGTGCATCGTCGGAAATCGGCTGACCAGCTTCCGGGCGCTGCACCCTTAGTATTTTAAAATGTATCAGATCTTAAAATATGAAGTCATGTAATATAGCATGTTTCGGAGAGGAAAGCAAGCAGAAAAGCAGAAAAATCCCTGAAAGTGTTGAATTTCAGGGATTTCCTGAGTTCAAGAGCTTTTCTCCGGAGAGTTCAGTTCAGTTCGATCAGCTTGCAGGAGTGCGGAGCAAGTTCGAATTCCAGACGGCCGGAGCTGATGGAAACAGGCTTTTCCGCCCAGAAATCCGTGGCGGATGCGGCGCGGACCCCGTGAGCGGCGAGGTCGAAGGAGACCTGTTCCGCCGTTTCACCCCAATTGACGAGCAGGACTCGCCAGCCGGATTTGAGCTTCTGGAGGAAACGCGCCGGGCGGGCGGACGAGAAGAGATCGAGCGGGCGCGCCGCTTCGCCGGATTCCGCGCTGACGACTTTGCGGGCGAGGAAGAGTCCCTGTTCGTTCAGGAGCGTCATCTTGTCGGAAAGATTGACTGCTCCGGCTGCGGCGAGCACGAGGCTGAGGAGGATTTCGAGCTCGGAGCGGTTCATGGTCGCCTGCTCGAAATTGCGTTCCGGGTTGTAGGTTTGATCGGGCGTGACGAACGGCCACATCGGGTTCAGACGGTTCAGATCGGGATCGTTCGAGGTTTCGGCGGAGCGGCAGAGCGCAAAGTCCGGATCGTTGAGCCAGAGTTTCTTGTTCGCCCAGAAGTGAGAAGCGACTGCGGGGAGGTTGTGCGTGAGGTTGTCCCAGCGGGCGTGGATGTCCGCGCCGATGCGGACCGCTTCGACCATGCTGTTGCCTGCGGTGTACGGGTAATTGCAGCCGAGGAGGACGGAGCGTCCGTTGATTCCGCGCCAGACGGGGGCGAGGAGACGGGGGATCAGCTCGTCGCGCTTGATGTTCGGGTCGGAGAAACGTGGGGCGTTGAACATCGAGCAGAGGAAGTCGAGCTTGAAGTATTTGTAGCCCATATCCGCATAACGGCGGAAGGTGTCTTCCAGGAATTTTTCGGTTTTTCTGACAGTCGGGTCGAGAATGAATCCGACGCGGCGCATGCATTCGTAGGCGAGACAGGGCTGTCCGCCGACGGAGCCGGCGAGCATGTCGTAGTCCAGCTGGGCGATGCGGCTGTGGGGCTCCGCAATGGCGGGGGCGAACCAGAGGCCGGGCTCGAATCCCATTTTTGTCAGCTCTTTTGCGAGATGCTCCATGCCGGAGGGAAACCAGGAGTTTGCATCCCATTCACCGTAGCAGTACTGCCAGCCGTCGTCGACGATGATGCGCTTGACGTGCTTGGAGAGAACGGGATCTTTTGCGATGAATTCGGCGTTCTTCAGCACTTCGTTCTCGGTGATGGTCCAGCGGTAGTAGTCCCAGCTGTTCCAGCCCGCGGAGGGGGCGGCGAACTCTTTCTTGACGTCGCAGTTTTCATCCGCGTAGGCGTCCATGAGTTCAAAGCCGTTGCGGGAGGTGCGGAAGGAGACGACGGGGAAGACGAGTTCGGCGCCTCCGTAGTAGTGCGCCTGCATGACGAGACGGAAATCGCGGATCTGTCCCTGTTCGGCGATTCCCTGTGCGAGGACGGGGAAGCCTGCGTGGAACGGAGTGGAGATCTGCATGGTGACGCCGTCTTTGGTGACGGATGTCATGATCTGTCCGGAGAATGCGGCGGGTTCCGTCATATTTTTCAGATTGTGAGCCTGGCAGCCGCCCATCTTGATGTTCTGCGGCAGAACATGGTCCGCATGGAATGCGGGGAGCTGGAAGAGAGTGAAGTCAAGGACGTCGGCTTTCTTCTTGAGCGTTCCGGTGACGGCAGCGTCGATGCGTCCGTTTTTCTCTGCAAGGGCGAGTTTCCAGGAGCCGGATGGGGTGGCGGCGGTGAATGCGGCTCCGTCGGCTTTCCAGACGAGCTGTTCGGGAGCTTCGCCGTCGACTGTCACAAAGGAGTTGAGGGCGATTGCGGGAAAGTCCTGCATCTTGAGTTGAGGCTGAATGTTCATTCTGTGGTCCTTGTTTTATATTAACTGGTTCTGTAGTTGTATCTTCCGAGAGATTCAAGCTCCCCGAACTGGTCGCGGCGGAGAAAACGTGTGGATAGGACGATTTCTTCGCGTTCCGCTTTGCCGGGAGCTTTGAGCAGATGATCGAGCAGTTCGAGTCCATTGGTGACGAGCGGCTTGAAATTATACTGTATCGCACCGGCGATGCGGGGATCGTCGATGATATCCGAGGGCAGAGTGTAGACCGTGAAAATTTCCGGCTGATAATCAATGCCGGCACGATGGATTTCATTGACAAGCACGCGCGCCGCACGGCAGTTGGTGAAGAAAAGAAACTGCGGACGGTTTTTCAGAACCGACTTGCAGATGTCTTCCAGATCGGCTTCGTTGACGAGCGAAAGCGTCCGCGCGAGTTTGAGTGCATGGGACCGTGCACTTTTCCGGAGAAGCTGAGCGGTTGCGTTGTTCCCGTTTGAGTAAAGATGAAGGGGTTCGGCGCCGAGACTCTTTATATATGTGACCGCTTCTTCCACAGCCGGTGCAAAATCGTTGTAAACGCAGGAAAAATCCGGCTGCTCGAGATTGATTGAAACGAGGGGGAAGTGACGCTCCTTCAGCTCCTTGTATTGCGGGGTGTCGACGGGGAGGGGAACCGTGCTGAGCACACCGTCGACCTGGTTTTCAAGGAGGCGTTCGAGACAGCGGACAAGCGCCTCTTCGTTGGTGTTCGTGACCATGAGGAGAAGCTGGGCGTCGCGCTCGTTGATTTCTTTCATTGCGAGATCGACGAGATAATAGGAGAATGGGTCGCGGATTGCGGCTATGATCATCCCGATGGTTCCGGTGCGTCCTTTCGCGAGGGCGCGTGCTGCGAAGCTTGGTCTGTATCCGAGCTCGCGCACGGCGTCGTCGATCCGCGCCTTTGTTTTCGGAGAGATTTTCGCGGAAAGCGGATGATTGTTCAAATAGAGGGAAACGAGCGCTTTCGACACATGTACATGCCGGGCAATGTCCTTGATTGTAACTTTCATCCGCGCATCTCCTGATTAATTCGGTTTAATAATATTGCGCAGATTTCTGAAAAGTCAAGCGGATTTGCGTTTTCTTTACTCTTTTTCCGTGGAAATTGCGGCAATTGCTTTTTACAGATATAGAAAAAAACTCTAAAAAATAAGAATGTATTCTTTCCCTTAAAAGAGTATTGAATTCCGTACAAATTTCGTTCGCGGGAAAATTATGAGCTATGAAAAACCTTAATTGTCGTTTTGCCCGGTGGAAAAAAAAGCGGGGAATGCTAGAATATAGACGATTGGGAATCGATAAAGAACAGGAAACAGCAGATGACTCAACAGATTACATACCGCGGATTGCCGTTCTGGTCGTGGAACGGGAAACTTGAAGAAAATGAACTGCGCCGCCAGATCCGGATATTCAAAGAAATGGGATTCGGCGGATTCTTCATCCATGCCCGGACGGGGCTTGCAACCGATTATCTCGGCAAAGAGTGGTTCGAGGCGCTGAAAATCTGCATCGATGAGGCGCGGAAGGTCGGGCTTCAGCCGTGGCTCTATGATGAGGACCGTTATGCTTCCGGTTCCGGAGCGGGGGAGATTGGGAAGAATATTCATTTCCGCCGTCGTTCCGTAGAAGTCGAGGTGCTGAAAGAACCGGAATACCGCACGGATGATCTCGCATGGTTCGCCGGAAAGCTCTCCGGAACCATGCTTGCAGAACCGCGGCGGCTGGAGACGGGAGCGGATCTGAGGCCGGGCGAATCATTCCTGCGTTTTTATGTGAAATTTGCGGAGGCCGACTCCTGGAACAACGGCGGGTATTATTCCGATATGATGAATCCGGATGCCATGCGCGAATTCATCCGCATGACTCATGAACGGTATGCAGCGGAATTCGGGGAGGATTTCGGAAGCGTCGTTCCCGGACTTTTCACCGATGAACCGAACTGTTCGACGTGGACCGAAAACATGGAGCGGAAATTTGAAGCGCGTTACGGCGTGCCGCTGCCGGATCATCTGCCCGAACTCTTCTTCGAGGTCGACGGACGCGAATGTTCAAAAATCCGCTGGCAGATGGCGAATCTGCGAGCAGAGCTGCTGGAATCGGCATTTGCCGTTCCAGTATCAGAGTGGTGCCGGAAGCACGGACTGCTTTACACCGGACACGTTTTCGGTGAGGAAAACACGGTTACTCAGACGAAAAACACGGGAAGCGTCATGCGGTTTGTTCGGCATATGGATATTCCCGGACTCGATGTGCTCAGCGATCACCAGCTGATTTATGAGGCTGTGCTTCAGACGGCGTCCGTCGCGCGTCAGAACGGAACATCGCGCGTGCTGAGCGAATCGTTCGCGGGTTCCGGATGGGATCTGCCGCTCTTTGCGCAGAAAGCGGGAATGGACTGGCAGTATGCGCTGGGAGTCACGGTTTTCTGTGTGCATCATGCATTTTACACTCTGCGCGGCGAAGCGAAACGGGATTTCCCGCCGGGAATCTCTTTTCAGTCTCCGTACTGGAAACAGGAAAAATATTTACAGGATTATTCGGAACGTCTCGGACGCTTGCTTGCGGAGGGCGAGGCGGTGCGTCCGCTGCTTGTGGTTCATCCGCTGGAATCGACCTGGTTCTGGAAGCCTCTGGACGCTTATTCGCGGAAGGATCGCGAGACGGAGACGCGCCGCCTGCCGCGTCTGCGCAACGCTTTGCTCCGGGCGGGGATCGGATTCGATTACGGCGACGAGCTTGTCATGGAGGAGAGCGGTTCCGCGGAGAACGGACGGCTCCGGGTCGGAAAGGCGGAGTACCGGGCGGTTCTTCTGCCGGAGCTCCGGACAATCCGCCGCACAACCCTTGCTCTGCTGGAACGGTTTGCAGATTCCGGCGGAACGGTTTTCCATATCGGTCCGGTTCCGCGGCATCTTGATTGCGAGGAATCCGGAGAGCCTCGGAGAGTTTACCGGAAATTCATCTCCGCCGATCCCGATTCCCTTTCCGGCAGACTTGAAGATTTGAAAACGGTCATAATCCGGGGCGCGGAGAATGAAAACACGGAACCGATTCTGTTCCGGGAGGTGAAACACGGTTCCGGGGCGCGTCTCTTCCTCTGCAACACCGGCTGTCCTCTTCCGTTGGATACGGATATGAACTGCCGGAGCGCGGAGGAACGGAACCTTGTCTTTCCGTGTGTGACGATTCTCTGGAAAGGGAGTCCGGAGCACCCGCCTGTGGAACTTGATCTTCCGACCGGAATGAGATATGCGGTTGATGCGGAGTTTGAGAACGGCTGGTGGCGGTTTGAAACTTCGTTCGGACGGCTTGCGTCGCGCATGTTTGCAACGGAGCAGGGAACAACTGCGGAGCGTCCGGCGGAGCTGAACGGGACGGAGCGTATCGCGGCGGTTCTGCCGGGGCCGATGCGGATTCGGCTGGATGAACCGAATGCGCTCCCGCTGGATTTTGCGGAGTATTCGGTCGGGGGAGAGCCTTTCCGCTACGATTATATCTGCAATATCGATTCGGAACTCCGCCGCCGGCTCGGTCTGCTGGAGCGCGGACCGGAGATGGTTCAGCCGTGGAAGTGGAAGTATCTTCAGGAAAACTCGCATTCCGCAGAGCTGCGCCTGCGTTACCGCTTTCAGATGCGTACGGTTCCGGTGGAGCTTGCGCTGGCTCTGGAGGAACGGGGAGAATACAAAATCCGCGTGAACGGTTCGCTTGTCGAAGTTCCGGCGGAGGGCTGGTGGTGCGACCCTGCGATTGAGAAAGTCCGGATTCCGCGCGAATTTCTGAAAAACGGAGAGAATGTTCTGGAACTGCAATGCGCGTTTCATGGAGGTATGAGCGGACTCGAAGCGGTCTGTCTGCTCGGAGATTTCGGCGTTGCGGAAAATGAGGTGACCGCGCCTGTGCGGGTGCTGAATTACGGCGACTGGGGGCTTCAGGGTTTTCCGTATTACACCGGGAATATCTCTTATTCTTCTGATTTTGAATGGGACGCGGCTTCCCCGGCGGTTTTTCTGCAGATTCCGGAATGGAAGGGAAGCGCGCTTGCGGTGACGGTGAACGGACACGAACACCTCTGTCTGTCGCCGGAAATGGACGGATGGAATATTGCCCCGTATCTGAAAAGAGGTTCCAACTCATTGGAAATAAAGGTTTTCGGAAGCCGGAGAAATGCCCTCGGACCTCTTGGCGGTGAACGGGGACCGCTGCTGTGTCCGGGCGACTTCAGCTACAGCGATCCGGCGGAGCGCAGACTGAAGCCGTACGGCCTGATGAAGCCGGTCGTTCTGCTTGTCCGCTGAGGGAAATATTTTTTTACTGAAAATGATAGTGAATATATTGTTTTTGGTATTGACAAACGGAGCGGTTTGTTGTATAATATAGCCATACGACAAGGAACGCAACGATGATCGCAAAAGAAAGAAAAACGGTTCTTCTGGCATTGAGCTGGCATTTTGAAGCTCTGGTGCGGGGCGTGATCGCCTACGCGAGGGAACATGGCTGGCATCTGGTTTTTCTGCGCGGTCATACGGAAGAGGGGCTCAAACGGTGGCGCGGCGACGGAGTGATTACGAGTCTTCCGGCGAATCAGATGACCTGCCGGGCGTGGCACAACATTAAGATCGTCTCGCTGGTCCCGCTGAAAGGCGAACCTTTGAAATGCTCCGTCGTCCGGGAAAACGATTATGAAATCGGACGGATTGCGGCGGAATATTTCATCCGTCAGGGGCACACCAGTTTCGCCGTTTACAGCGATACCGGGCGGATGGAAGGTTTCCGCGATACGCTCCGGAAGAACGGGTTCCAGTGTTCCATGCTGCGTCCGCAGAACTGGATTTGGCGCAATGAAGCGCGGATTCTGGAGTGGCTCGGCTCTCTTCCGAAACCGGTTGCACTGCTGGCGGAAAACGACTGGGACGCATCGGAAATTTTCAATATCGCGGAGCGGAACGGCGTTGCGGTTCCCTCGGAACTCTCCATTCTCGGCGTGGGCAACGACCGGCTGATCTGCATGACGCCGATTATTCCGCTCTCCAGCGTGAACAGCCGTCTTTATGCGGTCGGCCGCCGCGCCGCGCAGGAGCTTGATGAATTGCTGGAGGGCAAGCCGGAGGCGGAAGAGACCATCACCGTTCTTCCCGATCCGATGATTGTGGAACGGAAAAGCACGGACTTCCTTGCCGTGGAAGAGCCGCGCGTGATGCGGATCGTGAACTATCTGAAGGAGAGCGACGCGGGAACACTGATTTCCGTCAAGGATCTGGCGCAGAAATTCTATGTTTCGGAATCGGCGCTTTACAAACTTTTTGTTCAGCATCTGAATCTTTCACCGAAACAGTTCCTTGCGGAATTGCGCCTGAAACATGCCTGCGAGCTTCTTCTTTCGGAGAATCTGACCATGGCCGCGGTCGCCGCCCAGAGCGGATTCCCGACGGCGTGCGCGCTCTTCACCGCATTCCGGACCCGTTTTCATCTTTCGCCCGGCGAGTGGCGGAAACAGAACCTGGAAGCGAACCGTCAATACGCATAAACATAAAAACAAA
>URNX01000003.1 GCA_900549415.1 uncultured bacterium
TATAAATTCTATCTTTTTTTATTAGACTTTTCTTGTTTCTTTTCCTTGTTTAATCGTCCTTATTTTTTCTATTTTTTTTTTTTTTTTTTTTTTAATGATACGGCGACCACCGAGATCTACACTCTTTCCCTAGACGACGCTCTTCCGATCTCAGAATCAGGAATATCTTCGATCTCTTCATACGTGCCTCCTTCTGTTGAAAGGGTTCTTTCGTACTTATAACAGCATTATGGGAAAACGCAAGCGGCAAAACAGAACTTTTTCTAAAAAAAAAGACGGATGGGAAAACTCCTCATCCGTCCTCAAAGCAAATTGCAGAAAATCTTATTTTTCCAAAGGCGACAGCGCGGCGCGGCGGCGTCCGATCAGATACGCCCACACGCCCTGGAACAGTGCAAGCGCCGTGCCGATCACATACGCAATGTTCAGGTTCAACCCGAAGCCGTACGGCCCCTTGTGCGCAGGCGAAGTCCACACGATGAATGTCACCACGATGAATGTCATGAACATTCCGGGAAGCAGCGTCACCCAGCCGTTTTTCTTCTGACTGAACAGCCAGACGGATGTTGCAGTCAGCGTGCAGGCGCCGAGCACCTGGTTGCCCCATGCAAAGTAATTCCACAGATGCTTGAACGACTCCGCGCTCATGTTCGACCACCAGAGAAGCCCGGCGACCAGCACCACAAGCGGAAGGCAGAGAAGCACGCGGTTCACGAGCTTCGTCTGTCCGATGTTCAGAATCTCCGCAAGGCTCAGGCGCAGACTGCGCATTGCCGTATCGCCGGAGGTGATTGCAAGAATCACAACCGCGATAATCGTCAGGACGCCCATCCAGCCGCCGAGGAAATACTGCGTAATGTCAACAAGAACCTGCGTCGAATTCTCCGCGAACTTTGTCGGAATCAGATTGTAAATGGCGAATCCCGCGGCAGCCCAGATCATCGCGATGACGCCTTCCACGATCATCATGCCGTAGAAGGTTCCGCGCGCCTCGCGCTCGGACTTCATGGTGCGAGCGACAATCGGCGACTGCGTTGCGTGGAAGCCGGAAAGAATGCCGCATGCGATTGTCACAAACAGACACGGCAGAATCGGGTTCTCCTCGCGGAAACCGAGAATCAGCGACTTCAGTTCGGGAGTCTCCAGCATCATTCCCGGAGTCGAGAACGAATACTGCCAGATCATCGAAAAGAAGATTGCGAACGTTCCGATCATCAGCATCGCACCGAACAGCGGATAGATCGCCCCGATGATTTTGTCAACCGGGAAAATCGTCGCGATGATGTAGTAAACAAAAATCGCCACGACCGCAACCCAGAAGACCGAAACGGTCGGGAACAGGCGGTCGATCAGCCCGGCCGGGATGTTGATGAACACCGCGACGACCAGCAGAAGCAGGAAGCACATGAAAATCGAGAAGAGCCCGTAGAACGGTTTTCCCATTGTCTTCTGAATCAGCGCCGGAAGGTTCGCGCCGTTGTGCCGCAGGGACATCATGCCCGCGACAAAGTCGTGCACCGCACCGCCGAAAATGTTGCCGAGCGGAATGATCAGGAACACGATCGCGCCGAACTTCACTCCGAGAATCACGCCGATCACGGGACCGATTCCGGCGATGTTCAGCAGCTGAATCAGCATGTTCTTCCAGGTCGGCAGAACCAGGTAGTCCACTCCGTCATAGCTAGAGACCGCCGGAGTCTTCCGGTCATCGGGACCGAGAATTTTTTCCACGAATTTACCGTAATAGTAGTAGCCGACCACCAGCATTACGATACCGAGCAGGAACATTAACATTTTTACCTCCTTGAAGGTTAATGATTAAATGTCAAGCAGATGGAACCTCTTCACAAGCCCGATCACCCAGATCAGCAGAATGATGACGGGCAGAATCCATGTGATGTAGAACGAAAGCAGACGCGGGAAGTTGAAGCCGCTTCCGGTGTTCGCTTCCGTCAGGAAGTTCTGAAGTCCCCAGCCGCGGCGGCGCGTACAGAACAGCGTGATCAGCAGTGCGCCGAGCGGAAGGAAATTGTCACTCACGATAAAGTCTTCCAGGTCAAGCACGCAGGTTCCCTCGCCCAGCGGCTGGAAACTCTTCCAGAGATTGAACCCGAGGATGCAGGGAAGCGAGAAGACGAAGAGCAGGATTCCCGTCAGAACTGTTGATTTTCTGCGGGAAAGACGCAGTTCATCAATTCCGAATGCAATCAGGTTCTCCGCAACCGCGATCAGCGTCGTCAGAGCCGCAATGCTCAGGAACAGGAAGAAGATGAAACCGCGCACCATGCCGTATTCCATGTTCAGGAAGACGCGGGGAAGTGTGACGAAAATCAGTCCCGGTCCCTGGCCCGGCTCAACGCCGTAGGCGAAACAGCTCGGGAAAATGATGAGTCCGGCGCAGATCGCGACAAAGGTGTCGAGCGTAATGATAATGGTCGCCTCCTGCGGCAGCGACTGCGTCTTGGCGACGTAGCTTCCGCAGATCGCGATGCTGCCGATGCCGAGGCTGAGCGTAAAGAACGCCTGGGTCATTGCCGCATGAACCGCCGACCAGAAACCGCTCTGCTCAAGAGTTGCAACACTCGGCATGAGGAAGAATTTCAGACCTTCGGAAGCGTTCGGCAGACGGCACGCCTGAATGGCGAGTCCGATGAGCAGCAGGAACAGTCCCGCCATCATGAACTTGGTCACGCGCTCCACACCCGCCTTGAGTCCGGCGATGCAGACCGCCACGGTGATCGCAATTGCAATGTAGGCAAAAAGAATCTGCCGGCCGGGGCTGGCAAGGAAGCCGTCAAAGAATCCCGGCACGCCATCCGCTCCGACCTGCGAAAAAGCGCCGGTTGCAAAATACCAGGTATAGGCGAGCAGCCAGCCGGTGATGACCGAGTAGAACATCAGAAGAATGAGATTGCCGGTAAAGAACAGCATTCCGGGCTTTTCCCACGGAAGCGGACGCTCCGGATTCTTGAGACGCTTGTAGCAGCCGACCAAATCGAGCTGACCCGCGCGTCCGACGGAAAGTTCCATCACCATGACGGGGAATCCAAGCAGGATAAGGAAGAAAAGATACATCAGGACAAAGATTGCACCGCCGTACTGTCCGCAGATATACGGGAAGCGCCAGATGTTGCCCAAACCGATCGCACATCCCGCAGTCAGCAGGATGAAGCCCAAACGGGACGCAAGCATTTCGCGTCCGCCAGAAGATTGTGTACTCACAAAAAACCTCTCTTTGATTCTTGCATATCTGACAATTTACCACACAATCGCCAATTCTGCAAATCCGGAATAAAATTTATTTGAAGATTTCAGGCGCGGAAAAATTCTCTATCCGGTCTTTTTTCTTCCGCACTTCCAGCGGGCTGACTCCGAGAGCGCGTTTGATGAACCGTGTGAACGTGCGCGGTTCCGCAAATCCGCAGCGAAGCGCAACCTCGCGGACCGGCGCATCCGTCCCGCGCAAAAGCGACATTGCCTGTTCCAGACGGTTGTTCAGAATATAGCGTCCCGGCGTTTTACCCGTGTACTCGCGGAAGAGATTGATCAGGTGATTCTTCGAAACGTGGAGCGATTCGCTGAGCGTTCCAACATCAAAATAGGGATCATAGAGATGTGCGGAGATGATTTCCAGCGCCTGTTTTGCAATCTTTCCGCTGCCCATCGCGCCGTTCGTTCCGGAAACAAACGCGAGCAGCTCCATGATAAGCGCCGCCGATTTGCGCACACAAAAAGGGTCATCCTCGGAAATGTTCCGTTCCAACTCCGCAAAATGGTCGGCGGGATAAGGCTGAAGCGCATGCTGAAGGCGCGGATACTGATACGAAAGCATGAACGCCTGCGCAAACGGACCGTCGAAACAAAACCAGCGCCGTTTCCATGTTTCGGAAAGCGCATACCGCGAATGCCGTTCCCCCGGAAGATAGAAGAATACATCGTTTTCGCGGATTTGGAACTTCTGCTCATAAAGCACGACTTCTCCGATTCCCTCCAGCCCCCACATAACCTCCACAAAAGGAATCACCGTTGCTTCCGACAGTAATTTCTGTCCTTTTTTCAAGGTTTCTATCCCCGTCCCGCGCGGGTAAAAAGGAAGCGCGACATTCTGCAGAATCTGCGGGTTTGAACGTGTATATGAAGTACTCTCCGGCACTTTTCCACCTCTGTGATTATTGATACTTTTTTGAACTTTAAAACCGTTGTTTTTTTGCTGAAATATACTATAATTAATGGAAAGGAAAAATCAACCGCGAAAAGTCCAGGGCCCGGACAATTTCCGGATTTTTCCGCAGAAATCAACAAACAAGGAGATTTATCGATGAAAACAATACTGAGTGCGGTCTTTGCACTGGGCGTTCTTCTTCTGCCCGCGGCTCTCCGCGGCGCCGAACCGCCCGCCCCGCTCCGCGTGGAAGGGAACAAAGTTCTCGCAAACGGCAAACCGATCCGCCTGCGCGGAATCAACTGGGGCTGGTGGCAGCTGCAGGGAACCCGCTACACGGAAAACGACATGAAGCGCTGTGCCGAATGGGGAGCAAACGTCATCCGCCTCGCATTCTTCTGGGACAAATTCGTTCAGCCCGGAACCGTCACACTGGATGAACAGAAAGTCAAAGCCATTGATGAAGTCATCAGCTGGGCGGAAAAATACGGAATCTATGTCATTCTCGATATGCACACCGTCCCCGGAGGTCAGGCGGGAAAAGGCGGAATCTACAAAAACAAAAAAGATCTGGACAACTTCATCTCTCTCTGGCAGCAGCTCGCAGCACGCTACAAAAACGTCTCAACCGTTGCCGCGTATGAACTCATGAACGAGCCAGACACCGTCCCCTGCAACTACGCTCTCTATCAGAAAACAACAACCGCGGTAATCAACGGCATCCGCAAAGTTGACCCGGACAAAATGCTCGTTGTCTGCGGCGAAGACGGCAGCGTCCAGTCGAGCCTCACCCAATTTGCCAAACAGGACGATCCGAACGTTCTCTACACCTTCCATTACTACGAAGGCTCGTGGCCGAACGGTGAATGGATCGGCAACTCCGGCGAGCACGACGGCATCACCGGAACCCTCCCCTGGACCTGGTATGAACGATCCTTCAAGCTGAACTGTTCCGGAATCCCCACAAAAGCCAGACTGATGCTCCGCTCCGACGCCAACAGCGGGACCGCCTGGTTCGACGACCTCACCGTCACAGACGCAAAAACCGGAAAAGTTCTCGGCAAATGGTCGTTCGACAAAGATACGGAAAAATTCACAAAGGAACGCGGAGAGCTCCCGACTGAATTCTACGACAGCAGCGTCGGTCACAACGCACCGGGTTCACTCGCCGTGCGCGGGACCACCGAATACCACGGATGGGTCAGCCCCGCAATTTCTGTCTACAACGGAATTGAACTCAAAGTCACCGGCTGGATCAAACTGGAAAAAGCCACCGGCAGAAGCTATCTGGCTCTCTCCTGGTTCGGAGCGAAAATCCTGACCCGCGACACCATCCGCCGCTCCATGAAAACACCCGCCGAGTTCGCCCGCAAATACAATGTTCCCGTCTACGTCGGAGAGTTCGCCGTGGAACGTCAGGTTGGTCCGAAAGGCTATCAGGCGAAAACCACCGCGGACCGCATCGCCGTTTTCGAAGAACTTGGTTTCCACTGGACCTACTGGAATTTCCGCGAAACGACCGGACCGGAAACCATGGCGCTTCACCCGCACCGCCGCGACGGCAGCGACTATCCAATCAATGAACCGCTACTCAAATCTCTGAAAGACGGATGGGCGCTCAACAGGGAAGCCGCGAAATAAAGAGTTTGTACCCTCTGCCTGTTCAGCCCGTAGAACAGGCAGAGCTTTCTGAAAAATCAAACAAAGGCGTTATGAACGCATGGCGGATTGACGATTTCTGGGGACGCGCCAAGTAAACGCCCGATTCTCCTCAAACAAAATTCATTGACAAGTCGGCTATATCTCCAGCCAACCTGTCAATGAAACTTTATCCCATAACGGAACGGTCCAGCAGAAAATCGACAAGACCGATGTTCAACACGCCCTGTTCATCATACCACGGTTTGCCGATATCCTGACGCACCACAATTTTCGGGAACGAATCACCGGTAAGGGAAAATGGCTTCAGCTCCGTTGTCCGTTTCTCCTCATCCGGCATGGCAAATGCGGACTGGATATAAAACTTCCGGTTTCCCTTTGTCGCGATGAAATCAATCTCGCGCTGAACCCGCGAATAATTGCCGCTCTGTTTTTTCGCATTTTCATAAACCACGCCGACGTCTACAGAACAGCCCCGCACGCGCAATTCATTGCAGATGATGTTTTCCATGATATGCGTCATTTCCATCTGCCGGAAGCCGGTTCTGGCATTGCGCAAACCGACATCTTCGCAATAATACTTCATCGGGAAATCAAAATACGATTTCCCCTTGACATCGTATCTCCGGCATTCACAGAAAAGGAAAGCGTCCTGCAGGTATGCCATGTAACTCTTCAGAGTATTCACGGAAATATTCACCTTCTTTTTCGAACGGATCGTATCCGCTATTTTCGTCGGATTTGTCAGCGAGCCGACGGACGAACACAGAAGATCCAGCACCTGCGAAAGCTCTTCCGGATACTGAACCCCCTTCCGCTCAACAATATCTTTTAAATACAGCTCAGAGAACAGCGACTGCAGATAAGCCATCTTTGCGCCATCATCTTTCTGAGACAGAATCAGGGGCATCCCGCCGAAAAACGCATACTGTTCAAGCGCCGCTTTTCTGTCGCCGCCGACAGCAGAGCAGAACTCAGAGAAACTCAATGGATGAACACGAATTTCATCCCCCCGTCCGCGGAATTCGGTCAAAATGTCGCTTGAGAGCATTTTTGAATTGCTTCCGGTCACATAAACATCAAGATTCGAAATCTCCCGGAAATCATTCAGCGTGTCATAAAATGTGATTTTTTTCCCGTCCGGCAAATACGGATTCTTCACCGGATCGGAGAGCTGGATTTCGTCAACAAAAAGGTAAAACCGGTCTTTTTTCCCGTCAATCAGGCTATGAACATAATCAGAAAGTTCCAGAGGATTCCGGTACCGGATGTTTCGGGTCAGATCAAGCTCCAGATGAATAATCTGCTCCTCCTTCACACCTTTCGCAAGAAGGTATTTTCTGAACAGAGTCCGGAGCAGAAACGATTTCCCGCAACGGCGGATCCCCGTAATAACTTTTATCTGTCCGTTCCACTCGCGGTCAATCAGCTGCCGCAAATACCCCGCCCGCTCTATTTCCATAATTGCCTCCATTGACAAGTCGGCTATATCTCCAGCCAATCTGTCAATAATATATCCTGCATCCACGCATATTTCAAGCGGATTCATTGACAAGTCGGCTATATCTCAAGCCAACCTGTCAATGGACAATATTTCGGAACAATGTAAAAAGGAGGAGGACGGAAAGGAATGCGCCCGTGATTTTACAGGTAAAGAGCGGAAGCGGTTTCTTTACGCCAAACGCATACTGCCCGGCGACGAACCAAAGATACGCCAGAACAGGAAGAACAAACATGTACAGAGGATTCAGCTCAAACGCTGTCCGGAAGTCGCCGTGAAGCAGTGCGCGCGTGGCGCGGGTCACTCCGCAGCCGGCACACTGAATACCCAGGAAACTGCGCGCCGGACAGAGATCGAATCCGAGATTCTCCGGCGGATAAACATAGAGAACGGCAAGAAGCGCAAATCCGCACAATGTCAGGAATATGTAGCCGGCCCGTTTCATTTCTGAAGAATAAACACGCAGGTTGAAGCAAAGAAGTTCGGCCAGAGATCGGCCAGACGCGCAAAAGGATCCGTCCGCATCGAAAGAGGAATCTCGCGGAGAATGCGGATCTGCTTCTCCTTGCAGAGACGGCGGAAGTCCGCGATCGTGGCAAGGTGGATGTTCGGCGTGTCAAACCAGCTCCACGGCAGAGTCTTCGTCTCCGGCATGTCGCCGAACAGAAGCTGAAGACGCGCCGAGCAATGCCCGAAATTGATGAAACTGATGATGCCCGTCTTGCCGACGCGGAAAATCTCGTCAAGCAGCTGGTCGGGACGCTTCACCGCCTGAAGCGTGCGGCTCAGAATCACAAAATCATAGCTCTGGTCGGCAAAATCCGGCAGACCTTCATCAAGATCCGCCTGAATCACCGGAACGCCACGTCCGGTACACTCAATCACTTTCGACTGATCGCATTCCACACCCATGACTTTGCCATGCTTGAGGTCGGCAAGCAGACGCAGCAGGCGTCCGGAACCGCAGCCGAGGTCGAGAATGCGCGAGCCGTCAGGAATCATCGAAACGATCGTAGTCAGGTCGTCACGGGAAAGCGTGGTGTCGTGGTTGAGACGGAGATTCTCTTCGGTCATTTTGCCGCCTCCGGTTTAACGTTCGCAAGAAAGTTTGAAATCAGACGCCCCAGCGTGTCGTCCTCCAGCAGAAACGCATCGTGTCCGTATGAAGATTTGATGTTGCAGTAGGTCACATCCAGACCGTTTTTCAGCATTCCGCGCACCATTTCACGCGACTGTTCCGGAGGAAACAGCCAGTCGCTGGAGAAGGAGACTACAAGCGTCTTGCACTGAATCGGAGCAAGTCCCTTTGCGAGATCGCCGTTTGATTTATCCGCAACGTCAAAGTAGTCGATGGCGCGGGTGATGTAAAGATAAGCGTTTGCATCGAAGCGGTCGACAAAGCGCATTCCCTGGTGTTCCAGATAGCTCTCCACGCTGAAATCTTTATCGAAATCGAACGAATAATCCGTTGCCGACTGGAGCTTGCGTCCAAACTTGCGGCGCATGGATTCTTCACTGAGGTAGGTGATGTGCGCAAGCATGCGGGCGATGGCAAGCCCGCGATCCGGCTGGTCGGTGTAATGGCCGCCGTTCCATTCGGGATCGCTCATGATGGCTTCGCGTCCGACCCAGTTGAAAGCGATGGACTGAGCGGAAATGCGGGAAGTCGTCGCGATCGGGATGATGCTTTCCATGCAGTCCGGATAGAGAAGCGCCCAGCGGAGCACCTGCATCCCGCCCATGGAACCGCCCGCGACGCAGAGCCATTTCCGGATTCCGAGATGATCCATGAGCTTTTTCTGCGCATGAACCATGTCGGCGATTGTGACGAAGGGGAAATCCATGCCGTAGCGCGTCCCGGTTGCGGGATTCATCGAGCCGGGACCCGTGGAGCCGGAACAGCCGCCGATCACGTTCGAGCAGACGATGAAATACTTGTTTGTATCGAACGTTTTTCCGGGACCGACCATGGTATCCCACCAGCCGGGCTTTTCATCGGATTCGGAATAGTAGCCCGCAACATGGGCGTCGCCGGAAAGCGCATGCTCAATGAGGATTGCGTTATCGGCATTCGGAGAAAGGGTTCCGTACGTTTCGTAACGGAGAGTAATCGGAGCGAGGAGCTGACCGCACTGAAGCTTCAGCCCCTCGTTGAAAGTAAAGTCCTGCGGGGAGACCTTCCCGACGCTGTTCTGGAAATGTTCAGGTTTCATCGGATGCAACTCCCCGGGCTTGAAGAACCGGACGGATCAGGAAAGAGACTCTCCCGAAAGCGCCTTGAGTGCTTCGAGGTATTTTTCGCGCGTCTTTGCGACAACTTCTTCAGGGAGAGCGGGCGCCGGCGGGGTTTTATCCCAGTCGAGGCTCTCAAGATAGTCGCGGACGTACTGTTTGTCAAGACTGACCGGCGAGCAGCCGATCTGATACTGATCCTTCGGCCAGAAACGGCTGGAATCGGGGGTGAGGACTTCGTCGATGACGATGACTTCACCGTTGTACTCGCCGAATTCGAATTTGGTATCGGCGACAATGATTCCGCGTTTTTCCGCATAAGCGGCGGCTTCGGTGTAGAGACGGAGTGCGAGCTCTTTCACGCGGGTCGCCTTTTCGGTTCCGACCAGCTTGCAGGCCTGCTCAAAACTGATGTTCTCATCGTGTCCCTCGTCCGCTTTCGTGGAGGGGGTGAAGATGGCTTCATCCAGTTTTTCCGCCTGACGGTATCCGGGGCGGAGTTTCTGTCCGCAGACGGTGCCGTCTTTTTTGTAGGAGCTCCATCCGCTTCCGGTGATATAGCCGCGGACGATGCATTCCAGAGGAATGGTCTTGGCTTTTTTCACGAGGATGGAGCGTCCGGCAAGGTCTTTCTCGACGGATTTGAGAACCGCCGGGAATTTTGATGCGTCGGAGCAGAGCACATGATTGGGAGCCCAGGAGAACAGATTGAACCAGAAGAGGGACATCGCGGTGAGCACGCGGCCCTTGTCGGGAATTCCGTTCGGCATTACGCAATCGAATGCACTGATGCGGTCAGTCGCCACAAAGAGGAGACTGTCGCCCATGTCATAAATATCGCGCACCTTGCCGCGATGCACCGGTTTCAGTCCCGGGATCTCGGTTTCCAGCAAAGCTCCGTTCGCATCATAACGCATGACAGATTACCCCACGGAAAGGATTTTGACTTTGGTGAGTTCCTGTCTGTGACCTTTGCGCAGACGATAGCCTTTGCGGCGTTTGATCTTGAAAGCGATGAGCTTGGGACCGCGGAGGTGTTCCACGATTTCAGCTTCGACTTTCGCGCCCTCGACAACGGGGGTTCCGAAATTGACATTTGCGCCTTCGCCGACCGCGAGGACCTGATCAAAGGTAACTTTGTCGCCTGCGTTTCCGGCAAGACGTTCGACCGCCACGACTTCGTCGTTCGTGACCTTCAGCTGCTTTCCGCCAGTGCTGATGATTGCGTACATAATATTCTCCTTTAAGGTAATGTTTCGCTACAGAGTTTATTAATATAACTCCCTATTTAAATTTTGCAAGTCCCTGTTTAAAAAATCTTCTTCCACAAAATTTCAGAAAATAATGCTTTCCCGATTGAATATCCACACAAATGAGTGTATTTTATAAAGAACGCAACAGAAGGAAAACTCTTATGCTTACTATGATTATTTCTCTCTCGCTCGGCGTCCTCGTGTTCGCATCGACACGCTTCGGAGCGGAATTCTCCACCGGCTGGGCCGTCGCCTGCGCCATCCTCTCCATGTTCATCTTCCAGCTTGCCGCCGCGCTCCTCATCCGCCGCGCCGTCAACGCAAGAAACCTCCAGATCCAGGCAATCATCATGGATGTGCAGAAACGCCTCGAGGCAAAACAGCAGCACTTCATGCGGCATCCGCTCGGAAGCCAAAAAATCATGATGCAGCAGCTTGAACAGGAACAGACCGCCGGACTCGAACGCGCGCTCACCGCGTGCGACATTTTCAAGCCGCTCTACATCTGGAACTTTCTCCTTGCAAAGCAGATCAACACCATGAAAATGGCGTTTCTTTTCCAGCTCAAACGCTTCGATGACGTCGACGCCATCATGCCGAAATGTCTTTTTCTCGAACCGCAGGCAGTCTGCATGAAAATGGTCCGTCTTTACAAAAAGAATGATCCCGCGCTCGACAAGTTCTTCCGCAAAAAAGGCGCAACGCTCAAGAAGGACAACTGCGTGCTCCCCGCCCTGCTCTACGCCTGGATTCTCCTGAAGCAGGGCAAGAATGACGACGCCTTCACGGTTCTCACCAACGCCAAAAAGAAGAGTGAAAACCCCGTTCTCGTCGCCAACTGGGAAGCGCTTGCGAACGGCAAGATCAAACAGTTCTCCAACGCCGGACTCGGCGAAGCGTGGTATGCGCTCGGACTCGAAATGCCGAAGATGCAGCGTGTCCAGCAGCAGCCGCAGTACCGCTACCGCTGATCTGATTTTCATACACAGGAAAAAGCGCCGCTCACAGGAGAGAATCCCGTAAGCGGCGCTCTTCTTTTATCTGCAGCGTTCCGTTATTTCAAATTCAGCGGAAAGATGTTGCAGTTTTTCCGTCCAAGTTCAAGAGTGCGGGTGAACGTGCCGCTGTCCGTGCTGATTTCCGCCTCGTACGTGCCGTAGAAACCGTGGAACTGGTTCAGCGCGCCGTCTTCGTAATCCAGCTCCGTTTCCGTGTGCCATTCGTGTTTGATGAGGTGTTCCAGAACCTTGAACGCCGGCTTCGGCGAAAAGTCATAGTTGACGAGTCCCGCGCGCAGACTGTTCTCACCGTCTTCACTGCCGAGCGGAGCGTAAGCGGCGGTTCCGTCGACCAGATTCCACCAGGTAACGGCATTGACCGCCGGATGACTGAACCACAGACGGTACAGCTTTTCCGTAACAAGCTCCTGAAACGCATCGCCATCCCCGAGGTCGCGGCGGCTCACGATGCTGACTTCCGAAAAGTTCACTGGAATTCCCAGTTTCCCGTAAAGATCCAGACACAGGAAAAGAGTGCGCGGATTCAGGAAACTTTCGTGCTCGCCATGCAGAAAGTTGTCGAACATGTGGAACTGAAGCCCGAGTCCGCCCACACGGCAGCCGTGTTCCTGAAGGGAACGGATCAGCAGATAGACCGGCGTATAATCGCCGTTGAAGTCCCACCAGCGGCGGTCGTCATTGTAAAGCAGCGTCGCATTCGGGAAATAGCGGTCCGCCATCCGGAACACCCGATGAACATGGTCATCAGGGTAAACGACTTTCCCCGTCGGCCACATGTGCGGCAGACGTGTCTGCGCCTCGTTCACACAATCCCAGAGAAAAATTTTGTCGCCGTAACGCTCCGCGATCTGCGCCATACGGCGGTCGAGCTTCCGCATCACCTGCGCCGGATTGTTCGGAAGCCACGCGGGTTTGAAACAGTGCCAGCAGAGCGGATGTCCCTTCGGCAGAATCCCGTTACGGCTGCAGAACTCCACAACCTCATCGGTCGGAGGACGGCGGTAGACCGGACGGCTTCCGGTTTTGAAGCGCAGCTCCCCCTCCTCCGGTTCGAGATCGGACCAGTAGAACGGAACGACAGCTTCGTTGAACAGAGAAGCGAAGACCTCTTCATATTTCCGGTTCTGTTCCGCCTCCGGGAACTGATTCAGCATGAAAGCGTTGCAGCCGAACAGAAACTCATGCGTCTTCTGCTTCAGACGGATTTTCGCGCGGCTTACAGGCTTGCCGTCGGGGCCGGTCAGACGGATTTCCCCGAAACCTTTGCGGTACATCTCCGTTCCGGTGCGAATCCGGAACTCCACTTCATCATCCTTGCGGACAAGATACTTTATCAGTCCTTTTGCAAAATCGTTCATCATGATAACTCTCCTGTGAGGTTGGTGATTTCCTGGGCAATGCGATCCAGCTTGCGGCAGAGCGCCGCATTTTTTTCCGGCGTCGCCTCCGCAATCGGAATGTAGCCGCCGAGCGCACCGATAAAGACATTTTTCCGTGTGTAAACCGGACGCGCGGCGGCGAAGAATCCGTTATCCGTCCGGTCTTTGGCGCAGATGCCGAGGCGGCGGATTTCCGCGAGTTCATGCTCCATCTCCGGCCATGCTCCGGGCGGAACGGGGTTGGATTCCAGAAACATTTTCCGCTCCGTTTCCGGTGCGAATGCAAGCAGGACATGCGTAGTGACGCGGCTGTAATTGAATTTGCGCTCCCGTTCCACCGCTTCCGGATTGACCGAAATAACCGAATTCCCGGAAACCGATGCGATCATGAGCCGCTCCCCGTTGAACAGCGTTGTCAATATAAACGAATCGCCCGTCTCCTCCGCCGCAGATTTAAGCAGCGGAAGCGCAATGGGACGGATCCGTTCCGCAAACGATCCGGCTTTGCAGAGCATGGCGCATTTTTCTCCCGGCGCATAAAGTCCGCGTTCCTTGCGGCGGATGTAACCGCAGAACTCAAGTGTCTGCATCATATTCCGCGCAGTCGTTTTCTGCATGCCGAACCGCTCCGCGATCTCCGCAAGCCCGGTTCCATCCGAAATCATCGAACTCTCCAGAACATATTCCAGTACGGAAAACGCTTTCGCGACCGATTGTATCGACGGCTTATTCATTATTCTCACCTCTTGTTCATTATTATTGAATAATATAATATCAACCTTCCGCATGTCAAGCGTTTTCCGGAACTTTAAAAAGAAAAAACGCGAACCCGGAGAAAATCCGGATTCGCGTAAAAATGTTTTTTTCAGAGAAAAATCAGCGGTCGACGCGTGCGCCGGCTCCGCCGACAAGCTTCTCAACCTCTTTGAGGGTCGCCATGCTGGTGTCGCCGGGCGTGGTCATTGCGAGCGCTCCGTGCGCCGCGCCGTAGTTCACGGCAAGCGCGGGATCGTCCTTCTCCATCAGACCGTAAATCAGGCCGGAAGCGAAGCTGTCGCCGCCGCCGACGCGGTCGAGAATCTCAAGACCGTTGCGCTGAACCGCCTGATAGAATTCGCCGCCGTGCCAGAGGATCGCGCCCCAGTCGTTCACCGTTGCGGTTTTCACCGTGCGGAGCGTGGTTGCGACCGCCTTGAAGTTCGGATACTTGGCGACGACCTGGGCGATCATCTTCTTGAATCCTTCCACGGGAAGCGTGGTGAGCTTTTCATCCGCGCCCGCGACTTCAAAGCCGAGACATGCGGTGAAGTCCTCTTCGTTGCCGATCATCACATCGACGTATTTCGCGATTTCCTTGTTCACTTCCTGCGCGCGCTCCTTGCCGCCGATGCCCTTCCAGAGAGAGGGACGGTAGTTGAGGTCGTAGCTGGTCATGGTTCCGTACTTCTTCGCGGCCTTGAGCGCTTCGATCACCACACCGGGGGTCGTGTCGGAAAGAGCGGCGAAGATACCGCCGGTATGGAGCCAGCGGGCGCCGAGCTTGCCGAAAATGTAATCCCAGTCGATATCGCCTTCCTTGAGCTGTGAAACGGCGGTGTTGCCGCGGTCGGAGCAGCCGACTGCGCCGCGCACGCCGAAACCGCGCTCAGTGAAGTTCAGACCGTTGCGGACGGAGCGTCCGATGCCGTCATAGGAAACCCACTTGATGAGAGAGGTGTCAACTCCGCCCTGAAGGATGAAATCCTCGACGAGACGTCCGACCGGGTTGTCGGCGAAAGCGGTCACCACGGCCGCGCGCTTGCCGAAGCAGCGGCGGAGTCCGCGCGCCACATTGTATTCGCCGCCGCCTTCCCAGACGCGGAAGTTGCGGGTGGTGTGAATGCGTCCCTCGCCGGGATCAAGACGGAGCATGACTTCGCCGAGGGAGATGATGTCGTAACGGCAGGAATCGGGGGATTTGGTCTGCATGATTCAGTTCCTCACTTCTTGATGTACTTGGCTGCAATGGCGGCCGCCTGGCGGATGGTTTCATCGTCGCACTTGTTCAGCCAGGTTCCGCCGACAGCGGCGACTTCCGGAATCTGAAGGTAGGATTCGACATTGACGGGTTTCACTCCGCCGGTCGGCATGAACTTCACTCCGAGGTGCTTGTACGGGGCGATGATGGATTTGAGCATCGGAATGCCGCCGCAGGCTTCCGCGGGGAAGAATTTGAGCATCCGGCAGCCGAACTCCATCGCCTGCTCCACTTCGCTCGGCGTGCAGACCGCGGGGAAGAAATCGAGATTGCATTTGACCGCTTCCGCAACGACCTTCGGGTTGAATCCCGGAGCGACGGCGAACTTCGCGCCCGCATCGAACGCGCGGTGAAGATCAGTAATGTTCAAAACCGTTCCCGCGCCGACGTACATTTCTGGGAAACGTTTGGAAACTTCGCGGATCACCGGTTCGGCCGCCGCCGTGCGGAAAGTGATTTCCGCAGCAGGAAGACCGTTTTTGCAGAGCTGTTCGCAAACCGCAAGACCTTCATCAAGCGTGTTCAGGACAAGAACCGGAACAATTTTGATTTTTTCAAGCTGTTCAGAGAGCATGACTGTTTTCCTTTCTGTAAAATTTGCTCACGATGGCAATTTACTGTATGAACACGAAAAAAGCAAGCTCATTTCTGCAAATTGTTCCCGGAATGTTCCTGTTTTGTCAGCTCATAGGAGAATACTGCGCCGGACGGCTGGAAAACATTCAGCTTTGCCGCAAGCGAACCGCCCTTCCGGATCAGCGGAATCTCGTTGAGACGCTTTCCCGCCATATCCACCGCAAACAGACGGTACTTCTCTCCCGGGTTGACGTTCAGCACAATATCCGCTTCGCCGCGTGCGGCAAGGAACGGCGGGACTCCCCAGCTCTCCATCTTCCGGCAGTCCTTCGCGGAAAAACGCATCCGGCTCGCCGCGCTGTCGGTCAGATGCATCAGCAGAACCCGCCCCGACTCCGCAAGCGGCTTCCCGTCCAGAGAAACCGCTCCGAACACGCCGCGCCCCTTCCGGTTTTCCACGCGCAGGAATTTTCCGTTTCCGCGCGTTCCGGCGGGAAGAACAAACGCTTCGACTTTCGGGGTCACAGCACGCAAAGTTCCGCGCGCCGGAGTCAGCTCCAGAGCACCGCCGGCCGAACGGAACACTCCGCCGGGCGTCAGCTCCGCAAGACGCTTCTGCAGAGCGGGACGGCTCACAGAAAGCAGTTCGCCCTTTGCACCGTTTCCCGCGCCGAATCCGCCGACAGGACCGAGCAGCCCGAACCGTTCGTATTCCACAGGGAAGAGATCTTCAAACGGAATCTGCGTTTTCTCTTCCACAACAAACCGGAACTCCGGACCGGGCATCGAGTCAAAACCGCCGTCGAAGAACAATGCCGCGCCAAGCGCATGCGAGCAGAGCTTTACCGGATCCGTCGCAAGATCAAAAAAACCGTCCGTGCGGCGTCCGTACTGATACTTTTCCGTTCCATGCGTGTAGGCAAACTGAAACAGCCCGTCCCACCGCTGAAGAGCGCCGTATGCGCCGAACAGAACCGCGGCTTCCGCGCGGAACGGGTTCGGGCGTCCGGTATCATACTCCGTCACCATGAACGGTTTGCCGAGCAGACGGCTCGGAAAGAGACGCGCCGGACTCTCCGCAAAGCGGGAAATCGCGGAAGCGTTCTGAGAAAGAACCGGAAGCTCCCACGCCTTCCCCGCGAATTCGGGATGATTGTAATAATGATGATTTTCGACAAAATCGTACATCATCCGCATTTGCGCGAGCTTCGGCCCCACGCCCATGTTCTGATCCGAAAGCGGTTTCCCGCAGCCGAGCCCGCGCACAAACTCCTTCATCTGCGCATACCGGCGGTTGTAAAGACGCGTCAGGAAATCCTCGTATGCAAGATTCCGTTCCGCTCCGGCGGGAAGAACGCGCCCGGATTTTGCGAGCTCCGCATCAAACGCCTCGCGGTAAAGCTTGCGGCAGGCGTCGTTGCACTGGTGTTTCGGGAAAATGTTGTCTTCGTTGACCAGACCGAGACTGATCAGCGCGGGATCGTCCTTCACCGCAACCTTCGTGTACGGATTCACATGATTCAGAAAATTTGTTGCCGCGCGGCGGAAGTTTTCAAACACATCGTCACGCAGAAAAAAGAGCGCTTTGTAGACGTCGAAATCGGTAAGACGTTTGTCGATTCCCTTGAGTTCGCCGGCTGGAATGCGGCGCGAGACAAACAGATCGGTCTGCCAGTAAATCCCGCGTCTGGCAAGCGCGGAAATAAAGTAATCCAGCTGTTCCATCCGTTCGGGATTAAGTTTGGTCGAATCGTGCGGATCCGCAATCAGCGAATCATGATGATGAATGCGCACGGCATTGAACCCGTGGCGCGCCAGGCGATCCGCCAGACGGTCCGCCCACTCTTTTGAAACGAACGGCGCCTGTGAACAGATGTTGGTTCCATAGAACCGCGCAGGAACGCCGGGACGGTCGCGGAACTCGAAGCGTCCGTTGCGGATCACCACCGGACCGTACTTGCCGGCGGGGGCGTCGAGCCGGAACGAGAAGTCCAGCGCACCGCCGGCAGCCGGATCTTTGATGAAGTTCAGAGTCTTCCACTCTTTGCCGGGAACGATATAGTGCGGAACCGATGCGATGCGCGGCGCGGCGAAATCGCTCACCGAAGCGGCGACAATTCCCCAGATGGCGTTCCCTGCGGACTCAAACGCAATCCGCGCGAGCGGTTTCGGCTGAAGAGGGAACTGCGAGCGGTAAAGTCCGACAAACGAACTGCGGTTCTCTCCCGTCCAGACGACATCCCCGTTCGGGACGTCGGATGGCTGCCACCAGTTTCCCGCGTCGCGCCCGTTCCGCAAATCAAAGCGGTCGGACGAACCGTCGCGGTAAGTCACCGTCACCGTGCCGAGTTCCGCACCGCCGGACTGCCAGGCGAGTGAGTGAAGCAGATAGAGACGTCTGCCGCGGATGTTTCCCGCAATCTCCGTTTCCGCCTTCGCGGGGAAATCCGGACGGCGGCGGCCGCGCAGCATGATACAGCTTTTTTCACCCTCGCCGACGGTGAAGCGGATACCGTTGAAAAGACGGGTTCCGGGCTTCAGCATCCGCAGGTCGTTGTCGGGGCCCTGATCGGTCCAGCCGCCCTTGCCGTCATTCGGAACGTCGTCACGCAAACTCATGTTCATGGCGGCGGAAAGATCAAGCGGCGTGCTTTCAGGAGTTTCGCGGCGAATTCGGATCGTTGCGCCGGCGGGGAACGGCTTTTCCGTTTCGCGGACAAGCGAAATGCGGATTTCAAACGTCGAACCGTTTTTGTAGCAGCGGTTGTCCTGAATCAGAATCTGAAGTCCGCCGGAAAGAACCCAACTTCCCGTGCGGTCGGTCAGACGCAGCTCTTTGCAGTAACCGCTGAACAGACGCGGCTTTTTCTCCGCATCCAGCTTGACGGGAAGGAGAATCTCTTTTCCGCCTGCGACGACGGTGCGTCCCTGCCATTCATCGGCGGGAAGCAGGAGATCAAGCACGCCCGAACGGAGCGGAGTCTCCGAATCAAACGACGCGCGGAAGGTATAGCGCCACTCCCGGTCACCGGACTTCGCAAGTTCGCCGCAGGAAATTCCGAGGGAAGATTCCGGCAGACGCAGTTCGATCTTTGCGCGCCCCTGATTGAGCTCGACCGGGTGAAAGAACCGCCGTTCGGGACCGCCCTGGCGGTAGCCGCGCCACTTCGGTGTGAAAGCGACGAATTCGAGTTTATGCTCGCCGAACCGCAGAGTTCCCGTGCGGTCGAACTGAACGTTTTCCGCGAAAACCGCGACGGAGCAAGCGAGAAGCGGAAGAATCCATTTCAGCTTCATGTTCAGTCCTCCGGCTTCCAGTTCTTGTCGGATTCAAGAATGAACTTGTAGAAGAAATCGCTGCCCGATTTTCCCACAACCGGGGTGCGGACTGTGCCGACATGGAGATCGGTGTAGACAACGTTGCAGTCGTGCAGTCCGTTGTGCCGTGCGAACGGAACGCCGAAGCCGCTGTTCTGACGGGTATTGGCCACGCGGATATGTCCCTGGCTGGATGCATCGGGAGCCTCTTCATTGCATTTGACCGTTTCCGCAATCAGGACCTTCTGCGATGCGCGCTTCACCTGTGAGAGCTTGTACGTATCCGTCACAGATTTCTGATAAGTCCAGTTCATTCCGAACACGATGTTCTGCCAGAGCCACCAGTTCAGGGTCTTGTGGTTCGCAAGCGGCTTGAACGTATCCGTCGTGACGGAGGGACAGACGAGCAGTTTGGAATCCATCATTTTGTTCAGGATCAGCGTCTTCGCCCAGCCGATCTGCCCGGCATCGTTGTTTTCTTTATTGTGCCAGACAATCGGAAAATGTTCATCATAATCATTCTGGTACATGGAGACGCTGAGCCCCATCTGCCGGCTGGCGTTTGCACATTGAACGGTTCTCGCCTTTTCCCGTGCGGAATTCAGCGCGGGAAGAAGCAGCCCCGCGAGGATGGCAATCACGGCAATTACCACGAGGAGCTCCACAAGGGTAAACTCCGTGCGGCGAGTGTTCTTTCTGAATCGGTTCATTTTGTTCCTTTCTTATTTTATTTTCTGAAGTTCATAGGCAAATACGGCGCCGGAGGGCTGAAACACTTTCAGAGCTGCACTCAAGCTGCCGTTTTTCCGCACAAGCGGAATTTCGTTCAAACGTTTTCCCGCAGTGTTGACAGCGAACAGGCGGTACTGTGTTCCCGGTTCCGGGTTCAGCATGATTTCCGCTTCACCGCGCGCGGCAAGATACGGAAGCGTGCCCCAGCTGTCGAGCTGTTTCATATCCGATGAAGCGAATTTCGTTTTCGTCCGGTGCGAATCGGTCAGATGAAGCAGAAGAATCCGGTCTGTTTCCTTCAGTGGACGGTTATCCGTCGAAACCGCCGCGATGACGCCGCGTCCGGCCAGGCTTTTTGCGGAAAGAAAATCGCCTTTCCCGCTCCTGCCCGCAGGCAGGACAAATGCCTCGCAGACATCGGAAACAGCGCGGAATGTCTGCGCCTTCCGGTTCAGCTCAATGCGTCCGTCCAGACTGCGGAAGATGCCGTTTTCAGATTCAAAGTTTTTTCTCTCAATCAGCCCAGCGCGAACAATGCGGACAATCAAATCATCCTTTCCCGGCGCGGCGTCAAACACCGGAAGGCGCGGAAGTGAATCTTTCGGGAAGGCCGTTCCGGGATTGAGTATCGCAACGGTATCCGGCGGCAGAAGTTTTTCCGCCTCCGCATTTTCTCCGACGACCACCCCGACCCGCGCGATCTGTCCGAGCAGGGAGATAGAGCCGTTGAACGGGGTTTCAAACGGAATTTCATCATGCGCAGTCAGCCGCACGGCAAACGCCTTGTCCGCCGGAGGAATGCCGTTCTGCGAAAACAGCGCGCCGCCGATGCGCACGCCGAGACTCTTCACCGGATCAACCGCAATATCGAAGAAACTGCCCGGCGCATCCTCCTTCATAATCCGCTCCTGTCCGTGCGAATAAGCGAACTGGATGAGCATATCCCATCCCTGCAGTCCGCCGTATGCGCCGATAACCGGAGCGCCTTCCGCGCGGAAACGGTTCGGATACGCATAGTCCCACTCCGTCACCGCGAACGGCTTGCCGAACAGACGCGAACTCGCGAGATGCCACGGAACGGGGAACGAACCCGCAAGCGCGGAGGTCTGTCCCGAAAGCGACGGCAATTTCCACGGAGTCCGCGCGAACGCCGGGTGGTTGCTGTAGCCGTGTACATCCACATAATCGTATTCACGCCGCATCTGCGAAAGTTTCGGCGTGGTTCCCATGTTCTGATCCGTCAGCGGGCATTTGAGTCCGAGCGAACGGACGAATTCCGTCATCTGGGCATAACGTTTTTCGTAAGTTTCCGTCAGAAAGCGTTCGAACTGACGGGTGTGTTCGCCGGGGCTGACGTTCTGCGGCAGGTTGTTCGCCGCGCGCCACTGCGCGAAGCGTTCTTCATAGAGCTTGCGCGTGAACGGCTCCGACGCCCAGCAGGACTTGATGTTGCCTTCGTTGATGATGCTCACCGAAACAAGCACCGGATCATCCTTCAGCGCAACGCCCGTGTAGGGGTTGACGTGCGCGAGATAGTTGCGGACATGCGTCTTCCAGTTTTCCCACACCGAATCCAGAATCCAGAACATCGCCTTGTAGGAACCGATGTTTGTGAGACGGCCGGGATACTCCGGGATTTCCCCGGCAGGAAGACGGCGCGAAATATAAAGGTCGGTCGTCAGATAGATCCCGCGCTTCTTCAGACAGTAAATCAGATAATCGAGTCTGTCGTTTTTCTCCGTGTCCAGTTCATATGTCCGGTCCTTGCGTCCGATTCCGCCGTCATGATGATGGATGCGGACGATGTTGAATCCGTACTGCGCCATGCGGTCGGCGAACCGCTCCGCCCATTCGCGCGGCAGGAACGGTCCGGCGGAACACAGATTCGTTCCGTAGAACCGCTGCTGCACTCCGGGCTTGCCGGAAAACTCGAAATGTCCATTCCGGATCACCACCGGACCGTACTTGCCCGCGGGAGCATCCAGCTTGCCGGAGAAGTCGAGAACCGAACCGGGAAGGACATCACGGGAGAAGTCGACCGGTTTCCACTCTTTTCCAGCCGTAATGTAAAACGGCACACTCATGAAGCGTGGCGGACGCTCGTTCCCGACCGATGCGGCAACAATCATCCAGACCGCCCGGTTGGCCGATTCAAATTCAATTTTGCGGATTTCCTTTTCCTGAACCGGATACGCACTGCGGTAGAGTCCGACATATGAACTGCGGTTTTCTCCCGTCCAGACCACTTCGCCGTTCGCGCGCGGACTCGGCCCCCACCAGTTGCCGACGTCGTAGCCGTTGCGCGGCCGGATGGTTTCGGTTGTGCCGTCCCCGTATGTCAGAGTCACCTTGCCAAGCTCGGGCGCGGAGGTTCCCCATGCGGTTGCATAAAGCAGGAAAAGCCAGCGTCCTTTTATCCCCGGAGCGACCGCCGTTTCCGCTCGAACGGGCATGTAATCACGCGCAATTCCGGCTAGAACCAGACAGGAGCGTCCGCCGTTTTTCGCGGGATCGATGATGTCGAATTTTGTCCCGTGGAACATCCGGAGCCCGGGCTTGAGCATGCGCAGATCGTTCTCCGGTCCCTGGTCGGTCCAGCCGCCCTTGCCGTCGGATGCGATTTCATCGCGGAACCCCATATTGACCGCCTTGCGCAGATCAAGCGGCGTGCTCGTATAGGGACGGTATGTGAGTTTAAGATGAAGCTCCCGAACACCCGGCTCCGTCTTCTGCATACGCATCAGCAGACTGAACGTTTTTGTTCCCGGCCGGTAATCGTGAAGATTGAAATAAACCGGCTGTCCGCTTTCGATCACCAGCGAACCGTTGTCGCACGGGATTTCGATTTTCCGCGCCGAACCGCTGCTCAGAGAAAGATTCTTTTTTCCCAGCGGAAGACGGAACGGCTTGCCGTCGAACACGAGGGAACGTCCCGCAAACATATTCGCGGGAAGTGCGGTGCGCAATGTGAAATTGTATTTGACATTGCGAAGCATGAAATCATATGTATACTGGTTTTCCGCAACTCTCCGGAGCTCTCCGGAGAAGGTGATTTTCTCCGCATCCGGAAGCTGGACTTCACCTGCGGCGCTCCAGCGCCCCGCCTTCGGGTCGCGTTCGAGTTTATCAAGCTTCCACTCCTTCGCGGAACCCTGCGTATAGTTCCGTCTGTTCGCATAGTTGTCTCCGCAGAAGAGGAGGCCCGCCGCATCAAGTCTTCCCTTGACGTCGAGCGAAACCGGCGCCGCCGCGAGCACGACGGAAAAAGCAAAACAAAGCAGAGAAACGGCAAATCGGCAATTCATGATACAAGTTCCTTTCCGTCAGTTGTTGATCGGCGTGTAATCCGCCATGTCATACGCAAAATCCCAGTTCTTCGTTTTGAAAACCATCTTCATCGCGCTCTTCGACATGGCCGAAGCCGAACCGCCGGCCTGAATCGTGTTGACCGTTGAAGCGCTGTGAATCAGCCACGGACGCGACTTCACATCGTAAGTGAATTTGAAAAAGCCGTCGCTGAGAAAACGTCCCTGCGCATCCCGGGCGGACGCCTTGCGGACATCGACCAGCATGAGCAGATCTGCGGGACTCTTCCAGAGTTTCGCCCATCGAGCCTCCGACAATCCGCCGCCCTGATGCCGGATGCTGTACGGCGCATGGCGGACCACTCCGCTCCCCGTGTAGCTCGCCGCCGAACCCTGATATGCAAAATCAAGATTGTAGCCGTAAGTGTAGACAAGCGGACGGTTATACTGATAATTTCGCGGATCGCCGGAATTCGGACAATGGAAAATCGCATACGGATTTTCTTTTTTCGCATCCTTCGGAAGATACCCGGCCTGCGAAAAGATGGTTCCCCAGTTGAGACCGGAATCCGTCTGCACCCAGACATACCCGTTGAAATCGTTCGCGTACATGTGAATAATCTGTCCGCACTGCCGCATATTGCTCAGACATTGAATCTGCTGGGCCTTCTGCCGAGCCTTTCCAAGCGCCGGAAGAAGCATCCCCGCGAGGATGGCAATCACAGCAATTACCACAAGGAGCTCCACAAGGGTGAAATTGCAGATTTTCCATTTGCCGTGCAGCAGATTCTCCCGGCAATTCACGGTTTGTTTTCCCTTCCCTGATTTATTCCTCTCAGCAAAGGGACTTCCGGCTTTACAACCTGCAGGCCAAAGGACGTTTCCTATGCCCGGCATTCCGTTTTTCCCCTCTTCCATATTCATTCTCCCTTCTGTCTTCATCTTATATTTTTTGTGTCGTTTCACGTTTGATCAATCTTGTCGGCACAGCAATTGTGCGGACAGGGGATTTGGAGTCACGTATCCGCTCCAGTGCGAGTTCAACAACGGCTTCCGCGAACGATTCCAGATTCGGATCGATCGTTGAAAGCGCAGGGTAAACACATGTACAGAACTCCGCATTGTCCTGTCCAATCAGAGAAATCTCCTCCGGAATTTTCTTCCCGCGACGCAAAAGTTCGGAACAGAGGGAGAGTCCGCAGAAATCATTCTGGAGCAGAAGCGCATCGAATCCGCGCGCAGTCACCAGCTCCGCAATCGAAGCGAATATCCGGCGTTTTTCCTCCATCGTTCCGGAGAGCGACGGCAGAGCAAGAATATTCGCCTCCATTCCGGGAAACAGCGAAAGGAACGCGGCACGGCGTGCGCGGAGCGTGTCATACGCCTCGTAATTTTCCGAAAGGAGAAGCGCGGGATTCTTCCGTTTTTCGCGGGCGAACAGCGCGGCGGCCTCCGCGTATCCGCTCGACACATCGCTGTAGACCGAAGGATAACCGTCGACCGCTTCACCGCCGTAAAAGACAATCCGTCCGAGCTTTTTCAGTTCCTCGCTCGCATCGTTGGCGGGAGAAATGACAGCATCCACGCCATACTGAAACAGGGTCCGGCACGCAAGAACCAGCTTCTCCGGATTGTCATGCGTCTCCGCAACCAGAATCCGGTAACCGCGGCGGTCGGCTTCGCGTTCAATCGCGGCGAGCTGACGGAAACGAACGGCCGCATCCTCGCTGTCGACCAGCACGCCGAGCGTATGCGAAGACTGCCCGGAAAGTTTCTGCGCGGAAAAATTCGGGATGTAATTCATCTCTTTCGCGATTGCGAGAATCCGTTCCCGTTTCTCCGCAGAGACCCGGATGTTCCCTTTCGTCCCGCCGCTCAGAACCGCCGAAACAGTTCCCTGGGAAACCCCCGCTTTCTTTGCTATATCCGCCAGCCTTACCATAAAATAACCCTCTTTGATTAAGCGCTTTATTAAATTATACAACAAAACCCCGTTTTTGTCAAGGGGGGAAAAGAAAAATTATTGTATTTTCGCTGAAAACCGTTCGCGGTAACGGCAATGCAGACAGAGCGGCTCGCGGACTTCTCCACGCAGGAACGCGTTGCGCATCTGCTCGAAGCGGCGCGAAAAGAGAATCTCCTTCAGCGGCCTTTCCGCGGCGTTTCCAAAGTTCATCACGCCGTCCGCATCGAGACAGCACGCGGTCACTTCGCCCGTGCAGAGAACCCCGAACTGGCGGTGTCCGCCGTGACAGAATCCGCGCGCGGAACCCGCCGGAGAATTCAGCGACGGCCATTCGAACGAGCGGTCCCGGTGCAGAGAAAGCCGCGCGGCAAGCGGCACGCTCCCGAACTGTTTCAAAAAGCCATCCAGCTTCACGCCATACCGGGCGGACAAACAGGCACATTCCGCTTCAAAATTGCCGACATCCCACAGGCGGTAATTGATACGCAGATTCGGGTTGGCGGAACGGAGCGAATCGCAGAACCCGCAGATTTCCTCCAGCGTTTCCGCGGGAAGCCCCGCATGGAGAGAAATATTGAGCTGACGGTATACCGGATTTTCGAGCTGCGCCGCGTTTCCGCATCCGAACAGCGTTCCGTTGGTCGTCATGCAGAGCGGCAGATTGACCGAGGCGGCGATCCGGGTGAATTCGGGAAGCGACGGGTGCAGCAGAGCCTCTCCCATGACATGCAGATACGCCTGCTCCGCAAGCTCCGCCACTTGCGGAGCCAGACGTGCAAACAGTTCTTCGCTCATCCGTGCGGGCGGACGCCGTGTCCCGGCGCAGAAGGGGCAGTTCCGGTTGCAGACGTTTGTCAGCTCCAGATAAGCCGTGCGGAAACGCTTCGACATTCCGGTTTATTTCGTTTTGAGGGAAACGGGATCCTTGAGAAGCGCTTCTTCAAGTTCGCTCTGCGAAAGGATCAGCGCCTTGACCGGCTTCCATCCGGAGAAATTCCGTTCCGAAGATTCGCCCGTCACGACCAATTTTCTGCCGGAAAGCGGACTCGTCCAGATGAGAGAAATCTGTACTTTCCGGACGGGTACGTCCTCACCGCTGCGGATGTAGTCCATCCATTTTCTGACCTGTTTGTCACGGTTCGGCTCCTCGGGTGGCGTCAGATAAAATTTTGTTGCGGAAACCACAGGCTCATTGAAACGGATTTCGTTGATGTCGCCGGCCTCAAGTTCGGGGAAGAAATTTGCGATGAAATTGACCGATGCTTTTTTTGCGTTTTCATACGCCGTATCCGCAGGGATGAAGTGTTTGCAGACGACCTGATTCGGAGTCCATCCGCGCAGAGAGCGTTCGCCGGTTCCGTCCACGACGAGCGAGAACCCGGACTTCGGCAGATGCCAGACGAATGCGGTGTGCATGAAATCGTACTTGCTGGTTTCGCGCACCTTCCAGCTGTCAAAGCGGTTCGGTCCGTGTCCGATCGGCGAAAATTCGGGGCTTGCGTAAGGGGAGATCATTTCCGACATCAGGATCGGATCGTTGTAGCGCACGAAATTGCGATCGTTTTCGGGTAGATCGCGGCTGTTTTTGAGGGCGTATTCGCGAGCCCGTTCCGCGGCGTCCGTCCGCCAGTCTGTCCGGCACCCCGCCGCCAGCAGAAGCAGCGGAAGGAAAAGCAGAGATATTTTTCCGAAAGTCATCATCAGTTCCTCGATAATTTTTTCATTAATATAGTCCGCTTTCAGCAGTTTTAAAGCCTGCGGAGAAAAAAAACTGGCGAACCGGAAACACCCGGTCCGCCGGAAAAGTTTCTTTTCACCGGAACGTGGAGGGAAGAGAGAGAAGCTGATACACGAGAGTCTTCGCGATACGGTCGTGACCGGCGGCATTCGGATGAAGACGATCCGTGTCCGCATCGTGGAAGAACTGCGCATAGGCGTCATTCACCGGGAAAAGACCGCTCACGGCAAACAGATCAATCACGGGAACCGACCAGAGGCTTCCAGCTTCGCGCAGGGCGGAAATGTAATCGTCCACATAAACGTCGATGTCGTTCGGGAAGGTCTCTTCCGGCTGAACGTTCGTGCCGCCGAAGTTCGCATAACCGCGGTGAACCGGAGTCAGCAGAATAATCTGCTGAAGCGGGAAATTCTCCTTCAGATATTTCAGCCCGATGTTGATGCGGCCGCGGAAGGTGTCCGGATCCATGCAGAATTCTCGGCGCTGTTTCTTCATCACTGTACCGTGCGAATTCACCTCCTCCTCATGCGTTGCGAACCATTCGCCGAGGGGAACGTGGCTGTTGTAGTCGTTGGTTCCCATGAAAACAAGAATCGCATCAAGATCCGTTCCGTGATCCTGTTTCAACGCTTCCGCCTGCTTGACGAGTCCGGCCCAGCTCCAGCCGTTGATACCGTAAACCAGATGTTCGATGCCGAGGTAATCGCGCAGAAACTGCCAGTAGTTTTTCGTGGTTCCGACATGACATTTATCCGTAATGGAATCGCCCAGGAAGGCGACCTTTTTCCCGTACCATTGAGTTGTTCTCATTTGAAAACATCCTTGTTTTAAAAATTTTCTTATCCGGAAAGATAGCACGTTTTTCCTCCATTTCCACACGCTTTTTCAAAAACTCGCGTTCTTTGATTGAAAAATCGCCGTTTCGGTGTAAATTTACGGTATCAGAAAAACTCTAAAACGAAAGGAAACTCATCATGCAGGCTTTACAGCGCAATCCGAAATTCCAGGGCAGAAAAGGACCCGTCGTCCTCGCCATCATGGACGGTGTCGGCATCGGCAAATACAAAGAGGGAGACGCCGTTCTCGACTCCCCCACGCCGTTCCTCCACAAACTCATGGCAACCATGCCCTACACTCAGCTGAAAGCGCACGGGACCGCAGTCGGTCTTCCCTCCGACGCCGATATGGGCAACTCCGAAGTCGGACATAACGCAATGGGTGCCGGACGCGTCTTCGCGCAGGGTGCAAAGCTCGTCTCCGAGGCCATCCGCTCCGGCAAAATGTTTGAAGGCAAAACCTGGAAAAAAGCCGTGGAAGAAGCCAAGAAAGGCGGAACCATGCACTTCATCGGCCTCTTCTCCGACGGCAATGTCCACAGCCATATCGACCACCTCAAAGGCATGGTCGAAGAAGCGAAAAAGGAAGGCGTCAAATCCATCCGCTTCCACATCCTTCTCGACGGACGCGACGTTCCCGAGACCTCCGCGCTCGACTACGTTCTCCCCTTTGAAGAATACCTCAAAGGTCTCAACGCCCAGGGGCTTGACTACCGCATCGCTTCCGGCGGCGGACGCATGAACATCACCATGGACCGCTACGGCGCAAACTGGGATATGGTCCGCAAGGGCTGGGAAACTCACGTCGCGGGAAAAGGACGCTTCTTCAAGTCCGCTCAGGAAGCGATCGAAACGCTCCGCGCAGAGACCAAGGCCATCGACCAGGATCTCCCGCCGTTCGTCATCTCCGAAGACGGCCAGAACCCCGTCGGAGCAATCAAGGACGGCGACGTCGTCATTTACTTCAACTTCCGCGGCGACCGCGCGATCGAAATCAGCGAAGCATTCGATGATCCCAAGTTCGACAAGTTCGAGCGCGTCCCGAATCCGAAGGTCTTCTACGCCGGCATGATGGAATACGACGGCGACCTCCACATCCCGAACAACTACCTCGTCAATCCGCCGGAAATCAACAACACCATCGGCGAATACCTCTGCAACAGCGGCGTCCGCCAGTTCGCCATCAGCGAAACGCAGAAGTACGGACACGTCACCTACTTCTTCAACGGCAACCGCTCCGGCAAGTTCAACGAAGAGCTCGAAACCTATCAGGAAATTCCCTCCGACATCATCCCGTTCGAACAGCGCCCGTGGATGCAGTGCGCGGAAATCACCGACGCCGTCATTGCCGCAATCGAATCCGGCAAGTACGACTTCATCCGCCTCAACTATCCGAACGGCGACATGGTCGGCCACACCGGCAACTACCAGGCTGTGCAGGTCGGCATGGGCGCTCTTGACCTCTGCCTCCAGAGACTCGCAGCGGCCGTCGAAAAAGCGGGCGGAATTCTCCTCTGCACCGCCGACCACGGCAATGCGGATGACATGTTCGAGCACGACAAGACCGGAGCGGTGAAGCTGGACAAGAACGGCGAACCGCGCCGCAAGACCAGCCACTCCCTCAACCCGGTTCCCTGCTTCATCTATGACCCGGGCTACAAGGGCGAATACTCGCAGGAACTGAATTCCGGACTTGGCATCAGCTCCATCGCGGGAACCTGCGCCGAACTCCTCGGATTCGTCGCCCCCGCAGAATACGATAAATCCGTCCTCACCTGGAAGTAAGCCATGAACGACACGCCGATCCTGCTGGTCGATTCGTATGCGCAGATTTACCGCGGCTTCCATGCCGTGCGCTATCTCTCGACTCCGGACGGCGTGCCGACAAACGCCGTTTTCGCGATGACGAAGTTCCTGCTCAAACTGCACAGGGAACATCCCTCGCAAAACGGCGCATTCGTGTTCGACAAGGGCAAGCCCGCATTCCGCATGGAGCTCGCCCCCGACTACAAGGCAAACCGTCCGCCGATGCCCGATGAACTCAAAGTCCAGATTCCCGTCATACGGGAACTCGTCCGGGCATTCGGATGGAGCCTCATTGAACACGAAGGTTATGAAGCGGACGATCTGATCGCCTCGCTCGCAAAAGCTTTCCCGCAAAACCAGGTCTTCATCTTCTCCGGCGACAAGGATATTTCGCAGATCATCGACTCCCGCGTCTCCATGCTCGTTCCCAATCCGGCGGGCGATGTCGCAAAACGCGGAATCGAAGAGGTCAAGGAGAAGTTCGGCATTGCACCCGGGCAGATCGCCGATTATCTCGCGCTCGTGGGCGATACCGCAGACAACATCCCCGGAGTCCCCGGAGTCGGCCCCAAAACCGCCGCCGCACTCCTCAACCAGTTCGGCTCCGCGGAAAACATGTTCGCGCACCTCGACGAGGTCAAACGCGACACGCTCCGCAAAAAACTGGAAGACGCCAAAGACCGGTTTGCAACCAATCTCAAACTCGTGCGGCTGGATGACGTCCCGCCGGAAGGAACCGTCTGGACTCTTGACAGCGTCCGCCGCTCCGAACCGGATTTCGCCGCAATCCGCGCAATCGCAAAAAAAATGTCGCTCAAAAGCATTCTCAAAGAGATCGACGCGATTGCCGGGCCGGAGCCGCCGGAGCCGGAAAACGACCTGTTCGCTTTCGCAGAATCCGCCCCGGAACCGGAAACTGAACCCGAAAAAGCGTCTGACTCCATGACGCAGATGGATCTGTTCTGATGCCACTTGAACTCATACTCAAAGAGGGACGCGAAAAATCCCTGCTGCGCCGCCACCCCTGGATCTTCTCGGGAGCCGTCGCTGAAATCAACGGCGAACCGGTCAAGGGCGCCGACATTGTAATTGGTGACTCCAAACACCATTTTCTCGCACTCGCATCGCTCTCCCCGGAATCGCGTCTCACCGCACGCGTCTGGACGTTTCAGGAAGATGAAACCATCGACCAGGCATTCTTCGACCGCCGCTTCCGGAAGGCTTTTGAACTGCGCAAAGCGGCATTCGGCTCCCTTCCCGACGCGTTCCGCCTCATCAATGCGGAATCCGACGGGCTCCCCGGCGTAATCGTCGATATCTACAGCGGCTATGCCGTCTGCCAGCTCAGCTCGGCGGGCGCAGACTTTCACCGCGCGGAAATAGCAAATGCCGCTCTGCACTACGCAAAGGGCGTCTACGAACGCTCCGACGTCGACTCCCGCACAAAGGAGGGACTCGAACCCTCATGCGGGCCGCTCGCCGGAGAAGAACTCCCCGCGACAATTGAATTCACCGAAAACGGAGTCCGCTACAGCATGAATCCGCGCACCGGGCACAAGACGGGTTTCTATCTGGATCAGCGTCTCAGCCGCCTCGCCGTCATGAATGCGGCGAAGGGCGCAAAAAATGTTCTCAACTGCTTCTGCTACACCGGCGGATTCGGACTCGCAGCAGCACGCGGAGGCGCGGAACATGTGCTGAACGTTGACTCCTCCGCTCCCGCACTGGAGCTCGCACGGGCAAATGCGGAACTGAACGGATTCTCGCCGGAACAGTTCGAAACATACGAGGCGGACGTCTTCCAGTTCCTGCGCAAATGCCGCGACATGGGACGCTCCTTCGATCTGATCATTCTCGACCCGCCGAAATTCGCGGAAACCGTTTCGCAGGTTCCGAAGGCCGCGCGCGCATACAAGGACATCAATCTGCTCGCAATGAAACTGCTCGCCCCCGGCGGACGGCTCTTCACATTCTCCTGCTCCGGCGCGATGGACGACGCCCTGTTCGCAAAAGTCGTCGATTCCGCCGCGTGCGATGCAAAAGCCGATTTCCGCATCACCGGCCATCTCGAACAGGGCCCCGACCACCCCGTCGCGGCGAACTTCCCCGAAGGACGATACCTAAAGGGCATTACCGGAATCAAACTTGGAACTTTATAATACTGGAGAACGCATCATGAAATTCATGGAAATGCTCAACAACGCATGGGACAAGTCAAAATCGCTCGTCTGCGTGGGACTCGACCCCGACCTCAACAAGCTTCCGGCGTGCGTCCGCGAAAAGGAACACCCGATTTTCGAATTCAACAAAGCTCTCATCGACGCAACCGCAGATCTCGTCTGCTGCTACAAACCGCAGATCGCCTACTACGCCGGACAGTCTGCCGATGAAGACCTTCTCATGACCATGCGCTACCTCAAGAAAAACCATCCCGCAATCCCCGTCATTCTCGACGCGAAGCGCGCGGATATCGGCGCAACCACCAACATGTACGCGCACGAAGCGTTTGAACGCTTTGAAGCCGACGCCGTCACCGTCAACCCCTACATGGGCATGGACGCCATCAAGCCGTTCCTCGACCATGCGGACAAGGGCGTCGTCGTTCTCTGCCGCACCTCCAATCCGGGCGCGAAAGAGATTCAGGAAATCAAAACCGCGGATGGAATCGAGCTTTACAAGCATGTGGCGAAGCTGATCGCCGGACCGTGGAACTACAACGGCAACACCCTTCTCGTCGCGGGCGCAACCTTCCCGGAGGAACTCGGGGAAATCCGCCGCATCGTCGGCGACGTCCCGCTGCTCGTCCCCGGAATCGGCGCCCAGGGCGGCGACGTCGAAAAGGTCATGAAGAACGGCGTCGACAGCCGCGGCAACGGTCTTATCATAAACTCTTCGCGCGGCATCATCTACGCTTCGAACGGAGACGACTTTGCCGAAGCGGCGCGCAAGGCGGCCGCAACACTTCGCGACACAATCAACCGGTACCGCTGAACATGAACACGCAACGGAAAAACGCGGCAATCATCGGGATCGGGCTTCTCGGCTCCTCGCTCGGAATGGCGCTGAAAAACAGCGGCTACGAACGCAGCGGCTGGACGCGCCGTCCCGCCGTAACAAAATGGGCGCTGGAACACGACGTCATCGACCGCGGCTATGCGGCTCCCGAAGAGGCTTTTTCCGACGCGGATATTCTCATTCTCTGTGTGCCGATCCCGCAGATCATCGAATACATCAAACAGTATTCGCATCTCATGAAGCCCGGCGCTGTCCTGACCGATATCGGCAGTGTCAAGAGCGTCATTGAACAGGCGGCGCTCTCCGCAAATGCGCGTTTCATCGGCGGGCATCCGATGGCCGGAACCGAAAAAACGGGACCCGAAAACGGGTTCCCGACCCTTTACGCAAACGCCGACGTCTTTGTCGTTCCGCCCGCCGGAGCACGCGAAGAGGATACGGCGGAAGTGGAAAAACTCTGGCGTTCGATCGGCACCAACACCACGCGCATCAACGCGGCGGAACATGACGACCTGGTGGCGCACACGAGTCATCTCACCCATGTCGTCGCCAGCGCGCTGACCCTTGCAACTCTGGATGTGGATTCGGAAGCGAAACGCCGGCTCCGTTTTTCCGGCTCGGCGACGGGGTTCCGCGACACTTCGCGCATCGCCTCCAGCTCCCCGCAGATGTGGCGCGAAATCATCGAACACAATGTACCCGCCGTCGTCGATTCGCTCCGTTCATTCGCAAAGCGCTTCGAGGCGATGGCGGAACAGATCCGGACCGGAGATTTCGATGGATTCGAACGCGAGTTCGGACGCGGCAAAGCCTTGCGCGATGAATGGATGAAGTATAAAAAATACTGATCTCTGTTGCATTTTTCCCGCAGCAGATTATATTAAAGGAAACGAAAGGAGAAGTGACATGACAACGAAAGTTCAAAAGGCGGTTTCCATCCTGCTGTTCGTCCTTCTTCTCCTGATTTTCGGGCTTTCACTTCACTTTGTCTGGCCCGCATACAACCGCAGCAGCGCTCTGCGGCAGGACCTCTCGAAACTGAATCATGAACTTCAGGAAAAGATTGACGAAAGCGTCTCTCTGAATCGTGAAGTTCATGATCTCGAACACAGTCCCGCCGCAGCGGAAAAAGTCGCGCGCGAAAAATACAATCTCTGCAAAGAGAACGAACTGATCCTGAAATACGAAAACTGAGTCTTCCTCAATTGCGGTTCTGTTTTCCCAGCGTCGCGCGGATGTACCCGTAGATGTTGTGCCCGTCGTACAGAAACGGAACGGGAGTTGTGTACGTCCTGCGCCCCCCGCTGAGGTCGGTGCGGATCAGCTGGAAACGGATCTGCTGACCGGCTTCCGGCCGATTGCCGAGCAGATAACCGGGGAGCTCGCGGAACGCCAGCCGAGCCTCCGCGCTCCAGCCGGATTCCGTCCGTTTCACCGCATAATGAAAACCTTCCGGCGTCCAGTCGTAAAGCTGATAGACTCCGCCGTGTCCGGTTGTACACCAGCGGGTGTAACTGCCCGGCCCGGGGTGAATCACAACTTCGCAATAGGTTCTCAGACGGATTTCAGGCATGACAAACAGCTCCAGCGAATCCGCCATGTAGGGCTTCCGGCGATTTACCTGCACATCGGAATCAGGAATTTCCGCGCTCCAGTAGAGATATTCACGGTCATAGCCGATCCGCCAGACCGCCGCGGGCGTTCGGCGGGTCACGGAACTGCGCAGATACTCCTCCCGGAACACAAGCGCATCCGCCCACTCCGCCGGATTCACGCAGCCGTCAATCTCCGGCGCACGGGAAAGATACGGGATCGTGACTTCGCGCGGTGCCTCCTTCCATGTCCAGCCCGTGCGGATTTCATCGCGGAGCCCCGTCAGAATCCGCCGTGCATCCGCATCGGAAGGCACGGCTTTCCGGCGCAGAAGCTGTCCGCGCACAATCTGCCCGAATGCGGAGCGGACGTAATCCGCACGGAATTCCGCTGGGGAACCGGAACGGTTCGTGCAATAGTAATCCAGCTCCCGCTCAAGCGCGGCGTCCGCCTCCGGAACCTGATATTCCCCGCCGAAGACGGAGAACATCAGGAGCGCGGCAAAACAGAGCGGATGTTTCATTTGACCTCTTCCAGTTTGACCGCATGGATGAACAGACGGCTCTCCTCGCGGAGTTTCGTATTGATCCGCACCACCGGAGACGCCCCCTCTTCCGGAATCTCAAGATCCCACGTTTTCACCGTGCGCGGAACCGTGCCGGAAATCTCAAATGTGCGCAAAACCGTGCCTGCTGTTCCATCCTTGCACAGATATTCGAGTGCAACCCCGACTTTTGCCGGAGCGTTTTTCCCGTCATTCCAGTCCGGATTCCAGGCGGACTGACGGAATTTCTCCGGTTCCGTAAACACTCCTTCACCGCTGTATGCAATGGAAAGCTTCCAGCGTCCGCGCGCCATACTGGCAGGCGAAACAGTCCGGCTGACATTCGGGTCGGGGAAACGCAGTTCCAGAACCGCTTCACCGTTCCGGACAACCGGAAAGGCGCGGAAATTCAGATTCACACCCGTTCCAGGAGCCGGAGTATCGCAAGTCTGATAAAGAACACTTCCATCCTGCGCGGTCCGGCAGAGCAGAGCGGAAAAGTCCGCCGGTTCCGCTGGAGTCAGCGCCTTCTCGGAGCGCGCGGTCTCCCGGACGCCCTGTTCCGGATGAAACGAAAAGCTCTGTCCGCAAACCTGTTTCGGACGGAAAGGCGCATCGAGCTGGAACGGCAGTATTTTCTCCTTGCCGTCCGCTCCGGTCAGGCGCAAACCGAGTTCCGCGCGGGGAATGAAGAGCGCCGCGGCGGAAACTTCATAGCGGAATGAAATTTCCGCGGAATCACGGAACACGAATTCCGTCGAGCAGAGAACCGGGAACCGCTCGCTCCGCGCGTAATCCCCGCGCAGCTCGGAATCCACAGTCAGACGCACGCCGTCCGCGGTCCGTTTCCAGACAAGCCGGCTCTCGTAATCGACACCGGAACGCAGGAGGCGTCCGGACTTTCTGTCACGCAGAATGACTTCCGCATTCCGCGCAACGTTTGTTCCGGATGATTTGTCGGTGAATTCGCGTACCATGCCGCCTTTTTTGCTGATCGTCATCCGGCAGTGCTTATTCTCAATCCGGTAGTCGCTGCCGAGGTCGGTCACGCTCACTTCGCCGATTTTCCACGGAGCGATCGCAGGGCTTGCCTTCAGCTCCGGCGCGGAGGGCGTCAGCGTCATGCTTCCGGAGCCGGAAAAGAGCAGATGCAGTCCGGGCGTTCCGGAGAACTGACGGTACAGGCGGAACGCAGGAGCATCTCCCGGGGTCCCTGCAAAACCGAGCGATGCACGGCCGGAGGAAAGGCGGAGCGACGGATTGTTCAGGTCGAGCCCAAATTCCCGGCTGTCCGCAAGCAGAGCGTAATCAACCGGACGGCGGAAGACGCCGCGCGAGAAGTCGCTTTTCCAGATTTCCGCCGCGGCGTATGCGGGAGAAACATGTTCCTCCCAGAGCGCCCCGGCGACGTTGATCTGCGCGTCTTCAAGTTTTACCGCCGGAACCAGCATCGAACGGTCTCCGGGAAGCGAAAGAGAAACCTCCACGCGATCCGGACGGCAGAGAAAACGCCATGACGCACCGCCGCTCTTCGAGGCGATTTCAACAACGCCGTTTTCGTTCCGGACAACCGCCTTCTCCACCGATTCCGGAATGACTTTTCCGTTGGTCAGCAGCTGCCACTTGCCGGAAAGCTGTTTTCCGGAACGGTCGGCAAGCGAAAGCGGAAGCCCCGTTGCGCGGTCAAACTCAAACACATAAGCATCAGTTTCCACGCGGGTTCCGGAGAGTTTCAACGCCGTTCCTTTCCGCGTCTGCGTTTCCGCCGCAGGAGCCGGAGCTTCCGGTTCTCCCGCCGCGAGCAAAACCGCACCGAACGCGGGAACGGTCAGCGCAGCGCCCTCGCCTTTGTGCGAAACTGCACGTCCGGTCATGGCGTCGATCAGAGCTGCGCTCCGGAGCGGTTCGGGAAGCGGTGCGGAAAAGGACTGCGGTTCCGCAGAGAAATTCAGAATTCCGAACACCGTCTCTTCCGGAAGAGTACGTTCAATGGTCAGCAGATTCCCTTCCGCGCGGTACACGGGAACGCCGTGCCGCAGAGCGGGATAACGTTCACGCACCGCATTGAGCTTCTGAAAGAAACGGTAATTGCCGTACATACCGTCCGAATACGCCAGCGGAACGCCCTCGGCGAAATAGAGCATGGCGTGCATCGGACGCGATACCGCGAAGCCGCACGAACAGAGCGCGATCCGGTCGTCGTTCGAAAGAATGTTGCGCAGATAAAGCGCCCCTGGGACGTCGGCAAGACGCGACTCCGTCAGATAACGCGCCGTTTCACGGACGATTTCATCCGCGGGAATCGTGCCGAACTTATACGGGATTTTGCGCATGAGGATATCGTAGCAGAGGTCGCCTTCCCGTGTGTACGGATAGCCGTGTGTTTCGAGCATGGTCCATCCTCCGTTGACCTCCCGCGCGGCGGTGCGGATGCTGTGCGCCATGTGCAGAGAGCCGGCGAGCCCCGCCATGCTGGCGCGGTCGTATTCGAGAGCCGGCACGCTTCCGCCGTTTTCCGAAAGATAACGCTCCCATACTCCAGGCGGAAGCGGATCGCCCGCCGGATTTGCCTGATTGCGGAAGCGGTAATGATACGAACGCGGCACGCCATGTCCGGCTCTGCGCCAGTTCCAGTCGGAGCTGCCCGCCGCCGCGTCGACGCGGTAGGCTTTCGCGCCCATCCGCGAATAAAAACGGATGTGATCCGCCATCTTGCGGTTCCACGAAGGAGAATTGAAGTCGGCGGCACGGTCGCGCATGGTCAGTCCGTGCAGATTGAACAGCCGTTCCCCGAGCGCAGTCGCATCGCCTCCATGCGGCACGACATCCTGCATCAGCACCACGCCGTTTGCGTTCAGCGCATTGACAAGCGCGCGGTAATCCTCAAACGTCCCCGTCGTGTAATCCATCACGCGGAAATTGAACGGAGAGTAGCACGTTCCTCCGACCTGGACCGGAGGAAGGTAGAAAACGTTGAATCCCATGTCGCGGACACGCTCCGCTTCCGCGCGTCGCAAGGCGTCCAGCGACGCCATCTGGAAACGGGGAAAGAAACTGCCGAAAATCCGGGCGTCGTAAACCTCCTCCGGTCTGTCCGCGGGTGCGGTCTGCCCGGTTGCGCGGTAGAATTCCGGGACATCGCGGCGCAGGGCTTCCGCAATCGTCTGCGACTTGGAAATTTCCACATAGAGCGGGTCAAGAGTCTGCGTTTTTCCTTTTTCCGCCCAGCCGCCGCAGGAGACTGTCGAAACGATTTCCGCGAAGCCGCCGCGGCGCGTCAGCAGAGTGTTGCCGCCCTCGCGCTCCGCCTTGCGTCCCCAGAACAGAACGGGACCGTCCGCAAGTTTGACAATCTGGATGCCGACATAATGCGGCACCCAGAGTTTGATTCCGCTGTAGAGCGATTCGAGTTTGCCGCGCGCATGGATCGTCTGTCCGTCGCCGCTGTGATTGTGCCGTCCGCTCCAGATGCCGTCCGGGGAATTGAAAAATGTTCCGGGGAAAAGATATTCTCCCTTCGGAGAAAACGGATAGTGAAACTTCACCGAGCCGAAGCGCATATCCGGATCGTTTCCGGCATACTGAAACGAAAAGTCGCGGCGCAGACGCCCCGGGGCGCCGTCCCCGAACGTCAGCTTGTCGATAAAAAGCCAGTCCTCTGCCTGATACGTCAGAGCCAGCGTTCCTTTTTCCGCATTGAACTCATGGGAAATCAAACGCGTATCGCTGCCTCCGGCAATCGCGGAACCATCGCCGAGTTCCATTTCAAACGGGGAAAACACTCCGGGGAAAATGGTCCTGCCGTCTTTGCTCAGCGAATTCCAGAGTCCGCCGTCCGCATCCACCGAAAGTTTCCAGCCGCGGGATTCAAACACCAGCGGAGGAAGTTCGGGACGGACGCTCGATTTATCCGTAAAACGGAATTCGCCGCTGAGAACGCGCTCATCATTCCGGGAGATTGAGACGACCTGGCGAATTTGCACTCCGGCGGGAACCAGAATCGCGCCATTGTCCTCCGGCACTGCGCGCGGAAGCTCGGCGGAAGCCTCCCACGCGCCGGACTGCAGCTGAAATCCCGTCCCTTTGAGATTGCGGAGTTCAAGCAGAGGATATTTTTCGTCCGCAAGTAGTCTCTGGCGCTCAAACGAGATGTGCACCGGCTGCGAACGGTCAATCTTGAAGCGGATTTCAAATTTGCGCCACCGATTGTCCGGAATCTCCGGCGAGTACGCCCAGATCCAGCGCTGTCTCTGCGACTCGTTTTTGTTCCAGTGCGGATGTTCCGCCGTCAGTCCTTCCCCCGCGGAAATCACGGAGAAGGTCGAGCCGGGCGAAACACCGACAATGTTCACGTTCAGCGCCGGTCTGGCAAAGCACATCATGCCGAAGAAAAGAGAGAACAGAGCGAACAGGTTCCGCATCTTCATTTTTTGAGCTCCTCCGGTTTGAGCAGACGATAACTTCCACGGATCACAACAGTTTCACCTTTCCCGATATTGAACTCGCAGAAGGTGCCCGTCTTCGGAGTGTTGGAACAGAGAACCGCTCCGGCTTCCGGTGCGGCGACCGGCGTCCCGGCGAACTGCCAGTCAACCGGACGGTTGTTGCGGTTTGTGAAATTGCGGATCGCCACGTACTGGATTTTGCTGCGGTCCTTCGCATACCACGAAAGGGCAATATGCAGACGCGTATGTTCCGCAGAGTGGACTTTGAATTCAAAATCGGTCCATTCCGTTCCGCTTCCTTCAGGCGCGAGCAGTTCAAGAACGCGGTCTTTCTGTCCCGGCAGATTCTTCACCCAGTTCGGCACTCCGAACTGAAAACCGTCCGTTGCCCCGGCAGGAGTCAGGACGTTCCCGGGACTCATCCCCGTAATGTTGATGCAGAGCTGGTCTGCAGCAAAAAGAACCGACGATGCGAACAGAAATGCGAGAGCAAACAGTTTCGTTTTCATTTTTCACCCCTGCGGCGCGTTGAATTCAGTTGAAATAACAAGCTTCATGTGGTTGCGGTAACGGCGCACGCCGCCCTCGTACATCACGCGAGACGATGGTGTTCCGGCGTGTCCGTCCAGAAACGCCGCATTCGGGTTCGGGTTGCGGTGCATCGCGGAAACAAGCCCCTCATCCGTATCGCTGGAACGCCAGGCGGTGACATTGTTCATGGCCGGACGCGGTTTCTGTTTTCCGGAACTGTCCGTGATTGTGCAATCGGCAATCATCAGACGCTGTGACGGGGAAGCTTTCGCCGTATAAAGATTCATCCAGTACGCGCCGGAACCGGGCTGGTTGAAATACGAAATTCCTTTGGAAAACGTCATCAGCGGATTGTTTGTTCCCGCAGGCTGACCGACACCCCATTGTCCCGCCCTGCCCCAGTCGAAAAGACCGAACGTTTTAAATGCGGCATTGCCGACGTTGTTCGGATCAAAAACTCCGTCATCAAGCGCGACCACCGCCGCGCAGACCGCGCTTTTGCCGTTCTTCAGGTAATTCCCGTGATACAGAAAATTGTAAGAGCTGACAAATGAGTAGTTAATATCTCCAAGACTGTAATTGAAGTTCCCGTACCCCGGCATCAGCCATCCGCTGGAATCATTCGCATACATGTTCAGCCCCATGATATACTGCTTCTGATTGCTCAGACAGCTGATCGCGCGCGCCTTCTCTCTTGCCGCATTCAGCGCAGGCAGAAGCATACCGGCGAGAATTGCAATGATCGCAATTACCACCAGAAGCTCTATGAGCGTAAAGTTCTTTCTGCGGCGTTTCCATTGTTTACATCTGGTCTTCTGTTTCATTTTCTGAAACCTCCTTTTCATTTATTGATTTTGTTCAATCAGTTCATATTCCAGTGTTTCCGGCGGGAAATCCTCTTTGCGGAATCCGCCGTTCAGCAAACCGTCCAGCGCCTCGGCGGAACGGCGGAACGCGGCTTCCCTAGGGCTGGCAAAACACCAGCACGGAAGAGGTTCCGACGGCTGCGTCAGAAGGAACGGTCTGCATTCCCGCCAACTTGTCCCGCGCGACTGCAGGAACAAATGAAAATCCGCCAGAAGCTCCGGTACAAGAATCACCCCGCCCGGCAGTTCCGGAAGATTGCGCAACTCCTCGAATTTCCCGGAAAGCATTTTGATCTTCTGTGCAGAAAACGTCTCTGCAAGAGTCGTCGGGAAAACGGCTTCCCTGCACACGAACAGCGTTCTTTCTCCAAGCAGTTCCGCCGCGGTTTTCACTGCATGGTTCCACGCAATGCGGATTTGAACGAACGGCTCGGATTCCCGGAAAATTTCGCCGGAAAGATTGATGGAGACGGTCGGCACCCGCTCTCCGGCAGCGCGCAGGAACGCGCAGGGCGCATCACAGGCGACTATGCCGTCAACATACGCATGCTCCAGCTCATAGATGGAGTCTTCCCCGCGCTCCGCCGAACCGTTGAGGAACCGGACGATAAAGTTTCTGCGGGAAAACGCTTCCAGCAGCGCCGCAAGAGTCCGCATGGCGGGCGGATCAAGGAAAAACTGGTCGCCTCCCTGCATTTTGATGCCGATCAGTTTCGGCGGAACTTTCTGCAGACGGCAGAAGGCTTTTGACGGGTTGGTGAATGTTCCGATTCCGCGGCGGGTGATGAGATATTTCTCCTCCACCATTCTTTCCACCGCAGCCCGGACGGTTCCGCGCGCGACGTTGAACTGTTCCGCCAGCGCCCGGGTCGACATGATCTTGACGGACTGGTTGCCGTTCCGGAAAATCAGATTCATAATATAGAACCGGATTTTCGCCGTCTCCGTCAGCAGATTTTTCGTTTCGTCTTCCAATGTTTCACCTTCGTTTTACTATAGCCCACCTATAGCCCACTGATTACATTATACAACATTTTGCGGAAAAGTCAATCCCCTGTCGGCAAAAAAAAGCGTTTTTTTGAAAATGGAAACGCGATGCACGGTTCCCGCCCTTCTCAAATGCATCTTTCAATCCGTCACTGGATTTTTTCCGTTTCCGGTGTATATTACTCCTTTTCGGGCTTTGCCGCCGGACGGCGGACTTGTGTGGATCGAAGAGCCCGCGCTGAACAGATGCGCATGCGGCGCGTCCATCGTCCCGTCAAGTGTGCCGTACGGGACTCCGACAGAGACTCTCTCTTTCGCAGATTTTCATCAGCTGAATTTTACGGCGAAAGAAAGGATTCCATTCATGGCAGAACTCGAAAAATTCCGCGCCCTCGGCATCTCCGAAGGCGTGCTCGACGCACTCCGGCAAAAAGGCTTTGAAGAGCCCTCCCCCATTCAGGAACTTACAATTCCCCTCCTCTTCAAAGGAGAAAAAGACGTCATCGGACAGGCTCAGACCGGAACCGGGAAAACTGCAGCGTTCGGCATTCCCATCATCGACACCATCTCACGCGGCGACGGAAACCCCAAAGCCCTGATTCTCGCGCCCACCCGCGAACTCTCCATTCAGATCGCCGAAGAACTCAATTCCCTCAAGGGAAACTCCAATCTCCGCATCGCCCCCTTCTACGGAGGTCAGTTCATCGGCATTCAGCTCAAAAAACTGGATGAGGGAATCGACATCGTCATCGGCACGCCCGGACGCATCATCGACCTCATGGAACGCGAAAAACTCATCCTTGATGAAATCCAGTTCGCCGTTCTCGACGAAGCCGATGAAATGCTCGACATGGGATTCGTCGACGACATCAAACAGATTCTCTCCGCCGCTCCCGCCGAAAAGCGCATGCTCATGTTCTCCGCTACCATGCCGGAGGAAATTCTCGCCATCGCAGAGCAGTTCATGCGCCCCGACTATGAAATCGTCCGCACGAAAACCGAAACCGTCAGCACCGACCTCACCGAACAGATCTATTACGAGGTCCGCCGCGAAAACAAACTCGAAGTTCTCTCCCGCATCATCGATATGGAAGACGACCTTTACGCAATGGTTTTCTGCAAAACCCGCAGCGATGTCGATGAACTCACAGACGCCCTCACCGCCCGCGGATACACCGTCGACGCCCTGCACGGAGACATCGCGCAGGCGCAGCGCACACGCGTCATCAACAATTTCAAAGCCCGCAAGTTCCGCCTGCTCATCGCAACCGACGTCGCCGCACGCGGAATCGATGTCAACGATCTCACGCACGTCATCAACTACTCCATTCCCCAGAGCGTGGAAGCCTATGTTCACCGCATCGGGAGAACCGGACGCGCCGGCAAGCGCGGAACCGCTATCACCTTCGTCACCCCCGGAGAGATGCGCCAGCTCGGACGCATCCGCCGCATGACCCGCGCCGATATCCGCAAGGGTGCGCTCCCGACCGTTGAACAGCTCCTCGAAGCCAAAAAGGAACGCTTCGCGACAAGCGCGCGCAAACTCATTGATGAGCACGCTCATACCGCCTATCTCGGATTCGCGGAAGAACTCCTCACCCTCTGCGACCACCCCGCGGAAATGCTCGCGGCCATGCTCCGGATGCGCTTCAAAGACGAACTGCTCCCCGAAAGCTATGCGGAACTCAACCCGCGCAAGGAAAACGTCAATCCCGACAACGACGGAAACTCCCGCGTTCATTTCTCCGTCGGCAAGGACGACGGTGTGTTCGTGCCCGAAATTCTCGACCTCATATTCAGACGAACCGGAATCAAGAGCTTCCAGCTCGGATGCATCGACTGCAACCCGCACGACACCTATGTCAACGCAACGCCCGATGATGCAAAAAAAATCGTTGAATCCTGCCAGGGCGAATCCTTCGACGTCTCCTTCGCCAAACCCGACGAGGGCGAGCGTTTCAGAGGTCGCGACCGCAAATTTGTCAAGCGCTCCAGATTCCATGAAGACCGCGGCGCCAAGCGCGAATTCAAGCGCAAACGCGAATTCAATGAACGCGAAGACCGGAGGGAATTCAAACACAAGCGCGAGCTTGGTGAGCACGAAGACCGGCGGGAATTCAAACACGAGTTCAAGCCCCGCCGCGAACATGGCGAAAAGTTTGAGCGCCGCGGCGAATTTCACCGTCACGAAAAGAAAGGCTTCCGCAAAGTCTTCAAGAAGAAACACAACTGAGAGATCTGAACATGAACCGGACGGAAACAGTCGTCATCGGAGCGGGCGCAATCGGCATGCTCTGCGCAGCCCCCCTCGCGAAAACGGAGGGAATCGCCCTGCGCATCGCAGCATCCGGCGAACGGCTGAACCGTCTCCGCGAACACGGCCTCTATCTCAACGGACAGCCGCTTCAGGCGGAATTCACTTCCGGCAACGGAGGAAGAACGGCGGATTTCATTCTGATCGCCACCAAAGCCGCCGGCTATCCCGATGCCCTTGAACTTGCCGCGGAATTCACAGGATCGCAAACCGTTGTCGTCCCTCTGCTCAACGGAATCAGCGCGGAGGAAACGGCAAAACGCCGTTTCCCGGAAAACGACGTTGTCTGCGGATTCTTTCTCGGACACGCCAGCGTGCGCAACGGTAACCGCATTGAACACGATGGAGTCGGAACATTCTACCTCGGAACCACCGTTTCCGAAGCCCCGGAGGCGGTTCGGCACACGGCGGAACTTTTCCGGCGCGCGAAAATTTCCTGTGCCGTTCCGGAGGATATGCGCGCAGCGCTGTGGAAAAAATTTGTGCTGAATATCGGCGTCAACCAGGCGACCGCGCATTTCCGTGCGGATTACGGTGAGCTTCAGCGGGATCCGGCACGGCTTGAATTCACCATGCGGCTTATGCGCGAAGCATCCGCCGTTGCGGAAAAGCTCGGCATTGCGGGCGCGGCGGATATGCCGGAAGCCGCAATGCACACCATCCTCACCATGCCGGGAAACGTCAAAACCTCCATGTTCCAGGATGTGGAAGCGGGGCGCCCGACGGAGGTCGCGCTGTTTGCGGGAACGCTCTGCCGCCTCGGACGCGAGACAGGGATCCCGACTCCGCTCAACGATGAAATCCAACGTGAATTCTCCGGCAAATAATTTTTGCAACATGCATTGAATTTGTCCGATTCAAAGCTATATTTTCTGAAAAATATGGAGTTCACAATGACTGTTCAGGATCTCAGCAAAGCGCACCAGCTCTCCGCAACGGCCGTCATCGACCCTGCGTATTCCGTCTTCCGGACCGTTCCGGAAACCGCGGCTCCGGCGGACTGGCTCTACCCGCGCGCAGAATATGAATGTTTTCTTCTCCAGCAGATGCGCAAAGCGGTCGTTCTGCTGAAACTCAACATCGGCTATCCCGGAATCTTTCACACACCCGTTCCCGCCGTTTTCTTCCGCCGCAATGCCGAAGCCGGAACTCTGAATTTCCGCGCGAACGGGACAGTCTCCGCAACGCTGAATGGAAGCCCGCTTGAAACCGTTAAAGACAAAGCCGGAAACTGCACGCTCACTCTTCCGGAAGCAGGTCAGCTTCTTCTGAAAATCTCTGTGAACTCAACCGAAAACATGCTCCCTGCGCTTCTCCCCGAACTTGCGGAAGGCTGGGAAGCCTCCATTGACGGCTCGCATTACGAACCCGCATGCTCCGGCGGTGACCCCTTCGGCGAAAAATTCCCGTCCGTCCGCATGACACCCGTCGAATACGCCCCCGGACGATATGACTTCGGACGCGAACTTCTCGCCCGGGTTCGCATCAGCTCCGTTCAGAAACCGAATTTCGGAGTCGGAGAATCAAAATTCGAAGTGGAAAACAGCAGCGCACAGCTCAGCGAACAGTCTCTGGAACTAATCGAAACCTCCTCCGGATCTTGGGAAACTCCGCTGCCGCTGGCGTTCCGCTACATCCGCGCGGAAGCCGAAAACCCTGTCCATGCGGAGTGCGACGCCGAATTCACTCCCGTCCGCTACGCCGGAGCGTTCGCTTCCGACACGGAACTCACGCGCATCTGGATGAGCTCCGCTTACACTCTGCGCCTCTGCATGAGACACTTCCTGATCGACGGCGTCAAGCGGGACCGTCTGCCGTGGGCGGGCGACCTCGCGCTCTCCCTGCTCGCAAACGCCTACACCTTCGCCTCCCCCGAGCCGGTCCGCCGCACGCTTACCGTTCTCGGACGCGCAGGAATCCGCGAAAAACATGTCAATGACGTCACCGACTATTCGCTCTGGATGCTCATCTCGCATGATCTCTTCCAGCGTTATTTCAACGATCCCGCATTTCTCGCGCGGCAGTATCCGGAAATCCGTGACATGACGGAAACGCTGCTCGAACAGGCGGGCGACAGTTTTCTGCCCCATGCCCGCTGGGTCTTCGTCGACTGGGTCAACAGTCAGCTCGATCCCTCCCGCAGCTGGAACGAAGACGAAAAGCAGGTCACGCTTCAGGTTCATTTCTTCTGGGCTCTGAACTCCGCCGCCGCGCTCGCCGGACGCATGAACGATGACACGCTCGCCGGACGCTGCCGCGCAAAAGCCGCACAGATCCGCATGGAACTTCTCTCCCGCGCCATCGACTCCGCAACCGGGCTTTTCCGCGCGAACTGCGAACATCCGGAATACGGGACATTCCGTCACACGAACTTCTATGCGGTTCTCTCCGGACTTGTCGAGGGCGAACAGGCGCGGCAGATCATGGAGCGGCTTCTGAACTCCGGTCTTCCCCCCGTCGGCACGCCGTACCAGGCGGCGCTGGAAATCCTCGCGCTTATCCGCACAGGTTTCGCCGCGGAAGCCCTCGCGGAAATCCGCCGCATCTGGGGAGGGATGCTCAAGCTCGGCGCAACAACGTTCTTCGAAGCCTACGATGAATCGCTCAAAGGCAACGATATCTATGCGTTCTACAACCGTCCCTACGCGCTGAGCCTCTGTCATGCATGGAGCGCCGGCCCCGCGGCGCTGCTCCCGATTCTGCTGTTCGGCGCGGAACCTGCTGCAGACGGCTGGCGGACATTCCGTCTCTCCCCCTCTCCGCTGCTCCGCAACGGCGATGCGGCGACAATTCCCACTCCGCACGGCGAAATCGAGCTGTGGATGGAAGACGGCGAACTCAAGAAAAAACTTCCGGAAGGCATTGAACTCCTATGATCAAACCTCAAATCACCTCAATTCACTTCCAGCTGACCGGACGCTGCAATCTGCGCTGCATTTTCTGCGGACAGCAGAACGGCATGTTCGGAGGATGTCTCAAAGACCGCGAAATTCCGCCGCAGAAATGGTTTGAAATCGCAGATTCCCTGCGCGGACTCTCTCCGAAACCGGAAATCGTTCTCTGGGGCGGCGAACCGCTGCTGTATGAACGGTTCGACGAACTCGCACGGCATCTGCACGACTCAGGATTTGAACTCGGAGTCATCACAAACGGAACCCTCATCGACCGTCATGCGGAACTGCTGAACCGCTGCTTCAAAACCATTTACATCTCACTCGACGGCGATGCGCCGTATCACAACCGAATCCGCGGAAAAGGCGTTTTCGAACGCGTCGCGCACAACGTCTCCCTGCTCAAAAACCGGAGCGGACGGCTGATTTTTCTTTCGACCCTTGCGGATGAAAACGTGGAATCCGCGCCTGAACTGCCGCTCATTCTCGGCAAGCTCGGACCGGACCTCATCCATCTTCAGCGGCTGATGTATTTCACCCGCGCGGAAATCGACGAGTACCGCGCATGGCTCCGTCGCGAATTCCAGACGGACGATCCGACCATCGAGGTCTGGCGCCGCGAGGATGACCGCGAATACCGGAACAAGCTCAATTCCGCCCTCGCTGAAGTCCGCCGCCGTGCGGAGGCCGGTGAATACCCGTGTCCGGTCTTCATCAATCCGCACGGCGGAGAGGAACACTGCCTCGCGCCCTTCCGCCGCGCACACATCAAGTACGACGGACGCGTTCTCTTCTGCACAGACTTCTACGGATTCGACGCGGGGAACGTTCTGACAACCCCGCTGACCGACATTTTCCACGGGGAGAAGGCGGAGCATTACCGCCGGGAAATCGTCGCCGGGGCAAATCCGCTCTGCGCGCACTGTTCGTGGAAAAGCAACCGGGACTTCAAACTGAACTGATCAGGATTTCCATAAAATGAAAAAACACAGCATCGTTCCGGCTCCCGTTCATCAGCCGGGAACCCGTATTCTCACACTCTCCCTGGCGCACTTCATGGTGGACCTTCTCGGCGGAACGCTTCCGGGCGTGCTGCCGGTCGCCCTCGCCTATTTCAAACTGAATCTCGGACTCGGCGTCGTGATTCTCACCAGCATGAGCATCGGATGCAATATGATGCAGATTCCCGCGGCTCTGCTCGACCGGCACCGCCGCACGCCGCGTCTGCTGGCACTCGGACTGATCATGGCGGGGCTGATCGTTCTCCTCGCCGCCCTGCCCGAAACAACTCCGTTTTTCCTCATCTGCCTGCTGATGATCATCGTCGGCGCCGGCATTGCGATCGTTCATCCCCTCGGGCTGCGCGGAACACAGCACATAACAGAAATCGCGCCCGGCATTACAACATCCGCATTCATGACATGCGGGTTCTTCGGAAGCGCGGTCGGTCCCTGGGTCAGCGCCCTGCTCGTCAGCGGATTCGGACTCAAAGGACTCTATTTCCTGCTGATTCCGACCGTGCTTGTCATTCTCGCCCTGCGGTTTACAAACGTCAAACTGGCAGTAGACCACACCGCGCCGGCAAACGCGGAAAAGAAGCCGGAAAGCTCCGCCGCGGAATCCCCGTGGAGTTTTTCCGCGCTGATGGTGATCGGTTTTGTGCTGAACACGGGAACCGCAACGCTCCAGAATCTGCTCCCAACCTGGCTGGTGAGCCTCGGGCATGAACTTTCGTTCGGCGGACTGAACGCCATGCTGTTCGGCGCAGGCTCCGCCGCAGGTTCGCTCTCGCTCGGCGTGCTGACCCGCAAACGGAGTCCGCTTCCGTTTATCCTCGGCGGACTCGTCCTCGGCATTCCGGTTCTGATCGCATATCTGTTTCTCGCGCAGTACAGGGCAGCATGCGTGCTGATCTTCTTCGCGGGAATGCTTACCAGCTCCGGATTTCCGATTCTCGTTGCGCTCGCCCGGAATGCGAAGGGACGCCTCGCGCTGAGCACCCGGATGGCCCTGATCGTCGGAGCCACATGGGGGTTCGCGGGCGTCATGCTCCTGCCGATCGGACAGCTCGCATATCGGTTCGGACTCGGACGCGTCATGCATCTTTCGTGGATTTTCTATCTCGCCGCGCTGATTTTCGCCGCGCTCTCCGCGCTCCGGAACAGGAATCTGGCAAATTAATTCCCCGGACGAAAAACAGACTTGAATATACCGGGAATGCATGGTATAGTACAGCTGAAGTTTACAAAAGCATCAAAAACAACATGAGGTTTATATGAGTTCTGGAAACGACGCAGTTACGCTGAAAGCCGTTCTGGCTTTCATAAAGTTGAAATTTGGAAAAATTGCGCTCCGCGCCGGCGTCTCCTTCGGCATCGTCGCGCTGGCAATCATTCTGCTTTACGCACTGCTCCCGCGCGACACCACGCAGTACCGCGACATCGTGATTCTTCTCCCGCAAGTCGACAACGTCCCGCAGTATCCGAGCGGAAAAGCGTTCAGCCCCAACGACATCATCAGCCCGCTCATTCTCGAATCGGTCTACAAATCAAACGAAATGGACAAGCAAATTCCCTTCCCGAAATTCTGTGCGCTCTTCTCCATCTATTCCAGCGACGTCAAGCAGAGCAAGCTCGATGCGGAATACCGCGACAAGATGAGACGGAAAAACATCACCGTCGTGGAACTCCAGGAACTGGAACGCAGCTACCGCAACGAACTCCAGAAGGTCTCCGTCTCCTCGCTCCGGCTCACCATGAACCCGCCGTCGGGCTTCTCCCGCATGAAGATCACCAAGATTCTGACCGACGTGCCCGAAACCTGGTACCGCATCTACTCCAAACTGGAAGCCAAGGAATTCCCGCAGATCGAAACGGCCATTCACCTTCAGAACCTGCGTAAGCAGATTTCCCGGAACGGATATCTGATCCTGCTCGAAAAAACCAGACGCTACTGCCGTCAGGTCCTCAATGTCTGTTCGACCCTCGACGACATGCTCCAGGGACAGAACGTCAGCCTTCCCACCGGCGAATACCTCGGCGACATCCACAAAGAGCTCGAATCCATCATGAGATATCAGCTCGACGTTCTGCGCCAGTACATTCTTCTCACTCCGCAGGTTCAGGGAACGTTCGACAAGATTTATCTCCACAGCGCCCTGCAGACCGTGGAGCAGGATCTCGCCCGCCTCAACATCCGCTACAACAGCGCGCTTGAAGCGCTCAACGCCCTGCAGTCGAATCTCGGCAATTCCGGTCCCGCAAAAAACGGAATCTCCACAACCAGGAACAGCCCCTCCGCCGATACCGGGCTGATCACTCTCCAGCTCGACAAATCGTTCTTCAATCAGTTCGCCGACATGATCCGCAACGACATCAACAACACCCTCCGCGCCAAGTACGCGGAAAAAGCCATCGAATACGGCGACAAGCGCGCCAACCTCGAAGCGGACAAGATGTACTATGAACAGCTGCTCAAAGGAATCTCCGCGCAGAAACAGGACGCCCTCAAGATTTCCGTCATCACTCCGCAGAGCTTCCACACCATGCTTCAGAACATGTACACCGAACTCTTCGCGACCAGCGCGAAAGTCATTCAGCTGCGCGATCTGCTCATCGAAAAATATCTGACCTCCAGAACCTTCTACGTCCCCGTCGGTCCCGTCCAGGTTCTGCAGGAATACCGCTACTCGTTCAAACGCCTCGCGCTTGCGCTGCTCGCGCTCTGGGCGCTCTACAACCTCTGCGCGACCGCGTTCAACTTCTACCGCATGAACGACAAAGCCCCGCAGAAAGAAAATGCCGCATAATCCAGCTTAATCTGCCATCCGAGGCTCCGGACCGATACAGAATCTTCCGGAGCCTTTTTCAAAGGAGCGATGCGATGAAACATCAGGAGCTGAAACAGAACATTCTGGACTCCGTCCGCGAATATGCAAAACTGCGCTTCGGCGAAACCGCACCTTTCATTCCGGGCGAAAGCCGCATCAATTACGGCGGGCGCTTTTTCGATGAAAAAGAGGTCGTGAACCTCGTTGATTCTGCCCTCGACTTCTGGCTCACCGCGGGGCCCTGGGCCGCACGGTTCGAAGAAAGTTTTGCAAAGAAGCTCGGAGTAAAATTCTGCTCCGTCTGCAACTCCGGATCCTCCGCAAACCTGCTCGCGTTCTCCGCACTCACCGCACACGAACTCGGTGAACGCAGAATCCGCCGCGGAGACGAAGTCATCACCGTTGCCGCGGGATTCCCGACAACCGTCGCACCAATCATCCAGTTCGGCGCGGTTCCGGTGTTCGTCGACGTTACCGTTCCGCAATACAATATCGACATTGCTCAGCTGGAAGCCGCGTATTCGGAAAAAACCAAAGCCGTGATGATCGCCCACACCCTCGGCAACCCCTTCGATATCATCAAGGTCAAACAGTTCTGCGAACTCCACAACCTCTGGCTTGTGGAGGACAACTGCGACGCGCTCGGTTCCGAAGTCGAAATCGACGGAATCATGCGCAAAACCGGAACCATCGGCGACCTCGGAACCTCCAGTTTCTATCCGCCGCACCACCTCACCATGGGCGAAGGCGGCGCGGTCTACACAAACAATCCGCTTCTCCACCGTCTCGTGAACTCCTTCCGCGACTGGGGACGCGACTGTCACTGTCCGGGCGGCGTGGACAACTCCTGCGGCTGCCGCTTCACAAAACAGTTCGGCGCACTGCCCGCCGGATACGACCACAAATATGTCTACTCCCATTTCGGATACAATCTCAAGCCGACTGATCTCCAGGCGGCAATCGGCTGCGCCCAGCTCGAAAAGCTCGACTTCGTCACCGCCGCACGCCGCGGCAACTGGGCGCATCTGCGCGAAGCTCTCGACGGCACACCGGGACTGATTCTCCCCGAACCTCTGCCCGGCTCGAACCCGAGCTGGTTCGGTTTTCTCATCTCCGTTCAGCCCGGCGCAGGGTTCACGCGCAACGAACTCGTCAGCCATCTGGAATCACGAAAAATCCAGACGCGCAATCTCTTCGCTGGAAACCTGCTGAAACATCCGGCGGTCGTCGACGCCCCGGAAATTCAATATCGCGTCATCGGCGCGCTTCCTCAGACCGATTTCATCATGAACAGCACATTCTGGATCGGCGTCTATCCGGGCATGAGCGCGGAAAAACTTGCATTCATGGCTTCTGAAATCCGCGCATTCATCCAAACAAAACGAGGTGAAAAATGAAAGCCGTCATCCTTGCCGGAGGCTTCGGGACACGTCTCAGCGAAACCTCCCATCTGATCCCGAAACCGATGGTCGAAATCGGCGGAAAGCCGATCATCTGGCACATCATGAAAACGTACGAGCACTACGGAATCAAAGATTTCATCATCTGCTGCGGATACAAACAGTACGTCATCAAGGAATACTTCTCCAACTATTTCCGCCACAACTGCGACATGACCGTCAACCTCGCAGACAACAGTATTGAAATTCTGGACAACCACTGCGAAGACTGGCGCGTCACCATGGTCGACACCGGCCTGCACACCATGACCGGCGGACGCATCCGCCGCGTCCGGAAATACATCGGCGATGAACGCTTCCTGCTTACCTACGGCGACGGCGTGACCGACGCCAACATCTCCGATGAAATCACCTTTCACGAACGCTCCGGCTCCTGGCTCACCGTCCTCGGAACCAACCCGCGCAATAAATTCGGCGTGCTGAAAGTCAACGACGAAACAAACCGCGTCGAATCCTTCTTCGAGAAAAACGACGGGGACGGGAACTGGATCAACGCCGGATATTTCGTCTGCGAGCCGCGGATCTTCGACTACATCAAGGACGGCGACGCCACCGTTTTCGAACGCGCCCCGATGGAACGTCTCGCGCTCGACGGCAAAATGTCCATATACAAACATACCGGATTCTGGAAACCAATGGACACGCTCCGCGACAACTCCGAACTCAATGAGATGTGGGATTCCGGCAATCCCCCGTGGAAATGCTGGAGCGACTGACCATGTTCGATCTCTTTGACGGCTTCTACCGCAACAAGCGCGTTCTCGTCACCGGACACACCGGATTCAAAGGCTCGTGGCTCAGCCTCTGGCTCCGCGAACTCGGAGCGGAAGTCGCCGGATATGCGCTCGACCCGGAAAACGAGCGCGACAACTTCGTTCTCTCCGGACTCTCCGCAGACATGCGCGACATCCGGGGCGACATCCGTGACGCCGCGCATCTCAACCGTGTCTTCGATGAATTCCAGCCGGAAATCGTCTTTCATCTCGCAGCCCAGCCGCTCGTCCGCCTCTCTTACGAAAAACCGGTCGAAACCTACGAAACCAATGTCATGGGCACGATTCATGTGCTCGAAGCCTTCCGCCGGACACCTTCCGCGCGCGCAGGAGTCTTCATCACCACCGACAAGTGTTACGAGAACCGCGAACAGCTGCGCGGCTGCCGCGAGGACGATCCCATGGGCGGACACGATCCCTACTCCTCCAGCAAAGGCGCATGTGAAATCGCCATCTCCTCCTGGCGCCGCTCCTTCCTCCCGCCCGAAAACGGACGTACAATCGCATCCGCACGCGCAGGAAATGTGATCGGAGGCGGAGACTGGGCGAAGGACCGGCTGATTCCGGACTGCATCCGCGCACTCGAAAAAGGGCGTCTTGCCCCGATGCGCAACCCCGGTTCGGTCCGTCCGTGGCAGCATGTGCTCGAACCGCTGCGCGGTTATCTCATGCTCGCAAAAGCACTTTGGCACGCCCCCGCGGACTACGCAGGTGGCTGGAACTTCGGTCCCGGCTCCGTCCACACCGTCGGCGACGTTGTCAACTGTCTCGTCGAAGAATACGGCGCGGCGGGAAGTGAGTACACCCCCGAAAACGCCGCTCCGCATGAGGCCGGTCTGCTCGTCCTCGACAGCACAAAAGCCCGCGAAAAACTCGGCTGGAAAACTGTGCTCGACCTCCGCCGCAGCGTTGCGCTCACAGCCGACTGGTACCGCCGCTCCCGGACGGAATCCGCCGCGGAAATCTGCCGCGAAGAACTGGCGGAATACATTCAAATCTGCAAAAAACAAACCGATATGGAGAAAATATGAAATTCAACTGGACCACCATTCCGCAGGGCTGGAACGCCTCCCTGAAGCAGGACGGCAGCGCCGTTTCCTCCAACATCACCAGAACCGGAGACGCCGACCGTTTCGAGAGCATCGATCTCGGAATCAATCTCGGCGCGACGCTCACAGCCGACTCCGCCGTCATGACCGGCGCTCCCGCAATGGGAACCTGGATGCGCATCTTCGCGCCGGAAACATTCGGTCTCACAATCCGCGCGAAAAACTGGATGCTCGTCCGCATCTCCAAAGAGGATTTCATTCTGATCGCAATCGCCTCCTGGCGCATCTTCTCCGGAGAAATTCTCTTCCGCAACGGCGACGTCACCGTCAGTTTCTACGGAGACGGACACCGCTTCGCGCCCGGCGAAACGGTTCCGCTCGAACAGCTCTTCTGCATGCGCGGCTCCTCCGAACGCGCACTGCTCGACGCTTACGCCGATTACCTCGCAAAGCTCCATGCGGTCCGCCTCAATCTCCGCTCCTGGCGCGGCTGGGGATCCTGGGATTATTACGCGATCAAGTTCAACGACCGCGCCATCCGCAAAAATCTCGATGAGCTCCAGAAGCTCACCACCAACGCAAACCTTCTCCAGATCGACGACGGCTACAGTCTCTGGGGCGACTGGATGAACATCAACCCTGAAGTCTTCCCCGAAGGGCTCGATTCCATCGTTAAAGAGGCGGCGCTCCGCGGACTCGAAACAGGCATCTGGCTCGCTCCCTTCCTCGCCGAAGCGGATTCACAGGTTCTCAAGGATCACCCCGACTGGTTCCTACGCAAGCCCGACGGCTCCTACGTTCCCGCCTGGACCGGACGCGTCATTTTCGACTACTCCAACGATGAAGTCGTCGATTATCTACGCCGCTGCATCCGCTTCTTCCGCAACGCCGGAATCACCTACCTCAAGATCGACTTTCTCCGCGCCGGAACGCTCAGCGGACTCGGCAAGGTTCCGATGAGCGCATACGAACGCTTCCACCGCTGCCTCTCCGCTCTCCGCGAAGAAGCGGGCGCCGACTGTTACATTCTCGGCTGCTCCGCCGAATTTGCCCCCTGCATCGGACACGTCGACGGCATGCGCGTCGGCCCCGACATTTCCCCGAAGTTTGAAGATGTCCGCAAATCCGCGCATTGCTGCATGGCCTCCGCACACCTGCACCGCAAAGTCTACCAGTGCGACCCCGACTATCTCATCGTCCGCGGCGAAGGCATGGAAGATGAGGAAGTCTCCCCCTCCGGTGCAAAACACTCCATGCTCACGCACAGCGAAGCGGAACTCTGGGCAAACTTCGCGGTCATGACCGGAAACGCCGTGCTCTCCAGCGACAAACTCCCGCTTCTCTCGCACGACCGCAAAAACCTTGTCGCCTCCGCGTTTGAACGCGCTTCCGAAAACGCAAAAGGCTATTACGTCCTCGACTACTGGCACGAAATTCCCTCAATGATCTGGGCGGACGGCAAACTCGGCGTCTTCAACTGGGCCGACACCGAACAGACATTCACGCTTCCCGGCGACACCTCTCTGAAGCTTTCCGCACACTCCTCGCGCATACTCGAAAAGTTCGCATGGGACGGCAAGCAGATTCCGGTTGCAGAGCTTCCGCCGCTGCCCGCCACCCCGACCGGCGAACCCTTTGACGCGGCCGACGCCCTTCCGCTCCCGCTCGGACCCGAAGGACACGAGCCGCTTGCAACAAACCACGAAACCGGCGAAGGACTCCTCGACGGCGCGTATGTCCCCGTCCAGGAGCAGGATACCTTCCTCGGCGTCCCGTTCAAAGTCGGCGCACATATCATAACCTTCACGATGGGCGAACCGCGCAAATCCATCCGCATCCCCGTCGGACGCAAGGTGCGCGAGCTTTACTTCCTCCACGCCGCCGACTTCCCCGTCAAAGGCGAATGGCTCAGCTACATTCTCCATGCCGCCGACGGCTCCTCAAGCGAACACGTGCTGCTTATGGGACGCGACATCGGCAACACCGATTATCACTACTCCCTCCCGTGGACCTCGCTGACCGCACGGATTGCATGGGTCGAGCCCGTCACAAGCCGCACGCTCTACGTCCAGAAACTGGTTCTCGATGCGGAAACCGACCTTGAATCCATCGAAGTCACCGCGCCGCGCCAGAATGGCACACACGTTCTCGCCGGCATTTCAACACGGTAAGGAGCGCTCATGAAATCTTTCCGCAAAGAACTGATGTTCAACGTCAAATCCCGCCGCGCCTACATCGACATCACCGATGAAGTCGTCGCGGCGCTCCGCGAATCGGGCATCAAAGAGGGGCTTCTCCTCTGCAACGCCATGCACATCACCGCATCGGTCTACATCAACGACCACGAATCCGGACTGATTCAGGATTACGACAACTGGCTCGAGCAGCTCGCTCCGCACGAGCCGCTCTCCCGCTACAATCACAACCGCACCGGCGAAGACAACGGAGACGCCCACCTGAAACGCCAGGTCATGGGACGCGAAGTCGTCGTCGCCGTAACCGAAGGCAAACTCGATTTCGGTCCGTGGGAGCGCATCTACTATGCGGAATTCGACGGACGCCGCATCAAGCGCGTCCTCATTAAAATCATCGGAGAATAACATCGGATGAGGCTCAGCGATTACATCTTCCGGACTCTGGCGGACTGGGGGCTCCGTCAGGCGTTCTTCATTACCGGCGGCGGCGCAATGCACCTGAACGATGCGCTCGGCTCGGAACCGCGCATCAGCCGGCTCTGCTGCCTGCATGAGCAGGCGTGCGCAATCGCGGCGGAGGCATACGCCCGTGTCGCGGGGATTCCCGCCGTGGTCAGCGTCACCAGCGGTCCCGGCGGAACCAACGCCATCACCGGAGTCGCCGGAGCCTGGCTCGATTCCATCCCGATGATCGTCATCTCCGGACAGATCAAAACCGAAACCATGATCAGCTCCTGTCCGGAACTCAAACTGCGTCAGCTCGGCGACCAGGAACTCAACATCACCGATGTCGTCCGCCCCATCACCAAGTACGCCGTCGCGGTGAAAAAACCGGAGGAGATCCGTTATCACCTCGAACGCGCCTGCTACCTCGCCATGACCGGACGCCCCGGTCCCGTCTGGCTCGATATTCCGCTTGACGTTCAGGCGGCTCAGATCGACCCCGGAACGCTCGCGGGATACGATTCCCAGGAGGATCCGCTTCCGGAGCTCAACCCCGCCGACGTCATTGCGGCACTCGCAAAGCTCCGCACGGCGGAACGTCCCGTCATCATCGCGGGTTCGGGCGTCATCTCTGCCGGAGCGCGCGAACTCTTCCGCTCGGTCGCACAACGCTGGAACATCCCCGTTCTCACAGCAATCTCCGGAATCGACCTGCTCCCCTCCGATTCGCCGCAGTTCTTCGGACGCCCCGGCGTGATGGGTGCAAGAGCGGCAAATTTCATTCTTCAGAACGCGGATTGTCTTCTCGTTCTCGGAACCCGCATGAATCTGCGCGTCATCGGATACGACTACAAAAATCTCGCCCGCTCCGCTTACCGGATCATGGTCGACGCCGATTCCGCCGAGCTTTCCAAACCCACTTTCCGGGTTGACCTCAAGATTCACGCCGACGCGGGCGACTTTCTCCGCGCCGTGGAAACCGCGCCGCTTCCGGAAAAGACTGCCTGGCTCGATTACTGCCGCAAACTGCGCGCCAGATATCCCGCCGTCCTGCCGGAACACCGCAACCGCACCGATTACGTCAGCTCCTACGCATTCCCCGAACTGCTCGCCCGTTTCATGAAACCGGAAAGCATCGTCGTCACCGGAAACGGAACCGCCTACACAAGCACCTTCCAGGCGCTGCCCGTGCGCAACGGCGACCGCGTCATCGCAAACGTCGCCTGCGCCTCGATGGGCTACGACCTTCCCGCCGCCATCGGAGCCGCCGCAGCCGCGCCCGGACGCGAGGTCGTCTGCATTACCGGAGACGGCAGCATTCAGATGAACCTCCAGGAACTGCAGACCATTCTGAGCAATGCGTATCCGGTCAAGATTTTCATGTACAACAACAATGGCTATCTCTCCATCAAACTGACGCAGAACGCATTTTTCAACGGACACTTCGTCGGCTCAACACCTGAATCCGGTGTGCATCTGCCCGACATGCGCAAACTCGCGGAGGCATACGGCTTCCGCACGTACCTTCTGCGGAACAATGCGGAGGCGGAAGCGCAGCTTCCGGAAATCCTCGCACTTGACGGTCCAGTCTTCTGCGAAGTCATGACCGATCCGCTGGAAAAGCTCGGTCCGAAAGCATCCTCAATGCGTCTGCCCGACGGGCGCATCGTTTCGCGTCCGCTTGAAGACCTTGCGCCCTTCCTGCCGCGCGAAGAGTTCAAAGCAAACATGATCATTCCGACCGTGGAGGAAAAATGAAAAAAATCAGCATCACCGGCGGCTGCTACAACGAAGCGGGAAACATTGAGGAACTCTACACACGCTGTCTCGCGGTTCTGAAAAAATTTCCGCAGTACGATTATGAATTTGTCCTTGCCGACAACTGCTCCACTGACAACACGCGCGACGTTCTCCGCACGCTTGCCGCGCGCGACCCGAAGTTCAAAGTCATCCTGAACGCCAATAATTTCGGCCATATCCGCTCCCCGTTCAATGCGCTTCTGAACGCCTCCGGCGATGCGGCGGTCAGCATGTGCACCGACCTTCAGGAGCCCCCGGAAGTGCTCGAACAGTTCATCCGCGAATGGGAAAACGGTGCAAAAGTCGTCTGCGGCGTCCGCAGCGGAACAAAGGCGGGATTCGTGCTCGAATGCTTCCGCAGACTCTACTACAAGTTCCTCGCGACCGTCGCCCCCGATGAACACATCATCCCCCGCTTCACCGGATTCGGACTCTATGACCGCGCGTTTCTCGACGCCCTCCGCAAATTCCATGACCCGTACCCCTACTTCCGCGGACTCGTCAGCGAAATCGGCTTCCACCGCGTGGAAGTGCCTTTCGTTCAGGAAAAGCGCAAAAGCGGACGCACCCACAACAACTTCTTCACGCTTTACGACATGGCGATGACGGGGCTCGTCAACCACACCAAACTTCCCCTCCGGCTCGCCGTTTTCGCGGGACTCCTGCTCGGAAGCGGAAGTCTGCTGGTTGCGTTCGGCTATCTGCTTGCAAAGCTCATCTGGTGGGACACCTTCCAGCTCGGACTCGCCCCGCTCGTGGTCGGAATGTTCTTCTTCTTTGCGGTTCAGCTCTTTTTCATCGGGCTGATCGGCGAATATCTCGGCGCAGTCTGGACGCAGGTCAAAAACAAACCGCTTGTCATCGAAGAAGAGCGGATCAACTTCGACAAGTGACATGCTGAAGCCTGAAATCTCCGCCGCGCTTGCCGGAAAACGGATCTTCCTTACCGGAGGAACCGGATTCTTCGGCAAAAGCATTCTCGACTACTTCACCCGCCATCCCGTCGAAGGGCTGCACTTCACCGTGCTCGCGCGCCATGCGGAGGAGTTCCGCAGCCGCTTCCCCGGACTCAGCACGCTTCCCGGGCTCGCGTTTGAAAACGGCGACGTCCGCAGTTTTCCGTTTCCGGACGGAAGATTCGATTTTGTCATTCACGCCGCGACACCGGCCGTCACCACGCTTGCGCCGGGGGAAATGCGCTCCATCGTCGTGGAAGGCACGCGCCGGGTTCTGGAGTTTGCGGGACAGAGCGGCGCGGAACGTCTCCTTCTGACCAGCTCCGGCGCGGTGTACGGCCCCCAGCCGCCCGACCTTCCGCTCATTTCCGAAGAGTTCCCGTGCCGTCCCGTCACCGAATACGGCATTGCAAAGCTCGATGCGGAACGGATGTGCGCAGATTCAGGCGTGGATTGCTGTATTGCGCGCTGTTTTGCGTTTATCGGCCCCTGGCTGCCGCGCACGATCCATTATGCCGCAGGGAACTTCCTGCGCGACTGCGAGGAAAACCGCCCGATCATCATTCAGGGCGACGGGCGCACCGTTCGCAGTTACATGCGCGCTGATGACCTTGTGGAGTGGCTTTTCACGCTTCTCATCGCCGGGCGGCGCAATGAAGCGTACAATGTCGGCTCCGAAGAAGCCGTCACAATTCTGGAGCTGGCACAGCGTATCCGCGCACAGTTCGGAAGCTCGAATGAAATCCGGATTCTCGGCACGCCCTCGCCGCTTCCCGCACCGCGCTATGTGCCGTCGACAAAAAAAATCCGGACGGAACTGGGATTGCTCCCGCCCCGTCCGGCTTTCTGAGAAAAACGTGTCTGTCTCTGTCAGAGTTTGACTTTAACAACCACCTTTTTCAATTTGCCTGCCGGTGCATTCAGCGGACGGATCTTGCCGTAATGCCCGTCTTCGGGATAGAAGACAGCAAACAGTCCCGGAACCAGTTCGATGTGCGAAACGCCGACAGACGGCGTGCGGACAAATGCAACATCCTTCTCATCGTTGTATGCATCGACCGTTTCGAGTCCATCAATATTCGCCCACGCCATGCGTTCCACACCGGCGATGACCGCCTGGATATCAACATATTTCCGGTGAGCTTCCAGTTTTTCGGCTTCCGGAAGAACCGCGTCGTATTCCATGACATTGCCGTAAATGCGGTCGCCGTCAATTTCGAATTTGCCGAGCGGGGTATCGGGCGTAAGCGCGGAGATCGCCGCGAACGCCTTCTGAAACTCCGGCGAATAGGCGGCGATGACTGCCGGATCCATTTTATCGAGAATCATGAGACGCTCCCGGAGTTATTTGCCGCAGCACTTTTTGTATTTTTTGCCGCTTCCGCAGGGACACGGCGCATTGCGCTCGATCTTCGGAGTCGTGCGGACGTAGGGCTTCTGCTGGACGAGCTTGCCGTCATAGAAATACCAGGCGTTGTTGATTTTGCGGAACTCGGCGCGTTCATGATGCTCCAGCGGCGTGTCGCGGTCAGTGTAGCGCGCGATGAATTCAACGAATCCGGTCTTGTCGCCGGCTTCGGGCGCGGGGGCGCTGATGATTTCGAGTCCGAGCCACTGGGAACGTTCCGCCCAGCTGCGCATCTCCTCACGGTCGATGCTTTCGCGCTGAGACGGCGCAGTGGAGGAGATCAGGTGATCGATTTCCGCTTTGGCATATGCGGTATATCTGGAACGCATCAGCGCTTCCGGGGTTTCCGCCTTGACGAGTCCCTTGATGATCGGTTCACAGCACTCCGAATAGAGTTTTCCGGAACAGCACGGGCATTTTTCAGAATCCATTGTTGACACTCCTGTTGTTGGACGGTCTCCCGTCTTATTTGAAAAGATTTTTGTCCTTCTGCAGTCTCTCTTTTTCCGCCTTGTTGTTTCCGGCGGCGCGGATCTTCATATCCAGAACCGCATTGGCAAAATTCCTGCAATCGCCATCTTTACGATCCCACCAAAGCTCCGCGGCAGTCTTGTACGCTTCGTTGAAGATCAGCCAGACAACGGCGTCTTTGAAGTATTTCGAATTCTTCCGCGCAATACGGGCGACAAGATCCGCTTTCTGACGCGGCTTCAGTTCCTTCACCGGAACCTCGGCAGATTTCCCGAAGCTCTCAACAGTCATGATACCGTTTTTAATGGAAATGACGGAGCCCAGATTGCCCTTGAACGTCACCTGAGGACGGTTCAATTCGCTCTCGGACGAATTCGTCAGCAGCTTTTCGATGCGCTCCGCGCTCTCGATTTTGCTTTTCAGCCACCAGCCGTAACCGGCAAGGTTCTTCGCCTCGCGCACAACCTGCGCGGGCTTGTTCTGATTCCGCTGCGGCTCATCGATAAGCCCCTGGGCTTCGCGCTTCGCGGCGGCGATGTCGCCGGAATGAACCAGCGGAACAATCTTCTTCACCTTCTCGCCTCTTACCCAGTTGGCAAAGCCCTTGTATTTCCGGACAGCATCTTCTTCGGCTCTGCGCTTGCGGTCGGCCTCCTCTCTCTGACGGCGGGCTTCAGCTTCGCGGCGACGGCGCTCTTCATCGACTTTGCGCTTCTCCTCCGCGGCTTTTGCGGCGGCTTCCTTCGCGGCGGTAAGCTTTTCGCGAACCTGTCCGGCAAGAGTTTCCACGGCGGCGTATTTCTCCCGTTCTTCCTCTTTTGGCTCCTTGAACCGGGCGAGGAATCCATTGCAGAGCGACGCCGTTTCCTCCAGCGCCGACGGGTTATCCGCCGCCTGTTTCAGAATCTTGTCAGCTTCCTCGATCAGAGCGGATTTCTGCGGTTCCGCCTTCTGCTCCGCCGGTGCGGCATCCGGAGCGGGCTGCGGGTCCGCCTTCGGACCGGCAACCTCTTCCGCTTTCTTCATCACGGAATCCTTGACTTTTTCAAAGTTGCCGGAAAGCACGAACCAGGTTCCGGCTCCCGCGAGACCAAGCACGACAAGCACCGCAATGATCAGCACAATCACCTTCCGCGGAATCGTCTTTTTCGGAGCGGACGGAGTCTCTTCCGTCTTCGGCTGCTCTTCCGCTTTCGGCTCCTCCGTTTTCTGCGGAGCAGGAGCGGCAGCGGGCGCCGGCGTTGAAAGTTTCAGTTTCGGCACGCCGCCGGAAACGGAGGTTCCGGATGCGGGAATGTTCAGCTTCGGCGCATTCCCCGGGATGCTCAGTTTCGGAACCGGAGCCGAAGTCGAATTCTGAAGATTCAGACGCGGAATCGGTGCGGAAACCGAGGACGGAACGGAAAGTTTCGGGGCGGAAAGTTTGTTCTTGCGGATGTCGCGCAGAGTTTCCACGAGCTCCTCCGCATCCTGGAAACGGTCGTTCGGATCGCGCGCCATCATCTTGACAATCACATCGGAAACCGCCTGCGGAATTGACTTCTTCACCTGGTTCGGCGGAACCAGCGTATCAGTCAGATGCTTCTTCGCAATCTCCGTGACGCTGGAGCCGTTGAACGGGAACTGCCCGGTCACAAAATGGTAGAAGGTCGCGCCGAGACTGTAAATGTCACTGCGGATATCCATCGGCGCGCCGGTCAGGTGTTCGGGGCTGATGTACTGCGGAGTCCCCATAACCTCCTCTTCGCTGTCCAGGGAATCCTTTTCTCCGGCGTGGCGGGCAAGACCGAGGTCGGCGAGTTTCGCTTTTCCGGTGCTCGTAAGCATGATGTTGTCCGGCTTGATGTCCCGGTGAATCAGACGCTGCTCCTTCCATGCGTAATCAAGCGCTTCGGCAATCTGCTGGACAATCTGAACGGCCTGGTCGACGGGTATCACATGGTTCTTCTCCAGAATCTCCTTCATGGTCTGCCCGTCGACATTCTCCATGGCGAAATAGTAGATTCCGTCATCCTCGCCGACTGCATACGCCTGCACGATATGGGGATGATTCAGGCGGGCGGCGGCGCGCGCCTCCTTGATGAAGCTGATTACAAATTCGGAATTCTGCGCATAATTTTCCGCAAGGACCTTGAGAGCGGCGGAGCGGTCAAGCGAAATCTGATGCGAAAGATAAACAACGCCCATTCCGCCGCGGCCGAGCTCTTTTTCAATGATGAAGTCCGCAATCACCGCTCCGGGAGCCGTCCTGGAAGCCGGCACCGTCACAATCTGCTGACACTTGCCGCATTGGACTTTTGCTCCCATTTCCGCATTGTCCACGGAGAGGATTTCTTTGCAGTTCGGACACTGAAAACGCATGGCTCGACGCTCCTGTTATAATGAGTTTAAATATAATCAGGTATTATATCGCCTTAAATGCGAATTGTCAAGAGCATTGCAAAAAAATCATAACTTCCTTTGCATTTTCGCGTTTCCGATGTATATTATTGCCTTAAAATTTTAAATTGGAAGACTTACATGGCAAAAAACGAAACCATACTCGTTCTGGACTTCGGTTCGCAGTACAGCCAGCTGATCGCGCGGCGAATCCGTGAATGCAAGGTTTACAGCCGTATCGTTCCCTTCAGCACTCCGGTTGAAAAAATCCGCGAGGAAGCTCCGATGGGAATCATCCTCAGCGGCGGACCCGCAAGCGTCTATCAGGACAATGCCCCGAAGTGCGATCCTGAAATCTTCAACCTCGGCATTCCCGTGCTCGGAATCTGCTACGGCCTCCAGCTGACCGTCATGACGCTCGGCGGCAAAGTTGCCCGCGGTCATGCACGCGAATACGGCAAGGCGGAAATCGAAATCACCGGCGAATCCCCTCTTCTCGACGGGCTCCCCTCTCCTCTTCAGGTCTGGATGTCCCACGGGGACAAAGTCACCGCGCTTCCCGAAGGATTCGTCACCACGGCGAAAACCACGAACACCGAATTCGCCGCAATCCGCCACACCGAAAAGAAAATCTACGGAATCCAGTTCCATCCCGAAGTCGTTCACACGCACCGCGGAACTGAAATCATCCGCAACTTCGCCATGCGCATCTGCGGATGCTCCGGAAACTGGACCATGGAGTCCTTCATCGAACGCAGCGTCCGCGAAATCCAGGAGAAAACCGCCGGACAGAAGGTCATTCTCGGTCTCAGCGGCGGTGTCGACTCCTCCGTTGCCGCCGCCCTGATCCACAAGGCGATCGGCGACAAACTCACCTGCATCTTCGTCAACAACGGACTTCTCCGCAAAAACGAAGCCGAACGCGTCCAGGAACTCTTCGCAGGCTCCTTCAAAATGAACCTCGTCTACATCGACGCCACCGACCGCTTCCTTGACAAGCTCGCCGGCGTCACCGAGCCGGAAAAGAAACGCAAAATCATCGGTCATGAGTTCGTCAACGTCTTCGACGACGCCGCAATGAAGCTCAAAGACGTCAAATTCCTCGCACAGGGAACCACCTATCCTGACGTAATCGAGAGCGTGCCCATCGACGGCAACCCCAGCGCAATGATCAAGAGCCACCACAACGTCGGCGGGCTCCCCGAAAAGATGAATCTCAAGCTCCTTGAGCCCCTGAGCCGTCTCTTCAAAGACGAAGTCCGCGAAGTCGGCAAAAAGCTCGGACTTCCCGACGAGATGGTCTACCGCCAACCGTTCCCGGGTCCCGGACTCGCCGTCCGCATGCTCGGCGCGGTCAACCGCAAGGATCTCGATACCCTCCGCGAAGCGGATATCATCATCGTCGATGAGATGAAGAAAGCCGGACTCTACTACAAGATCTGGCAGGCGTTCGCCGTCTTCGTCCCCGTCAAAACAGTCGGCGTGATGGGCGATGAACGCACTTACGACAATGTCATTGCCCTGCGCGCCGTGGAAAGCCAGGACGGCATGACCGCCGACTGGGTGCGTCTCCCGTATGAACTCATGGAGCGCATCTCCACCCGCATTATCAACGAAGTGAACGGCGTGAACCGCGTGGTGTATGACATCACCTCCAAGCCGCCGGGAACGATTGAATGGGAATGATTTTCTGAAATGGAAATTGTTTCCGGGAAACTGCGCGGAATGCCCCTGCGCGCGCCGTCGGGGCTCACCGCGCGACCGACAGCGGTCCGCGCCCGCGAAGCCCTCTTCGCGAGCCTCGGAACGCTGGACGGCATGACCGTCGCCGACCTGTTCGCCGGAACGGGCGCGATCGGTCTGGAAGCCGCCAGCCGCGGCGCAGCTTCCGTTCTCTTTGTGGATTCCTCGAAATCCTCGTGCAATGCGGTAAAAGCCAACTGCGCAAAAGCGGAGAGCATCGCTCCAACCGCCGTTTTTGAAATCTTCAACGCCCCGCTCCCGAACATCTGCAAGCGTCTTGCGGTTCACCCGCAGCCCGATCTGATCTTTGCCGATCCGCCCTATGCGGAATCCGCAGAGCTTCTCGCAAAGCTTCTCGCCGATCCCGACTTCAACCGCTGGTCCGGCAAAGCGCTTCTCATTTGGGAAATGGCGGAGAACAAAGGCGGTCTCCAGCCCCCGCCGCCGAACTGGCAGCTTGAGACAATCCGCAACTTCGGCGGAGCAAAATTCCTCTATCTCCGTCAGAAATGACAGCAAAAAAAGTGACGGATTCAGTCCGTCACTTTCCCGTCAATTCATGATTTTCTGTTCAAAGCGGGGATTTTTCAGCCCCGTTTTCTCTGAATCATCACTGCAACGATGATCACGATCCCCTTCACGGTTCCCTGCAGAGTGACGGAGATTCCCCACATATCCAGAACGTTCGAGACAATACCGAGAATCAGCACTCCGGCCAGCGTCCCCCACACCGTCGCGCGACCGCCGTTCATCGAACTTCCGCCGATGATAACCGCCGCAATTGCATCCAGTTCATAGGAGATGCCCGCACCCGTCGAACTGACCGCATTCAAGCGGCCGCCGAACAGAAATGCAGCAACACCGGACGCAAGACCTGCAATCAGATATGTCCCGTACTTCACAAGCCCCGTCCGGATGCCCGAATAACGCGCCACGCGTTCGTTCGACCCCACCGCGCAGACGTGGCGGCCGAAGCGCGTCATGAACAGCAGAACCGAAAGCAAAAGCGTCAGAAGAAGAAGCACCCAGACCGGAAGCGGGAGGTTCGCAAACGAGGCGTCGCCAACCGTCCGGAACACTTCGTTCTCCGTTGAAACAAGTCCGGAATCCGCGAAATAGAGCGCGAGCGAACGGAAGATCACCATCGTGCCGAGAGTCGCAATGAACGGAGGAATCTTTCCGACCGAAACGAGCAGTCCGTTCGCCGTTCCGCCTGCGGCTCCGACGCCGACGGCTATCACGCCGGCAATCACCACCGCCCATTCCGGCGAAACGGGAAGCGCGTTCATTCCGAGAATCGAAAGCACGCCCGAAAGAGCCAGCAGCGAGCCGACCGAAAGGTCTATGCCGCCCGCCGCAATGACAAACGTCATGCCCAGCGCAATGATGCCGCTGTATGACACCTGCCGCATGATGTTGATAAGGTTCTGTATGCTGCGGAAGCTCTCGTTGGAAACGCAGCAGACGATCAGCAGCAGAACAAGCGCCGCATAAGGTCCTCCCGCCGTCCGGAGCATGCGCTCCGCCGTTTTCCTGAAATTACTGAATGCCGGTTGCAAGGTACATGATCTCCTCTTCTGTAACATGTTCGTGCTCAACGCATCCGGCAAGTTCGCCGGAACGCATCACAAACACGCGCTCGCACATGCCGATCACCTCTTCCAGATCGGAAGAGATCAGCAGGCAGGCAACGCCGCTCTGCGCGAGTTCACTGATGAATGTGTAGATGTCACTGCGCGCGCCGATGTCGACGCCGCGCGTGGGTTCGTCAAAAATAAAAACCTGCGGATGAATGTCAAGGCATTTCGCAATCGCAACTTTCTGCTGATTGCCGCCGCTAAGGTATTTCAGCTCCTCCGCAACGGACGCCGCTTTGATGCGGAACTTCGCGACATAATCCTCCGCCGCCGCATCCTCGTCCTTCCGGCGGATGAAACCCGCCGTGCAGTAACGCGCAAGACTCGCAAGCGTGACGTTCCGGTTCAGCGGGAATTCGGTCAGAATGCCGCTTCCCTGCCGGTCCTCGGAAAGATAAACAATCCCGTGCGCAATCGCATCGGAAGGCTTTTTCAGGTGCAGGAGTTCGCCGTTCAGCCGGATTTCGCCATGTCCCTTGCGAATGGCGCAGATAGTCTCCGCAAGCTCGGTGCGTCCGGCTCCGGCAAGCCCGGCGAGTCCGGTGATGCCTTTGCCCAGAGAAAGCGAAACTCCGCGCACTTCGCGTCCGGAAGTCAGATTTGAGACTTCGAGAACCGGATGCTCCGTATCGGGATAATGCTTCGGGGGAAACATCCGCGTGAGTTCGCGTCCGACCATCCGCTGAGCGATTTCGATTGCGGTAAGCTCCCGCGCGGGATCGACGCTTACAAGCACGCCGTCGCGCAGAACCGCCACACGGTCGCAGACGGTGCGGATCTCTTCCAGGCGGTGCGAAATGAAGATGACCGATGTTCCCGCCGCTTTCAGTTCACGCATGATGCGGAAGAGAATTTCCGCTTCGTTCCGGTTCAGAACCGTGGTCGGTTCGTCCATAATCAGCAGCCGGCATTCGACGGAAAGCGCTTTTGCGATTTCAACCATCTGTTTTTCCGCAACGCCGAGCGTCCCGATCATGCGGTCCGGATCAATCTCCACGCCGAGACGCGCCAGATGACGGGACGATTCCGCGTTCATTTTCGCCCGGTCGAGAAAACCGAAGCGATGCGGTTCGCGTCCGAGAAAGATATTCTCCGCAACCGTCAGATCGCTGACGAGGTTGAACTCCTGCGGAATCCCCTCTATTCCCGCCTCTCCCGGCCGCAGCGGACGGCCGAGGAAACGGATCGAACCGGAATCGGGGCGGTGGATGCCGAGCAGACACTTCACCAGCGTCGATTTTCCCGCGCCGTTCTCCCCGACAAGTCCGAGGATTTCGCCAGGCGCAACCGTCAGCGAAACGCCCGTCAGAACGCGCGTTCCGCCGAATGATTTGACAACTGAATCGAGTTCAAGCAAAGGCTCCGGCATGGGAACTCCTCAGCCGCGGGCAATGATAAGCGAAGCCGCCTTGTCCATTTCGCCCGCAATCGCGGGAGAGGAAGTGAGCGCTCCGGCAACATCGCCGGCGTCACACTGCTTCAGGAACGCGGGGTCAAGCGGAAGCTGGGCGAGCAGCGGAGCCTCCGCCAGTTTCGCAAGCTTCTCTCCGCCGCCGCTGGAAAAGATCTCATGGCGGTGTCCGCAGTCCGGACAGACAAAGCCGCTCATGTTCTCGATAATTCCCGCGATGGGGACTTCAACCTGTTTGCAGAAATCGATGCACTTGCGGCAGTCGGCAAGCGCGACTTCCTGCGGTGTGGAAACGATAACCGCGCTCTTCGAGCCGGAAATCATCTGGCAGGCGGAAAGCACTTCGTCCCCCGTTCCCGGCGGGAAGTCGAGGACGAGATAATCAAGTTCACCCCACTGGACGTCTTCCAGAAGCTGTTTGAGCACGCCGATCTTGGCAGGACCGCGCCAGATGATCGCACGGTCGGCATCCTCCATGACAAGCCCGATGGAGAAAATTTTAATGCCGTTGATTTCCGGCGGAATCATGCCGTCGTCATTTCCTTCCAGCGTCACGGTCTGAAGACTGAACAGAGTGGGCTGGGAAGGTCCGTGGAAATCGACGTCGAGAAGACCGACTTTTGCACCTTTGCGTGCAAGAGTCAGCGCGAGCGTCGCGGCAACCGTGCTTTTGCCGACGCCGCCTTTGCCCGAGAGCACAAGGATTTTGTGTTTGATCAAAGCGAGACGCTTTTCAAGTTTCTCCTCCGTATTGCAGGAGGAGGAACAGCTGGAGCAGTGTCCGGAACAACTGGAACTCATATCTGTAACCTTTCTTTAAGATTTTCTGCTTTTTTCAATCAGTGAAGTCGTCGAATGACCGGGGACAAACGGAATGAAGCGGATCTCCGCATTGCATCCGAAGATGGCGGAACGTTCGCCCGGGTTGAGCTTCTCCACAGTGTAATCGCCGCCTTTCACATAGACGTCCGGCGCAATCGCCGCAATTTCATGGTCGCAGCGCTCGGAATCGAACACGACAACGGCGTCGACGAATTCAAAACACGCCAGCATGAACGCGCGATCCGCCTCTTCGCAGATCGGACGCGACGGCCCCTTCAGACGGCGGATGGACGCGTCGGAATTCAGCAGAACCACGAGAGCGTCCGCCGATTCGCGCGCGGCAAGCAGATACTCCGCATGCCCGCGGTGCAGCAGATCGAAACATCCGTTGGTAAGCGCGAGTTTTTTCCCGTCCGCCCGCAGTTTCTTCCGCCATTCGGCGGCTTCCGCAAGCGTTTTGATTTTCTGTACGATCTGCTGTTTCATCAATCCACCTTCACCGGTATGAAAACCGTGTCTTTCAATACAAATTTACCCCCGCCGACCATCCGGCGGAGAAGTTTCTGAAGCTCCGGAAGCCCGCGCTTGGAAAGCGGATCCGTCTCCTCGTGCGAATAACCGTTCAGGTTCGCGGCGGAAAGGAAAGAGACCTCCGTCGCCTGCCGGTCAACCAAACCCGCTTTCGCCAGGTCTGCAAGCGTGACGCTGTTGACGTCCGCCCCCTCCGCCAACTCCTTCGAGGTGTCGAATTCCCCGGCGAGGTTCTCCGAATCCGCACTGGTCACAGCCTTGTCGTCCGCCGTGAACGGGATGCGGTCCGAACCGTAATCCCATTCGAGGATCGGCTCCGGAGAAACGCCGCCGACCGAGGTTCCGAGCGCAGATGCGACATCCGCTTCACCGCGCGCGGCAATCAGGCACGAGACATTTTCCATAGAAAGCACGCTGATTGCCAGCACGCCGAGGAACACAAACAGAATCGCAATCAGCGAAACCGTGAATTCCGCGATCGCCTGTCCCTTTTCCCGTTTTCCGCGTTTCATAGCCGCACCTCCTGACATATCAGTACTTTAGCCCGTTTTTGAAAAATCTCAAGAGGGAGTATCGTTTTTTTCCGCGACAGCCATCGCCACGGCATGCCCGCGCTCGTGACTGATGCTGACAAAGACCCGTGCAATGCCATTCTCCTTCATCGTGCGCGCGCCGTCGCCGGAGAGCGTCACGACAGGAGCGCCGGATGCGGAGCCGGTCACTTCGATATCGCGCCATGCGCAGCGCCCGCCGAGTCCGCAGCCGAGCGCCTTCGCGACCGCCTCTTTCGCGGCCCAGCGTCCGGCGATGAACTGGACGCTGTCGCCGCGGCGTTTTGCTTCCGCTCCTTCGCTGTCGGTCAGGATATACCCGGTGAAACGGTCGCCGTGGCGTGCAAGCACCTTCGCAATCCGTTCAATTTCCACGAGATCGGTTCCGATTCCGAAAATCATGCTCCGCGTCCTTTCTTTTTCTTGCGGTCGGAAGCCTTCAGATACGAATCCACGCGGTCGTCAATCTGAAAATCTGAATCGCGCGTCATTTCCCCGCAATCCTTCAGATCGTGAATTGCGGAAAGTTTGGCAAGTTCGGAGAAAGCGGCCGCGCGCTTCTCCTCCGGCGTCATGCCCTTCGGCTTCTCCGCTTTCTTCGGAGGCTGCGCAAACGGACGGTCCAGCGGAATCAGCTCATTCGCCGTAATGCTGAAACAGGCGTTCCGTGCAATGATGATATGATCCACGACGTCCAGCCGCACGGCGGAGGCCGCAATCTTGATTGCGCGCGTCAGCTGAATGTCCGCGGGCGACGGCACCGGCGAACCGCTCGGATGATTATGCAGCAGAATGATGCCGCGCGCAGACATATCCAGAGCCCGCGTGAGCAGCTGGCGCGGATGAATGTAAAGCTGGTCAATCGTCCCCTCAACCATGATCTCATCGCCGATAATTTCATTCTGCGTGTTGAGATAAATGACCATGAAGACTTCGTTTTCAAGCCCGGCGAGCTTCATCCGCGCATAACGGATCACCTCTTCCGTCGACGACAGCACCTCACGCCCTTTGATCTGTTCATAAAGGCAATCGGAGCAGAGCCCCTTCATGAGCTGAATCAGAAGCGCGACGTTCTCCCCGACTCCCGGGACTTCGGTCAGGCGTTTTTCCGGCGCATTCATAATGGCGGTGATCGAACCGAACTTTTTCAGAAGTTCCTTCGCAATCGGCTTCACATCACGCCGGGCGATGACGTAAGTCAGCAGAAGTTCAAGCTTTTCATAGTCCAGCATGCCGTCGTGTCCCGCCTTGCGGTACTTCTGCCGCAACCGGTCGCGATGCCCCGCCGCAAGCTCCGGATTGAATGAGCTCCCAGCCATGAATTCACCCCCGCTTCAGCCAGGTCAGCGATTCAAAATGCGCCGTCGACGGGAACAGGTCGAACAGCCCCGTCTCCGCAACGGTCCACCCCTGCTGCCGGAACAGCGCAAGGTCGCGCGCCAGCGTATCGGGCCCGCAGGAAACATAAACCAGATCATGCGCAGCGCTTCTGGAAAGCGCATCAATCACCGGACGCTCCAGTCCGGTGCGCGGCGGATCAACCAGCATCAGCGGACGCTGCTTCGTCTGAAGCGGAAGCTGTCCGAGCATCCGGACCGCATCACCCGCAAGGAATTTGCAGTGCGGCAGACCGTGTTCATGCAGATTTTCATTTGCCGCGCGGACGGCGTCCGCGTCAAGCTCCACACCGTAGACTTTGCCGACACCGACCTCAGCCGCGAGCACGGAAAACACGCCGCATCCGCAGTAAAGTTCGATGAACACTTCCGGCTTCACCTCCTCCACGATCCGCAGGAATTCCGCCGCAAGTTTCGACGCCATCTCCGTGTTGATCTGGAAGAACGAACGGCGCGGAACCGCAAATTCTCCGTATGGTCGGATGGTATCGGTCAGGAACTCTTCCGAATCCTCCGCCTCCAGCAGAAGCGCGCCGTCATGCGGCGTATAGCGGAATGTCAGCGGGGAAATTCCCTCCGGAAGCGAAGCGCGGAATGCGGGATCGTTGAGTTTTTCATCCATCAGACGCGCGATTTCCGGGCGAGCCAGGAGACATTCGCGGATGTCAAGAACCGTTTTGTTGTCCTCCATCCGGTATCCGATGCGGACCTCTTCTCCGTTTTTTTCGGCGGTAAGTTTGATTTTGTTCCGCCAGCCCATGCGCCGCGGCGCGGCGGCCGGTTCCCGCATCGCGGAGGGCTCCGCAAGGTGCGAATGAAGGAGAAAACGCTCAAACTGTTTCTGCTTCCACTCAAGTTCAACCGGATAATCAACCTGGGAATACGCACAGCCCGGACACTCCGCCGCATAACGGCAGACCGGCTGGATCCGGTCCGGCGAGGGTTCGATTATCTCTTTGATTTCCGCCTCCGCACAGTTTTTCTTCTCTTTCGTAACCGCGCACAGGAGAGTATCCCCCGGCGCTCCGCCGCGAATAAAACAGCGTTTGCCCGAAGGCATCGAGGCGACGGCTTTGCCGCGATAGGCGAAAGCGTCCGGCTTGAGTGTCAGTTCCTGCATGAATCGTCCTTGCAAATAATATTTCAGCGCCTTCCGGCGTTAACTATCAGCGTCTTGCGCCAGCGTTTGCCGACGCTTTTGAGTGTATAAACCGAGCCGAGCGAATCCATCGCGACCAGTTCGCATGGTTCGCCGCCCGAAAACAGCCAGCGCACCGTCCCGAGCGTCGCAGGGCGCAGGGACTTCGGCTCACACGAGGAATAATCTTTCAGGCTCTCCGGATCCAACCGGAAGACGCGCCCTTTGATCACCCTCATGACAAACAGATTCGGTCCGTTCTCCTGCCAGACAAAACGCCCTGCGGAATCCGCGGCAATCTCCCGCTGTTTGCCTTCCACATGAAGGAACAGACGGCACTTCCCGTTCGTGTCGGGCAGAGCTGAAAAGAGGAATCCCGAACCGTCCGGCTTCGTGCATACAAGTTCCCCGATGCGGAACCGCTCCTTGCGCGGCTCCTTCGAAGCAACCTCGCCGGACGCGGCGTCGATCCGGTAAAACGCATCCTCCGCCGCGGCAATCACAGCCGTTCCATCCGGAGATACCCGGAGAAGCGGACAAGGCGCTCTGAAAAGCGTTTTTGATTTTCCGTCTTCCAGATTCAGCATCCGGACTGCGCCTTTTGCATCCGCAAAGAACAGCGAAGCTCCCGCGACCGCAAACGACACCGGCTTATCCGTCCGGTGAAATGAGCGTTCCTTCCCCTCCTTCAAATCAAGGACAACGAATCCGGCGGGCTGTTTCAGCACCGGCTGAGCCTCCGCAAAGGCAACCGCATATTCGAGCGTGTTTCCGAGCCGCAGCGCGGAAAGTTTGCGTCCGACCGTGAAGTATCCCGCAATGCGTTTGCGGAGGACGTCGAGCAGAATGATTCTTCCGCCCTGTGCCTCCTCACACTTCCCGACCGTTTCCAGAAATGCGGCAACCGAGCCGTCAAGCACAGCTGCGGCGTCGGCGACCCGCAGAGCTCCCGTTCCCGTCAGATCCCAGCCGGGGATCCAGACATAATCCTTCCCAGTATCCGGCAGAGCCGCGGCAAGAGTATTCTCCTTGATTTTCGCAAGCGGCTGAAGACGATCCTCCGCGCGGATATTCGCCTCCTCTTCAATCGAAACACGCACGGTCTGCTCCGCCTGCGGGATGCGGATTTTCAACCCCTCCTCCATTGCGGAGAGGGAAGCAAGACAAAGGAATGTCAGCAGCAGCCGGATCATATTCACTCTCAAAGTTCAACGCACAGGGCGTCTCTCATCTTCTTGACCTGTTCGACCGCTTTTTCGACCGATTCCGCGCGGGCGAGGAGCACGCCGAGGCGGCGGTGTCCGTTGAGTTCACCCTTCCCGAAAATCCGCATGGAAGTATCGGGATCCGCAAGAACATTTTCGAGTCCGCTGAACGAAACATGATCCGATACGCCGTCGGCGACAATCGCCTTCGATGCGGAAGGTCCGTGGAAAGCAATGTTCGGAATCGGCAGACCGAGGATCGCGCGGGCGTGCAGAGCAAATTCGGAGAGATCCTGCGAAATCATCGTAACCATTCCGGTATCGTGCGGACGGGGGCTGATTTCGCTGAAAATCACCTCGTCGCCTTTTACAAACATTTCTACGCCGAAAATGCCGCGCCCGCCGATGGCGTCCGTGATTTTCTTTGCGATATCCTCCGCCTTTTCAAGCGCGGATGCGGTCATTGCCTGCGGCTGCCAGGACTCCTGATAGTCGCCGCCGACCTGATGATGCCCGATCGGCTTGAGGAACGAGGTTCCGCCGATGTGACGCACGGTCAGCAGGGTGATTTCATAGTCGAAATCAACAAATCCCTCCACGATGACTCTTCCCGCTCCGGCGCGTCCGCCCTCCTGCGAAATGTGCCACGCTTTGTCGATATCCGCCTCGGAGCGGACAACGCTCTGACCGTGTCCGGAAGAGCTCATGACGGGCTTGACGACACAGGGAATTCCGACCTCTTTGACGGCGGCTTTGAACTCGTCTTCGCTGTCCGCGAAACGGTATTTTGAAGTGGGCAGACCGAGTTCTTCCGCGGCGAGACGGCGGATGCCTTCGCGGTTCATGGTCAGATAGGTTGCGCGCGCGTTCGGGATGACGTGATATCCCTCCTGCTCCAGCTTGATGAGCTCCGGCGTTGCAATCGCTTCGATTTCCGGAACGATGTAGTCGGGCTTCTCAAGTTCAACGACGTCGCGGAGAGCCTTTGCATCGAGCATATTGATGACATGGCTTCTGTGAGCGACCTGCATCGCGGGAGCGTTCGGATAGCGGTCAACCGCGATCACCTCGACTCCGAGTCTCTGCATTTCAATCGCAACTTCTTTTCCCAGTTCGCCCGATCCGAGCAAAAGCACCTTGACAGCGCTGGAAGTGAGAGCGGTTCCTAGTTTGGCCATGATAAAAACTCCTCCTGTTGTTTATAATAGAATGAATATACGGGATTCCGCGTTTTTTTCAAGCGGCGGAACAAAAAAGCATGAAAAAAACCGTCCGCCAAAAGAAAACTCCGGATTTTTTGCAAGCGGCGTTTGAAAAAATCGGGAAATGCGTATATATTTACCGGAAATGCGTAAAGCAAATAGAAAAATCAAGGAGTTTCAAATGGGACAGCAGTACAATAAGGTTCAGAAGCGCGCTCGTCGCAAACGCTACAACGAAAGACTCAAAGCAAGAGCCAAAGCCGCGATGAAGGCCGCAAAGAAAAAATAACGTAAAGAGGCGGGCAAAACCCGCCTTTTTCGTTTTCACGCGGAAATTCAAACGATCAGGAACAAACTATGGCACAGATTCATCCTACCGCTGTTGTCGATCCCTCCGCGAAGCTCGCGGATAATGTGGTGATCGGGCCCCACTGCGTCGTTGAGCACGATGTGGAAATCGGCGCCGGAACCCGCCTCATGGCAAACTCTTTCGTCGGCTGCTACACCACTATGGGCGAAAACAACCTCGTCTACCCCTTCGCCTCCATCGGCTCCGACCCCGAAGATTACGGATTCGACGGTTCCGTCTCCTACACAAAAATCGGCAGCAACAACCGCTTCCGCGAAGGCGTGACCGTCAACCGCGCCACCCATGAAGGCGCCGAAACGGTGATCGGTGACGGCTGCTTCCTGATGGCGAACGCGCATGTCGCACACAACTGCAAAGTCGGCAACAATGTCATCATGGTTGTTGGAGCAACCCTCGGCGGCTATGTGGAAGTCGGCGACAAAGCCCTTCTCTCCGGGCTGATTGCAGTTCACCAGTTCTGCCGCGTCGGCCGCATGGCGGTTCTGAGCGGAGTCTCCGCAATCTCCGTCGACCTCCCCCCGTTCATGATCGGCGACGGCCGCAACGGCGGCGTCCGCGGATTCAATATCGTGGGACTCCGCCGCAACGGATTCTCTCACGAGACAATTCATGCAATCAAGAAAGTTTACGATATTTTCTTCCGTCAGGGTCTGAACACCACAAATGCCATTGAGCGCACGCTCGCCGAAGTTCCGCAGCTTCCCGAAGTTGTCGAATTCCTCGATTTCGTCCGCTCCTCCAAGCGCGGCATTCTGACCGGCGACCGTCACGGCAGAAGAGCGTAACCGAAAAAGGCGCCTGCGCCGGCACTTTTTCTCTTTTTTTCTGCAAAAAATTCTTCCATCCTGTTGAATTTGCAATTTTATCAGCTAACTTACCTCATAACACCGTTTTTTCGCCGGAATAATCAACGAAAAGGAGAAATCCAAATGGCGCTTGACAAAAGTGTTGGAACGCAGTCCCTTGCTATGGACTCCAAAAAAGAAGAATTCAAAGGCAAAAAACTCCGCGTGGCGATCGTCGGATGCGGCGGCATCTGCCAGTCTCACATGGAAGCTTACAAAAACATTCCTGAAGTAGAAATCGTCGCCGGCGTGGATATTCTCCCCGAACGCCTCGAAGTCATGGAATCCAAGTGGGGCCTCCCGAAAAAGGCGCTCTTCAAAGACTGGAAAGTCATGCTCAAGAAGATCAAGCCCGATGCGGTCGACGTCTGCACCCCCAACGGCGTTCACGCTCCCGCCGTCATCGACGCCCTCAATGCCGGCTGCCATGCCATGACTGAAAAGCCCATGGGCATGAGCGTCAAAGAGTGCGAAGAAATGGTCAAAGTTGCAAAGAAGAACAAACGCAAACTCGCCGTCGGCTTCCAGCAGAGATACCACAACAATACCGAATTCCTCGTCCGCGCACGCGATGAAGGCCAGTTCGGCAAAATCATGTTCGTCAAGTGCCGCGCTCTCCGCAGACGCGGTATCCCGAACTGGGGCGTCTTCGGACAGAAAGAGCTCCAGGGCGGCGGTCCCATGATCGATATCGGCGTGCACCTCATCGAAGTCGCGCACTACTTCATGGGCTCCCCCAAGCCGGTCGCGGCATCCGGAAACATCTGGACCTACATCGGCGACAAGCCCTCTGAAGTCGTCTCCCCCTGGCCCAACTGGGATTGGAAAACCTTCACCGTGGAAGACCTCGCAATCGGCCAGATCCGTTTCGACAACGGCGCCATCATGCAGATCGAAACCTCCTTCTCCGCTCACATCAAGGAAGACGTCTGGAACTTCACCTTCATGGGCGACAAGGGCGGCGGCTCCTGGTCTCCCGCGGAAATCTACCGCGACTCCACAGGAACCATGATCAACGAAGTCCCGGGATTCCTCCCCGAAAGCTCCTGGAATTTCCTCTTCACCCAGAAGCTCAAAAACTTCGTCAACGCATGTCTTAACGACACCGAACTCCGTGCTCCGGGCGAAGCCGGACTTGCTGTTCAGAAAATCCTCAACGGCATCTACGATTCCGCCGCTGCAGGAAAAGAAGTCGTCATCAAGTAAACACTTGCATTGCGCAGTCCGGAGAACCGCCCAAACGGTTCTCCGGATTTTTTCACCGCCCGTTTATCCTATGCCTGCAAAGCATTCAATTGCATAGAAAACAAGTATTTGTTATTTGAAAAATCGCTGTTATAGTTTATTCCCAAAAAAAATTTCAGATTTTCCGCAAGAAGCGTTTGACTTGCAGCGGCTCTAACGTTTAAATTATGCGGAGAAGAGGGAAACGGAGAAATTTTCATGAAAAAACTGTTTGGCTTGAAAGGTCTGCGCATCGCCGCTGCGGCTGTTGTTCTGATTCTGACGGGAATTGCGTTTTACGGAGGCAGCAGAGCGGTTGCGGGTATTCTTCACCTCCAGTTCGGTCCCGCGCTGATGCGCTGTTTCGCGGCGTTCTCCGCAGGAACGCTCGCAACCGTGCTTGCAATTCTCGTACTGACTCTCCTGTTCGGGCGGATTTACTGTTCCATGTTCTGTCCGTTCGGAATTCTCCAGGATCTGATTCTCGTATTCTCCCGCAGGAAGAACTGCAAGGTGCCGGATCTGCCCGGAGTGCGCTATGCAGTCGCCGGAATCGTTTTCGGACTTCTCATCTGCGGCTGGAGCGCGGGATTCCTCCTGCTTGATCCCTACACAAACGCCGGACGCATCGCAGGAGCTTTCACAGCCGGCGGATTCGTTCCGCTGATCCTCATCCTCGCGCTTGTCCTCTGGAAACGGCGCATCTACTGCACCGCAATCTGCCCTGTCGGAACTCTGCTGGGGCTGACGGCGAAATTCAGCGTCTTCCGTCCGCTCATTCAGAAAGGCTGTGTAAAATGCGGAAAGTGCGCGCGCCTCTGTCCCGCCGGATGCATCGACGTGAAAAGCGGAACCATCGACAGCGAACGCTGTCTTCGCTGTATGAACTGCATCGCCGGATGCCCGCTCGGCAAAATCAGATTTGAAAGGAAAAAGTCTGAAGAAATACCGGTTGACGAATCACGCCGCGCGTTTCTCGTGAACGGCGGAGTTCTGCTTGCAGGACTTGCGGCGGGAGCTCTGCTTGCCAGAACAGGACTCGGCAAGCTTGAAGAGTTCGCGCGGAAATTCCGGATACTTCCGCCCGGCGCGGGAAGCGCGAAACGGTTTGCGGCAAAATGCACGGGCTGTCAGCTCTGCACGAAAAACTGTCCGGAGAAAATCATCGTTCCCGCGAAAGGAACGGCGGAGCCAGTCTCGCTCGACCTCTCGCGCGGCTCATGCAGGTTCGACTGCAACAAATGCTCACGCGTCTGCCCGACCGGAGCAATCCGCCCGCTGACTCTTGCGGCGAAACAGAAAACGAAGATTGCGGAGGCGCATTTCAATCCTCAGAACTGCATTGTGTTCCAGGATGACGAGGAATGCGGCAAATGCGCGGCGGTCTGTCCGACGCACGCAATCACTCTGCGGAAAAACGGAACTCCGCGCGGCGTAAATCTCAAACTCTGCATCGGCTGCGGAGCCTGTCAGGAGATCTGCCCCGCGCCGGAAAAGGCGATGACCGTACACGAAATCGAAAAACAAATTCTGCTGGAGAACTGAACATGGAAAACAAACTGCTTTATCTGGAAGGCGCGTCCGGAATTTCCGGCGACATGACCGTTGCCGCCCTGCTCGACCTCGGCGCAAGCCGCGAAAAACTCGACGCCGTTCTCAGGAGCATGAATCTGGAAGGCTTCGAATATCGCGTTTCCCGCAAAAGTTCCTATGGAATCGCAGGAACCGATTTCGACGTGATTCTGCATGATCATCACCATCATGAACATGAGCACGGGCACGGGCATCATCACGAACACCGGAACCTGGACGACGTCTGTGCCGTCATCGACCGCGGAACCATGACAGACGGCGCACGGGAACTCGCAAAAAAAATTTTCCGCATCGTCGCGGAAGCGGAATCCAAAGCCCACGGCGTTCCCGTTTCCGAAGTCCACTTCCACGAAGTCGGCGCCATTGATTCCATCGTCGACATCGTTTCCGCCGCTGTGCTGATCGACGACCTCGGAATCCGCGAATGCGTGGTGACCGGACTTGCCGAAGGCAGCGGATATGTGCACTGTCAGCACGGCGATCTTCCCGTTCCGGTTCCCGCCGTGCTGAACATCGCGCAGGCGCACGGCATCGCGCTGCGCACAGCAACCGCAAACGGCGAAATGGTCACTCCGACCGGAATCGCTATCGCCGCCGCGCTCCGAACCCGCGACCGCCTCCCGGCGGAATACAAAGTCGAAAAGGTCGGAATCGGACTCGGCAAACGCGACTTCGGACGCGCCAACATTCTCCGCGCGATGATTCTTGAAGAAACGCTCGATCCGGAACAGATGTATGTGCTCGAAACGAACATCGACGATGCCACTGGCGAAGCGCTCGGACTTGCGCTCGAAAAGCTCATGGCGGCAGGCGCTTCCGACGCTCATTTTCTTCCATGCTTCATGAAGAAGAACCGTCCGGCGTACCTCCTGCGGGTCATCGCGGCCGCGCCCGAAATTCCCACGCTCGAACGGATCATTTTTGAGTCCACAACCACCATCGGAATGCGCAAACTTCCAGTCGACCGCACCTGCATGGATCGCGAAATCCGCACCGTGGAACTCCCGTTCGGCACGGTCTCCGTCAAACGCTGCACCTGGAACGGCGTTGTCCGCAACTACCCTGAATACGAAAGCGTGCGCGCGCTCGCGGAGCGAACCGGCAAAGAATTCCAGCTGGTTTTCGCCCTTGCGAAACAGGCGGCGGAGGAACTCGAATGACCCGGATCGACGAGCTGAAACGGAATCTGCGCTTCCTCGCGCCGCAGGGCATTGCGCTTGCGTTCTCGGGCGGAGTCGACAGCACATTCCTGCTTTCCGTCCTCAAGGAACTGCACGATGAAGCGCCGTTTCCACTCCTTGCGCTCACCATGCACACGGTGTTCCAGCCGGATGATGAGACCGAAGCGGCGAAACGGCAGACCGCAGAGCTCGGCGTAAAGTCGGAGGTCTTCACCTGCGATCCGCTCGTTCTTCCCGAAATCCGCAACAATCCGCCGGATCGCTGTTACTGGTGCAAACGCAAAATCTTCCAGACTTTTCTCGACGTCTGCCGCGCCCGCCGCATCGCACATCTGCTTGACGGAACCAATGCGGACGATGGTCACGTATATCGTCCCGGACGGCGCGCGCTGAAGGAACTCGGCGTGCTCTCGCCGCTGGCGTCACTCGGATTTACAAAACAGGAGATCCGCAAACTTTCCGCCGAACGCGGGCTTCCGACCGCTTCCAAGCCTTCCATGCCGTGTCTTGCAACACGCTTTGAATACGGTGCGGAACTCACGCCGGAGCGCATCGGGCAAGCCGGCAGAGGGGAAGTGTTTCTCCGCTCGCTCCTGCCCGAAACGGCGGACGTGCGGCTGCGCGTGCAGGGGAAAAACGCGCGGATTGAAGTTCCGCCAGCATCGTTTGAACTCATTCTGAAGAACCGTGCGGCGATTGCGGAAACTCTGCACGGACTCGGCTTTGAATTCGTCACTCTGGACTTGGAAGGATACCGGTCCGGGTGCTATGATAAAAATCTAACAACGGAGGTGTAATATGTCTCTCGGTTTTACGGAAATCATTCTGATCGTGCTCTTCGTTCTGATCGTGTTCGGGGCGAAGCGCATTCCGGAACTCGCGCGGGCGCTCGGACGCGCTTCATACGAGTTCAAAAAAGCGAAAAACACGCTTGAAAACGAAAGCCGCGAACTTGCCGACGCCGCAGAGAAGGCGGCGGAAAACGAAGACAAAAAAGAAGAAAGCGGGGAAGAGAAAAAATCCTGATGGAATCCGACGGCGAAAATACTCTGATTGCACATCTTGAAGCGCTGCGCGGAACCCTGATCCGGATTGCGGTTGCAACGGCACTTCTCTATCCGGTCGGCTACTTCCTCGCGCCGCACGCGATCGAACTCCTCGTGCGCTGGAGCTGTCCGCCGGAAATCGGCAAGCTGCACTACTTCGCGCCGATGGAGGTGTTTTTCGTGCATCTGAAGCTGGCGCTGATTCTTGCGCTGGCAATGGCGTATCCGTGGAACATCTTCCAGCTGTGGCGTTTTCTGCTTCCGGCGCTCTACAAGGAGGAACGCCGGGCGCTGGGCTGGTGGCTGGTCTCGTCCTCGGTGCTCTTCTTCGGAGGAATCGCTTTCTGCGCGGGACTGATTCTCCCGATCCTGATGAAGTTTTCCGCGGAATTCGCATCATCCGAACTTCAGCCGATGCTCGGACTCGCCGGATTCCTGAATCTCGCCGGATGGCTCATGCTGGCGTTCGGCGTGATGTTCCAGGCGCCGGTCGCGGTGCTCCTCATGGTGCGCTTCGGTTTGCTTTCGACGGAGACGCTCCGCAAAAAGCGTCCCTACGTCATGACCGTGATCCTGATCGTTGCAGCAATCCTGACACCCCCGGATGTCGTGAGTCAGGTGATGCTTGCCATACCGACATGGCTGCTGTTTGAACTCGGGCTTCTGCTCGCAAAAAACATGGAGAAAAAGACAAATGAACAGACGTGAATTTCTCAAGAGCGCGCTCACTCTCGCCGCGCTCGCTCCCGTGACCCGTCTCGCCGCAAAAGCCGGAGCTGACGGCGACAAGGCATCCGATTTAACTTCCGGCGCGCAGGTCACGCGCCGCCGCTGGAAAGACTCCGCCCTCACACTCCCGCTTCTCGGGTTCGGATGCATGAGACTGCCCCGCATCACCCCCGACAATCCCGCGATTGATTATCCCACCGTCAAGAAGATGATCGACCGCGCCATGCTCGCCGGATGCAACTACTTCGACACCGCCTACATGTACCACGGCGGCGAAAGCGAAAAATGTCTCGGCGAACTCCTCAAATCCTATTCCCGTGACGCCTACTATCTCGCGGACAAAATGCCCGTCGGGTTCGCAAAAAAGGAATCCGACGTCGAACGCATCTTCAAGGAACAGCTCGCCCGCTGCAAGACCGATTACTTCGACTTCTACATGCTCCACGCCCTCGACAAGGCGAACTGGGAACTCGCAAAAAAATTCCATGCTTGCGAATTTCTCCGGAAGATGAAAAAAGAGGGAAAGATCCGCAAGCTCGGTTTCTCCTTCCACGACACTCCGGAAACACTCCAGACCATCGTCGATGCGCAGGAATGGGATTTCGCGCAGATTCAGCTCAACTACCTCGACTGGGAACTCTACCGTTCCCGCGAACAGTACGAAATTCTGACGAAAGCCGGCATTCCGGTCATCATCATGGAACCGCTGCGCGGCGGCGCGCTCGCCTCGCTCTCCCCCGAAGCGACCGAAATTCTGCACAAGGCCGACCCCGACTCCAGCAACGCCGCATGGGCGTTCCGCTACGCGGCCAGCCTCCCGAACGTCCTCTGCGTCCTCTCCGGTATGTCGCTGCCCGAGCACATGGAAGACAACATCAAAACCTTCTCACCGCTGAAACCGCTGACGGACAACGAGCGCAAAACGCTTGACACCGCGCTCAAGGCTTACCGCAAACGCCTCGCCGTCCCCTGCACTTCCTGCCGTTACTGCATGCCGTGTCCGGTCGGCGTTGAAATCCCGAAAATCTTCGGAATCTACAACCAGTACAAAATCTCCGGGAACAAATGGCTGTTCAAAAACAACTACAAAGCCATCCCGGAAGATTCCCGCGCCTCGGAATGCGTCAACTGCAAACGCTGCGTGAAACACTGTCCGCAGAAAATCGACATTCCTGAAGAGCTGAAAAAAATCGCAAAGGAATTCGCATGATCTACCGCACACTCGGAAAAACCGGAATCAAGGTCAGCGCAATCGCGCTCGGCTGCGAAGGCTTCTCCGGAAAATCCCATGAAGAAGCCCGCAGAATGATGGATTTCGCCATTGAAAACGGCATTAACTTCATCGACATCTACGCATCCGATCCGGAAATGCGCTCGACAATCGGCGCGGCCCTGCGCGGAAGACGCGAAGGCTTTGTCATTCAGGGACACGTCGGCTCCGTCTGGAAAAACGGGCAGTATGAACGCACCCGCAATGTCGCCGATTCCAAAGCCGCATTTCAAGACCTGCTGGAACGTCTCGAAACCGATTACATTGACGTCGGCATGATTCATTACAGCGATGAAGAGGCCGACTTCCACCGGATCTTCGACGGCGAGTTCATCGAATTCGTCAAGGAGCTGAAAGCGTCCGGAAAAATCCATGCGATCGGACTCTCCAGTCACAACCCGGTCATTGCGAAAAAGGCGGTTGAGACGGGACTGATCGACGTGCTCATGTTCTCCGTCAATCCCTGCTACGACATGCAGCCGCCGGACGAAGACGTCGAAAAGCTCTGGGCGGACGAGGTTTACGAAAAAACCTACCGCAACTTCAACCCGGAGCGCGAAGCGCTTTATGAACTCTGCGCACGGTGCGGTGTCGCCATCGACGTCATGAAGGCGTATGCGGGCGGCGACCTGCTCAAAGCCGATCTCTCCATGTTCGGCAAGGCGATGACTCCGGTTCAGGCGCTCGACTACGCGCTCACCCGCCCCGCCGTCGCCGCGGTCATGGCAGGATGCAAAACAATTGATGAAATCAGACAGGCGCTTGCGTGGTGCAACGCCACGCCGGAGGAGAAGGATTATGCAGCCGTGCTTGCGAATGTGGAAAAATGTTCGTGGTCGGGACACTGCATGTACTGCGGTCATTGCGCCCCCTGCCCGAAAGCGATCAGCGTGGCGGACGTCAACAAGTTCCTGAACCTCGCCGTCGCTCAGGGGAAAGTTCCGGAGACCGTGCGCGAGCATTACAAGCTTCTTCCGCATCACGCCTCGGAGTGCATCCAGTGCGGCGCATGCGAAAAACGCTGTCCGTTCGGAGTTCCCGTGCGCGAAAAGATGAAACAGGCGGCGGAACTTTTCGGTATCTGAAAGGAGAATTCGCGTTATGCACATGGCTGATGCGTTACTTTCCCCTGCAGTCGGGGGAACCATGATCGCGATATCTGCGGGAGTTCTCGCATACTCCATCCGGGACATCCGGAAAAACTTCCAGGAAAAACGCATTCCGCTCATGGGAATCTCCGGAGCGTTTGTTTTCGCGGCGCAAATGATAAACTTCGCGATTCCCGGAACCGGTTCCAGTGGACACATCGGAGGAGCCGTTCTTCTGGCGGCCCTGCTTGGACCCTCTCCCGCGTTCCTCGTCATGGCCTGCATTCTGCTGGTTCAGGCGCTGTTCTTCGCCGACGGCGGGCTGCTGGCATGGGGATGCAATCTTTTCAACATGGGCTTCTTCGGATGCTATCTTGCATATCCCTGCATCTTCCGTCCGCTTGCAGGCGGGACGACGAGCCGGAAACGGATTGTCGCCGCCTCGCTCACCGCCTGTCTGGTTTCGCTGGAACTGGGCGCTCTTGCGGTGACGCTTGAAACACTCGTCTCCGGAATTACCGAGCTTCCGTTCAGCATATTTGCCGGAGCCATGCTTCCGATTCATCTGGCAATCGGAGCCGGAGAAGGGCTGGCAACCGCGGCGGTGCTCCTGTTCGTGCAGAAGAACCTGCCCGATGCGGAAAAGCTCCGCCTGGAAGAGGAAAAACCGTCCCTCCTGCGACTTTCATGGGTTCTCGGACTCGCCGCGCTTGTTCTAGGAGGCGGACTCTCTCTCCTGGCGTCCGGCAAACCCGACGGACTGGAATGGTCCATGGAGAAAACCGCCGGTTCTTCCGAACTCGAAGCTTCCGGCGCGGTTCACTCCTTTTTCTCGCGGTTGACGGAGATGTTTTCCGTTCTTCCGGATTACGCGATTCCCGGCAATGAATCCCCGCTCGGAACCTCGATCGCCGGAATTGCCGGAGCGGTCATCTGCGCGCTTCTTCTCGGAATTGCGGGATACTTCATCTGCCGGTCAAGGAAGAAAGCCGCAAAGTGAGTATTTCTCCCGACCGTTTTTTTTCTTTGATTCCTGCACCGGCAGAGAATTTTCTCTGCCGGTGCGCACCGTTGCCCAAAGTATGTTTCACCGTACTGTTCCTTGTGCTGACGGTTTCCTTTTCCAAATATGCTCTTGCCGGAACCGTGCTGTTCGCCGCGATGCCTTTTCTGCTTGCCGCGGCGGCAAAACTCCCGGTGACCGTTCTGCTGTTCAGAATAATTCCGGCGCTGCCGTTCATTCTCTGCACAGGGATCGCCAATCTTTTCTTCGATCATACGCCGGTGCACGTCTTTTCATTTGAGCTTTCCGGCGGAACGGTTGCCCTGCTTGTCCTGATCGCAAAAACTCTGGCGTCCGTCGGCATGGTGCTGCTTCTCTCTTCCACAACCGCCTTCCGGGATCTCGCCGGTGCTCTGCGGTGCCTTCATGTTCCCTGTCTGCTGATTCTCGTTCTTCAGCAGCTGTTCCGCTATCTTGCCCTGCTCGCCCGGGAAGCGGGAAACATGCGGAACGCCTATTTCATGCGCAATCCGGAATGCAGGATCATCCCGCTCCGGGAATGGGGAAATCTCGCCGGACGGCTCTTCATCAAAAGCACTGTTCATGCCGATGCCGTTTACGCCGCAATGCAGTGCCGTCTTTTTCATGCGGGCAAACCGCTTCCCGCCCGCGGGAAAGGTTCGCCGCTGGAGTGGGGAACCGTCATCCTGCTCAGTGTTCTGTTATGTTTTTTGAGGAGAATATTATGAAAATTCAACTGGAAAATCTGACTCTGGAACGCGCCGGAGGAGTTTGCGCAGTCAACGGGCTCACCCTTGATTTCGATTCGGACCGCTGCGCAGCCGTTGCGCTCCTGGGGGAAAACGGTGCGGGGAAATCCTCGCTCCTGGAAGGCATCGTCGGACTGATTCCCGTCCATTCCGGACGCATCCTCGTAGACGGGATGCCGCTCGAAAAGAAAAACATCTCTCAGATCCGCCGCAAAATCGGCATGGTGTTTCAGAATTCGGATCACCAGCTCTTCTCGCAAACCGTGGAAGAAGACGTCGCATTCGGGCCATCGAATCTGGAACTTCCGGAAGAGGAGATCCGGAACCGCGTCGAAAATGCATTGAAGCAGATGAACATTCTCTCCCTTGCCCGGCGCGATGTGACACAGCTTTCCGGCGGCGAAAAACGGCGCGCCGCACTTGCCGGAGTTCTGGCGATGAACCCGGAAGCGATCCTGCTGGATGAACCGACCGCGATGCTCGATCCCCGCTCCGCCCGGGAATTCGCCGCATATCTGCAGGACCTTCCCGTTCTGAAAATCATCGCAACCCATGACCTGACCTTCGCCGCAAGAGTCTGTCCGGAATGCGTGATCCTTCAGAAAGGGAAAATCGCCGCTTCCGGCAAGACCGCCGACATTCTGAACCGGCACGAACTTCTTCTCCTGTGTGGACTCGAATGACCTCTCCCGGCAGCCTCCGGTCACTGGAACGATTGAACTTGCGCGCAATTCCAGGAAGCGTGACTTACACGGGAAACCGCACAGTGAACACACTGCCGCGTCCGGGTTCGCTTTCCAGACCGACCGAACCTCCGTGCGCCTTCGCAATCGCCTGAACCAGCGCAAGACCGAGCCCGTTTCCCGGAAGATGACGGCTTGAATCCGCCCGGTAGAAACGCTTGAACACCTTCTCCCGCTCCTCCGCCGGAATGCCGCAGCCGGTATCCGAAACACGCAGAACAATCTCCTGCGCGCTCTGCTTCAGCGCAACCGTAATGCGTCCCTGCGGAGGCGTGAATTTCATGGCGTTGTCCAGCAGATTCCCCACCAGACGCTGCAGTTTGACCGAATCGCCGCAGAAATGAACCGGACGTTCCGGAAGATTCAGAACAATCTCCTGTCCCTTCTGTTCCGCCGGAAGCCGGAACAGCTCCACCGACTGCTCCAGCAATGCGGAGAGATCCAACTCCCGCCGCTCCGGAACGATTGCCCCGGATTCCGTTTTTGAAATCTCCAGCATCTGGTTGATCAGCACCAGCATGCCGCGACACTCCTCCGTGTTGTCGCCCAGCGTGTTGAGCACATCTTCCAGCGAAGGATTTCCCGAAACAGTCACCTCCGAACGGCCGATCATACGCGTCAGCGGCGTCCGCAGATCATGAGCGATATCATCCGCAATCGTGCGCAGTTCCGACATCAGTATTTCCGTATTGCCCGTCATGGTGTTGAAGCTGGCTACCAGTGAATCAATCTCGCAGCCGTCATTGTTCAGCGGCACGCGGCACGAGTAATCCCCCGCCGCGATGCGGTCGGCGGCCTTGCCCACACGCTGAATCCCGCGCACCATACGGCAGGAGAGAATCCACGCACACAGGATGCTCAGCGCAAACACCGCCGCGCCGACTCCCCAGAACGCATTCACAATCCGGTCCAGATTCTCATCCGCCGAATGCTGATTGAGTCCGATCACCAGCATGTTCCCGTCCGGAAGGCTCTTCCACGCAAGGCGGATGCGACGTCCGCGCGAATTCTCCATGTCACCGTAATGAAGACGCGCTGAATTCTGCGCGTAATCGAATCTGCGGAAACGCTCCCTGTCCGGCTCGGCGGAAGGGGAACATGCGAGAATCTGCTTGTTCCTGTCCAGCAGAAGAGAAACCAGCCTGGCACCTTCTCCGAACGATTCCTGTGCAAAATCTTTTGCAAGCACGGCAGTGTGTCCCTCCGGCAGAACCCGCTCTTTGCTGAAGTGCGGCGGATCCGTCTCGTAGGTCACGCGCCAGATCTCCTTTCCGCGGAAGCCGAAAACGACATAACTGTCGCGATTCCGCGTTTCGCGGCACGCGAGAACCGGCTGGAACCCGGCGAGTTCCTCCGCGACATGCTGGAAAAATTCTTTCGGAATGCGCGAAAATTTCGGGAGGACAACCAGTGAATTCCGCAGCTCCTCCCCTGTAAAGTAACGATATTCGAACGCGCTGAAAATCCGGTGCAGACGCCAGTCCGTCTCCTCCTGTTCCGCCCGGCGCAGATGCAGATATACAATCACAAAAATAATCGTGTACGACACAAGGAACAGCAGTGCATACAGCAGAACCGTCCGCGATTTCAGCGAATGGAACAACATTTTATTCCAGGACATAGCCGAACCCCCGAACCGTGCGCAGCATCTTCTTTTCAAACGGCTTCAACGCCGACGCTTCCACAATATCCGCCTCGGCATCTTCGATCATCAGAAATCTCATGGCGTTTTTCCTCCTCTGCGATAATATAATTCACTTGCCCCCGTTCTTCAACAAGCCGCAGAGGATTTTTGCGGAAACCGCCGGAAAGCGGCAAAAATCCGGTCGCAGGGCAACTCCTGATTTCAAAGCGGCTCTGCATCCGGAATCTTGCCGTAAGACTGCCCTCAGTTGTCAGCAGAACGCTCTGTTCGATTCGATCAGGGCGATGCGCCGGGCGACACAGTCGTGCGAATAAAGCGGGTCTTCCGGCGTGTTCCGGACCCAGTCGAGAAGCTTCTCCACTGTCGTCGCGGCAACATGCATACGCGTATCGGATGAGGCGTAGTAGATGAAAACGTCGCCGTTTTCACGCGCTACAAGACCGTTGCAGAACACGACGTTGGAAACATCGCCGATCCGCTCCTCCTTGTACGGGGCAAGGAAAAAGCCGCCGGGGGAGGCAATCACTTTCGAGGGATCGTCCGGAGCGCACAGGAACGCATAAAGCACGTAACGCAGTCCGGCGGCGGTGTTGCGGACGCCGTGCGCGATGTGAAGCCAGCCCTCTTTCGTCTTGATCGGAGGTGCGCCGCAGCCGTTCTTCACTTCCTTGATCGTGTGGTAAATTTTCTCATCGACAATCTGCTCATGGTCAAGCTTGGCGTGCTCAATCGAATCGGAGAGTCCCCAGCCGATGCCGCCGCCCGTTCCCGCATCAATAAAGCCGTCCTGCGGACGCGTATAGAAGGCGTATTTGCCGTTAACGAATTCGGGGTGGAGAACGACGTTGCGCTGCTGCGGGGACGGCGTGACGAGGTCGTCGAGACGTTCCCAGTGTTCCAGATCCTTCGTGCGCACAATGCCGCACGCGGCAACCGCGGAAGATTCATCGCCCTTCTTCGCGGCGGGATCCTTGCGCTCAGAACAGAAAAGACCGTAAATCCAGCCGTCCTCATGCTTGGTCAAACGCATGTCGTAAACGTTCGTGTCGCGCTCGGATGTCTCAGGCAGAAGAATCGGTTTTTCACGGAAACGGAAACCGTCCACGCCGGAAACGGAGTCGGCAACGGCGAAAAAAGACTTGCGGTCGTTGCCTTCAACGCGGCAGACAAGAGAGATTTTTCCGTTCATTTCAATCGCGCCGGCATTGAAGACGGCGTTGACGCCGAGACGCTCCATGAAGTACGGATTCGTCGCCGGATTGAAGTCGAATTTCCACTGCGGCGGAACCATTTCATTGGTCAGGACGGGGTTGACGTAACGGTCGAAACAGCCGTTGTACCAGTCGTTGTCGATCGTGTTCGGACGGGTCACGAGCGCTTCGTAACGAGCGAGCACCCGTGCTTTCTTCTGTTCAAAATCATTCATTTTTCAAACTCCTGTTTGCAAAATACCGTTTGTGATACTATACTATGTCCGACAAAAACAGCAAATGACAAAAGAAAGCAAAAACTGACACTTTATGTTCAACGACTGCTACAGCCGGACTCAGGAGTTTGTACGGGAACCGCCCCTCCCGCTCTATCTCTATTCGGTCGGCGAAAAAACTCTCAACTGCAGCGAAATCTCCGAAATGGGAGAACTCAAAAACACTTTCGCCGAAATTATCTGGGGCATGGAGGGCGTCGGGGAACTGACACTCTTCGGAGAAACCTTCCGCATCGACCCGGGCGACGTCTTCTTTTATCTTCCCGGCGAAGCCCACCGCCACCGTGCTCTCTCCTCAAAATGGGTCACGCGCTGGGTCTGCTTCGACGGTCCGCTCGCGGAAGCCTATCTGCTTGCCTGCCGCTATCCGCGGCATCAGCAGAACTGCGGAAAACTAGACAACGCGCTCTTCGAAGATCTCAAAATCTCCATTGCCGACACCGACTGGGGGCAGATCCGGCGGCTTTCAGGCATTTTGTGCCAAATCCTGACAAATCTCTCTCCGGCGCAAGTCGTCCCGCAGCACTCCACGCTTCTCGTGAAACAGTGTATGGAACTGATCCGGAGCCAGCTCTCCAACCGCGACCTCGACCTGAACATGGTCTGCGACACTCTCGGCGTCACCCGCAGCACGCTTACGCGTCTGTTCAAAGAAAAAGTGGGGCTCTCCCCCGGACGTTACATCCGCGACCGGAGGCTTCAGGAGGCGCAGATTCTGCTGCTCGGAACGAACCTCCCCGTCAGCGAAATTGCAGAGCGGTGCGGCTTCCCGGAGCTCACCTCGTTCATCCGGTTCATCCGTGAAAATCTCGGCTGTTCCCCCCTCGCCTACCGCGGCAAAACCCTGAAGGAACAGAAATTTAAAATTTAAAAGGTTCTCCGGTCTTTTCAACCGGAGAACCCGTAAATCAGAAAAATGATTCGAAACGCTTACTTCTGAACAGGATCCGTGTAGCTGACTGCATCGTCGTAAAGTTTCATCACCATTTCGGAGGGAAGCGGCGAAAGCTTTGTGGCGACAACCGCGGCGATCAGACCGGCGAAGAATCCCGGAGCAAGCTCGTAGATTCCTGTCATCTTCGAGCAGCAGAACAGCCACGCGATATCAACAAGCGCGCCCGCGACAATACCGACAACTGCGCCCGTAAAGTTGAATCTGCGCCAGAAGAGCGAAAGCATGATCGCGGGACCGAACGCCGCGCCGAACACGCCCCACGCGTTGGAAACGAGTCCCATGATGCTTTCCGCTTTCGGATTGCTGGCAATCGCCATTGCGACCGCGGCGACCAGAATAACCACCACGCGACCGACCCACAGAAGCTCGCTGTCGCCCGCCTTGTCTTTGCGGATCAGCGGTTTGTAAACGTCGCTCGCAAGAGCGGAGGAGGCGGCGAGCAGCTGGCTGTCCGCCGTGCTCATCGAAGCCGCGAGAACGGCGGAAAGCAGAACGCCGGAGATAACGCCCGGGAAAATCATGCGGACCATCTGGATGAACACAAGCTCGTTGCTCTGGATATCCTCATTCAGACCGAGCTTGAGGCGTCCGATGATGCCGATCAGCGCGGCAAAGGTCACAATCAGAACGGTCCAGGAAATACCGATCTTCGCGGATTTCTTCAGGCTCGTCTGCGATTCCAGAGACATGAAGCGGATGATGATGTGCGGCATGCCGAAGTAGCCAAGCCCCCATGCGAGGCCTGAGACGATCTTGCGCCAGTCGGCAAACGGATTCCAGTATCCGGCGGTTTCAATCACCTGCGTGGAGGAATCAAGCACGAACACCGCGAACAGCGGAGCAAGCAGCATTGCGGCGAGAATCAGCAGCCCCTGAAAGAAGTCGGTCCAGCAGACCGCGGAAAATCCGCCGAAGAAGGTGTAGCCGACAATGATGGCCGTGCCGATCCACATCGCCAGCGTCGCATCCATGCCGATTACCTTGTGGAACAGAATTCCGCACGCCTTGATACTCGCGGCGGTATAGACGGTGTACGCGACCAGGAAGACCAGCGCGCAGATCACCTGAAGCGCTTTGGAGCTTGCGAGAAAGCGGTTGGAAAGGTATTGCGGAATGGTGATGGCGTCGCCCGCGACAACCGAAAAACGGCGGAGGCGCGGCGCCTCGAAAATCCAGCTGAGCGTATAGCCGATGGCAAGACCGACGGAAATCCACACCTCGCCGAGTCCGGCGGCGTAAACCGCAGTCGGCAGTCCCATGAGCACCCACGCGCTCATATCCGATGCGCCGGCGGAAAGCGCGCCGACCCATGCGCCCATCTTGCGGTCGCCGAGGAAGAACGTTTTTTCTCCGCCTCCGCGTTCCTTGAAAAAGAAGTAAACTCCAATGCCCAGCATGAAAACCAGGTAGACGATAAAGACGACGATTTCCGACTTGTTCATAATTCCCTTTGCTGCTGTTTGTTTAAAATGAATTGGATACTATAGCACATTTTCACAAAAAGACAAGAGCCGGACGAAAAACATCCGGCAAAAAATCCCGGCGGAACACGGCGCGTCGCTTCTCTCTCAAACAGGGAAGTCCGCATGCTCCGCCGGAAAACTTCCGTTACGGAAGAAGAACCATGTCCATGAACTGATCCGGACGCTTCGGCTGCTGGCCGATTCCCGGCGTCAGCTCGATCCAGCCGACACGCTTCTCTCCGTCGTTCATGTTGACGATGAAGCTGAAGCGCGTCGCCGAACCCGGAAGCAGTTTGAACGGGCTGATCGAGACCGGAGGCAGAGCAAGCTCGTATACAACTCCGTCCGCCGTCCGTCGGATCGCACAGTCGCCCTGATCCGTCCGGCCGAGCGACTTCGAAAGCGAATCATAGGAGCTCGCGGAGGCCGCAAGACGATTCAGCAGAGGTTTGCCCTGATAGAGCGAGAGCAGATACTCGAAATCGTCGTCCTGATATCCGGCGGTTCCCTTCGGGGCGTTCGCGACCGTATCCAGTGCGAACTGAACTCCGTCGCCCAGCCAGGTGGCGGATTCTCCGTGCGTATCAACAGGATGGAAACCGTCCTTCTTCACCTCAAATGCAAGATAAAGACGGGTGGAATCCCATTTGCTGCGGAATTTGACGGTGCTCTTCTTCATGGACTCGCTCCAGGGGGAGCTCTGAACCGAGTTTTTCACGGTCAGAACCACCGGCGCGACATCCTGCCAGTCGGAAAGATCGCCGTCTATTGCAATTGCTTTTTCCGCTTTCGGGACGAACAGCGCACGGAGTGAGACAGAGACTGTCTCGCTCTGCTTGATTGCGGGAAGTTCGACTTTCAGTTTGGCTTCACGCGGCGTCATGCCGATTTCCGGAACGGTGCGGAACGCAACGCGGTCCGTGCTTTCTCCCGGAATGTCGCGGAATTCCAGCTTCTGTTCGCCGTCGACAAGCCCCGGAGTCAGAACAGAGACCGTGCCAGAGAGCGGTTTCGCCGTGAGGTTTGCGACCTCAACTGCAAAAGTGTGCGATCCGGTGATTTTCACGGAGGTCCGGAACGCCTTGTCGGTGATGTTCAGTTTCGCGGAAGCGATCTGCTTCGCCAGTTCCGCCGCGGATTCTTCAGATTCAAGATAGACCGGGAACTCGCTGAGTTCAAATGTTGTCCCGTCGATCCGCGACCCCATGAAGTCATAAGCGCGGAAGGGTTTGGCGAATTCGATCTTTTCCGGCTTGCCGTTCCACTTCCAGAGAACTGCCGTTCTGCGCGTTCCGAGGTCGAAGATGTAGCAGCGGAAATTTGCACCGAGCTTGACCTGTCCGGCCGGCTTGCCGTCCTCAATCCGGTCCGCGGCGGCGCGGATCGCATAGAGGTAGATGTTCGGCATGACTTCACCGTTGTTTTCTCCGTTGCCGGTACGGACGCTCGACCAGGCAGTCTGACAGAAACCGATGCCGACTGCGAAATGGAAGTAGACATCCACTCCGTTGGCGAATCCGACGATTTCATTGCGGACGTCGCGCGCCGCATATTTCAGCGCCTGCGGCATGATGCGGTTGTCCGGATAGTTCATCGGATACACGCGGCCGGCTTCCGTCGCGAAGAATTTATAATCCGCTTTGAAACGCGCCGCCATTTTCCGGAGACTCTGCATATCCTCGCCGTAATCCGGAAGTTCGGGGAGCTGGCGATACGGGTGTTCGGAAATAATATCGAGAGTTGCGGCAACGCCGGGTTTGGAGATCAGCGACTCAATCCACGCAACGTTCGTTCCGCACGGATCCGCTCCCGCAATCTTCGCATTCGGGTCAATCTTGCGCAGAATCTCCGCAGTCTCAAGAGTGCAGCGCGCAATGGAGTCAATGTCTGTGACTTCCAGTCTCTCCGGATCAGGATTCGCAGAGCGTCCCGACCAGATGTTCGGCTCATTCAGAATTTCATACGCATCGACCTTTCCCTTGACCATGCCCGCCTTTTCCGTAAGGTACTTTTTCCATGCGCTATAATCCTTGGGCAGGAAGAACGCCTCTTTTCCGGAAAGAACGTTGTCCAGACAGAACAGCGTATAGATTCCCGCATCGTGGAACAGCCCCACGCCCTCAAATCCATGTCCTCCGGCGTTCCAGACGCGTGCGGAGCCGAGACGGAATTCCTTCATCAGCGCAATGGTGACATTTGCGTTGTGCGCAAGCGGATCTTCCACGTTGATTCCGAAACGGCGGACCATCGGACCCGGATGATCGATCACGCCGAAGGGCAGAACATGCTCGTCAACCCGGTCGCCCGTCTTCGCGGTCACATAGAGCGTCATCCAGCCGCGGCGGTTTTCCGGAGCCTTGAAAGAAACGCTCTTTCCCGCCGGAAGAGTAACACGCTCCGCCGGGGAAGAAGCGATTCGCTTGCCGAACGCATCTTCGATTCTCCACGAAAGTTCCGTCTCCGCAGTCTTTCCGGCGGATTCCAGTTTCAGATTCGCCGTAATTGTATCTTCGGGATAGTAGCAGGTGGAATCCCTGTCCAGAGTTCCGGAAATCCAGACGCTGGAAAGTTCCCTGAACTCCGCATTCTCCGAGAGCTTGGAAGAGATGTCGTCAATCCAGACGGTTGCATTTTCCGGGAAATCGAAACGCGGGAAGATGAGTCCGTACGCATCGCCATACGCATAACCGGGGTTGCCGACAATATTCACGTTCGAAAATGCTTTCCCGTAAGCGGGAACGTTCAGGGTGTATTTCTTCCAGACAGTTCCGACCGTGAACGTTTTTGCGTAAATCGAACCGTTGCAGGGGAAGAGACCGACCGTGACGTTCGTCGGCTTCTCCGCCTTCATCCATGCCGAAAGCGAAATCGGCTTGTTCAGACGGACCGGAACGGGGAACATGTAAAGCTGATTCACGCTGTTCGCCGGAGTCGTCACCTTGAACGAACGTTTTCCCGAATGCGCGGTCGTGGAATCGGTCTCGACTTTCAGCGCGCCGGAACGCGCGATGTTGAAAAAGAGAGATGTACCGTCCTTGTGACTTCCGAGCGTTTTCATATCGGAATACGCAACGCCGTAAAGTCCGCGCTCCGCGCCGCCGTTCACCACGTTTTCCTTTTCCGAATCAACAGCGGCTTCCCGGACTTCCGTAAAATCGTAAGCTCCGAGCGTAAACACTGCGGCCTTGCGGAAGGTCAGACGCAGATGAAGCTCTTTCAGCGAGGCGGGGAGAATTTCTTCATACTCAAACACCTGAGACGTTTCCCCGGCGAGGCATCTCTTCGCCCGCCAGTAATGATTGTCTTTGCCGTTGACTATGTCGCGGCCTTCAAAATAAAATTCAAATTCGGCGTTCGGGGACGCGCTCATCTCAACCGAAAGACGCGCCTTCCGGTCCGGCGTGAATTTGCCGACCGGCAGACGCAGGGTGACTTCTTCGCCGGCTTTCGCTTCACGGAAAAATTCGCGAGTGTCAATTGTCATTTTCCCGTTTTCAAAGCTGATTTTCGCCGAATTCTTCCTGGACTCCGGAAAGAACTGGAACCCGCCGAAATTTTCATTTCCCGGCGTTCTCAGCGTGCTGTGATCCTCGAACAGTCGATATCCGCTCCAGTCGGAAACATCGCCGAAAAGAACGGCGCATGACAGAAGGAATAATGCGGAAAGGAATTTTTTCATACTCTGATCCTCAATATAAACGGGGTTACTTGACTTCCGGGACAAATTCGTATGTTCCGATAGTAAACGCTCCGGGCTTGCGGAAAGTCAGACGCAAACATACATCTTTCTGAGTCTGGGAAAGCTGCTCGTCGTACACGAATTTCTCCGGAGCGGCCTTTGCGATGAAGCGCTTGCAGCGCCAGAAATGATTGTGCTTGCCGTTCAGGTCTTCTCCGCCTTCAAAATAAAACTCGAACTCCGTATCGGGTGTTGCACTCATTTCAACCATGAGACGCGCTTTTTTTCCGCGGATCATTCCCGAAACCGGCAGACGCAGCGTAATCTCCTCCCCGGTTTTGGTTTCACGGAAAAATTCGCGTGTGTCAATCGTCATTTTTCCGTTTGCAAAGCTGATTTTCACCAGATCCTTCTTGGATTCAGGTAAGATCTGAAGCATGCCGAAATTATTGTTTTCCGCATTTTTCAGAGCGACTTTTTCCGCGTCGTAACGGAACCCGTTCCAGCTGAAATCACCCCCGAACACGGGGAATGAAAGCGCCGCGGCGACAGCAAGGATAAGACTTTTCTTCATAGCAAAACTCCTGTTGTTGGTTTTATTCTGTTCTTATGTTGCCGGCAAATCATTACTTGCCTTTATAAATCAGTTGTTCATACTGCCAGTCATTCGGTCCAGCCCCGACTGAAAACGACTTCACTTCGCCGATTGAGCTGACGTGACCATCCAGAAACAGCATATTTGTTCTCAATGTGTGGGGACGTCCAAGAAACTCGTTCCGCATGAACGCGATATCATAACCATAGCCATTCGTTCCGGTAGCATTGCAGACGCCGCCGATTTTCGACTGTTTGTAGCTGAATGTCACCATATCAAGCTGGTTCTGATTATCCGCAATAAACATCAGGGAAGAATAAGCTCCTTTGAAATTCTTTTTCGGAGATGCACCCTCTTCCATTTGAATGAACGGAAACGCCATCGCATAGGAACGCATTTCATCCATCGGGTTCAACTGTCCGTCGCCGTAACGCGGGCTGTCATCCGGGCACTGGAACGCTTTCCATTTTCCGCGGATATTGTCCCCCGGATATTTCATGTAGTTTCTCCCGTAAGTGTAATCCCAGTGGTAATTGACCGCATAAAGTCCGCGAGGATCGCCATCCCAGATTCCGCCCTCCCAGGTCGGCGGCGTGATATAGCCGTCGAAATCCGCACGGTACTGGTTGGCGGCAAGCCCGATCTGCTTCAGATTTCCTGCGCATTGAATACTTCGGGCCATGCCCATCGCCTTTTTCAAGGCAGGCAGCAGCATTCCGGCAAGGATTGCAATGATTGCGATTACCACCAGCAGCTCTATGAGCGTGAATGTTCTTTTCCTCTGTTTCATCTTGTAAAGTCCTTTCTTAGTATTAAGTTTTTTCGTTCATCAACGATGATTTTGTAGTAGGGATCGGCGCTCTGCTCCTCATAATATCTCCGCAGTTCCGCCGGACGCATGAATTTAACCGGGAGAGAACAGGTTCGCGGTTCGGGCTCCGGTTTTTCCACCATCTCAATCAGGCGCTCAATCTGCAGAGGGATAACATCTTTGAACGGTTCAACGATCGTTCCGAGCACATCAGGCGATTCAAAATAATCAAACGGCAGGGAATAATTGAAAAACAGCGGCGGAACGTTCTTCACGCCTTTTTCGCCGCAGTAAATCAGGAATTGGCGCGCGGAAATGCTCGTAAAGAAGAAAACACACGCCTTCCGGTCCTGCGCAACGGAAAGAACCTGCGCCATGGATTCATACGACAACGCTTCCATGGTGATTCCATACGGTTTTGCACATTCCACAGCATCCTCGACCGGCATGCGCCCGCCTTCGCAGATCAGCAGCGCATGACGGATTCCCTTTTCCTCAAGCACTTCAAACGCGCTGCAGAAGCCGGGACGGAAATCTTCAAGCACCAGGTTGTATGACTTATGATACTGCGTCAGCAGAATCGGATAGCTCTGCAGATATTCCGGAATCGGCGCATCCGCGTCCGAATCCAGCTCCAGCGAATAGAGAATCCCGTCCGGCTGACGGTTGATGAGGTTCCGCAGACATTCCTGTTCTTTCTTCTTATCATACAGCGTCAGCGAAATCAGAAGCTGATACCCGCGTTTGTCCGCCTCCTGAAGAAGCATCTGCGAATAAAAACCGGAATACACGCTCGCGATATCGCCGATCACAAGACCCAGAGTCCGGCTTTTCCCTTTCTTCAGGGAACGCGCCGCGACCGACGGCTGGTAGTTCATCTCGCGGACCGCTTCATCAATTCTGCGTTTCGTCTTCTCCGCCATTCGCGCAGAAAGCGGATGATGATTCAGATACATCGAAACCAGCGCAGTCGAAACCCCGACCCGCTCCGCGATATCTTTGATTCGTGTTCTCATCATCTCTCCGCTGTTTATATCTTGTTGTATCGTTTCAACAGCATTAATTATAGCACATTCCCCCGATTTTGTCAACCCCCTGTTCTGAAAAAAAATCAAAAAAAAGAAAACCGCGCGTTCTTCAACATGCGTTTCACATGCCGGACGCGCGGTTCCCTGAAAAAACACCGCGAAAACGACGGATCAATCCATCCGGAGAAGACCGTACTTGAGAATGCAGCGGAGAGCGGAAACGCCGTCCTTCCAGTTGATTTTCTTGCCTTCCTGGTACGTGCGGCCCGAATAGGAAACCGTCACTTCATACATACGGCAATGCTGGCGCGCAAGCTTGATCGTCACTTCCGGCTCAAAGCCGAAGCGGTTTTCGCGGAGCGTGATCTTCTGCAGATATTCGCGCTTGAACATTTTGTAGCAGCACTCCATGTCGTGCAGAGTGAGGTCGGCAAGCATGTTGCACAGACGGGTCAGAAAGCTGTTCACAACCGAATGCCAGTAGTACATCACCCGGTGGCACTCGCTGCCGACAAAGCTTGCGCGCGCGCCGAAAACAACATCCGCGCGTCCATCCAGAATCGGCACAAGAAGTTTCGGAAGTTCATTCGGGTTGTATTCAAAATCGGAATCCTGGACAACAACGACGTCGCCCGTCGCCTGTGCGAAACCGGTGTGGAGCGCCGCGCCTTTGCCCTTGTTGACATCATGGCGGAAAACCTTGACGATTCCCTTGTCCGCCCAGACTTTCAGGTGCTCCGGGGTCTTGTCCGTGGAACAGTCGTCGACGGCAATCAGCTCCAGCTCGATTTCCGGCTGGAACGAAACGGCGCGAACCCGTTCAATCACCGCGTCAATGTAGTTTTCTTCGTTGTAAACGGGAATGATGATCGAAAGTTTCATAAACACCTCTCTTGTTTTCAGCGCGTTCTTGCATAGCCGACGGGCGTGCGCTTGAGTTTATGGGATATTTCAAGGGCGACGAGTTTCCGGGAGAGCTCGCCGGCGCTGATGCCGGTTCCCGCGGAAATCGCGTCAAACGACGCTTCGCCTTTCTTCAGAAATTCAAGAATCCGGCGGTCGCTTTCAGGCAGAGACGCATCGACTTCATCCTCGAACCGGTTCTCTTCCGCCGTATCCTCCTTCGCGGTGAACGGAAGCTCGCGTTCCGAAAAGCCCGGCAGAAAATCCATGGATTCCAGCACATCTTCAAAGCTGGTGACAAGCTGAGCTTCGCCGTTGCGGATCAGATTGTTGCAGCCCGACGAAAGTTCCGAGTCGGCATTGCCGGGAATCGCAAAGACCGCTTTGCCCTGTTCGAGAGCGGCGGAGGCGGTGATCAGCGCACCGCTGTGAAGTCCGGCCTCCACAACAACCGTCCCGAGAGAAAGCGCCGAGATAATCCGGTTGCGCATCGGAAACGAGTGACGCGTCGGCGGGAATGTCATGGGGAATTCGGTGATGACCGCACCGCCCTTCGCGATAATGTCGCGCGCAAGCGGAACATGCTCCTGCGGCTGAATCTTCATCAAGCCGCCGCCGAGAACCGCAACAGTCTTGCCGTTTGCATTCATCGTGCCCTTGTGCGCGGCGGCGTCAATGCCGAGCGCCAGTCCGGAAACGACGCTCCAGCCGGAGAATGCGGCGGCTTCGGCGATATGCTGCGCCATGCGCATCCCGTAAACCGTCGCACGGCGGGAACCGACAATCGCGATTGACTGCGTCCCGATCGTCTCCGGGAGCGCGCCGCAGATGTAAAGACAGAGCGGAGCATCCTCCATCTCCTCGAACTGCTTCGGATACGCCGCATCCGCGCGGGTGACGACTTCAACGCCGCCGAGCGCAATGCGGTCCAGCTCTTCATCGAGCATGGAGGAATGCGCGGCTTCCGCAATTTTGCGGGCGAGTTCTTCGCTGATTCCGCGGATTCCGGCGAGGGCTTCCCACCGCTCTTCAAAAATTGCCGTCGCAGAGCCGCACTTCTGAATCAGCGACGCGGTCCGCGAAGGGCCGATGCCGGATATCAGATTCAGAAGAATGTAGGCGTCATGCTCAAGCATTCGGGAGAGTCTCCAGTATCGCGCGGACCGGAGCGGCGTCGACCTTGCGGACTTCCGCCGTACCGGTTTTCGGCGTGAAGACGAAACGCAGAACGCCGTCCATCGCCTTCTTGTCCTTGAACATCGCGGAGAAAACCGTTTCACGGTCGCACTTCACCGAGACGGGAAGTCCGGTCGCTTCGAGCAGCCTGCGCTGGCGGATCGCGTCCTCCGCGCTCATCACACCGAGACGGACTGCGAGGTCGGCGGCCAGGCGCATGCCGATTGCTACCGCTTCGCCGTGAAGCATGGTGTAGTGATAAGAACTTTCAATGGCGTGACCGTATGTGTGTCCGTAATTCAGAATGGCGCGGAGCGAGCCTTCGCACTCATCACGGGAGACGACATACGCTTTCAGTTCGCAGCAGCGGCGGATCATCCCCGCGGTGAACGCATCGTCACGTGCGCGGATTTCGGGGATATGCGATTCCAGACCGGCAAAGAAAGCCTCATCGAGAATCGCGGCAGTCTTGATGATCTCCGCGAGTCCGCAGAGAACCTGATTGTCCGGTAGCGGCTTGAGAAAATCCGTATCAATGACAACCGCCTTCGGCTGATGAAACGCTCCGACAAGATTCTTGCCTTCGGGAATATCCACGCCCGTTTTGCCGCCGACGGATGAATCGACCATCGCAAGCAGTGTGGTGGGAATCTGGATGAAATCAATTCCGCGCATGTAGACAGCGGCGGAGAAACCCGCCATGTCCCCCGTCACGCCTCCGCCGAGAGCAACGACAACCGAGCGGCGATCCAGACCTTCGCGCGCGGCGGTGCGGCAGATTTCAAGAATGGTTCCGATGTTTTTCGATTCCTCTCCCGCGGGAAAGACATGCCGGGCGACTTTGGCGGCGCCGGCTTCCGCGAGCACTCTGCTTACGCGATCCGCAAACAGCGGAGCGGTGTTGGAATCCGCAACCAGCAGACAGCGTCTGCCGTTCACATGCGGCGCCAGCAGCGCGGCGTTTGCAATGACGCCCGAACCGATGGTGATCGGATACGAGCGGTCGGCAAGATTGACAGTTACTGTTTCCGGGTTCATTTTCTGATTTCGCATCCCCATTCAGTCAGACGGCTTTCGATGAAGTCGACAATCTGCTGCTGTTCCTGTTTTCCGGATCCCTCGACCTTCATGATCGGTTTTCCGAATTCAAAGTAAATCTCGCGCTTGCGGTGAATCGGACCGAGATCCTTGATGAATCTTCCGTTGCCGAGAAAATCCGTGCGGAGAGCAGTCGGAATGATCGGCACGCCGGCGGCTTTCGCAAGCTTCACGCCGATGGTGTTGAAATGGTGCTCGTCGAACACGGTGGAGCGGGAGGCCTGCGGGAAAATCACAATGGATTTGCCGCTCTCAAGCGTCTTCTTGCCCTCTTCGATGACCGCGCGGAAATCATCGCGCGGATTCTCGCGTCCGACACCGATGCAGCCGAGCGTGCGCATGATGTCACCGAAATACGGCACGTCGAAAAGCTGTTTTTTGATGACGAAGCAGAAATCCTTGCGGGGGCGGATGAACGCGTGCATGACCGCTGTCTCAAGCAGGCTCATATGGTTGCTGATGAAGAGCACCGGGCCTTCGGTTCCGCTGATGTTGTCGAGCCCGCGCAGATGGAACTTGCCGCCGCAGCTTTCGGTGATGAGAATGTTGTCATACGAGTTCTTCGTCTGCTGGTTCTGCGGGAAATATCCTTTGCGGCAGGCGCTTCCGGAACGGTAGAAAACGTAGAAGTTCCGGATGTAGAACGACGCGCGGGTGCGGAGAAGCAGCCAGTCGAGAATGCTGGGCTTCACATGATCCGGCGTGTCATAGGAATCGCCGGGAAAGGGATTGAAAACAGCTTCGTCAGTCATTGGCCGCACCTTCGAGTTCTCTGTAAGTGGTCTTTCCGTCATAAAGAGCCTTGCCGACAATCGCGCCTTCGAGGTTGTCCTTGCGCAGTTCGCGCAGAGCGGTGATGTCGCGGGCGGAGGAGATTCCGCCGGAGGAGATCACGCCGCAGCGGGGAACGCGGGAGCAGAGGGCGGCAATCGCATCGCAGTTCGGTCCGGAGAGCGCGCCATCGGTTGCAATGTCGGTATAGATGAAGCGCGTCACGCCCATTTCCTGAAGAGTGAGAACGAGTTCATAGGCGTCGACTCCGCTGTTTTCGAGCCAGCCGTTGACGGCGACGCAGCCGCCGCGCGCGTCGATTCCGACCACGACACGCTCCGCGGTGAATTCGGAAACGAACTCTTTTGCGAGCTTCGGATTTTCACAGGCGACCGTTCCGAGAATGATGCGGTACACGCCCGCATCGAACGCCTTGCGGGCGTCCTCAAGCGTGCGGATGCCGCCGCCGAGCTCACAGGGAATGTGGACGGCGGAGCAAATCTCGCGGACGGCGTCGAGATTCACCGGCTGTTTCGCCTTTGCACCGTCGAGGTCTACGAGATGAATGATATGCGCACCTTCCTTCTCCCAGCGGACCGCCTGTTCCGCCGGGGAGTCGCCGTACACGGTCTCCCGGTTGTAGTCGCCCTGAAAGAGGCGGACGCATTTGCCGCCGCGAATGTCGATTGCAGGAATGATGAGCATTACTTTTCTCCGCTGTTGCACTTTTTGACAAAATTTTCGAGGATGGCGAGACCGCGCTTCTGGCTCTTTTCGGGATGGAACTGGGAAGCGAAAACGTTTCCTTTTCCGAGCGCGGCCGCGAATTTGAAGATGTAATCGCACTCCGCCGCGACGACCGAGCGGTCGACAGGATCGGCGTAGTAGGAATGGACAAAGTAGACATGCGAACCGGAAGGCACTCCGGCGAGAAACGGGTTCGAGCCGTTGTGTTCGATCTGGTTCCAGCCCATGTGCGGAACTTTCTCTCCGCGGTCATCGGGGAAACGGCGGACGGCGCCCTTGAAGATGCCGATGCCTTCCACGCCCGGAGCCTCTTCGCTGCTCTCAAGCATCATCTGCATTCCGAGACAGATTCCGAGGAGCGGAATATTCTCCGCGACTGCGCGGCGGACCGTGTCCACGAATCCGTGTTCGCGCAGATTGCGCATCCCGTCGCCGAAGTTGCCGACGCCGGGAAGGACGAGTCCGGAGCAGCCCTCTGCCTGTTCCGGACGGTCAATGATACGGATGTTCCCTCCCGCCTTTTCCAGCGCCTTCGAAACGCTCAGCAGGTTGCCCATTCCATAATCAATGAGTGCGATGAATCCCATGATGTCAGACTCCGGAGAATGCCGCGAATCCGCCGTCGACGGGGATGACGGTTCCGTTGACGAAACCGGAAGCGTCGTTGTCGACGAGCCACAGCAGGGTGCCGGTCAGGTCGTCGGGCGTGCCGAAACGTCCCATCGGGGTGTGGGAGAGAATCGTGTTTCCGCGGGCGGTGAGCGAACCGTCGGGATTCGTCAGGAGCGTGCGGTTCTGATTCGTCAGGAAGAATCCCGGAGCAATCGCGTTCACGCGGATTCCGACTCCGGACATGTGCGTGCAGAGCCACTGGGTGAAGTTGCTGATTGCCGCCTTCGCCGCGCTGTATGCGGGGATCTTGGTGAGCGGACGGAATGCGTTCATGGAGGAGATGTTGAGCACAACGCCGCCGCCCTTGAGCGCCATTTCGCGGCAGAACACCTGACACGGAAGCAGGGTGCCGAGGAAGTTCAGGTTGAACACGAATCCGATTCCCGCGGGATCGAGATCAAAGAACGAAACTTTGCCCGCAACCGGGTTCGTAATGTCTTCCAGCGTAAGTTTTTCGGAGGAGGTTGTTCCCTTCGGGTGGTTTCCGCCGGCGCCGTTGATGAGGATGTCGCAGACTCCGAAGGTTTCGCGAATCTGTTTTTCCGCCGCTTTCAGGCTTTCGATATCGAGAACGTTTGCTCCGAGTCCGAGCGCCGCGCCGCCCGCCGCCGTGATTTCATCGGCGACTTTCTGCGCGCTTTCCTGTTTGAGGTCGAGGATTGCAACCTTTGCGCCGCATCCCGCGAGAGCCTTTGCCATCGTACTGCAGAGAATTCCGCCGCCGCCTGTCACGACCGCGACTTTTCCGGTCAGATCAACTTTTGCAGACATGTCTTCTACTCCTTAGTTAAAGTTAAACATTGATAATATAGCGCAGGATTTGCGCATTCGCAATGATTTATAAATAAAAAAATAATTTTTCATGAATTCCGGAAACAGCAATTGACAATAAACCGGAAATGGAGTATTGTACTCCTGAATATAAAATTTCTCAGGAAGGAGTCTTTTCCGATGCTCATAACCAGCGTCAAAAACCCGAAAATCAAACGGGTCTGCGCCCTCCGCGAACGCCGCGAACGCGACCGCGAAGGCGTAACCGTTCTCGAAGGATACCGCGAACTCTCCCGCTCCATGGATGCGGGAATCAAGCTCACTGAACTCTATCACTGCCCCGAACTCTACCTCGGCGAACACGAAGGCGAACTCATCGCCCGCGCCGAAGCCCAGGGCGCGGAAATCTACGAGACAAACGCAGACGCCCTCGTCAAAATGGCGTACCGCGACCGCCCCGAAGGTCTCATCGCGCTTGCACAGATGCGCCACAAGGGACTCGATGAAATGCCCGTCGTCCCCAACGGGCTCTACCTCGTCGCGGAAACCATCGAAAAGCCCGGCAACCTCGGTTCCATGCTCCGCAGCGCGGACGCCGTCGGCGCAACCGGCATGATCATCTGCAACCGTCAGACCGACGTGTTCAACCCCAACTGCATCCGCGCCAGCACCGGCGCGATCTTCTCCGTCCCGCTCGCCGAAACCAGCAGCGAAGAGGCGGTTGAATGGTTCCGGAAAAACAACATCCGCACACTCGCAGCAAGCCCCCACTCGCACGAAACCTACACCGACGTCGATATGACCCAGGGCATCGCGGTCGTTGTCGGCGCGGAACAGTACGGACTCACCGAATACTGGATGAAAAACGCGGATATCGGCGTGGTCATTCCGATGCTCGGACGCATGGATTCGCTGAACGTCGCGACAGCCGCCACCATTCTCCTCTATGAAGCCGCGCGTCAGCGCAAGTGGAAATCCTCTCGGGCATAAGGAGCAGATATGGCTGTTTCCCGCATTCTCAAATCCGGCTGGCGATTCAAGTTCGCCGACGACCCCTCTTTTGTCGCGCCGTCGTTCGACGACTCCGCCTGGCAGCCCGTCACCATTCCGCATGACTGGGCTGTCCGCGGCCCGTTCGACAAAAAAAACGACCTCTATTCCACCCGCATTGTCCAGGACGGTGAAACTGCCGAAACGCTTCACTACGGACGCACCGGCGGTCTCCCTCACATCGGCGTCGGCTGGTACCGTCTCCGCTTCACTCCCGAAGAGAATCAGCGTGGAAAATGCTTCTTCCTCGAATTCGACGGCGTCATGAGCCGCTCCACGGTTTATGTGAACGGACACGATGCGGGCGGACGCCCCTACGGCTACACATCGTTTCAGCTCGATGTCTCCCGCTTTGTCGAATTCGGCAGAGAAAATGCCGTCGCCGTGCGGGTCGCGAATCCCGAACAGGCGTCCCGCTGGTATCCCGGCGCGGGAATCTACCGCGAAGCGCGACTCGTCGTCGCAGAACCCGAACACTTCCTCTATTCCGGCATCCGCATCTTCAACCGCGCGGCCGATCCGGATGCAAAAAACGCGGAAGTCTGCGTTCAGACTGAACACAGCGGCGAAAACTGCGAAACTCTGCTCACCGTCTCCGACTCCGCCGGAAACGAGCTCTTCCGCACACAGTTTGCCGGGAACGAAACAGCATTCCCCCTCTCCGGACTCCGCTTCTGGTCTCCCGAAACGCCGGAGCTTTACACCTTCCGCTTCACGCTCCTTAAAGACGGCGCGGTGAAGGACGAACGCTCCGTCGATTACGGCTTCCGCACTGTCCGTTTCGATGCGGAAAAGGGAATGTTCCTGAACGGCAAACCTTATTACCTCAAAGGCGTCTGCCTGCATCATGACCTCGGTCCGCTCGGCGCGGCGTTTTCGCTCCCCGCGGTCAAACGCCAGTTCCGTCTGCTGAAGAGCATCGGCTGCAATGCCATCCGCACCTCGCACAACCCTCAGGATCCGAAATTTCTCGATCTCTGCGACCGCATGGGATTCGCCGTGCTCGATGAAGCGTTCGATGCATGGAAGAACGGAAAAATCATCAACGACTACAGCTCAATCTTCCCCGAATGGCACAAGCGCGACCTCGTCGACCTGATCCGCCGCGACCGCAATCACCCCTCGGTCATCATGTGGAGCATCGGCAACGAAATCAACGAACAGAGCGAGCCGGACGGATGGAAAGTCGCCGCGGAACTTGCCGCCATCGCACACGCCGCCGACCCGACCCGTCCCGTCACAGCCGGACTCGACCGTCCCGACGACGCGATGAAAAACAACTTTCCGCCCGCGCTCGACGTCATCGGCTGGAACTACAAGCCGCACCGCTACCCCGAACTCCACGCGAAATATCCGCATATCCCGCAGTACGGCAGCGAAACGGCGTCCACAATCAGCACGCGCGGCGAATACTTCTTCCCTGTCGAATCCGGACCCGAATGGCATCTTCATGAAAATCTCCAGTGCTCCTCCTATGACCTCGAATTTCCGCCGTGGGCAAGCACGCCCGACCGCGAATTCGAAATGCAGGACGCCTGCGGCTGGATCTTCGGGGAATTCGTCTGGACAGGCTTCGATTATCTCGGCGAACCCACGCCCTACAACGCTCACTGGCCCGCGCACGCCTCCTACTTCGGGATCTACGACCTCGCCGGGATCCCCAAAGACCGCGCGTGGCTCTACCGCGCACGCTGGGCCGCAGAACCCGTTCTCCACATCCTCCCGCACTGGACCTGGCCCGGACGCGAAGGGCTCAACACGCCCGTCCATGTCTATACGAACTTTGACCGCGTCGAACTCTTCGTCAATGGAAAATCAGCCGGGATCCGCACGCGCGGCAAATTGAGCTGGCGTCTTGTCTGGAACGACATTGTCTATCAGCCGGGCGAACTCACAGCCGTTGCACTCGCACCGGACGGCTCCGAGCTCGCCCGCGAAACAGTCCGCACAGCCTCCACCTCCGCAGCTCTCGCGCTTTCCGCCGACCGGACCGAACTCGCGGCCGATGGCGAAGACCTCGCATTCATCTCCGTCTCCATCGTTGACAAAGACGGCACGCTTCAGCCGTCCGCGGAACATTCCGTGCGTTTTGAAGTGACGGAAGCCGGCTCCTTCGCCGCCGCGGGAAACGGCGACTCCACCTCTACCGAACTCTTCTGCGCGGGGTCCATAAAAGCGTTCCACGGACAGTGCGTCTGCATCGTCCGCGCCGGAACCGCACCCGGACGACTCCGTCTAACCGCAACCGCGGACGGACTTCCCTCCGCAGAAATTGAACTGGAAGTGAAAAAATGAACAATCCCTTTCCCCTCCATGTGAAAACCATTGGAATCGCCGCTCCGGCAAGCGGTGCCGACCGTTCCCGCTACGAAGCCTCCCGCAAACTGCTGGACTCCTTCGGCATCCGCATCATCGAGGGAAAACATCTGTTCGAAACACCCGCCCCGGACACTCCGGCCTATCTTTCCGCCTCCGACGATGCGCGCGCGGAAGACCTGAACTCCATGATCCGCAATCCGGAAATCGACCTGATTCTCTGTCTGCGCGGCGGTTACGGAACCATGCGCCTGCTCGAAAAGCTCGACTGGGATACCCTGCGGATGCGCGATCTTCCCGTTGTCGGCTTCAGCGACATCACCGCGCTGCACCTCGCGATGCGTTCCCGCGCCGCCGGAATCCCCGTCGCCGGACAGATGGCCGCCCGTCTCGCCGAAGCGCTTGCCGATGAGACCACTCAGCTTTCTTACCGCCGCGCCCTCAGCGTCGCCTTTCACGGCAAATTCGCCGCCGACAACGCCGTTCCGCTGACGATTCTGAAGAACGGTTCCGCGCATGGACCGCTGATTCCGGTCAATCTGACACTTCTTACCGCGCTCTGCGGAACCCCGTGGCTGCCCGACCTCTCCGGCTCGGTTCTCGTCATTGAAGACATCGGAGAACCGCTGCGCAAACTCGACCGTCATCTCACACAGCTCGCCCTTGCCGGAATCCCCCAGCGTCTCGCCGGACTCGTCTTCGCGCAATTCACCGACTGCGGAGACGATGCGGAACGCCTGAACCTCTTCCGGGATTTCTCCGGACTGGTCCGCGGTCCCGTCCTCTCCGGTCTGGAATTCGGACACGACCTTCCCTCCTTCTCCTTCGTCTACGGCGAACGCGCGGAAATCCGCAACGGGAACTTTTACGTCTGACGGCATGTCAAACCCTTCTGTACAGGGAGGGAATCACCATGAAAATCCGCACTTTTTTTCTGCTGTTCATTCTGTCCGTCTCCGTCTTTGCCGCCCAGCCGTTCCGCTGGAGCTGGAAGATGGAAAACGATACGCTTTCCGTCACTCTTCAGACGGAGCCTGGCGCATACATATATCAAAAATCGACGGAGCTCTCCTTTGACGGATCCGCGCCCGTCATTTCACCGGAACCACAGGAACATGAAGACGAAATCATGGGCAGAACTGCCGTTTTCGAAGGTAAACAGACCTGGCGGTTTGCTCCGTCAAAAGTGACCGACGGAGTTCTGAAAATTTCCTGGCAGGGCTGTCATGAAACGAATTGCTTTCTTCCGGAATCCGTCTCCCGTCAAATTTCTCCCGGCAGTTCCGGCACACTCTATCCTGCAGAGGAATCCTCACCCACTGCGTCCGCCGGGCTTTTTCCGGACGTCAAAATCGAGCGCACGGCGTTCGGCTACCGGAATGCCGAGGAGTTCGCCGCATTTCTTGAAGGACGCGATCCGGGTCTCATTGACTTTGCCGGAAAAGGAACCGCGCTCGTACTTCTGCTGACACTTCTCGGAGGGCTGGCTCTCAACTTCACTCCATGCGTTCTGCCGATGATTCCAATCAATCTTGCAATCATCGGCGCGGATACCGGCGGCCGCCGGAAGGCGCTCACGCGCGGTCTCGTTTACGCAATGGGAATTGCGGCGGCATATGGCATTCTCGGCGTTGCCGCCGTGCTCGGCGGAGCGACTTTCGGATCGCTGAGCGCTCTCTGGTATTTCAATTTCGGCGCAGCACTCGTCTTTCTCTTCCTCGGACTCTCGATGTTCGGCGTTTTCACGATTGATTTTTCGCGTTTCAGCGACGGAATCCGCACGCCCTCAACAGCACGTCTGGCGGGAGTGTTTCTGCTGGGCGGACTCTCCGCGCTTCTCGCCGGAGCATGCGTTGCCCCGGTCGTAATTGCGGTACTGCTCCATGCGGCGAACCGTTACGCGGCCGGACACCCCGCAGCGCTTCTGCTTCCGTTTCTGCTCGGGATCGGCATGGGGCTTCCCTGGCCGTTTGCCGCCGCCGGGCTCGCGCGTCTCCCGAAACCGGGAATGTGGATGGTCCGCGTCAAACAGGCGTTCGGCATTCTGATCGTGCTGATCGGACTCTATTACGGCTGGCTCGGTCTGCGTCTTCTGCTTCCGGATCATACCATCAGAGCCGCCGCCTCGCCCGCCCTGACGGAGAGTCTGACGGCGGCATTTCAGCAATCCGCGCAAAACGGGAAACCGGTTCTGATCGATTTCCGTGCCGACTGGTGCAAGAACTGCAAAGCAATGGAACTCGGTCCGCTCCGTGACACCCGCGTCCGTTCACTGCTGCAGAAATTCAATCTTGTTGAACTTGACGTCACCCGTGTTTCCGATCCGGAAGTCAAAGCGGTCATGTCCCGTTTCGGAGTCTCCGGGCTTCCCGCCTTCGTCATCGCGAAACCGTGAAAAATTCAATAAAGACGATTGACAAAAAACAAAACTTGGTGTATTGTAATAACAAACAGGAATAGAAAAATGATTTCAGAAACGGTAAAAAAGCATTTTTATGAGGAATACGGAGTTTCTTTCCGGGACTTGGCCCGGGATCCGAAACTTATAAAAAGTATAGCGAAGACAAAAACGGAAAAAGTATTTCCCGAATTTGTCTCCGGGCGCGGTTATCCGTTTTTCGGTGAAGAAATCAGCGTAAAAGAAAAAGAACGCCACGCTCTTGAGATCCTTGCAAAATGGTAACTCGGAGCGCCCCCCCTTTCAGTTATAGAAAAAACCGGCAATTTTTCCGAAGCACTTGCAGCGTTTGAAAACACATTAGAATCTTGCTACGACTTAAGACAGAAAATATTTGAATTCAACAAATGCGACATTTACCACCTTGCCGTTGCAAAATATGCTCATGATATAAAAACAAAAGACAGTGAACATCGGCGGGACATCCTCTGGAAAATTATTTTCGTTGCAATCAATGCAGCCGTCACCATTGCCGTCTCCGTGGCAACATACTTTCTGCTGAACTGGCTGAAATCCTGAACATTCACTTTTTCTCCTCAAAAAAACTTTCTTTTTTCCGGCGTTCCGCATTTGATTTTCCGGCAAGTCAATATAGAGTAAGGTTTCCAACAACAGGGGAATCGGTATGGACTCGGCGTTTCTTTCCAGAATCAGAATCATCGTCATCGCATTCTGCATCTTTTTCGTATATGCGGTGATCCTGATCCGTCTCTGGGCTGTTCAAGTATACAAAGGAGAGGAAATTCAGGAAAAAGTCTCCAGACAATACGTCCGCAATATCCGCATCCCCGCCGTCCGCGGACGCATCTTCACGGCGGACGGCGTCATGCTCGCAGGCAATACAGCATCCTACGAAATCCTCTTCCATATCTCTGAAATGCGCAGACCCGGAAAACGAAGCCGCACCGTCCGCCATGTCCTTGAGGAAGCAAACCGTCTCGCCGCAGCCATCGGACGCACGCCCGCACTTACCGAGAAGGACATCAATCATCACATGAATTATTATCCCGGTCTGCCGATGACCATCTTCAAAGAGCTCTCCTCCGCCGAACTTGCAAAAGCCTATGAGCTCTCGCCCGGAATTCAGGGAATGGAAATCGCAACCTCCCCGCAGCGCATCTATCCGCAGGGGAAGTGCGCCGGACCGCTCATCGGATATGTCGGACGCGAAGACCCCAGCTCCGCCGTCGACCGCCAGAATTATTTTTATTACATCCCCGATGTCGTCGGACGCGCAGGACTCGAACTCGCGTATGACACGTGGACTCCCGCCGGAATCCGGCGCGACGCAGCCATATCCGCAGACGGCAATGATCCCGAACTGCCCGCGGAACAGCGCGCACTCCTCCGCGGATTCCCCGGCAAAAAACTCGTCATCGTCGACAGCCGCGGATTCGTCAGCGAAACCGTCGGTGCGGAAATCCCGGCGGAAAACGGAAAAGACCTCGTCCTGACTCTCGATTTCCGCGCGCAGAAAATCGCAGAAAATCTGCTGGCAAACGTCACCGGAGCACTCGTTCTGCTCGATGCTTCCAACGGCGACATCCTCGCCATGGCGTCCAATCCCTCCTACGATCCTGCGCTCTTCATTCCCCGCATCTCCATCGCAGAGTATTCCAAGCTGCGGAACGATCCCTCAAAGCCGCTCTTCAACCGCGCTTATCAGGGCGCATTCAGCCCCGGCTCCATCGTCAAACCGCTCATCGGAATCTCTCTGCTCGAAAACGGATATTCCGCCGCAGAAACCGTCTATTGCGAAGGATTCGTCAAAGTCGGCGGGCATCCGATCAACTGCTGGATCAAAGCGGACGGACACGGCGAAGTCACGCTCAACGACGCCATCGCCGTTTCCTGCAACGCCTATTTCATTGAAAACGGACTCAAGCTCGGCGTGGAGCGTCTCGCAGCGACATTCAGGAGCGCGGGAATCGGTTCAAAAACGGGCTTCATCCTCAACGATTCCCCCGGACGCCTCCCCGACCGCAAGCACAAAAAACGCTGGACCGCATTCGACACCGCACTCATCTCCATCGGACAGGGCGACATCCTCGTCTCCCCGCTTCAGGCGGCTGTCTACACGGCGGCTATCGCCACAAACGGCACACTCTGGCGCCCGAACATTCTGAAAACCATCGTCGCCCCCGGCGGAGCGGCAGTCTACTCGGAACATGCGCAGGCAACCGGACACCTCGCCGCATCGCCGCAGACTCTTGAAATCATCCGGAAGGGAATGTACCTCTCGGTCAATTCCGATATCGGAGGCTCCAAACGGGCGCGCAACGGAGTCATTGATCTTTCCGGCAAAACTGGAACGGCGGAAGTCGGTCCCCGCAGCACCCGGTACAAAAACACCTGGTTCACCGGATTCGGCACGCACAACGGGAAAACCTACGCAATCGCGATTCTCGTCGAACACGGTGTCTCCGGAGGCAAAACCTGCGCCCCCCTCGCCGCGGAATTCTTCAACCGCTGGCTGGGAGACGGAAAAGAAACGGTCAGCCGATAATCAGCCAGACCGTGTAGCCGATATAAACCAGCAGAAGAAACGCGCCCTCCTTGCGGGAAATCACCAGCCCGGTTTTCATGATCGGATAAAGCGCAACTGCGCAGAAAAGCATCACAGCCAGATCTGTCGGGCTGATATTCGTTGCCGCAAGCGGCTTCATCAGCGGCGCGGCTCCGAGAATCGCAAGAATATTGAAAATATTGGAGCCGACCACATTGCCGATTGCAATATCGCGCTCGCCCTTGAGCGCGGCAACCACAGAAGTCGCCAGTTCCGGCAGACTTGTCCCGACCGCCACAATCGTCAGCCCGATCACCGCTTCCGTCACACCGAGCAGATGCGCAAGCCAGACCGCCGAACCGACCAGCAGTTTCGCACCACCCACCAGCATGGCGAGCCCGAGCAGAACAAACCCGATGGAAACCGCAACCGAAAGCGGCTTGCCGTCTCCCTCGACTTCGGTCACCTCTTCGCCGCTCTTCCGTGCGGCATAAACGCAGTACACCACATAGGCGATGATTCCCGCGAAGAAGAGCGCCCCTTCCAGCCGGTTGAGCCCGCCGGAAAGCCAGAGGAAAAACACAAGCAGAACCGACGACCCGAGCATCAGCGGAACATCAAGTTTGAACAGATTCGGATTCACGCGCAGCGGCGTGATAAGCGCACTGAGCCCGAGAATCAGGGCGATGTTGCAGATATTGGATCCAATGACATTTCCGAGCGCGATATCGCCCACGCCCTGCAGCGCCGCATCGCAGCTGACCACAAGTTCCGGCGCGCTTGTCGCAAACGCCACGAGAGTGAGTCCGATAACAAGCGGAGTGACTTTGAATTTTTTCGCGATCTGCACGCCGCCCCGCACAAGGAAGTCGGCGCCGTAGCAGAGCAGCACGAGTCCGGCAATCCCGGCGGCGATCTGGAGCACTGTATTCATCTGTTTTCCTGTTCCGTTGAAATTTGAGACAATTAATGTAATGCGCAGTCCGGAGAAAATCAAGGGGAATAAAAATTTTTCCCTGCATTTCAAGAGCTTCGCTGAAGGGCATACCCGCTTCACATATCGTTATGTCCGTCGCGCCAACACTTCAGCGTCCCGCGCAGGCTGATACAAGAATACAACTTTTCCGTTGTTTTTCCGCGAATTGCTTTTGCAATATCCGCGCACACGACTATGTTATTTATGAAACAGTTCAACCAACAAAAGGATTTCAGAACATGGATCAGGTAAAAATCGGCATTATCGGCGTCGGCAATATGGGCAGCGCTCATGTTGTCAGCATCGGACAGCTCTCCAACGCAAAACTCACCGCTCTCTGCGATATCAACCCCGAAAAACTTAAGAAGTACGATCCCGAAAAGATTCAGCTTTTCACCGATACCGGCAAGTTTTTCAAAGAAGCGGATATCGACGCCGTCATCATCGCCGTTCCCCACTACTTCCACGTCTCCCTCGCAATCGAGGCAATGAACCACGGCAAACATGTCATCACCGAAAAGCCGATCTCGGTGCATAAAAAACTTGCGCTCGAACTCATCGAAGCCGCGAAAAAACATCCGGAACTCAAACTCGCCGCAATGTTCAACCAGAGAACCATCGGCGCCCACAAAAAAATCAAACAGCTCATTGATTCCGGCGAACTCGGTGAAATCCGCCGCATCAACTGGATCATCACCGACTGGTTCCGCACCCAGGCCTACTACGATTCCGGCGACTGGCGCGCAAGCTGGCGCGGCGAAGGCGGCGGCGTCCTCCTCAACCAGTGCCCCCACCAGCTCGACCTCATGCAGTGGTTCTTCGGAATGCCGAAAAAAGTCACCGCAATCGCCGCTCTCGGCAAGTTCCACGACATCGAAGTCGAGGACGACGTCACCGCGGTTCTTGAGTACCCGAACGGCGCAACCGGAGTCTTCATCGCGACCACCGGCGAAGCCCCGGGAACCAACCGTCTGGAAATCGCCGCCGAACGCGGAAAACTCGTCTACGAAAACCAGAAACTCACCTTCATCCGCAACGAAATTCCGACCTCTCAGTTCAGCAAAGAGACAACCCAGTCCTTCGCCACGCCGGACAAGTGGTTCGTTGATATTCCGGTCAACACGGACGGCTCACACCAGCACCGCGACATCATTGAAAACTTCTGCAACGCCATTCTGAAAGGCGACAAGCTGATTGCCCCCGCCCAGGAAGGCATCCGCGGTCTTGAACTCGGCAACGCCATGCTCCTTTCGGGACTCAAGCAGAAACCCGTCGAGCTTCCGATTGATGCAGAGGAATACGCGGAGATGCTGGAAAAGCTTGTTTCCACCTCCCGCTATGTCAAAAAGGTCGTCAAACCCGCCGCGGACGTGGACTTCACCAAGTCCTTCCAGAAGTAAGCGGACACTTCAGCCAAAAAGGGGCTGTTGCAAAACCTCATTAAGAGGAAGCGACAGCTCCTTTTTGCTTTTCATGCTCAAATCATCTATCTTATG
>URNX01000004.1 GCA_900549415.1 uncultured bacterium
TTTTTTCAAGCAGAAGACGGCATACGAGATTCCGAAACGTGACTGGAGTTCAGACGTGTGCTCTTCCGATCTGCGCAGAGGTGTCGCCGTTGCTGTCGACAATCTTGCAGTCTTCGGTATAATGGGAAAGAACGCGTTCCCATTTCAGTGCGGCTGCATCTTTCGCGGTTTGCAGAATTACGTTTTTCACATCTTCGGCGTCTCCGGCGAAGAGAGCGAACGCTGAGCAGAATGCCAGCACGACAGCTAAAATCATCTTTTTCATTTTTTCCGTCCTTTGTTTGGGTTACTGGTTTGAAAATCCGAAAGACCTTCTCCTGTAATCTATTCCAGCTTTTCGAAATATCAAACCGTTCCGGAATTTATTCTTCTTTTGCTTCATTTGCAGAAATCGATAAGATGTTTTGCAAATGAAAAGACGTTTGCGGTTGTTTTTTCAAAGAATCGCATGCTGCGGCTCTTGCGATTTGCGGGATGGGGTGCTATTGTGTTCCAGAATAACAACGAAAGGACTGCTTATGCTGAAAAAATCATTTTTCAACCGCCAGCAGACGGCGGTTACTCTGCTGATCCGCGGAGAATCCATCGATGAAATGCTCGCTTCCGCCCGGATGGCGGAATTCAACGGGGCGGACGGAATCGCAATTGAACTCTGCGATCTTGAGCCGGAACAGAGAACAAAAGAGAATTACCGGCGCCTCATGGACGGGGTGCATCTGCCGTTCATGTTCATTCTCTACCGTAACGACCGCTGGTTCAAAGATGACGACGAAGCCCGTCAGAAATATCTGCTTGAGGCGGCGGAGGCCGGCGCGGAAGTCGTCGATGTGATGGGCGACCTCTATGATCCGTCGCAATATGAGCTGACCCGCAATCCCGAGGCGATCCGGAAACAGATGACGCTTATTGATCAGATCCATGAACGCGGGGCGAAAGTGATCATGTCTTCGCACATGTCCGGAGATTTCCGGACCGCGGAGCAGGTGCTCGAACATCTGCGTCAGCAGTCCGCCCGCGGAGCCGACATCCTGAAGATCGTCACCAGAGCCAATACCGAAGAAGAGCTCGCCGAAGTGATCCGGACAACGATGATTCTCAACAAGGAGCTTGACAAGCCGTTCGTGCATCTCTGCAACGGTTCCTGCAGCCGTCTGCACCGCTTTATCGGACCAAAGCTCGGTTCCGCGATCGCGTTCGCTGTGAACGATTACAACAAACCGAGTCTGCTTTACGGACAGCCGACCATCCGCTCGCTCAAAACGGTGATTGAAGCTATCCCGTGGCATGTCGACGATGTGCAGGTGAAGTAAAAACTTCCTAAAGAAAAACGGAGAATCTTATGTCCCGCGGAATTTTCCCAGAAGGAATTTCCAGCGGGACGATTTTTTTGCCATTCCCGGAATTTCTTCCGGCGAGCAGCGCGCCAGCTCGAAAATTTCCGAGTCGGAGAGACGCAGAAGCACAGGGAATGGATTCAGGCCGGCGTGCCGCAGGTTTGCCGCCGCCCGCGCAAGGCGGAGCCGGATTTGTATTTCCCTCAGCAGAATCAGAAGCGGGAAAATCAGCGGAGCATACCAGATTCCGGTTTCCAGCGACGCCAGAACCGGCGCGAGGGCGAGTCCGCCGAAAAACAACAGAGGAAGATACCATTTCCGGAACAGGTTTCCAACATTCCGCCGGAATGCGGAGCGGCTCATCTGACACGGAAAATATTCTTCGTATGCCGAGCCGGGGAAGGGGATGCGCACGGCGTGGATCATCTCATGCGCGAGCGTTTCGGCGGCGTCGTATCCCAGCCGGCGCCGTTTGCGGATGAAACCGCCGTGCAGAAAAACGAGCGGGAGCAACCCGTCCGCTTCCAGCAGAATTCCGGCGGAGAGGAAGCCGGTCTGGCGTGCGGAGTACCAGGCTGGAACCCAGCCGGCGCGGAAACGGAACTTTTCCCAGGTCAAATTTTCCGCCTCTTCCCGGAGGGCGGAGGGGATTTCCGGCGAGTCTGCAATCAGCACTTGAAAAGCCCGGTCAGCGGAGATTCCGTCCAGCTCCTGTTCAAGGCGGGCGATCCGTTCCGCAAACGCTTCGGGCGTTTCTCCGGACGCGGGGAAGAGTCCGGAGAAATCGAGTTCATCCGGTGTGTATGCGGAAAAAGATTTTTCCGGGGGCTGCATCATGGAATCGGCAGGGATACGATGGTGACGATCCGTTGATAGAGCGCAACAATGCCGCGTCCGATCGGTCCGAACGATCCGCCCCCGGCGGAGAGCGAATAGACCGATGCCGAAGCGGCGAAAACGAGCGGAAGAATGGAGCAGATCAGAATTGTGTACTCCAGGAGAATGCTCCGTTTTCTGACAATCCGCCGCTTCATTTGCCCTGACTCCAGAACCAGTTGAGCACAGGGTCGCCCGGCAGCCCTTCCGCAAGGATTCTGCTGCGGATCCGTTGCGTTTCGCGGAGTTTCAGCGGGTCGTAACTTTCCGTGAGTTCCTGCTGTTTCAGGCGGAAGCGTTTCCACGCGGCGGCATAGGCCAGCATCTCCTGGGAGGAGACGGAGGAGGGGGGGGCGAAGTAGAAGTATGCCGCTTTCGCCGCGAAGTAGACGCGCGTTCCGGCGGAGGATTCCGCAATCCGGTTCAGTGCGGCGAGCATGGAGGCGCGGCATTCGAGAAGTTCCGTGCAGCGTTTGTGCAGACGCTGCACGGCATCCTGCCGCATCCAGCGGTTCTGCGGAAGCCGGAGCCAGAGCAGCGTCTCTTCCGCCGCAAAGTAGAGCGTGCGGAGGCTGATGCACTCCGGATAGAAATCCAGACTGGATACAATGTCATCGGAATAGATGTTGGTTGTCTGAATGGTTGACTGGCGGATGATGGAATGGAAGAAGCGGATTCCGAACATCCGGTCGTAGACGCCGCAGGGCGTTTTCCGGCGGGGATTCGGCATATTCTCTTTCAGTTCGTTGAATTGGAACGCCTTGCGGAGTTCCGTTTCATCCGCGAAACGTTTTGCAACAGCGGGAATGTCCTGTTCCCCGAATCCGGCTTTTGCAAGACGGGCGCAGAGAGATTTCAGGCTTTCCGCATGGTCGAGAATATCTTTCTGCCGCTGAATCAGATCATCCCGTTTTTTCATCAGCAGCGGACTGATGAGGCATTCATCGCGTGAGACGAACGGGATTTCTTCCGCGATCCGGTCGAACTGCATAGAGATCAGCGCGGTCTGATTCGCCGCCACGGCGTTGCGGTTTTTCTCAAGTTTTTTCAGAGCCTCCGCAAGGTCTTCCGCATGGACGCGGACACTTCCGGAGGAGAGTGCCTGAAGTTTGTTGATTTCGGAAATCAGCGGATTCAAGGGGACGCCGGGCGTGTTCAGGCGTTCGAGAACGGCCTTCAGTCTATGGAGATTGGCGCTGTTCTTTTCCAGTTCGGCGGTCAGTTTCCGGATTTCCCCGCGGAGCGGATGGAGATATTCCGGTTCCTTTTCGAGCGGACGGAGGGCGGAATTTTTCAGCTCTTTCAGGAAGGAGCACTGGTTTTCCGGGTCGGCGTCCATGGAGACGAGCAGGTGGCGGATGCGGAACTGGAGGTCGAGGAGTTCCTTTGCGTGGCGGACTTCAGCCATGCGTTTATCGACGGTGGCGTCCTCCCAGTTCCAGGCGAAACGGTCATCGCTTTCGAGGCGTCCGAAACATTCGGCGGCGTCCTGCCACTCGGAATTGGTCAGATGCTGTTTGAATTCATTCCAGGCGGCGAATGTTTTCCGGTAGCGGGCGATAGCCTGGAGGTGATCCTGATGATGTTTTTCGTATCTCTGGTAATCGCGTGCGCCGGGCATGGCGTCGAGCATGCGCTGAGCGGCGTTGAAATCGGCGCGGCGCATGTAGAATTCGGCGGCGTTGAGGAGCTGGACGGCCTGCGGGGTGGCAGCGTAGAAAATGCCGAAGAAGAGCAGAATCACGAGAACGGTTCCGCCCATGACGAGCATCTTGCGTCCGATCTGCGAGCGGGCGTGGGGAACGTTGCGGTCAAGGAACGTCATGTCGAAGAACGCAATGGAAATTTCATCGGAGTCCATGAGCATGCGCTCCTGGCGTCCGAGCCGTGCGCCGTTGACGACGGTTCCGTTGACGCTGTCGAGGTCGCGGATCCAGGATTCTCCGTTTTCCGCAATGCGGATTTCCGCATGGAAACGGGAAACGACGTCGTCTTTCAGTACAATGTCGTTGTCGGGATCGGAGCCGATGCGGATGAGATCTTTTTCCAGCCGGACGAGTTCGCCCTCGCGGGGACCGTTGCGGAATTCGAGGCGGTGGACGTCGCACGGGCGCGATTCGCGCTGTTCCGCAGGTTTGACGAAGAGCTCGCAGTCGCCGATGGAGATGCGGTCGTTCTGTTTGAGTTGAGCATTGGTGATCGTTTTCCCGCGGGAATGAAAGTTTGCTTTTCCGCAAGCTTGAAGGCGGATGTGCCGGGAATCGAGATGAAGTTCCGCCTGATAATCCCCGGCGACGCGGTCTTCGGGGGGAACCACCCAGTCGTTGTCCGGCGCGCGTCCGATTTTTACAATGGAACCGAGGGTGTCGGTTTTTGCGGAGACGATCAGCCGTCCGCGGCAGCGGAATTCGAGAAGATAGATATACGACCGTTTCTTCTCCTTTTCCGGAGACGGGACCGCACTGCTTTTTCTGAGTTTGCTGAACAGTTTCATCATTCTTCAATCGTCCAAATGTTTTTCATGATTTTCACATGCCGGTGGTCATCCGGCGAGGGGAAGCGGCGGAGGCAGTCGTTGACGATTCGCGTCATCTCCGGCAGATTCTGCGAAGATTGCGCGGTCTGATACGCGAGACAGTTCTGCGAATACCAGACCTGCTGTTTCGTCCGGAAGTCCAGCCAGAGCGGCACGACGGCGTCGATCAGAACCTGATCTTTGGTTTCGTATGCGCGGCAGAGCAGAGTGCGCAGCGCGAAATCAAGGTCGTCCCAGACGGCGACCGCGATGTTTTTGCGGAGTTCGAGCGCGCAGCGCTGAAGAAGGCGGGTCGGGTTGACCTCCATGCGTTTTTCCGGGATCTCCCAGAAATGATCGACCATAGTCGGGGAGACGACGAATGCGCCGAATCTGCGCAGGACCTGCTCGGCGCGCCAGAAGTGGTTGACGGGGACTTCACGCAGCAGAATAAGTTCCTTGTCCTGATAGCGCATGTAGCTGGCGTAGCCCTGCCAGCGGATTTTTTTGTCGATGCGCATGTAGGATACGCTGTAATAGGGGAACCCGCTTTCGGACGGCCGGTAGAAATCCTGTTCCGGATCGCTGAGGAAGGCGAAGCCGTTCTGTTCGGAAACGCGCTTGCGCCAGTCGTCGAAACTTTTCCTGCGTGTCGTGCGGAAACCGTCGGGGAGCGGGTTGACGGTGAAGACAATATGAAACGGAACGTCCATGTTTCTGCCGAGGGCGGTCATGATCTCGCAGTTGTTGCCGTCGACGCGTTGGACGGTTGCTGCGGTTTTGGGAAAATAGACGAGGCATTTCCCGAACGGTTCAATTTCGGTGCGGATTTCGCCGTCGTTGTAGTGTCCGGAAACTTCGCCGGGCCATGTCAGCGGATTTTCCTGCTCAAAAACGGTATAGGCGTAAGCGCCAGCGATGATGCAGACGAAAAGAAGAATACCGGCGGCGAGTACAAACTTGCGGCGCCGTTTTTCGCTGCGGCTGAAGGAGCGGAGTTCGTCGAGTTCAGCGGGGGAGGCGTAACGGGTGTGTGCGCCGTCTGCGGGAGTACCCCCGGCGGTCGCCTCTTCGGTCAGTTCCTCGGTCGCCTCTTCGGATTCGGCTGCAGCGGGATCGGCGGAGGCGTCGGGTTCGAGAACGAACGAGAGCTCTTTCCCGATGCGGACGTCCGCTCCGGGGGAGAGCATGACGCTCTGGCCGCCGTGAAATTCTTCTCCGTTGACCCATGCGGATTCGGTTCCGTGGACGAGCAGGAGGACATCGGCGCCGAGCTGGGGCATGAGGGTGACGTGTTCCGGCGCGATGTCTTCGCCGCCGGGACGGATGTCGGCGGTCTTCGCGCGTCCGATTTTCGTTCCGGCGCCGTTGACGGCAAAGACGCGTCCGGAAAGTTCGCCGGAGATGAAGCGGATTCTGTATTTAGACGGCATATTGTTCATGTCGGCCTCCTCAGAACAGGGGAACACCGGCTTCCTTCATCTTGAGGAAGACCGGAGTCAGGATTGTGATAAAAACCGCGGGAAGGATGAAGAGCGCCATGGGGAGCAGCATGAGCGACGGCGCGCGCTGCGCTTTGCATTCGGCGAGAGCGAACCGCGCCTTTCGCATCTCTTCGCCCTGAATTTCCATCGTTTCCGTGAGAGGCGCTCCGAGTTCGGTTCCCAGGGCGACTGCGGCGGCGAAGGAGGTGAACTCCTTGATCTGGATGCGGTCCGCCATGTTCTGGAGCGCCGTGATGCGGAGCACTCCGAGTTCCATTTCGCGGAGCATCTGCGAATATTCTTCGGTGAGCGGACCCGAAACGCCGAGCTTGACGTAGAAGCGGATCGCCGCGGTGAAGTCGAGACCGCCGCGCATGGCGGAGGCGATCAGGTCGATGGAGTAGGGAATCGCGCGCAGAATTGCAACCTGTCGCTGCTGGGCAAGGTTGCCGATGATGATTCCCGGCAGAGCCCAGCCGACCAGCGCGCCGATTGCTCCTGCGATAGGAATGGAGATGCGGTTTTCCTCATCGACCAGCAGCATGGCGATTCCCGCGGCAATCAGCGCGAACAGCACGAGCAGGAATGCCTGTACGCAGTAGACAGCGCCGGGCGAGAGCTTCAGTCCGGCGAAATGGAGTTTTTTCTGAAGTTCGATGCTGTGTCCGGCGAAAAGTTTGCGGAAGAAAGTCCCGAAGCCGAGCATTTCCATGAAGTCTGTCACGGGGTTGGTCAGCCGGAAGAGCAGAGGCAGGGAGGTGTCACCGGAACTCTTCTTTTTCGTCCGGTCGTCCAGGACGAGAAAGTAGAGGACCGGAAGCACGATTGCCATGAATGTAAGCGAATAGATGATGATCTGTTTCATGCGTCACACCTCAATGTTTACAATGGCGCGGATAACGAAATAGCCGATGATCTCAAGGGTCAGCATGACGCCGATTGCGCACCAGCCGATCGCTGTCTGCACCATCGGCAGCATCAGCTCGTTGTTGATGAAGAAGAGCAGCAGGAACGCAACCAGCGGAGCGAGCGACATTGCGAGCGCTTCGAAGCGCCCCTGCGCCGTCAGGGCGCGGAGCTTCTGCTGAAACTCGGTGCGTCCGCGGATCATCTGCGTGATCTTTCCGAGAACATCCGCCATGCTTCCGCCCGACTGCGCGGTCAGACGGATAGAAACGATCAGCAGCTGAAGATCTTCGCAGGGCAGACGGTTGTACATGCGCTGCAGTGCCTCCGCGAGTTCAAGGCCGAGACGGTATTCGCGGATGACGATCATCAGTTCCTCTTTCATCGGGCCTTCGCAGCGGCGTGAGAAGACTTCGAGGGCCTGCGGGAGAGCCTGCCCGGCGCGCAGCCCGCTGGTCAGCCCGAGCGCGAGATCGAGAATGCTGTTTTCAAATTCGAGCGCCCGTTTGCGCGCCCTTCCGTTGAAGTAAAGCCACGGCGCCGCCATTCCCGCGAGAAACAGAACCGACGTCGCGGGAATGATGATGCGCAGATCGTAGACCTGGCAGAAGACGAGGATTGCAATCAGCAATCCCGAAAGCAGGGTTCCGACGGAGAGCTGGAGCTGCTGAAGTGTGGTGCGCCGGATAAAATAATAGATATTGTTCGCTGCTCCGTCGGAGTCCTGTTCCTTGAGCTTGCGGTCGGCGTGCTCCAGAGTGAAGGATTGCACGAGCGAAATGACGATGTATACCAGCATCGCAACCGCCGCGAGCACCAGCAGGTAGAGACCGTATCGCTGCAGAACTGAAACTGAATTCATGCGCCGCCTCCTTATCCTTCCGGCACGAAGACCGACATGTCCAGTTCGAGGTCGCCTGCCTGGCGCAGCTCGTCGACGAAGGTCGGAATGTTGCCTGTTGCGGTGTGGCGGCCGATGACGTGGAAGTTCTCGTCAAATCCTTCCTGCTCGAACGTGAAGATGTCCTGAAGCAGAATGGTGTTGCCTTCGCGTCCGGTCACTTCGGAGATTTTTACGATTTTGCGGGAACCGTCGGGCAGACGGGTCTGCTGGACGATCAGGTGGATTGCGGATGCAATCTGTTCGCGGATTGCGGCGGAGGGCAGTTCAAAACCGGCCATCATCACCATGTTTTCGAGACGCGACAGAGCGTCGCGCGGATTGTTCGCGTGACAGGTGGTCATGGAGCCGTCGTGTCCGGTGTTCATCGCCTGGAGCATGTCGAGCGCTTCGGCGCCGCGGCACTCGCCGACGATGATGCGGTCGGGGCGCATTCGGAGCGTATTGACGACGAGGTCGCGGATTGTGATGCGCCCCTGTCCTTCGACGTTTGCGGGTCGCGCCTCAAGACGGCAGAGGTTTTCGTGCGAAAGTCTCAGTTCCGCCGAGTCTTCCACGGTGATGATGCGTTCCTTTTCGGGAATGAACTGCGAGAGAATGTTCAGCAGAGTCGTTTTCCCCGAGCCTGTGCCGCCGGAAACGAGAATGTTGCGGCGAGCGCGCACCGCTTCCCGGAGGAAGAGCGCCATCGGTTTTGTCAGACTGCCGAATTTGATCAGATCGTCGTCGGTCAGTTTTTTCGAGGCGAACTTTCGGATTGTGACGAGCGAGCCGTCGAGTGCGAGCGGAGGAATGACGGCGTTTACGCGGGAGCCGTCTTCCAGACGTGCATCGACCATCGGGGAGGCGGCGTCGATGTGGCGTCCCAGCGGTTCGACGATGCGCTGAATAATCGCCTGCAGATGAGATTCGCTGTTGAATTTTGCCGCCGAACGGTAGAGAAGCCCCTTGCTTTCGATGAAGAGATTGTCGGGACCGTTGATCATGATTTCCGAAATGCTCCCGTCGCGCAGAAGCGGAGAGAGGGGGCCGAGCCCGATCAGGTCGTCCAGCAGAATCTGCCGGAACTGGTCGAGCTTGACCGAAGAGGGAATTTCGTGACGGATTTCGCGCAGAATCTGATCGACGGCGTCCGCCACTTTCGGGCGCATTTCGCTGTTTGAAATTTCCTTTGCCGCGGCGTCGATGTTGAGCAGTTCGAGCACGCGCGTCTGCACCCGTTTTGCGAGCGTCAGCATGGAGCTGCTGTAGAGTTCGGCGAGCGATTCCTGAGCGGAGTAGAGCGGAAGATTCCGTTGAGTCTGCGTTTTCTCCGTTCTGACCGGCGGTTCCGTTTTTGCCGGAGCCGTCGTGCGGGGGAGGGGGGCGGCCTTCGCGTCCTCTGTCTTCTCCAGCACCAAATCCGTCTCTCCGATCTGAATGGTGTCGCCGATGCAAAGCGGGGTACGCTGCGCAATGGCGCGCCCGTTTACGCGGGTTCCGGTCCGGCTGGAAAGATCGGTGATGAAGACGTTTTCGCCGTCCGAAACAATCTCCGCATGGCGGCGGGAGACTTTTTTGTCCGGGATGCAGAACCCGGAAGACTCGGAACGCCCGATTGTGAGCGGTGTGTCCGCCGTCAGCTCAAGCGTCCTGCCTTTTTCTTTCCCGGTTGTGATTTTCAGCATCATCATGGAAGAGCCTCACCACGTAAACATTTTGAGGAACCAGTTGCGTTTTTCGCGGTCATGCACTTTTTGGTCTTTCGCGCGGACGGATTCGGAAACGGTCTTTTCGAGGTTTGCCGTCTGGGCGGAGGGTTTTTCCGTCATGTCCGCTTTCCTGGCGGCGATCTGCGGGCAGACGAGGATGAGAATCTGGAATTCTTCTCCGATGTCCTCTTGGCCGGCCATGAACCAGTTGATCACGGGGACATGACGCAGAAATGCATAGCCCCTGTTGCTGGCGGAATAGGCGGATTCCTTCTGTCCCGCAATGACCGCCGTTTTATCGAGCGGGCAGAGAATGACGCTTTTCGTTTTTGTCTTGCGCTGGAGATAGTCGTCATCCTGTTTGACGGGAGCGAGGCTTTTTTCGAGTTCAAGTTCGAGACGGACCAGGTCAGCGCGGACGAGTCCTCCTCGGACTTTGAGTTTCAGCCCGTAGTCGATCTCCTTGATTTCCGCGACGTCCTTGTTGACGACTTTGATGCTCAGCGTTCCGCCGTTTTCATAGGAGGCGGCTTCCGCCGCGTTGCTGGTCAGCGTGAGATGTCCGGCGTCGCGGAAGTCGGCGATTCCGTTGTTCCCGAGGAAAACGAGCGTGCCTTTGAGGTTTGTGTTGAAGTTTGAATAAACTCCGGTTCCGCTGTTTCCGGAGACGCCTTCCGGGGATGCTCCGGAGAGCGCCCGGAACCATGCGATCAGATTCCATGAAAGAACGGTTCCGTCCGCGGAGGAGTTGCCGAGATATTCCAGCTGGGTGCGGGTGACGCCGATAAAGACGACACCGACATCAAGCTGAGTGTCCGCGACGTTCAGATCGGTTTCCACCCTGAGCGAGTTGCCGTTCCATTCCGGCCGGAGCCAGTTCTGCGAGGCGAGAATGCGTTTGACGGAGGCGACGTCTTCGTCGCAGAGCAGGTATCCGGAGACGGTCAGCACGCCGTTTCCCGCCTGGAGCCTGAGTTGCCCGGGCTGTTCCGGAGAGACGGCGTCCACAACTTTGTATCCGGCGGACTCGAGTTCTTTTGTCAGCTCTGCGAAAAGAACGGGTCCTGCGCGGAAGACGACGTAGTTGCGGCAGTCGTTTTCATAACGGCGCATGACGCGGCGGAAATACTCCCAGTGTCCGGGCTTGGTGATCTCCCCGCGCAGAGCGAGAACGTTGTCCGAAAGTTCAACGCCGATTTCGGGAAGGTCGCTGAGTTCGCGGCAGAGTTCGCGGTAAAGCGGCATGACGGAACTGGAGACGGTGACGCGGAACTCCTTGTTCATTCCCGGCATGGAGACGGTGACGACCGCGTTCCCGGCTGTCACTCCCTCCATGTCGAAGGAGCGTCCGGAGGCGTTGGCGATCCGGACATTTTCCGTGCTGGATTTGTACTGAGTGACCGGGAACGGCATTTCAATTCTGCGCACTTCTCCGGTGGCGACGGAGAGGCTTTCCGGGGGCAGCGAGACAATGCCGCCGTCCGGGATGGGCGCGGCATCCGCGGCGGCCAGAACTCCCGCCGCAAAAAACAGAGACAGGAAAAAGCGTTTCATTTTGAACCTCAGCGGTGATCTTTGTTGGGGATTTCAGGCAGTTCCGCCGACGCGAGTCCCTTGCGGATTCTGGCGAATGTTCCGGCATTGACCACGCCGCCGTCCTTGCGGTTGAGCGCGACGGAGTCGTTGCGTTTGCGGAGAACCGGATAGAGCTCGGATTCGCGCTGCGCCGCAATCAGAATCATCGCCTGCTGCGGGGGGAGCGAAACGAAAATCGTGCCGCTGGAGCTTCCGCTTTCGCGGAACGAACCGCGTTCGTTTGCAATTCCGATGACCCGGACGCAGGGGAGGAGAACGGAAGTTTCGCGCGTCTCGTTCACCTTGACGCCGGAGCCGTCGCTGACTTTCATGTCCTTGTCCATGACGACCTCTTTGCCGACGTAGGTGGAGATAATCGCGATTTCATCATCCGGCATGAGCATTTTGACGAGCGCGGGGTCGGAGAACGTGACGGGGATGGTCCATTCGCCCTGACGCGCACAGTCACTGAGCGTCGCCTGCGCGCGGATGTCCGTCATGAGAATGTATTCGTCCTCGGAGACCGCGTGGGGGAGCAGCTGACCGTAAGCCAGACTCACATTCTCCCAGAGCAGCGCGTTTTTCGGAACCGCCGATTTGGGGATGTCCTTGTAGGTGAGCGCTCCCTGCGAAAGCTCGTCGTTGGCGTCGAGATCCCGCGCGGCGACGACGACGGAGACTTTGGCTTCCGTTTCCGTTTTCTCTTTTTCAAACAGAAGTTTGCTGACGAAATAGACTGCGGCCAGTCCCAGCATGACCGAGACGATCAGAGGTATGATATTCTTCACTTTTTTCTCCTGTGACAAGTTGCATGAATTCATTCCGGAACGGCAATAATTTACTTCCCGGAAACGGGTTTGTCAAGGAATTTTGCATGGAAGCCGCATAAATAAAACAGATTTTTTCTTTCTCCGCTTGAACTTTTGATACTCAATGGTATCTTTAGGTACACCAGAGAGGAAAGGTACCGGAAATGTCTCCGAAACGGAAAGTTGTCATCATCGGCGCAGGTCCCGCAGGACTGACTGCGGGCTATGTCCTGCTGAAGCAGTCCGATCGTTTCGACGTGGCGATTCTGGAAGAGGAGAGCACGGTCGGCGGAATTTCGCGGACGGTCAATCACGACGGAAACCGCATGGATCTGGGCGGACACCGTTTCTTCTCGAAAGTCCCCGAAGTGAATGCGCTTTGGGAGGAGCTTCTGCCGCTTCAGGGCGCGCCTTCCTTTGACGACCGGATCACCGGACGCCGTGTCCCGCTCGCCGCGAACGGGCCGGACCCTGAAAAATCAGATGAGGTGATGCTTTCGCGCCGCCGCGTTTCGCGGATTTTCCACCGCGGACGTTTTTTCGACTATCCGGTGAAAATGAATTTCGCGACGATCCGCGGCATGGGGCTGGTTGTGACGTTTGCCGCCGGCTGCAGCTGGCTGAAGTCGGTCCTGCGCAAACTGCCGGAGACTTCACTCGAAAATTTCTACATCAACCGCTTCGGGCGGAAACTCTATTCCATGTTTTTTGAAGGCTACACGGAGAAGCTCTGGGGGCGCCATCCGCGTTCCATCTCCGCCGACTGGGGAGCTCAGCGCGTCAAAGGCCTTTCCATCTGCGCCGTGCTCCGCGACATCTTCCGTAAGCTGCTCCCCGCGGGGGCGCGTCCGGGGAAAGTGGAAACATCGCTGATCGAGGAGTTCCATTACCCGAAATTCGGTCCAGGGCAGCTCTGGGAGACCGCCGCGAAACGTTTTGAAGCGATGGGCGGGCGCATCATCATGAATTGCCGCGCGGAGAAAATCCGCGTGGAGAACGGACGCGTCGTTCAGGTGACGGCTTCGCGGAGCGGCGAAACGCTGGAGTTCGCTCCGGATGTCCTTCTCTCCTCCATGCCGCTGAAAGACCTCGCCGCCGGGATGAATGATATTCCCGCGTCCGTTTCGGAAATTGCGGCGGGGCTTCCTTACCGCGACTTCGTCACGGTCGGGCTGCTTGTCGACCGTTTGAACCTGAAAAACGAGACGAAGCTGAAAACATTGAACAACATCATTCCGGATTGCTGGATTTACGTTCAGGACAGCGGAGTGAAGCTTGGGCGGATACAGATTTTCAACAACTGGTCGCCGTACCTGGTCCGGGATCCGGAGCATTCGGTCTGGCTCGGTCTTGAGTATTTCTGCAGAGAAGGCGATGATTACTGGAATCTCTCCGCGGAGCTCTGGAAACGGAAAGGCGTTTCCGAGCTGATTTCAATGGGCGTGCTTTCTGCGGACGCCGCCGTTTCCGATTTTCATGTGGAGAAGGTTCGCAAGGCGTATCCGGCCTACTTCGATACCTATTCCCGGATTGATGAACTGATTCACCATTTGAATTCGATTGAAAATCTTTACTGCATCGGCCGCAACGGCCAGCACCGTTACAACAACATGGATCACAGCATGGCGACTGCCTTTGAAGCCGTGCGTCACATCCTGCACGGCGGAGAAAAATCCGCCGTCTGGAATGTGAACACGGAACGGGAATACCACGAAGAGCGCGGGTAATCCGCGGCGCTTATTCCTCCGGCAGGCAAACGCAGACTTCGAGCGAGGAATAGGCCTGGTCGAGAAGTTCGCGCATATCGCCGAGAAGGGCTTCCTCTTCCTCAATCCGCGGGATCTTCGCGGCAACCGAGGGAGACGGCGGCGCAAAAACCGTACAGCTGTCCGGCTGGGGTTCAATCGAGGTCTGGAAGGTTCCGAGCTCTTCCGCGCGGCGGATCGTTTCCAGCTTGTCGAGCCCGCAGAGCGGACGGATGACGACGAATTCCGCCGCATTGTTGATCGTGCCGAGGTTGATGACCGTCTGGCTGGCGACCTGTCCGACCGACTCGCCAGTGACGATGCCGTAAAGATGTTTGCGGTAGCAGAGCATGTTTGCAATGCGCATCATGTAGCGGCGGTAGAGAACCGTGCGGAATTTCGGGTTGCAGGTGTCGCGGATTTTTTTCTGGATTTCCGAAAAATTGCAGGCGTAAAGCGTGCCGGGCTTCTGATGTTTGTTCAGAATCGCGGCGAGACGTTTCACTTTGTCGAGCGACTCCAGCGGCGTGTACGGGTAGCTGTGGAAGGTGAGGTAGTCGACATGGCAGCCGCGGTTCATGATCATCTTGCATGCAACGGGGGAGTCGATGCCGCCCGAAAGGAGGGCGAGAACGGGGCTGTTGCTGCCGACGGGAAGACCGCCCGCGCCGTTGTAGGAGGTGTAGTAGACCATTGCGTTCACATCGCGGACTTCAACGCCGATAGTCACTTCTGCTCCGGTAAGATCGACTTTCAGGCGGCTGGCTCCGAACATTTCTTCGACTTTTGTCGCGACGGCGATTTCAATGTCTTTGGAACGGAGCGGAAACGTCTTGTCGCTCCGGCGTGCGCGGACGCGGAAACGGACTTTTTCTTTTTTTGCGAGGACCGGATCGAAGTAGTCGTGGATGCTTGCGGCGACCAGAGCGTTGATTTCGTCCATGTCCGGCTTGCACTCAAGCGCGGGGGAGAAGGATTCCAGACCGGAGCAGCGGTGAAGCCCCTCTTTGATGACCGCAAGTTCCTCTTCCGTGAACATGGAGTCGTCTTTCTTGCGGATGTAGATGCGTCCGCGCACGCGGATGTAGCGGAGCGTGTCGAGCTTGGCGCACTGATACTTGAGGTTGTCGATAAGTTTGTTTTCAAACATGGTCCGGTTGTCGCCTTTTGTGGCGATTTCGTGGTATCGGCAGATGATGCTGTTGTACATGGGCTTCCTCGCAAAAAAAGAAAAAGCGGGAACTCCGGTGAAATCAGAGTTCCCGCGAATGATGCATTGCAGCTTACTTCTCGATTTCGTCGAGAGCGGCTTTGCGGCTCAGACGGATCTTGCCGGAGCGGTCGATGTCGATCACCTTGACGGTGATGTAGTCGCCTTCTTTGCAGATGTCGGAGACCTGGTTGACACGGTAGTTCGCCATCTCGGAGATGTGGAGAAGTCCGTCCTGTCCGGGCAGAATCTCGACGAACGCGCCGAAGTCGCGAACCGTCTTGACGAGACCGCGGTAGACTTTGCCGATTTCGGCTTCGGCCGTGTAGGAGAGCACGCGGCGTTTGACGTCTTCGAGGGCGGCTTTGTTCTTGGCGAGAATGCTGACGGAGCCGTCGTCCTGGATATCGACCTGGGCGCCGGTGACTTCGCAGATTTCCTTGATGTTCTTTCCGCCGGTTCCGATCAGAGCGCCGATCTTGTCGGGGTTGATCTTCATGACAGCCATCTGCGGTGCATTCGGGCTGACTTCCGCACGCGGAGCCGGGATGCAGTCGGTGATGACCTTCATGATTTTTTCGCGTGCTTCCTTGTTCTGATCCATGGCGCGGACGAGCGTGTCGATCGGAATGCCGGGGAGCTTGAGGTCGAGCTGGAAGCCTGTGATGCCCTTCTTGCTGCCGCAGACCTTGAAGTCCATGTCGCCGAAGTGGTCTTCCGCACCGATGATGTCGGTGAGGATCAGCTCTTTGCCGGTCTCATCCGTGACGAGTCCGCAGGAGATGCCGACCACGGGGGAGGTGATGGGCACGCCCGCATCCATCAGCGCGAGAGTTGCGCCGCAGACGGACGCCATCGAAGTGGAGCCGTTGGAAGCCATGATTTCGGAGACGCAGCGAACCGTGTACGGGAAGTCCGCGGGGACAACCTGTGCGACGGAGCGTTCGGCGAGGTTGCCGTGTCCGATTTCGCGGCGGCCGGGTCCTGCGACTTTGCCGACTTCACCGACCGAGTAGTTCGGGAAGTTGTAGTGCAGATAGAATTTTTTGCTGTCGTTGGAGCCGCAGACGTTGTCGTACTCCTGAGCGTCCTGGGGTCCGCCGAGAGTTGCGACGACGAGAGCCTGGGTTTCACCGCGCTGGAAGAGACCTGTGCCGTGAACCACGGGGAGAACGCCGACTTCAGCGGAGAGCGGGCGGATGTCGGTGATGCCGCGTCCGTCCATGCGTTTGTGCTTGTCGAGAATTGCGGAACGGACCGCCTTCTGAACGCGCTTGTCGAAGCCCATCTTGACGATGAATTCGAAATCTTCACCGAGAGTTTCTTCAAATTTCGGTTTGAGGTCTTCCAGCACTTTTGTGAGGACGACATCGAGAGCTTTGCCGCGCTCTTCCTTGCCCGGAAGGAACGCCGCGTCTTCAAGCGTTGCACCGCAGGATTCTTCGATTGCGGCCATGACTTCGGCGGGAACGAGGTGCAGTTCCGGAACCTTTTTCGTGCGTCCGGCTTTTTCCGCGAGTTCACGCTGGGCGGCGCACTGTCTCTTGATGATGTCGTTTGCAAAATACATGGCGTCGGCAAGGAGCTTTTCGGAGCATTCCTTCGCTTCGCCTTCGATCATGATGACCTGGTCTTCCTTGCCGGAGTAGACGAGCTCGATTTCGCTCTTCTTCATCTCTTCAACGGTCGGGTTGGCGATGAACTGTCCGTCGATGTAGCCGACGCGGACTGCGCCGACGGGACCCTGGTAGGGGAGGTCGGAGAGGCAGAGCGCGGCGGAAGCGCCGAGCATGAAGAGGGTGTCCGCATCATGTTCTCCGTCATAGGAGAGAACGAGTCCGTAAACCTGGACTTCATCGAAGAAGCCTTCGGGGAAGAGCGGACGGATCGGACGGTCGGTCATGCGCATCGTCAGAATTTCTTTGTCGGTGGGACGGCCTTCGCGTTTGATGAATCCGCCGGGGAAGCGTCCGGCCGCGGAGAATTTTTCGCGGTAGTCGACCTGGAGCGGGAAGAAGTCCGCGCCTTTCCGGGCGGGACCGGAGCAGACGGCTGCGAGGACGCAGGTGTCGCCCATGCGTACGACGCAGGAACCGTTAGCGAGGTGAGCAAGTTTGCCGGCGGAGATTTCCATTGTCTTTCCGGCGGTGAGCTCCATAGAAACTTTTGTTTCCATTGTGGATACAGTCTTTCTGTTGTTTGCGGCGAAATTTATCGGCTGCCGCGGTTGCAGTTGTAACAGCAGAATGCCCAACCGGACTTAGGATTGTTGCGGAATCGCGGTATCGGCTTCCGGATCTCTCCGGGAGGCGGTACCGACCGAATTCCACATGACAATCGGTACTTGATCCGGTACAGACAGTCTGATGGGCCGGGACTTCCCCGACAATAACAATATAAACCGTTATTGCGGAAATTCAAGCGGAAATAAAAAAAATATCCCCGCGCTTGTGCTGCGGGGATATGTGCCTGTGCGGACGGATCAGTGGAAGTTCATGCCGCCGTTGATGTCGAGGCAGAGTCCCGTGAGGTAGCGTCCGCCTTCTCCGGCGAGGAATGCGGCTGCGAGCCCGACGTCGCGGGTTTTGCCGAGTCCCAGCGGAACGGTCTTGGCAAGCTTTGCGACGCCTTCCGCACCGTGTGTCTGGAAGAGCAGTTCCGTTTCGATGATTCCCGGGGCGAGGGCGTTGACCGTGATGTTGTACGGCGCTCCGGTTCGCGCGAGCGTGCGGGTGACTCCGAGAATGCCGGCTTTCGTTGCCGCATAGTGAACATGTCCGAACAGCGCGCCGCGATAGGCGACGATGGACGACATGTTGATGATGCGTCCGCTCTTCTGCTCCCGCATGATTTCCATTGCGGACTTGCACATGAGGAACAGACTCTTCAGATTGGTCTGGATGATGAAATCCCAGTCCGCTTCAGAGGTTTCGAAAATATCCTGCGCTTTGGTGGTTCCGGCGTTGTTGACGAGAATGTCGAGGCGTCCGAATTCGGATTTGACGAAATCGAAGAGCTTTTTTACTTCCTCAGCCTTCCCGACGTCGGCCTGGAACGGAACGGCGGTTCCGCCTTTCGCACGGATTTCTTCGCAGATGCTCTGCGCGTGCGCCGTATCGGTGCGGTAGTTTACAATGACGGATGCTCCTTTTCCCGCGAGCACTTCCGCAATGCCGCGTCCGAGTCCGCGTGAAGCTCCGGTTACAAGAGCGATTTTTCCTTCAAGATCTTTCATGATGTCCTCCGTAAAGTTGAGTTCGCGCAGATACTTTACTTGCGCAGTGCGCGGAATGCAATCCGGAAGCGGTGTGCTTTTTCATAAAAAGAACGCCATGTTCATAATATGAAAGAACCTCCGCTGCTCCGTTCGCAAGGAGAACTTACAGCGCGTCGGCAAGTCCGGCAAGGTAGGGCGGAATGGCGGCTGCGATCCGTTTGCACTCCTCTTCCAGAATTCCCGGACGGCTCAGGAAGGAGACCGTTCCCGCAAGCGCGCCGTTTTTGCGCACGGGGAACGAGAGCGTGTCGAACGGGTGCGCGGCGTTTTTCTCCGTCTGTCCGCGGATGAAAGAGAAGCCGTTTTTTAGATAAAATGTCCGGTTTTCGAGGAATGTGTTCCGGTCGCGCGGATGCAGAACGCGGCTCAGTTCTTTCTCCGCGCTTTCCGCAAGGAAAATCGTGCTGACGGTTGCGGTTTCCCCGAGCGGCGAGCGGAACCCCGGTTCGGAGAACCGGAGCTGTTCCGAACGGCATTGGGCGGTGCAGACATTGACAAATTCATCGCCGTCCCGCACGGAAAATTTTACGGAGAAGCCGATGCGGTTTGCGATACGGTTCATGAACGGCTGGAGATGCGCGTATCTTTCAAGACGAAAACGCACTTTTTCCGCGACGCTGTTCACGCCCGGTGCGATATTGTAGAGATTCCCGGCGCATTTTTCCAGCCAGCCGCGCCGGACGAGTGTTGTTGCAATACGGTAGCAGCTCGCCTGGGCAATTCCGAGATTCCGCTGGAGTTCGGGCAGACTTACCGCGCCGCGGCTTGCGCCGATGTACTCCATGACGTCAAGCGCCTTTTCCAGAATCGGCACTGTGTTTTTTGCTTCCATCCTCTTCTCCGGCTTCATTTTTTTATAATATAAATGATAGAGAGAGAATTGTCAAGATTTTCTCTCCGCCTCCTTGCTTTTTATATCTGCGATGCTATTTTTAAATATGAATCGTTGTTATTCAATAGAGAATTAAAAGGAGTTGAAGATGAAACTTGGACTGATGCTTCCGGTGAAGCCGGATATGCAGTGGAAGCTGGCGTCGCAGCTGGGGGTGAAGTATGCGGTCACCAAAGCCGCGCCGGAGCTGAGCGGTCTGCCCGATCCCTCGGATTTCAACGCGCTGAAAACGGTTCGCGACCGCTTTGCCGACGCCGGATTCGAGCTTTACGCGCTGGAGGGTGACGAATTCGACATGACGCGCATCAAGCTCGGACTTCCCGGACGCGATGAGGATTTGGAGAAATACCGCAGGATGCTGACGAATATGGGGCGTCTCGGACTGAAACTGCTCTGCTACAACTTTATGGCGGGTGTGGGCTGGTATCGTTCCCGCATGGATCTTCCGGAACGCGGCGGAGCCCTCACGAGCGGTTTTGACATCCGCGAAGTGGAAGATCTTCCGGAGCGCCTTTCGCCTGAAAAGCTCTGGGAAAACTACGAATATTTCATCCGCGCGGTCATTCCCGCGGCAGAAGAGGCCGGTGTCCGGATGGGACTTCATCCCGATGATCCGCCGATTCCGCGTCTGCTCGGGTATCCGCGCATTTTCATCTCCGCCGATGCGTACCGCCGTGCGATGAGTCTGGTTGACAGTCCCGCGCATTCGATTACGTTCTGCCAGGCGACGTTCCGCGCGATGGGCGAAGATGTTTTTGCTCTCCTGCGCGAATTCAAAGACCGGGTTGCGTTTCTGCACTTCCGTGACGTTACGGGAACGAAGACCTGTTTCCGCGAGACGTTTCATGACAATGGTCCGACGGATATGGCGGCACTGCTCCGTACAGCTTCAGAGACAACTCCGGATTGCCTGATCCGTCCCGATCACACCCCCGCAATGGCTGGTGAAACGGAGAACACGGGGTACACCATGCTCGGGAATCTGTTTGCAGTCGGTTACATCCGCGGCATCATGGATACTTTGAGTTCCAGATAATCCCCCGTTCTGCCCAGTGGTTTTCTCTTTCTGCACAATTTTACTTGTAAATTGTGCAGAAAGAATATATAGTATGGGCAGAAAGACGAGAGGGGAGAATCATGAGACTTTTTGACTATACGACTGTACCAGGGAAGCTGCTGACGCCGGAAATCTGCAATTTGCTGTCTGCAATTCATGAGTTCCGGGGGCGGCAGGAACTCTTTATTTCCGCGAAGAAAGATGTGCTTGACTCTCTGCTGCAGGTGGCGGTTATCCAGAGCACGGAAGCCTCTAACCGTATGGAAGGAATTTTTACTTCGGACCGCCGTTTGAAAGAGCTTGTTGTGCAGAAGGCGGAACCTGCGACCCGGAGCGAAAAAGAGATTGCAGGGTATCGGGATGTCCTGGCGACCATTCATGAAAATTATGAATTCATTCCGGTTACACCGAATACAATCCTGCAGCTCCACCGGGATCTTTATTCTTTCCAGCCTTCCGGCATCGGCGGCCATTGGAAAGACAGTGACAACTGCATTGCGGAAAAGGATGATGAGGGTAAAAACCATGTCCGTTTTTCTCCGGTGCCCGCCTTTGAAACGCCGGAGGCAATGGCGCGGCTTTGCGAGGCGTACAACAGTGCGGTGCAACGGGAAGTTTACGATCCTCTGCTGCTTTCCGTTCTTTTTATTTTTGATTTTCTCTGCATTCACCCTTTCAATGACGGAAACGGGCGGATGAGCCGGCTTCTTACTCTGCTCCTGCTCTATCGGCATCGTTATATTGCCGGCAAGTACATCAGTCTTGAAATGCTGATCGAAAAGTCGAAGGAAACGTACTATGAGTCATTGCGTGAAAGTTCCGGCGGCTGGAATGAATCGGAGAATGATTATATTCCGTTTTTGCGCTACATGCTTGGAATCATTATACGTGCATATCGTGAATTCGAGAGTCGCGCCGCCCATGTCCGTTCCGGAAAGTCTCCGACGAAAGCGGAGCGTATCCGGAGTGTTTTTGAACAGCGCCTCGGCAAAATTTCCAAGTCGGACATTGCTCTCCAGTGTCCGGATATCAGCATCTCCACGATTGAACAGACTCTCCGGGAGCTGCAGGCTGACGGTTTGATTGAAAAGGTCGGTTCCGGCAGAAATACCGGCTATATTCTGCGCTGATTGAGCCGCCGGAGAAACGGGCAACCTAGTCTCTCCGGCGGTTGGATTATCTTTTTATGTTACAGTTCCGCCGTCAGTTCGGGGAGGAACGGGGTGCGGAAACAGCAGAAACGTGAGGTCGAAGTGAGCGGTTTTTCCGCGGAGGCGAAGTCAATGCGGAAAACTTCGCGGAACGAACCTTCGTAACAGCAGAGTGCAATTTCAAGAACGGAATCCGAAACCCAGGCGGCGCTTGCGGCGGTGCGGCGGAGATAGGGATCGTTCAGCTGAAGAAGATTGTCGCAGTTGAATCCGAATCCGGCGTGCAGCTTCTCTTCTCCGTTTTTCGAATGGAAAATGAGCGTGCAGTCTTTGTCGCCGAAGGAGATGGCTGCGTCGGTGACTCCGGCGGCGTTCGGACGGAATTTCCAGGCGGCGGGGGCGTGACGGGGCGTCAGGTCTCCGGCGGCAAGCGGGATGGAAAGGGCGTCAAGCTGCTCCAGAAGCTCCTTGTGTGCAACGGGATCCTCGGGGAGAGTGTCGCCGGTGACGTCCGGAAGAAGAATGTCCCAGATGAGCGTGAGAACCTGCTGCATGTTGGCCACACCGGCGGTCGTGGCGATCGCAATGTCCTTTTCCGGAATGGCGATCGCATACTGCCCGTGCGCTCCGTCGGCGCGGACGCCGTGCTGACACATCCAGAACTGATAGCCGTATCCGAGTTTCCAGTCGGGGGCTTCGTTCATGGAATTGTCAATCTGTTTCGTGGTCGCTTCAAGGAAATATTCAGCGGGGATGAGCTGGCGTCCGTCCGCAACGCCGCCGTCAAGAAGAAGCTGGGCGAACTTTGCGATGTCTTCGGTCTTGAGATACAATCCCCATCCGCCTTTGTTGGTTCCCTTCGGACAGCATTCCCACATGCCGGGAACGATGTCGAGGGGATCGAAGATGCGGGGCATGAGGTATTCGCGCACGTTTTCGCCGGAGACTTTGCGGACGGCCGCCGCGAGCATGTAAGTTGCGGCGGAGTTGTAGGCGAAACGGGTTCCGGGTTCAAAGTCGAGTTTGGAAGAGAGGAAGCCCCGGACCCAGTCGCCGTCCGGATCGGCGAACATCGCGGGGGTGGCGCAGGAGGCGTGTCCGCTTGCCATGGTCAGCAGATTGCGGAGAGTGACTTTGCGCATCCGCGGGTCGGTGATGACGGAATCGTATTCCGGGAAAAAGGAAATCATTGTGTCGCTGAGGCGAAGCAGCCCTTCGCTTTGGGCAATGCCGACGGCGCAGGAGGTGAAGCTTTTGCTGAGCGAGAAGAGGGAATGGGGGATATCGGGTGAATAGGGTTTCCACCAGCCTTCCGCGCAGACGTGTCCGTGACGCATGACCATGATGCTGTTGAGCGAGTCGAGCTTTTTCAGTTCAGCAAGAAGTTTGCAGAGTGTGTGCGAGGAGATCCCGACTGATTCGGGCGTGGAACGTAAGAGATGTTTTGCCATGAGAAACTCCGTTTTTGGTGATAAGATACCCGTGTTCGCGGAAATAGCAAATGAAAAAGGAAAATTTCAGGGAAAAAGGGCTGCTGCAGTTGAAAAAATGCGTTGACGGATTAAGATACGTACAAAAAACAGAGGTTTTCATGGCAAATTTCAAAGCTCATACGATCTGGGGCGGACTCTGGGGCGTGGTCTGCAGCATCGGTGCTTTTTTCCTTGGATTCGCATCGCCCGTGAATCTTGCGGTCACAATGTTCCTTTCCGTTCTCGGCTCCGCGGTTCCGGATCTGGATTTTGACGACGGGCATCCCCGGCGGCTGGTTCTTTCGTTCCTGAGCATCCTGATTCCGCTGCTGGTGGTTCAGCGTTTTCAGCAGGATTTGACGGCGGAGCAGTTTCTTGCGCTCGGGCTGGCCGCATTTGTCGCGATCCGTTATCTCCTCGCTGTGATTTTGAATGTGACAACGGTTCACCGGGGGGCGTTTCATTCGATTCCCGCCGGGCTGATTACGGGGGAGCTTGCATGGCTGCTTTTTGCCGATTCTCCGCTGATGAACCGCGCGCTCTACACGGCAGCCGTGTTCGGCGCGGTGGTTTCACATCTGATTCTGGATGAAATCTGCGCAATCAGGCCGATGCACCTCTCGGTCAAGAAGTCGTTCGGAAACGCGCTGAAATGGTCGGTGGAATCAAAAATTCACACCGTTCTGCTCTATCTGCTGGTTCTGGCGCTCGGGTACTTCTGCTGTATTGTCTGATCAGCGGATGACGTTTTCATCGAGAACGGAGTAGTCGTTGTCGAGTTCCGCGCGGCGGAGCAGGGCGGCAAAGACGCATTCCGTATCGGTGTAGGGGCAGTCGCCGGAGGGGCGGCTCTCTCCGCAGACGCCGTTATTCAGAAGTTTCGGGCAGTTGCCTGTGCAGACATACATGGTTTGCGGAAGATGGCAGCTGTCACAGTTGCGGTGGCATGCGGCGAGCAGACGCTTGGTCAGGCGCTTGTCCTCCGCCGGCATCCGGTCGGCGTGCGGAAGCAGGAAGCGCGCAAGACGGTAGCGGAAACGTTCGGCGAATGAGCATTCCGGAAGCGGTTCGCTGTTGACTTTTGCCGTGTCGCAGGTCACTCCCTCCGCGAGCATGTTTTCAAACAGATAGTAGCGGTACGGGTAGGGCGCCATTTCGACTTTGGAATAATAATCGTTGTGGGCGGCGCGCCAGTCGTCGTAATTGGAGAATTCGGACATCGCCTCCTGAATGCGCAGATAGATCCGGTTTGCCGTTTCGGGGTCGTCCGCTCCGGCGATCTGGATGCCGCTGTAGCCGAGGAATTTCGCTCCGGCGGCGTGAATCTGAAGACGGCGCCACTGTGCCGCTTCGAACTGGGCAAGGGAATACATCATCTCTTTGCGGATTGCGCGTTTAAGGTCGTCGGAAATCCAGAGTCCCGGACACTTCCCCGAGCAGATGTCCTCCGCTTTTTCGGGCGAGAGATAGAGAATCCGCGCGAGGGTCGGGATGTTTTGCGAACGGCGGAACATGCACCAGCGCATTTCCAGCAGTTTGCGCATGTCCCAGCCGCTCTGGGCGACGACGAACTGTGCGCCCGCCGCAATTTTCTTGTTGAGTTTGCTGTATTGCAGAATGCTGTCCGTGCGCGTGTATTTGAACGGGTTCGCGACGCATCCGGCGAAAAGCGGCTCTTTGGAGCAGGCGTTGCGCTGAAGAATGTTGGAGCTGTCGTAATAACGGTGTTTCACGGCGTCTTCGAGTGTGGAGCCGGCGGCGCCGGAAACGGCGACGATGTTCTTGAAGCCCTCGAAACGGTAGATTCCGAGATTGTAATCAATATCTTCCTGTGTGCGGTCGCGTCCGTTGAGATAGATGAGATGACGGTCGCGTCCGGTTTTGCAGAGCGCGGCGGCGAATTCGCCGGGATCGAGCGACGGGAAATCCGGCGAATCATCGAGGAACGCGAGCCCTCCGGGAAAATTGCGGGGGGACATTGCGACGGATTCGAGCTCGGAATACTTGGAAACGACGGATTCGAGTTTGGAATCGCGCCCGGGAATATGCAGCTCAAGCAGCACGCTGAATTCCGCATTCGCAAGGTGTTCGCGGAAAAGGTTGCCTTTGGAACGTCCGCTGAAATTCATTTCGAGCTGACGGGAGAGCTGTTCCTCTTTTTTCATTTGTCCGGAGCCTCCAGAAAGCCGGAGATGATCGCGGCGAGTTCTTCGGGGGCGTCTTCGGTGAGATAGCGTCCGCCGAAGGGAATGCGGTGGACTTTGGCGTCCGGACAGTAGTTCATCCAGCGGTGGAGATAGCGTTCCGGATAGAGCCAGTCGCGCACGCCCCAGACGATGCACATTTTGTGTTCGCGGAGAATCCAGAGTCCGTGCTCCACTTCAATGACGCTTTCGAAGGAGGGATCGTCGGGTTTGCAAGGAATGTCGTCGATGAACCGGTAGAGCGCAATGCGGGTTTTGTGCTTGCGGTATGGATACATGTATCCGTTGCGGACGCTGTCCGGATGCGCGCCTAGCCCCCAGAAGATCATGTTTGTGTTCATCATCAGCGGTTTGCCGATGACGGGGAACCATTTGCAGAGCTGGAAGCGGAAGGGAAGACGGTAGCCGGAAAAGGCGATCGAATTCATCACGACGATGCGGTCGACCCGTTCCGAGTGGCGGACCGTGAAGCCTGTTCCGATTGTGGCGCCCCAGCCGTGCATGACAAGCGAGAATTTCTCCAGATTGAGATGCTCGACGAGACGCTCCAGATTGTCGATCTGCGTTTCCAGCCGGTAGTCGTAGCCGTCGGGCTTGTCGGAGAGGCCGTAGCCGATGGCGTCGGGCGCGATCACCCGGAATTTCTGCGAGAACTCCTTGATGAGGTTGCGGAAGAAGAACGACCACATCGGGCATGCATGGAGCATGATGATGACGGGTCCCGTTCCCTCGTCCACGTAATGCATCCGGTATTTTCCGGCGTACATGTAGTGGGGAGTGAAGGGGTACTCCTCCTTCATCTTTCTCAAATCCGCAGTTTTCTTCATCCGGCGGCTCCCTTCGTCTTACATTGCCGACGGGACCTGAATGGTCAGCGTGTTGAGACCGTCCGTGAGCAGGTCGCGGACCGCATAGCAGAGCGCGAGGCGCGCGGTGCGGAGCGGTTCGTTTTCCGCTGTGAGGACGGGGCATTCGCGGTAGAACCGGTTGAAGCCCTTCGCGACTTCGAGCAGATGATTGACGAGCACGGAGCAATCCATCTTTTCCGCGGCGGAGCGGAGAACGTCGGGATATGCGGCGCAGAGCAGAGCCAGGCGGCGTTCCTCATCCTTCGCGAGCAGTTCCCACTGCGGATTGGCGGCGCTGATGTTCTGTTCCGCGGATTTGCGCTCGATGGAGTTGATTCGCGCACACGCGTACTGAACATACGGCCCGGTGTCGCCTTCGAATTTGAGCGACGCCTGCGGGTCGAACATGATCGTGGTTTTCGGATTGAATTTGAGAAGCATGAACTTGAGAGCGCCCATGCCGATGGTTTCGGCGCGCTGTTCCAGATCCTCCGGAGCGGGAGCTCCGTTGAGACGCTCCAGTGTGGCGGTGCGGGCGAGTCCGTGCATTTCATCGAAGAGATCATCCGCATCCACGACGGTTCCTTCGCGGCTCTTCATCTTGCCGGAGGGCAGGTTGACCATGCCGTAGGCGAGGTGGTAGAGGTGCGACGCCCATTCAAAACCGAGCTTGGAGAGAATGGTGAACAGCATCTTGAAGTGCAGAATCTGTTCATCGCCGACAACCCAGATCTGAGTGTCCGGCTTGTTTTCTTTGTACTTGAGCAGAGTTGTTCCGATATCCTGTGTGATGTAGACGCTGGTTCCGTCGGAGCGGAGAACAACTTTGGTCCCGAGTTTGCCGAGGTCGGCGATGACTGCGCCGTCTTCGCGCTTCTTGAACACGCCGTCGGCGAGTCCCTTTGCGATGAGGTCCTTGCCGAGCAGATAGGTCTGGCTTTCGAGATATGTTTTGTTGAAATGAACACCCATGCGGTCATACGTCTGCTTGAATCCGGCGAAGACCCATGAGTTCATGAGGTTCCAGAGTTTGCGGACTTCCGGATCGCCTGCTTCCCAGTCCTGAAGCATCTTCTGCGCCGCGGCGCCGATTTCCGTGCGGAGGAAGAGGTCGTCGTTCGACTGATCCGCCGTGGAAGGATCGCTTTCGCGGAGCGCCTTGATTTCATCGGAGAGAACGGAGTTGTACTTCACATAGAAGTTTCCGACAAAGTGGTCGCCCTTGATTCCGGTGGATTCGGGCGTTTCCCCGTTGCCGTAGCGCTGGTATGCGAGCATGGATTTGCAGATATGAATTCCGCGGTCGTTTACGAGGTTGATCGGAATGACCGTGTTGCCGACGCGAGCGAGCAGCGAGCAGAGGGACATGCCGATGGTGTTGTTGCGGACGTGTCCGAGGTGCTGCGGTTTGTTGGTGTTCGGCGCGGAGTACTCAATGAGGATCCGGCGGCGTTCGGCTTCCGGCAGCTTGCCCTCTTCGAAGAGCGCGGGCATATCGGCAACCGTATCGCGGCAGAGCGCGGCGGGCTTGAGCGTAATGTTGACAAACGCCTTGACCGCATCGGCGGAGGCGACGTCTTCATGATTGCGGAAGAATTCGACGGCTTCGGCGGCAAGCTGATCGGGTTTCTTCCCGAACATTCCGGCGAAGCGGAAGCAGTTGACCGTGATGTCGCCGGTCATGCCCTGAGGACAGAGCTCGGGGGCGATGCTCCAGCCGGGCTTGGTTTTGTTTTCGGGATTCTTCCGGAGAAGTTCTGCGGAAAAATCGGCAATGCAGCGCAGTTTCATGAATCAGCCCTCTCAGAGTGTGGTCTTGACGACGGTTGTGTGTTTGCCCGCAGGAACGAAGATGTGGTAGAGTCCGAATGCGGCGGGAATCAGGCAGGAGGAACCGGCCTTGACTTCCACTGTGCGGTCGTCGCGGCCGACGGTGACCGGCTCATTGATCGCGGTGATGATGTGGAAGCTGTTCGTGCTGTTCGTGTTGTCGCGCCAGTTCTCGACGAGCCGCAGGTCTTCGACTTTGAAGAACGGGCAGGTGTTGACGACGGGATATTTGCGGTTGCGGTCGGTGGAATCGCACGGACCGGAGATGCGGGGCACGGTGCGGTCGGTGAAATCGATGCAGTCGCGGGCGGCGTCCACATGGAGCTCGCGGGACTTTCCGTTGGCGTCGACGCGTCCCCAGTCGCTGATGCGGAAGGTCGTGTTGCTGTTCTGCTGGATTTCAAGAAGCAGGTTTCCCGCGCCGATGGCGTGGACTTTGCCGGCCTTGATGAAATAGGCGTCGCCGGGAACGGAGTCGAAAATCTGGAGCGTGCGTTCGACTTCGGGGCTGGCAACGTTCTGGAGGAACTGCACTTTGGTGGTGTTGTTGCGGAGGCCGGCGATGATTTTCGCGCCCTTGTCCGCCTGGATGATGTACCACATTTCGGTTTTCGGTTCGATTCCAGGGGTGCGCGCACAGGCGGCTTCATCGGGGTGAACCTGCAGGGAGAGACGCTTCCCCGCGTCGATGATTTTGACGAGGAGGGGGAACTTGCCGCCGTTGAAGTGGGCGCCGATGAGCTCCTTGCCGTAGAATTCGACGAGCTTGCGGAGAGTTTCGCCTTTGAGCGGACCGTTTTCGACGATGCTGACGGCGTCGTCGCGGTCGACGATTTCCCATGCTTCGCCGATGGGCGAGCAGTGCGGCGGAACGTCGCGTTTCAGGATGGTTTCAAGTTTGTTTCCGCCCCACATGACTTCCTTGTAGACGGGTTTGAATACCAGCGGGTAAAGAGCATCTGTGTCAATCATTCCGTAACTCCTCGGGAATAGTTTTTTGATTCACTGCCAATATACCATATATTCACTGTTTTTTCAACGTATAGTTTCGGAAAAAAATGAAAATGCCCGGCGTCGGTGCCGGGCATCGGGAATTCAGCGCAGTTCGGAGGTGTAATACCATTGCGCTTTCACCGTGTCGCTTCCGTGAACTCCGGTGTTGGAGAGGGCGGCCGTGTGACCGTCGTAATAGAGCATGTTCAGCCGCTGCTGATGACGGTACGTGGCGCTGTTGTAGTGTCCGGATGCGCCGGTTTCGCCGTACTGCAGCCAGCGGGCGTAGTCGCTGTTGTCGTAATTCAGCAGAGCCGCCATGCCGTCCATGAACTGAAAGTGTTTGGAAGCGTTCCGCATTTTTGCCAGACGGAAGGTGAGAAGCGAACCATTTGTGTTGAGATCGGCGGCATTCGCTCCGGAGTTGATTCCGTAGCTGTGGTTGATCTGCAGTGAGGTTCCTTTCTTGGTCGGACAGCAGAGCGCGGCCCAGTTGAACACGGTCGGAGTTTTCTTCTTGACGTTCAGGTATGGCGGCATGGAATTCTGCCAGACACATTCGTCTCCGACTTTTGCTGCGGAAGAGAGGTTGATGACATATCCGTCGTAGTCGTTTGAGTATGCCGCCGACGCCGTGCCGAACTGTTTGAGGTTGCTGAGACAGGAGATGGCGCGTCCTTTTTCTCTTGCCGAGTTCAGCGCGGGCAGGAGCATCCCGGCGAGGATCGCGATGATCGCGATCGTTACCAGGAGCTCTATGAGCGTAAATCTGCGGGATCCCCGCTTGAAATGAAATATGAAACGGGAAATGTTTCTTCTGTTCTGATGAGATTTCATAGTGTTGTTTTCCTTTCAATTCCTGTTTTTGTCTGATGTCTGTTCTGCCGTTCCGTTTGATCTTTCTGAAATAAGGAATGTTATTTCATATTCCATATTCCATATTTCATATTTTCTATTTCTCAATGCGTTCTCCTCCGTATGATTGTTTTTATTTCAAATGGTTTGAAAACGAGCGGGTTCTGCGCGGGGACGGGATTGCGTTCCATGAGATCTGTTTCGAGCCATTCGCCTTCGGGAAGCGCAAGCCGTTCCGGAATGCCGCTGGTCTCGAACAGCCGGATTGCAATGTCATCCGACTCTTCCGCCGGCTTGACGGCGCAGCCGATGATTCCGGTTCCCGTGGTATCGGGAAGAGCGGAAACGGCAGGTTTGGTTTCTCCGGCGGCACAGCGTCCGATTCCGACCGGATAGAGCGGGGCGTTGAGTTCGAATCCGCATTGCGGAACGAGTCCGGGGCGAATCCGGTAGCGGCAGGTGTACTCTCCGTCGGGCGGACGCTGAAGCGCTTTCTGCGAGCCGTCGGGGAGAATTTCCACGCCGCCGCTGCAGTAGCCGATTCCGCGGACCATGCAGGCGCGGACGGCATCTTTTTTGAATTCCCAGAGCCGGTGGTCGCATCCGATGGTGGTGAACTTTCCTTCCCGTCCGAAGGCGATCCATTGTGCGGCGAGACGGAGATGTTCGATTTCGTGATCCGGCTGGTTCCCGCGCTCCGGAGTGACAATGTCGCTGAAGTTGAGTCCGGCTTTGTAAACCGTGTCGGGATAGCGGACTTTGCCGAAGGGAACACCGTATTCGATTTCATGCGGTTCCGCATCGGGATAGGGAAAACTCTGGACAAGGCGGACGTAATTTCCGCATTCCCAGTGAACCGTGTTTTCAATTTCGAGTTCGGGGAGCCCTGCGGGAAGGGTTATTTTCTGTTCAAACGGCAATCCGTACACGGATCCGCGGATGACGAAGCGGCAGACGACGGGTGTGTGTTCCGCGATTTCAATGCTGTTCGCAACTGCGGGGACGACGCGTCCGGTGCGCGGCATGTTGCAGATGTAGTCGCCCCGTATCTCTTCGATTCCGGAAATTTCGGCGTCGCGGAAGAGACAGCGTTCCTCCTGCTTGCTGAAGAGGGAGAGCCGCCCGGTTGCGCGGTCGATTTCCAGACGCAGGAATTCGTTTTCCGCAGAGAGCTTTCCGAGCGGCTGATTCGCCCAGTTCCGTTCCGTGTCCTTGCTGTCGGCAATGACAAACGGGTCGGGCTGCCGCGCCGGCTTTGCCAGTTCAAGATAATAGGCGCGCGGGGCGAACGCGGGAACTTCCGCTTTGAATTCGACTTCAAAGGAGTCGGCGGAGCCGTGGAGCCAGCGCACGAGACGGAACGGAATTTCGTTTCCGGCGTCGTCGACGACCCGGTAATTCTGCGCATGGAGTTCCGGATGGCGGATGATGCCGGGACCGTAGACCGAAGTTCTTGCGCGAACCAGTTCGGAACGTTTCCAGGAGAGGCGGTTGAAGATGACCATCGGGAAGCAGTTTTTGCGCGGTGCTGTTGTTCGGGCGGCGATCCGCATCGCCAGTTCCCTTGCCGTGCGTTCCGCGGTGAGCCGGGCGAAACGTTTGAGATCGAGTTTTTCCCGGTCGGCGGGCTCTCCTCCGGTTCCGTTCTGGTTGTGATCCATGGCGTCAAGCAGAGCGTCCCATGCTGTTTTCATCCGTTCGCGCGGGAAGAACTGCGGATTGAGCGCGCCGAAGAATTCCGCCTGCAGCATGGCGTTTTCGGCGGGAAGGTCGAGCGGCCAGAGATCCGGCCAGCTGCTTTCGACGTTGGGCCAGAGCGACGGGATTTCACCGCTGACCTGCCGTGCGTTTGCGGGGAACTCCCGCGAAAAATACTTTGCCGGCGTCAGAAAATGGAACGGGCGGTGTCCCTCCTCATTCCAGCGGCGGAAGTTTTCGACGGCGTTTTCATTGAGAAGATAGAGATCGGTTCCGAACTGGCAGAGCTGGGGATAATCGACACCGCCGAAAATTTCTTCGATTTCTTTTTCGTTTTCGCACATCTGCGCATAGTCTGCCGCGTCATGGAAGAGACGGCGGCAGCGTCCGTAGTGAATCGGCGCATAGGCCTTGATGCCGGTTCCGTCCGGAGCGATGTAAAGAATGCGGTCGGTGTGCGGCGGGAGCCCGTGGGAGAGGAACAGTCCGGAGAATCCGGATTTTGCGGCGATCTGCGGCATCTGCGGCGTGATTCCGGGAATGTCGGAAAGCGTGGCGGTTTTGCCGGAAGCCCCGAAAAATTTTTCGCAGAACTTGCGTCCGCTGAGAAAGTTGCGGACGATGGTTTCGCCGGAGGGCAGCTGTGTGTAGAGAATGGCGCGCATGGGAATGACTTCGAGACGTCCTTCTGATTCGAACTTCCGGAGCTTTTCACACTCTTCCGGACAGGCGTCGGCGAAATATTCGAGGAAGTTCACGGCTTCGATCATGAAATGGAAGCTGCTGTGTTTTTCCAGAAGCCTCAGTGCGTTCTGGATGATTTCCGCACCTCGCGAAAGACACTCTTCGCGGGAGCCTGCCCAGAAGAGGTCGAGATGCGCAAACGGTATGATGAAAACTGCTTTTTTCTGCATATCTGTTCCTTTGCATTTTTGTTTCCGGAAATAAGATATGCAGAGAAAAAAGAATTTGCAAGTTTTCGCGTTTTGCTTCTCTCTTTATGGTGCAGAACGCTTTTATGCCGCTCAGTAGTGTCTGGAAATCTGTGCGGCGAGCGCACAGAGCAGCCGGGAGATTTCGGGCGTGCAGGAGGCGTGCGGCATGAAGGAGCCGAGACAGCCGATGGTTTCGCCTTCGAAGGAAACGGGACAGCAGATGACCGTCTTGTCAATTTTCCGGTTTTCCAGGACGGTGCATTCTTCCTGAGCGATCTGCTTCATCTTTTCGAGGAACTCTGTTTCGCTGATTTCTCCCCAGAATGAGGGGAGGGGATATTTGCGGCAGAACTTCAGCTGTTTTGCGCGGCTTGCTCGGGCGACGAGACAGATGCCGGAAAGGGAGTCGAACGGGTTCTCTTCGGTCGGGAAGTGCCAGCGCAGCCCCGGATCCGCCTCTTTTGCCCGGATGCGGCAGACGATGTGCTTGTAGTATCCGCGGAGGACGGAGAAGCTGATGTATTCGCCGACGGTTTCCGCGTATTTTTTCAGATACGGCTGGACGAGCGGCCGGAGATCGTCGAATTCCCGGTAGCCGCCGGAGAGCTGAAGAAATTTTTCTCCGAGAACATAGCCGCTTTTTCTGCCGACGTTTTCGAGATAGCCGAGCACGGTCATTGTGCGGACAATTTTGGAAAGAGTCTGTATTTTGAGTCCGGTCTCTTTCGCCAGTTCCCCGACGGTGTGGGGGCGGCTGGTGTCCAGTGCGATTCCTTCAAGGATTTTGAATGCGCGTTCAATCACCTGTATTCTGTCGTTCATGATGTCCCTCCTTTTGCCGTTACAATAAATGCCGTCTGCGGAATTTCAATCGAAAGAGAAAAGATTCTCCACAATAAGCGGAAAACGGAGCGCACGGCGGGAAAGAGTTCTTGACAACTTCCGGATTTCATGCAAGATTATTCCCGGCAACGTCAACCCAAAGAAGGAACTGACCATGAGACATTCCGTTCACCGATCCGCAGCATTTCTGCTGCTGCTGACTCTCCTGACTTCCGGTCTGTGCGCCGGAGAAAAACTCCTGCTCGGAATCTATCCCGACATGCGGACTTTCAAGCTGGAGCGCCCCGTCGGCTTCCAGCCTCTGAAGATGAGCGACCTGAAGGTCAATCCCGACCGCATCCGCGCCCTCGGCGAATTGCGCGCCGTCCCGTATACCACGGAGCAGCTGGTTCAGGCGGCGAACTTTTTCCGTGATGTTCCAGCCGGACGCGACACGTGGCGGCGCCAGAATACCGCGCATGTCCTGAAATATGTCAATTCCTGGAGTCTTCCGCCTGCGAATCTCCCCGCGTACCAGCTCCGCTGGCTGGGGCTGGAGCGCATCGCGGAGACCTGGCTCTTCACGGGGAACCCGCAGATCGGGAAATTCGTGCACGATTACGCCGTTCACGGCATGACGCTCGACCGCTGGTTCTGGATGGGACAGACCTATCGGAACTGGCTGAAAGACGACGTCAAGAAGCGTTATGCCGACCTCAACACGCTTCCGTTCGCCCGGATTCTGAACCTCCTGCTCATCCGCTGCCGCGACCTCTTCTCCGCGGAGGAAATCGCGCGGATGGAGGCGAAGTACCGCGAGTTCGTTCTGGAATCCGCATACGAGGATCTTCAGCGGCGCCGGAAGTGGCAGGCGAACAACTGGACCGCCATTCTGAGCGGAGCTCTGCTGCTTTCCGCAAAGTATTTCAACGATACGGAAAAAGCCGCTTTCGCCGTGGAGACTCTGACTAACTACTTCCAGTCCAGTTTTGAGCCTGACGGAAGCTACGGCGAGGGGGTCGGATACGCCGGATACGCGATGAGCGTTCTTCCGGACGTCCTGCCGTACCTGACCGCGGCGGAGCGCGAAACGCTTTTCCGGACCTCTCCGCTGCATCTCGTGACGCGCTGGATGGTGCATCATGATTTCTGCAATCCGGAAAAATATGCGCGGATCGCCTTCTGTGACGACAACAGTTTTGCTCTGCCCCCGGTCGCTGTGATGTACGCGCTTGCGCTGGAATCCGGCGATTCCGCGGCGGCGTATCTCGGTTCGCGCACCAAATGGCGCACGCCGTGGTGGAACTGGAATGCGGCAAGCTATCTGCTCGGCAATGGAAAAAATCCGGAAGTGAAGAGTCCGGAAGCTCTGAATCTGTCGCTGACCGCGCAGTTCGCTTCCGGAGAACTGATTGCGCGTTCCGGCTGGAAGGCGGGCGACACCGTGTTCGGCTGTTACTTCAACGTCCCGACCAAAGTGAGTGCGCACAAACGCCGCGAGAGCGGCAATTTCGTGCTCGGATACAACGGCTTCCCGATAGTGGTTCATTCCGGCAACACCAACCTGTACCGCCGCCCGATTCATCAGCTCTCCATCCGGACCTCCGCCGCGAACACCGTGACCGTCGACGGCGCTGATCAGCTCCCGGTGAAACAGCAGAACTGCGCGACGCTGGAATTCCGCGATGAACCGGAGCTGCTTCTGCTCCGCAAGGATATGCGCTCCGCTTATTCCCAGCCGATGAAAACGATGATCCGCACATTCGCCTGGCTCAAAAAACAGAACCGGCTGGTTGTGATGGACCAGATGAGCGCCGAAAAGGGAACGTTTGAGTTCCGCGCTCATCTTCACCTCAACAACATGCGTCATGATGCTTCACTGAAAAAACTGACGGAGAAGAGTTTTCATTACGTCCACCCGAAAGCGGAACTCCGGATTCAGACGAATGCTCCGTGCACGGTTTCCAGCGGTTATACGGTTTCGGACATCGGAAGCATCTGGAATGAGAAGCTCCAGCAGGCGGAAGCCGACAAGGGCAATGCCTTCGTCCTTTCGTACGGTCCCGCGGGAAAATGCGCTTCCGCCGCATTTTTTGCTGTGCTCGGCAAAAATGCCGCATCCGTCAAGGAGTCGCCGGAAGGAGTGACGGTCGACGGCGTGCTGATTCCATGGTATTCCGGAAAGTGAGGGAATTATGACGTCTGCCATTCTGATTGCCGGAGATTCCATCGCCGCAACGTACCCCGCGGAACATGTTCCCATGACCGGATGGGGACAGGTCCTCGGGGAGTTGACGCGTCCGGAAATCCGCGTCGTCAACTTCGCTTCGCCCGGACGGAGTACGAAGAGCTTCCGCACGCAGGGACGCTGGGATGCTCTGCTTGGAGCTCTGCGGAAGGATGATTTTGTTCTGATTCAGTTTGGACACAATGATCAGAAATCGGATATTCCGTATGATTACGCTGATGAAAACGCCTATTGCGCGAATCTGAAACGTTTCATTTCCGAAGTCCGTGCGAAGGAGGCGTTCCCCGTCCTGCTGACATCGGTTGCGCGCCGCAAGTTCGATGAACACGGCGCTCTGCTTCAGACCCTCGGAGTATATCCGGAGCTGATGCGCGGAACCGCAGAGGAGACGGACGTCCCGCTGATTGATCTGAACTCCATGACGACGGACTGGCTGACGCGGATCGGCGCGGAGGCTTCAGGCGAGTATTTCATGCATGTCCCTCCGGGAGTCTATCCCGACTGGATGGAGGGGGCGGCGGACGACACGCATTTCCGTGAAAAAGGTGCGCGCCTTATTGCCGGGATGATTGCGGAAGATGCGAAGCGTCGGCAGCTTCCGCTTGCTGAGTGTTTCCGCTGAGCTCTGCCGATGTGCAGAAACTGAATTCGATTCCCTTGCGCTTCCGGACTTGCGCGGATGCGGATTCCCGGTCAGAATCATCTCCGGTGTGCTTGACGCCCGCGGGTTCTGCACGGGAAAAACGGAAGAACTTCTCCGCAGACGCTGGAAAAAATAACCGGACGTGGTATGTTTCGTTAAAAACGGAGAATTCAGAATGAAAACAATATTCGTCATGGGTGCGAATCCCGCGTGGCAGAAGACGCTTGTCTTTCAGAATTTGAAAACGGGCGCAGTGAACCGCGCGGTCTCGATGGAGGTTTATCCCGCGGGGAAGGGCGTGAATGTCTGTCGCGCCGCCGCATGTTTCGGAACGGCGGAAACGCGTCTGTTTCAATTCGCCGGAGGTGCAACCGGACAACGGCTTTGCGCGGCTCTCGATGAACTCGGAATCCGGCATGAAACAGTTGAAACCCGGCATGAGACCCGCACTTGCGTGACGTGTCTGGATTGTGCGGAAGGGAGTATGACCGAACTGATCGAACCCTCAGGCGCTGTTTCGGAGACGGAGGCGGAAAAATTTTTGCAGATATTGAAAGCGCACATTTGCGAAGCGTCGGTTTTTGTGATTTCGGGAAGTCTGCCGGATGGAACAGATCCCTCACTTTACAGACGCGTCGCGGAAATCGCGGTTGCCGCAGGAGTTCCCGTGATCGCGGATGCGGTGAAGGGGATCGAAGCTGTATTGGAACTTCCCGGACGCATCATCTTGAAAGTCAACCGCGAAGAGTTTTTCAAAATTACCGGCTGCTCTGAGATCAAGTCGGCGCACCGGACGGCGGCGGAACGCTGGAAAAATGTTTCTTTCGCCGTTACGAATGGTCCGGACGCGGCGACTTTTTCCGGCGGCGGGCGGCTTTTCCGTTATGCGATTCCGCGTCTGGAGCATGTGATCAGCCCGCTTGGCGCGGGGGATACGGCGACAGCTGTTTTCGCATCATGTCTGCTTGACGGAATGGCGGAGGCGGAAGCGTTCCGCGTCGCGCTTTCGGCGGCGTCCGCAAACTGTCTTTCCGCCCGGGCGGGAGAGTTCGACCCGGTGGAACAGCGGAAAATTCTGGAGAATTTGCGCTGTTCGGACACCGGGTCTCTCTCTGTTATCTGATTGTGTGGACTCCGCTTCCGAATTCGGTTTCTTTCCCGTTGAGACGGAAGACGGCGTTTGTGTTTTCCGGAACGGAGAGCGTGTACGTGCCGTTGCGGAAAACGAGTCCGATTTCGCCGTGCGGAGTCGGAACAGCCGTTTTGAACCAGGTCAGATCGACCGGATCCGGGGCGACTGTGAACCGTTTGAATCCCGGCTCCAGCGGACGGATTCCCGCGATCCATGCCGGCAGGAGCGAACACGGACCGGCGGTCCAGCCGTGGCAGAAGCTGATGTGGGCAAGTCTGTTGTTCTCGTGACGTTCCGCGAGTTGCGGCATGGAGTCGGAATACATTCCCTCGAACAGCGTATCGGCTCCGCAGGAGAGCAGAGTGCCCCAGCGCTGGCGGATCAGTGCGAGAGCCGCGGCGGAATCGCCTTCCTTGAACAGAGATTCGATCACTTCATAAATTCCGGTTGAATGCGAGTAGAGCGATTTCCGATCCTTCAGCGGGCTTTTTGCGAGCAGTGCGCGAACGGCGGGTTCCGTTTTCGCAATCAGCGCATCGTAACGCGCTGCGCCTTCCGCATCTCCGGCGAGTCCGCAGGCTTCGCATGAGGTTTTCAGGGCGCGGAGATAGAGACTGTTGAGGAACGGATCGATTCCGACGGAACTGTCGAGAACCACCATCCAGAGTTTCAGCGGATTCGGGGGAACGTCGATCAGACCCTCCGCATTGGCGCGCGCGGTGAGCCAGTCGGTTGCGCGGCAGAGATTCTGTTTGAGTTCGAGCAGGAATGCGGCGTCTCCGGTATACATGTAGTAATCGTGCAGGGCGATGACCCACCAGGCGTCGTAATCCCAGAGCAGGGAGGCTCCGGTTCCCCATGCGGAGCCGATCGCTCCGTTTTCATACTGACACTTTGCAAGCTCGCGCATGCTGAATTTGAAAAGTTCCGTATCGCCGAACAGATAATAGTTGTAAAGTGCTTCGGCGCGCGTGTCGCCGACCCACAGCAGACGGTCGCGCTTGATGGCGTCGAGATAATACTCCTGCATGCAGAGATGCAGTGTTTTGCGTCCGGCCTTCCAGATTCCATTCAGCGATTCGTCGGAACAGAAGAACGCGCCGCGGTAGGCAACCGGATAGACGGTGTTGCGGACATGGAATTCATCCACTTCCACTTCCGCCGGACAATGGAAGAATTCGATTCGGGCGAAGCGGAATCCGACGCGCATGCGGCTCTCCCATTCCTGCACGCCCGGCTGGAGCGAGATTGTTTCGATGAGCATCCGGTGCAGCGGAATTTCCGGCTCCGGTTCGGCAAAGCATTCATCCAGACATTCCCCGTAATAGATGCGGAAGCGGACAACTTTTCCGGATTTGACGCGCATCCGGAAATATCCGCAGCATTCCTCGCCGAAGTCTATCGTGAATTCCGGTCCCTCGTAGCGCGCGGTCGCGGAAGCGGTGACTTTGAAGCCGTCCGCCTTGATTGCTCCGTTTTTCGCATTGAGTTCCATCAGATTGTCCGCATGGACGAATGCGGGCGGATACGCTTTTGCGCTTTCTGCGTATTCGGGTCCGATCAGTTCACTCAGCTCTGCGGAGGGCGTGAAGGATTCGGGCCGTTTCGTGTAGAACGGGGAATCGACGAATTTCGGGACTTCGGAACAGAAAAACGGCGTGTTCGGAATCGGGGAGATGACGCGTTCCGGATCATTTCCGGGGAGCGACGACCACTGCGGCATTCCGAAAATCTCCATCGGCATGACGACCGGTGCGCTCCATGCGGAGTCGTCGTATCCGGGCAGCATCCAGCCCCAGAGTTCGGAGTCGGCGACTTTCCAGCTTTCATCGGAGCTGACGGAGTCGGTTCCGTTCAGCAGAAGTTCGAAAGCGAAGCCGCGGTGTCCGGCGGTGTTGATCGCATGAACAGCGATGACATTGCGTCCGGGGTTCAGGTACATGCGGACATTGTAGTCGCGCATGTTGTTCCACTCATCAACGTATGCGACGAAGCGTCCGTTGAGGAACAGTTCGTATCCGGTATCGACGAAGATCCGGAGAACAGCGCTTTCCGGTTTTTCTTTGAGTTCAAAATCTTTCCGGAAGAAGGCCTCTTTTGCGCATCTTCCCCATAACTGACCGGGAGTCTTTCTCATGATTATATCCTTGTTTAGTTAAAAGTGTCCTACTCTCTTTAATGTAGTCTCTGTTCGGAAAAATGCAAGGGAAGATGGAAAAAAGTTGCAAAAGAGCCTGTCGCGGGGACAGGCTCCCGGCGGTGTGTCACTGTTTGACCGGTTTGCTTTTGGCGGGGCGTCCGGGGGCGTCGGCTGGGGCGTCCCAGTCGCATTGTGCGACAAGCACGAGTTCTGAGAATTTAGTGGAACTGGATACGCTTGAGAACAGATAGCCGAGGTACGGAATGTCCATGAGGAACGGAACGCCTGTGGCGGATTTGACAACTTCCTGTTTTTTGAGTCCGCCGATCACAAAACTGTTCTTTCCGTGCGGAAGGCTGACCTCCTGCGTCACGACGCTGTTCGCCGAGATTCTCGGTGTGCCGTTTGATTCAAAACCGAGCAGACTTGAGTTGTTCAAAGTGATTTTGAACCGTGTTTCATCCAGGTTCACGGAGGCGTTTTCGACGTTCATGGAGAAGCCGAATCCGGTGAATTTTGTGACTTCCTGGCGGTTGCCGCGTCCGACGGGAATCTTGTCAGCGTCCTGCTCAAGTTTTCCGATCAGCATGGAGAGCAGTTCATACGGGCCGAGGTCTTTGAGCGAGTGAGAGGCTGCTGGAACGGAGGTGTCCACATAGAAAATCTGTGTTTTGCGTTCGAGGGTTGCGGGGGTATTGTTGCGGATGAGCAGTTCGCCCGTGTACGCGACTTTTGCTTTGCCGATGCTGACGAGAAAATCAATGTAGCGTGAGTTCCATTTCGGGTTGAAATTATAGAAACTTGTCCGTTCGGAACCGGTCTGTCCGAGAGTTCCGCCGTATGCGGCCGCCCAGTTGTCGCGGTAACGTCCCCCGACGGAGAAGAGGTCAACTCCCTGATTGTTTTTCCACGCCTGGAAGTCGATGCCCATTTTATCATCGTTTTCTCTGGTGATTTCGTAGACGGAAATTTTAAGGCGCACTTGCGGGATGGGAACATCGTAGAGCTTCAGCATTTTATCGATGTTGGGCATGGTGTAGTTTGTGACGTCGAAGACGAGCCAGTTGAGGTCCGGATCGGCGGCGACGACATCCTGTCCCTGCCAGATTTCAGTGACGTCTGTGATGTTCATTCCGACGTTTTGGATGAGCTGCATGAGATTCCGTGCGGGTACGAATTTCGGCATATAGATGAAAGTCTGCGTTCCGCTGTTTGCACCCATTTGCGGTTTGTCGAGCAGCTTCACGAGTGTATCGAATCCCATGCCGTTTTCATGGTCTTTGAACCGGTACTCTTCGGCGCTGATGATGAGAAGCCCGGTTCCGTCGGCATATTTCAGACACTCGACGGCGGTGTTGCTTCCAAGCTGTGCGGGCGGGGCGTAGGTCGGCTGCGAGCTGACCGGTTCGGCGGAAGGTGCGCCGACGGTTGCCTGATACGGCATTGCCGCCGTGTTCATCGGGAAAATCTGCTGCATGCTGGTGTTGCCGACCCGTTTCGCCTGCACCATCTGGCGGATGTAGTCGCGGAGTTCATAGGGGGCTGCGTGTTTGAGCAGATAGCATTTTGTGACGACGCGCGGATCGTTGTTGTCCCGGATGAAATGGACAGTGTCTGTTTCATCTTTGACATGAACGTTGAGGATAGCCTCGATCCGGGAGCTGTCGTATCCTCCGCTGTTGTTGAAGTTGGAATCGCGCGGTGTGACGGGCGGCAGATCTGCCGCATGCACGGTAATAACGGAAAGAAGAAGCGGAATGAGCAGATGTTTTTTCATGGTTCTGACTCCTTATTTCAGCTTTATGAGTTTTCCGGCTTGCGGACTCTGACGGGCGGTATCGGCCATTTCTGCTGTGACCGTCATGCAGACACGGGTTTTCTCCCGGGTTGTCGTGGTAGTGCTGAACAGGTATTTGAGAATCGGGATTTCAGACAGGAACGGAACGCCGATGGTCTGTTCAACCTCTTCGGATTTATCCCATGCCGCGAGAATTTTTTCGGTGTTCAGTTCGATGGTTGTGTTTCCGGTGAATTGGCTGGTTTCGATGAGTTCGGTTCCGTAATTGTTCCGTTCAACGGCTCCGGCGACCTGGATGTCGTATCCGAAAAAGAGAGTTCCGGGCATCCCCGCATACTGCCCCGGCGCATAGTCCGGGATTGTGAAATCGACTTCCGTCCCTGCGTGCAGGCAGACTGTCGGGGCGAGGATTTTTAGATAGAGCTGGTTGGTGCCTTCCGGCAGTCCGGAAATGGCGCTCGGGACGACGGCGGTGTAGTCGTTGTTGGTTTTTGTGATGTTCTGGAACTGCGGGTTGAAGAGCATGGAGTAGTTTTTCGTATCGGAATTCAGAACGGTCATATCGGCGGAATTGCGGATTTCCGCTTTGCCGTTCTGCTGAAGCAGGCGGATGAAGCTGGCGTCGAACTGCGGAGCGAAAAAGAATCCGCCGACGGGACCGGACGCTGCTTGAAGAGCCGCGGTTCCGCCCGATGTAATGCTGAAAGAATCCCATGCCGTCTGGAAGATGTTGAGTCCGGGACCGTTCTTCCATGCGAGATATTCAATGCCCATGTCGCGGAGAGTGCTTTCGCGCACTTCATAAACCTTGAAATGAAGATTGATCTGCGGAGCCGGGCGGTCGAGCCAGGCAAGAAACTGGTACATGAATCCGGAATTGGAGGCGTTGTCCTTCCAGTAGATCTGATTGGAATTTTTGTCGTATCCGTAGAGGGAACCGTAAGGCCCTTCGTTGATGACAGCGTTGACGGTTACGTTGATGAGATCCTGTCCGGAGCGGTACTTCGGACGATAGACGGCACGAGTGATTCCGGTTCCGCGGATAATGTCGCCGGGAACTTTGCCGTCGATTTCGACGTTGCGGTCAGCCTTTGCGATGAAGTCGTCGACGTAAGGCATCATGTGGACGGGACATGTGACCGTCAGAATCTGCTGATTGCTGTTTCCGTAGTCAATGCAGTTGACGGCGGAGTTCATGTTGTACCGTTTGACGATGCTCATGACCCACGGCATGAGGTCGTTTGCCTGTGTGTACTTGAGGATGTAGATTTTCGAGACCATGTAGTCCTGCGCGTCATCCTGGACGAACCGCAGAGTTCTGGTTCCGGACGGATTGTCTTCCGCCGCGTCGGCCGGAAATTCCCCGGCGAGCAACGGCAGAACGGAGCATAGAAGCCATGTTTTGTTCATAATAGAATCCCCCCTTTGATGGAGGGAAGATAATGCCGTTCCGGAGGAAAATCAAACAGGGAACGGCATGGGCGGAAACGTTTGTTTCATGGTTCCATGCGCCGGAAAAAGGGCAAAAAAAATCCCGGAGCAAGTCCGGGATTCATGAAAGTGTCCTTGCGGCTTATTCGCCGTAGACAACGGTCTTGTAGCTGCCGTAGATGCCGAGGATGTTCAGGACTTCCTGGTTGACCCAGCCGACCTTTGTGATCTTGGCATCGCTGCAGGCCGCGTTGATGGAGGCGTCGCCGCTGGCGAAGCATCCGAACATGGTCTGGCATTTTGCCTCGCCCTTCTTGGAGTAGCGCATTTCGCCGTTGCCGACGGTAACGGGCAGTTTGACGCTGGTGTAGACGAGTCCGAGCGGGAATGAGGTTGCGCATCCCGTCAGGACAGCGAGGGACGCCAGAGAGACTGCAGTGACAATCGCTTTGATTTTCATGGAAAAGCTCCTTAGTTTGTTGGTTTTCTTCTATACACTGACAATATACAATGAATTGCCACGGAAAACAAATGGAATTCGTAAAAATCCATGAAAAAAAACTCGTGCGCATTGAAAAAATGCAAATCGGCTGTAATGTATGAACGTTCAACCGCTTGCCGTTCAGGACGGCGGCTTTTCCCAGCAGGACTGATAAAGATGAATCATAAAATTTCAATACGTTTCTTCAATGATCGCGAAGTCCGCGCCGCTTGGGACGATGTGTCTGGGCAATGGATGTTTTCCGTTGTCGATATCATCGCTGTTCTGACGGAAAGCGCGAATCCGCGTAAATACTGGAGTGTGCTGAAGTCGCGTTTGAAAAAATCAGATTCACCGCTTGCGGAAAGCTGCATACAGCTGAAAATGACTGCGGCGGATGGGAAAAAATACTTGACAGACTGTCTGGGGCAGAAGGATATTCTTTCATTGATTGAATCGATTCCCAGCCGTTTTTCTATTCCGTTTATCCAGTGGTTGACTTACAGCGGAACCTCCATTGACGGGCAAAGCCGAACAAAAGCCTATGCGCTCTTCGAAAGCGGTCTGCTGGAAAATTTGGAACCGGGAACTGTGAAGAGTTTGCAGCAGATTCACTCCTACCTGTTTGGCGGACTTTATGATTTTGCCGGAAAAATCCGGAATAAAAATATCAGCAAGACTGGTTTTCAATTCGCCATGGCGCAATTTCTTCCCGAAACTCTTGCTGCGATTGAGGCGATGCCTGAATCGACCTATGATGAAATTATTGATAAATACGTGGAAATGAATGTCGCTCATCCTTTCATGGAGGGAAACGGAAGGAGCACACGCATCTGGCTGGACGGTATGCTGAAACGCGGTTTGAAAAAATGTGTGGACTGGAGTCGTGTCAATAAAAATGATTATCTTGAAGCTATGCGCAGGAGTGTCGCGGACAGTTCGGAGATTAAGGCGCTGCTTCAGCCGGCTTTGACAGAGAAGATTAATGACAGGGAAATGTTTATGAAAGGAATAGATTATTCTTATTATTACGAATCCGATGATCCGGATATGGAACCGGATGATAAATGAAAACGGGTGCTTTTGATATGATTCAGTTGACTACAATCTGTAGTCAACTGAATTTTCTGCGGATGTTTTACGCGAGAAGCGCGGCATTTTCGAGGATGCGGAGTCCGGCGGCGCAGGCGGGACAGTCACACCATTTCGCGCCTTTGCTTTTGATTTCGCGGGCGTGGGCGGCAACGTTTTTCGCCGTTTCCTCTCCGAAAAGCTTGACGGCGTCCGCGGTCTCGAAAAATCCGATGACGTCGTCCACTGTACAGATGTCTTCCTTAATCTCTTTTGCAAGAGCGTCCGCGGCGGCTTTGGCGCTTGCTGTTCCGGCTGCATCGAGCCACTTCTGACCGGCGTTCTTCAGCTCCTGGCAGCAGGAGGGGGCGGCGATCATTTCTTTGACGGTTTGAGCGAGTTCCTGTTTATTCATTTTGAAACCTCCGTTCGGGTTGGTTGTTTTCATAATTCTGAACATTCCGGAGTACGCGTTCCATGTAGGATTCCAGCTGTTCTATTTCTTCTTCTGAAAAGCCTTGGCAGGTGATGCCGGTCATGGCGGCTGTTACCGCATCATACTTTTCCCGCAGTCCGAACGCCTGTTCCGTCAGAAGAATCCGGATTTTTCTCCGGTCCCCGGGATCGGCGGTCCGGCGGAGCAAATTTTTCCGTTCCATCCGGTCCAGCATCGAAGTTAATGTCGCATTGGCCAGTCCGGTCCGCTGTGCAAGCTCCTGAATGGAAATGGAATTGCTGTTCCACAAAACATAAAGGATTCGTCCCTGCGGACCATTGAATTCATCAATGCCGTATTTGACCAGAAGACGGGTCAGGATGCGTTCCTGATACTGCTTCGTCAATGTAATCAGCAATCCGATTTTCCGGAGCATTTCCGAAATTCCTTTTTTTGTTTGATATAATATATTACGATATAGTAATATTTCAAGAGCTTTCTGAAAAAATGTCTGAAAAGTTTCTTCCCTGGGGAATGGCGTGGAGAAAAGGCAAGCGGTTCGGTCAGACTTTCCGAGTGTCGTAGGCCCAGTGCAGGAGAGCCTGGCGCTGACGGCGCCGGCAATTCCAGTCGCCGGGGAGAGGACAGTTCCGGAGTTGTGCGAAGTGACGCACCATCATTTTCCAGCGGCGGATCTGGCGTTCGTCGTCGGGAATTCTGCGTCCGGTCCAGTATCGGCAGTACCACTGGAACCAGCCGCGCGGGTCTTCAAAATAAATCCAGCCTTTGCGCCGCCATTCGGAAAGCGGGAGCGAGGCGTTGACGCCGAAAAAATTCAAAGCCGGATTATGCCGTTCCGGGCAGAGCTTTGCGTGTTCAAACCAGTCTTCCGGGAATTCCCCGGTACAATCGGTCATGTATTTTCCTCCGAATACGCCGAGTTGAAGCATTTGTTTCGGTGTGAGTTGCGGGCGGAACTCCGGATGAAAATTTTTGCCGGGCGGTTCTGTGCGGAAATAGAAATATTGCGACTGCATCCGGTCGGAAACAATCACTTCCCGTACTTTCATTTTCCTACTCCCTGTTTTGGAAATTCGAGACGCTGAGTATCGAATCCGAGCTTCCGGATTCCGGCAAGCAGTTTTTCCCGTGCATTTTCCGGGAGTGTCGGTGTCCGGGAGAGAATCCAGAGAGAATCATCGGTTGAGCCTGTCACGACAGCATAACTGTAATCGGGAGCGAGACGGATGATTTTGTAGTCGCTGTAAAACGGGCGGAAGAAAGAGACACGGAGTTCTCCGACGACTGGAGAATTTTTGAATTTTGCAATTCCAGAGATTTCGCGCTTTTCTCCATTCCGAATTCCCCGGTTGATGACTTGGACCGTTCCGTCGGTGTTGAGAGAATATTCTGCAGTGACATAATCCATTCCGTATTCGAAACGATTTGGCAGGCGTGCAATTTCGTACCAGTTTCCAAGATAACGCGGAAGGTCAAAACAGGAAACTGCCGAAATTCCTTGCGTGCTTCGCGTTGATGAGCAGCCTCCGGAAAATAGCAGAAAAAACGGCAGAATGAATCCGTAAACTTTCATTTTCTTCCCCCCCTTTTGAAAATTAAAGCCGCTGTTGATTCAGACAACGGCTCCGGGAGAAATGTTCGCGGAGAAAATCAGTTGCTGAAGAACGCGTAGGGCAGCCACTGGGAGTCGGCGCAGTCGGCGACGCCCATGACCCAGAGAATGGTTTCCGACGGTTTGGCCGGTACGGGGGCCACTCCGGCAAGCAGTTCATGCACTCCGCTTTCCAGTGTGATGTCGCAGTACTGATTGTGCGGGACGGTGTCGAATGACGGCGTCACCCAGCCGCCGTCTCGCCCGAAACGGTAGACTCCGTCGACCCAGACGCGGGAGGTTGCGTTGCAGTTGAAGATGACACGCACTTTTTTCGTTTCGTCGATCGTGAACTGGAAACGCATCATGTAAAGCGAGTTCGGGGGAACTTCGAATGCGTTCAGATAGTTGAAGGTGCCGGGAATGGTGTACTCCTTGTCGAGGTGGAGATACTCCGGAATGGGAAGGATCTCGTGCCAGCGGTTCCAGTTGCGGTGAATGCCGAACTGAACGGGGATGAGGAACGGTGTGAAGTCCGGCTGGTCGCAGGCGCGCGGCGTATGCGCTTCGATTCTGGGCGCGAGCTCAAGAATCTGTTCGATGAAGGCGTCGAGCGTTTGCGGATAATCCATAACGAGTTCCGGATCGCTGAGCTGGATCTTTTCCGAGACGGGCGCGAGCCAGCGTTCGGAAATGGAATCGGGCTTGAGCAGGCCGACGAGTTCACCCGCCATTCCTGCGTTGACCGGAGTGTTGCGTGCGCAGTTTGCGGCAATGAGGACTGTTTTTTCAAAATCGCCGTTTCCGAGCAGATACGCGAGAAGGATGAAGCCGGTGTTCATGATGCCGTCTTCATAATTTTCATTGTCAAATTTGGCGAGGAATTGGCGGCGGGCTTCCTTCCAGTCGTTTTCCCTGGCGCAGAGTTCGCGGGTGAAGCGGACCGCTTCCGCAAGTCTGGATTCGCCGGGAATGGCCGCGAGCGCCGCGTTGAGAAGTGCTTCGGGGTTGCTTTCAATAAACGCATTGCTGAGCAGAACGGCAAAGAATTCCGCTGCGAAAACGCCGTCTTTATCATGGTCGACGCAGGCGTCTTCGTAGGTGATTTTCAATGCGGTGTCGGGTTTTGCCGGATTGAGGAACGCCCAGAGATCGGCGCGGCGGGCGGCTCCGAAGTTGTCGCTGAAATAGTCGTCGAAATTTCCGGACCAGGGCGGCATGATGCTGTTCCTGAGGTTGCGGAGGGCGATTCCGTATTCCGCGTCATAGTAACGGATATGATCAAGCCAGCATTGTGCAAAGAAATTGCGTTCGGGGACGGGATGCGGCATTTTGGACAGCTCGTCAAGCCAGAGAATCTGAAAATCGAGAAAACAGCTGGAGGAATCCGGATCGGGGAGCGGATCGTAAAAGGTCAGCTCCAGTGGTTCGTGTGCTCCCAGATAAGGACGGCCGAGGTTTTCTCCGATGGTTTTACCGAGGAGAGCTCCCTTGATTTTGTGACTCCAATATTCTTTATCCATAAAAAGCACCTCTCACATAATTGCTGATTATACAGGCTGAAAAAACACTATCACGGAAAACTTTAAATGTCAAATGCTTTTTCTCTTTTTATTTGATTTTTTTTCATAAAAAACGTCCGGTTCGGCGGAACCGGACGGGGAGAGAATCAGGCGTTTGTTTTTTCGCGGGTGATCCGTTCATTTTCTTCATCGTAAGAGGCGTCGGTGAAATCATTGCGGCGGAGCCATTCGTGGATGCTGCGTGCGGAGAGGGGGAGTCCGGCGTTCTTGGCATTCCAGAGGTCGAGCACGTCGGATGCGGCAACTCCGCCTTCGTTGAAATCGCGGTTGACGCGGAAGATCACTTCTTCCGGGTTGGCTCCGCACCATCCGGCGGCAATGCGGAGAATCTGCAGCATTGTCTTTTCCGCAGTTCCGGCAACGGCGCGCATGAGAGCTGTTTTGACTGCAAGACGAGTCTTCAGCGCTTCGCCGGATTCGTTGCTGCGGCTGTCGAGTGTGATTCCCATGTTCTGGGCAATGGCGTGCAGATCGTTCTGGGCGGCGCGCATCTCCTGAAGTCCGGAGCCGGAAATTTCCAGGTAGCTTCCGGAAGCGTCGGGGGACTCTGTGTGAATGTAGTTGCCCGCGCCCATCATCGGCGGTCCGTCAAGCTGGAATCCTTTGAGAAACAGAGTCGACTGCGCCTGCATGAAAAGCGCATGGCGGTAATCGGCTTCACCGCGGTAGATGGCAAGACACGCATTGGCAAGCGGCAGGAGCGGAGGCGTCGGGACGGCCGCGCCGGAGTCGTTTACGTTCGCAAAGACAAACGGAATGCGGTTGAGGCGGCGTCCGCGGATTTCCGGGAAACACTCGTCGGGAAGAAGACACGGGTTCGTGCGGAAGGCGCGAAATTCATCCGGCGTCATGCGGACCGAACAGTATTCGCCGTCGGGAGAGAGTGTGCAGAGACGGACTTTGCGGCGGAATTCCCAGCCTTCCGGACCGCGTTCCCAGCCGGATTCATCAAGCAGAAGCGAGGTGAGAGCGGAGGAATCGCCGTTTTCGCAAGTCCAGTCGAGAATCTGCGGTGCGGCGCAGAGAGTCATGACGGGAACGGCGTCGGGGGAGACTGTCGCAGGCGGAACGTCGAGGAGGAGTCCGCAGCGCCCGTAGAGAAGCTGGAAGAGGTTCAGTCTGCGGAGAGTGTCGTCAAGCGGGAGACCGTCGCTGGAGGCGGTTGTGCGGATGGCGCGGATGCGTTCGGGCAGTTCGACGGCCTCCGGCGGTTCGCGGTGCATGATGCCGAGCATGGTGGCGATTGTGGTCGCGAGATAATTGAAATAATTCGCGCGGGCTTTGTAGGCGTCGTACCGGCGCATTCCGAACTGGGCGTCGGCCATCTGCCCTTCGGTCCGGGGGAGATAGCGTTCGCCGGCGTGTTTGACTTCGCGCTCTCCGGCAAAGCAGTCGGAACAGACCCGCCAGTCTTCAGCGGCGCAGAGGTATTGCGGATTCAGCAGATCGCGCAGATTCAAATTGTGATTCAGCATAAAAGGCTCCTTTCTGATGCTGGTTTTCCGGAATATGTCAACCGAACGTCTTCTGTTCTTGACAATTTGGAAAAACAGCGTTAAATTATCGAAAACAGAGAAAATGAGGGAGCAAATGGAGAGCGGAAACGGCAGGGATTCGGCAGAAAAGACAATTCTGATTGACCGGACGGTTGTATCGGGAAAAACGGCTCCGGCGTCATCCGGTAAAAACGCGGTGAAGACCGGATTCGGCACCGGTTTCTTCCGGAAGAAACGGAAAGACGTGGATTCGCGGATCGAAGAGCTGCGCGAGCATCACAATCCCGGGAACGTCAATTTTTCGGGAGATGAACTCAAACTTGATTCTCTCGATGATGAATATGAAGTCCGGGAGAAGATCGCCGAGGGCGGACAGGGACTGCTCTTCCGCGGATTCGACCGTCGGCTGCACCGTCTGGTCGCCATCAAATCCCTGCGCAAAGAGGCGGCGGAGAACGGGGAACAGCGGCGTTTTTTCCTTTCTGAAGCGCGCGTGACCGCCCAGCTTGATCATCCCGCGATCGTGCCGATCTATTCTCTGAAATCCGACGGAGAAAACGGGCTTCATCTCGCCATGAAGATGATCAACGGCATTACCCTTAAAGACTATCTGAAACAGGTCGCTACACACTACCGTCTCGACGGAGTCCGCGCGTTCGACGAGGAGAAGAGTCTGCGGAACCGTCTGGAAATTTTTCTCAAGGCGTGCGATGCGCTCGAATACGCGCACAGCCGTAACATCATGCACCGCGATTTGAAACCGGAAAACATCATGACCGGAGAGTATCATGAAACCTATATCATGGACTGGGGAATTGCGCGTCCGATTCTGCCGCAGCCGGAAGGCGCCTCCGTTCTGGCGGGCACGCCGCAGTATCTTGCGCCGGAGGCGATCCGCGGGGAACCATGCGACCAGCGCGCCGATATTTTCGCGATGGGGGCAATCCTGTTTGAACTTGTTACGCTTCATCCCGCATTTTCCGGCGAGACGCCGGAGGAGGTCATGTGCGCGATTCGCGACGGGCAGAAGAATCCGCCGGAACATGAGTTCGGAGCGAAAATTGACGGTGATCTGAAAGCGGTCATTTGCAAGGCGCTTGCGAACGATCCAGCGGAACGCTATCAGCAGGCGGGGGAACTTTCCGCCGACCTGAGACGCTGGATGATGGATCTTGAAGTGTCCGCAAAGCCCGACAATCTTCTGCGGAAATGTTTCCGCTGGAGCCGGAGCCACAGCCGTCTGCTGCTGCTGCTCTTCCTGACAGCGCTGCTGGCGGGCGTTTCGGCTCTCTCCTATTCGCTCTTCCAGAGTTTCCGTTTTTCAGAGGAGATGCGGCTGCGCGACAATGCACTGAGCACTGCGTTTTCAATCTGTTCACGTGCGGCATACCGGCTCGATGAACAGTTCCTCAAACTGGAACAGGCAACGTCGCTTCTTGCGGCGGATACCGCGTTTCTGCTGAATTATGATCTGCATGAACACTCCGCCGGAACCGCCGCCGTGTCCCTGGCGGAATTTCCGGAACGGAAATCGGACACCATGCTGCGTTCCCGTTTTCACCACGGGACCATTGATCCCGCCGTGCTGGTCTACACTGCAACTCCCGATACCGCGCTTCCGCTGAAGACGCGTCTGGAACCGCTTTCCCGTTTTATTCCGCGTCTGCGGCAGATTATTCTGGAGAGCGGAAATGTCGCATGGACCACGGAGGCGCAGGAAAAGGCGTTTCTGGAGGGAACGCCGGTGATCCGCGTGCTGTTCGGTTTTCCCGACGGACTTTATGCCGCATACCCGGCGTCGGGCAAATTCCCGCGCGGCTATGATCCGCGCCTGCGCCGCTGGTATCGTATTGCGGAACATGCGAAGCAGGGGACGGTTTGGACGGAGCCTTATATCGACAGTATTCCGGAGTTCGGGCTGGTTATCTCCTGCAGTGCTCCGATCCGCCTTGCCGGAGGAACCGCGAGCGGCGTCTGCGGACTCGACATCTCCATTGCCAAGCTCGTGGAGGAACTTCGTCTGGGCGGCAACAGCGAGGCGGTTGCGGAGGAGAAGGCGATTGTGACGAACACGGGGGACATCATCGTTTCAACCGGACGCGACTTTGCCGCCGGAAATCTGCGCGGATACCGTCGGGCGGATGAAAAAGTCGTTTTCGCCAATCTCGGCGATCCCGTCCTTCTGGACAGAATGAACCGCAAGCAGTACGGAGTCAGCATTCAGCGCGATGTGCAGGGACGCGAGTTCGTCTACGCGTTCTGCCGGATCCGTTCGGTCGACTGGTTCTATGTGGAGAAAATGGAACTGAAGCGTCTGGTTGCTTCCTCAGAACAGCGCGGAGTAGAGCCCGGTCAGCAGAATCAGCAGCATTAAGGCGATGAGCACTCTGCGGCGGCGTCTGACAGACCGGCCGACGCTGTTTTCTTCCGCGAGCCCGTGGAGAGAACCGATGCTCAGAAGCTGGGTAAGCTGAGCCCGGTTTCCGGATTTTCGCCAGTAATCAATGCGTGCGATGTTCGGATCGTCGGGAGTCATTTTACAGCGCAACTTTCCATGCAATGATGAACGAGAGGGCAAGGACAAATGCCGAGAAGAGAATGGTCAGAATCAGCGGCAGGAAGAATGCGAATCCTTTTTTGAAAAGCGTTCCGGCCGGAATATCCGCGAGATCCATTTTCGCCGCCGTCTGAACGGCTGTCCCCGCTGCATGTTCGGAGGGAAGAGCCGTTGCCCGGATAAGCTCGATGCGCCCGTTTTCAAATGTGCGGAGCGCTTCGTTGAGGGCCGGATGAAAATCGGAATCCGAAAGTTCGGGAATGCGGCAGGATTCGAGCCGGGCGAGGATTGCGCGGAGTTCGGCGAGCGTCTGAGCGCAATCGGCGGCGGAGCGTTCCAAACGCATCTGCTCCGCGGAGCTTTTCGCTTCGGCTTCGTTGAGCTGTCCGATCAGATCGCGTTTTGTGCGGAGCAGTTCTTCATAGCGCGGTTTGAGCAGAGCGTTGCGCGCGGCGTTGTCGACTTCCGGAGCCCGTGGCTTCGGCTGTGGCTGCTGTTCCTGCGGGTCGTTTCCGGATTCGGGCGAGTCCTGTTCCTGATTGTGCTGATGCATCCGGGCCGAAGCCTCTGAGATCTGACCGCTGATGCGGTGGAGCGAGCCGGAGACAAACATTGATTTAGCCATGGATGCATTTCCTTTCCCAGTATAATTCTCCTTTAATATTCCACTCTTTTTGAAAAAAATCAAGCGGAAAACTTGAATCATTCAAAAAAAAATGATATATTATAGGTTGTAGTAAAAAAGAGCGGATGAAATCTCCGCTGAAACATTAACCGGGAATACAAACAGATGAATGCGGTGAATTACCAGGCACTTACAAAGGAACAGCTGCTGTCCTGTCGCGAAGAACTGCAAAAGAAGTACGAGAACTACGTCAACCAGAACCTGAAACTGGATATGTCCCGCGGGAAACCCGCCGGAACCCAGCTTGACCTTGTGAACGGCATTCTCGACACACTCGACAGCTACATCACCGCCGACGGAACCGACGCCCGCAACTACGGTCTGCTCGACGGCATCCCGGAAGCCAAGAAACTCTTCTCCGACCTTCTCGGAATTCCGGTGGAAAAAATCATCATCGGCGGCAACTCCAGCCTCAATATGATGTATGATACGATTGTCCGCCACTACATTTTCGGCACACAGGGCAACACTCCGTGGAAAGACCTCCCGAAGGTCAAATTCCTCTGTCCCGCTCCCGGATACGACCGTCACTTCGCCATCTGCGAGGATCTCGGTTTTGAGATGATCACGGTTCCCATGCTTGCGGACGGACCGGATATGGACATGGTCGAGAAGCTCGCCGCGGAAGACGATGCAATCAAGGGCATCTGGTGCGTTCCGCTCTACTCCAACCCGCAGGGAGTCTGCTACAGCGACCGCACCGTGGAGCGTCTCGCCTCCATGAAGACCGCCGCGCCCGATTTCCGCATCTTCTGGGACAACGCTTACGGCGTTCACCACATTTATTCAGAAGAGAAACTTGCAGATATTTTTGCTCTCTGCGAAAAGGCAGGCAACCCGGATCGTCCGATTTACTTCTTCTCCACCTCGAAGATCACCTTCCCGGGCGCCGGAATCGCTCTGGAGGCCTCGAGCCTCGCAAACGTCCGCGAATACAAAAAACACATGGGCGTCCAGACAATCGGTCCGGACAAGCTCAATCAGCTCCGCACGGTTCGCTACCTCAAGGATGCGGAAGGCGTCCGCAAACACATGCGCGAACTCGCCAAAGAGCTGAAGCCGAAGTTCGACATCGTTCTGACCACGCTGAACCGCGAACTCGGCGGAACGGGTCTTGCGACCTGGACCGAGCCGAAGGGCGGATACTTCGTTGCCATCGACACGCTCGACAACTGCGCGAAAGAAACGGTTGCTCTTGCGAAGAACGCGGGAGTCAAGCTCACCGACGCCGGTGCGACATTCCCGTACAAGAAAGATCCGCGCGACCGCAACATCCGTATTGCGCCGACCTATCCGACGATCAATGAACTGCGTCAGGCGATTGAACTTTTCTGCGTCTGCGTCAAGCTCGCCGGAGTGAACAAGCTGCTTGAATCCAAGTAAGCGTTCCGCAGAATATTTGAAGGAGCACGGGGAATATCCCCGTGTCTCCATTTTAAAATAAGGAATTTTTCATGAAACGATCCTGCACCCCGGTTCCGCGCTTTGAAGTTGACTCCTACGACTGGAATGAGCGTCATCAATTCTGTCAGGAACGCGCGCTTCGCGAGCATGCCGATGTGATTTTCATCGGTGATTCCATCACTCATTTCTGGGAAAATAAACACGGCGGTTCCGTGTGGGAAAAATATTTCAAAGGCAAAAGCGTGATGAACATCGGTTACGGTTGGGACCGCACACCGAATGTCCTGTGGCGTCTGGACCACGGCGAATTTGCAAATCAGAGCCCGAAACTGCTGGTTTTGAACATCGGCACGAACAATTTTGCAAAGACGGCAGCCTATCCGGGCGATGAACCGGAGGACGTTGCGGACGGCATTTGCGCGGTGATTGCGAAGATTCATGAGCTTTCTCCCGCCACGCACATTCTCGACATGGCTGTTTTCCCGCGCATCGAGCCGAGCCACTGCGACAAGGTTCCTGTGCTGAACCGCATTCTGAAGGAGCGGCTCGCCGGGTTTGACTACGTGACGTTCCTTGACATTACCGCATCGTTCATGAATCCGGACGGCACACGCAACAACGCATATTTCCGCGACGGCGCGCACCTCACGAACGAGGGCTATGAAGTCTGGGCGGATGCCCTGCGCCCGTATCTGAAACGGTTTGCGGATATGGATATCTGATTTTGAAAATCTCCTTTTAAGCAAGGGCGGACGGAACGCAAAGCGCGCTTCGTCCGCCCTTGTTTCAAACGTCAGCTTTTGTAAAGTTCGTCGTTTTCGAGACCGCTTTCCGAAAGGACGGGGAAATAAGTCCGCGTGCGGTGTTCGTTTGAGAAGCGTGTGAACAGCAGATCCTTCCGCGGATATGTCTGATTCTGAATGACGCATGCCACCCGGATTCCGCCCGGCTGAACGTCAAGCGGCTGCGTGTTGTCGATTGCAAGCAGATCCGTTTCAAGCGAGGAGAGGCCGTTGCGTTTCATTTCGAACGCGTAAACGAGGGGACCGCGCATCAGTGCGGCGCGTCCGGTCTGCGCCATGGTTCCGCGAATCAGGCGGACAGGCATGGGGAAGAGCAGTTCGATTTCAGTTTTTCCCGCATTGACCGGAAGGGTGAACCAGCCGGAAGCGGGATAAAACACATCCGTTCCGGCGGAGACTTTTGCATTGCGGCACCATCCCGGGATGCGGAGAGTCAGAGAGAACGCCTCGTCTGCGGAAATTTCCAGATGAACGGTTTCCGCCTCCGGATAAGGCGGTTGTCTGCCGAATTTTCAGCCCGGGAAGCGAGAGTTCGGATTCCGTATAAAGGTTGAGCGCGATTCCGTCCGGCGTCTTGAAATAGACGGCGTCGGGAAGTTCAAACATCATGCGGCGCAGATTGTTGGGACAGCAGTAGGTTTCGTGTTCGTACCATTCGCCCGGCTCGTTGAACGGAATGAAATAACGCTGGCGCATTCCGTCTTCCGACTGCGCGCCGAAGAAGGCGTTGAAGAGAATGCGTTCGTAAAGATCGCCGAATTTCGGGTCCGCATCAAATTCGAACATCTTGGCGGTGCAGCGGAGCAGATAGGCGGAAACGCAGGTTTCGCCCCACCTGCCGAGTCCGGTCTGTGTGTTGTCCCAGACTTCTCCCCAGAAGAAGCCGCCGGAACAGGAGCCGGAGATGGAGGAGTAATTGCTGAAGACGCGGCGGTACAGTTCCTCTGCTCCCTCCAGCAGAACCGGCGCGTTGCTGCCGGTGATCTGCGCGTACTGAAGCTGTGCGAGAACGCGGGCGATCCATGTGTAGACGTGCGCGACGCCGTTGACGGGGACAATATGGTCGTAGGCGTCGATGGATTCGGTGATTTTGAATTCATCGCGGCAATAGTCGATGAATTCGTTCCGTCCGGATTCCCTGCCGAGCATGAGGAATGCGGTTTCGATTCCGAGTGTGAGCGGCGCTTTGCTGCGGATGAGAAATTCACCGAGTTTGAGCGCGGCTTCGAGCGATTCCGTTTTGCCGAAGAAACGGTGATCAAGCACAAGCGCCTGAATCATGTATGACTGGTCATGGGGATCCCAGAAGCCCGGTTTGCCTTCGTAAAACGTGATTGCGCCGTCCGCGGACTGCGTGGAGATCAGGTCGTCGATATGTTCGTCCTTGAACGTCCGGAGTTCCTCTCCGCCGATATTGTGGGCGGCGGCTTTGACGATGGCGTCGAGGAGCATTCCGTATCCGGCGAATCCGCCGGGAACATCGGGTTCGGTTTTGCGTGATGAAACGGCGCGGCGAAGAGATGTTCCACATCGGTTTGATGCAGAATTTTTCCGGCGGTCAGCTCCATGCGGGCGCGGATTTCTCCGCCGGCGCGGACAGCGGAAGAGGAGATCGGCTGGAATTTCATTTTGCGTTCCCCGGGAAAAGAAGTTTGCGCATCATGCGGCTGGCGGCGATTGCATCCTTGCGCTTGAGAATGGCGGTGATTTCCGGCATGTCCGCGCGGTCGATCACCGATTCGAGCGCATCAAGCCATTCGGCGCTTTCGGAAACGGCGTCGCGTCCGTCTTCGCGGTAGGGATACTGGTCGATCGTCATCCAGCCGGTGTAGCCGGTGCGGCGGAGCCAGTAGAAGAATTCGAGATATTCGAGCGTGTGGACGGAGCCGGCGATCATGTCGTCGTCTCACAGGCGGTAGTTGTCGTTGATGTGGACATGGAAGAGGCGGTTTCCGTATTTGTGAAGGATGGCGACCGCTTCGGCGGGGCTTTCGTAGCCGAGGAGAACATGTCCGTAGTCGAGCGCCGCGCCGCAGTTCGGTTCGCCGATTTCGTCGAGAATGAGGACCGCCGCCGCGGTGTTGTTGAGATAGCATCGGTTGCGGGGCTCCTTCGCCTTGTATTCGAGGGCGATGCGCATCTGCGGATTGTGTTTGCAGGCTTCGCGGATGCCGTCGGCGAACCAGGTGCGTTCCTGTTCGTAATCCGCCTGGAAGATGTAGTCGTATCCGTCCTGTCCGGGCCAGATCGTGACGAGATCGCAGCCGATGTCTGCGGCAAGGTCCATCGCCCGTTTGGTGTCGTCGACGGCGCTCCGGCGTACGGCGGCGTCGGGAGCGGAGAAGGAGCCCTGTTTCCATTTCGCCTGGGCGAAGTGGTCGACGGCGAGGGAGACGGGCTTGAGGCCGGTTTCTTTGAGCATTTCGCGGACCGTGTCGAATTCCGCGATCAGGTCCGGGGTGAGAACGAGGTCGACTCCGGTCAGGTGCGGGACGGTTGCGGCGCGCTGAAAGAGTTCGCGGACCGTGTACGGTTTTCCGTAAGCGGCGCAGTAGCGGTCGGAGCAGGAACCGACGTTTCCGAGAAAGACGGAATATTTTCTTGTCATGGCAAAATCTCCTTGTAAAATTGTTTTTCCGTACTATATTCTCCTGCAGGGGAAAAGTCAACATCTTCCTGTATGTAATATTCGATGAAAAATATGGAGAAAACGATGATTGAGGCGAAAGTGTCCTATTATGACAGCAGTCCGTGGACCCGTGGAGAGCATCAGTTTCTGATCCGGGGTTTTGCTTTGGACGAGACGATGCTTCCGGTGATGATTCATCACGGCGAGAAACGCGCGTACCCGTGGCCGTGGCTGTTCATCTGGTTTGCAACCCCGGTGACCGTGCGGAAGGAGTCGGGGGAGCTGGTTTCCTGTGAGAATTCTCTGATGGTATGGCGTCCCGGAAAGACGCATTGCTACGGGAACGAGAATGGCGCGTGGATGCATTCGTGGCTGATAGCGGACAGTCCCGATCTGGAACGGATGCTGGATAAGTGGCCGATCCCGACCGGAGTTCCGGTTCATGTGGACGCCGGACCGGTGTTTGAGACCTATCTTCCGCTTTTACGGCAGGAGCTGGCGGATGAGGGCGATGAATTCTGTCTGAAGAATCTGCTTCAGCTGTTCATCTACAATCTGCACCGCTGCTGCAAGCGGAATCTTGCGCCTGTTCCGGCGCGGGTGCGCGAGATGGAACTTTATCTGCAGAAGAACTTGCAGAAGGATTTGACCGTGGAAGGGGTTGCGGCGCATTTCGGGCTTTCCGCGCCGCATTTCGCCGCATTGTTCCGGGAATATTATCACAAGGGGCCGATGAGCTATCTGAATTCTCTGCGTATGAACCGCGCCGCGCGTCTGCTCTCCCTGTACCCGTATTCGTGCAAGGAGATTGCGCAGCAGACGGGGTTCCGGGATTCTCTTTATTTTTCACGCCGTTTTCACCACTACTGGGGAGTTTCCCCGCGGGATTACCGGAGAAAAGAGGAAGAGAAGATCCCGGATTGAGTTTTTCAATAGAGGTGTTTCCACTTCGCACGGTATTCGATATCGTCCTTGCTTGGTTTCGGGAATCCTTCGGCAGTGCCCCAGGCGGGACGTCCGCCGAAATTGCAGTTCTCGATCCGCAGTCCGGAACAGCGTTCCACGGTCAGCGGCGTTGAGAAACTCGGATAGGGATCGGCCCAGTCGATGCGGATGTCGCGCAGAAGCAGGTTTTTCGTATCGCGCAGAATGACCGGAGCGGACGGTTTCGGCAAGTCGCGGTAGGGACAGAGCGAGCGGTCGATCTGACGGAGACGCAGATCCACGTTCTCAATTGTGATGTTCTGCGTGGGATAGTTCGGGAAGATGTTGATTGCCTGGACGCAGCTGCCTTTGAAGTTGCGGAAGGTGATATCGCGGATGAGAACATCGGCTTCCGGACGTTTCAGCCGGTTGTCGCTTTTCGCAATCCGGATGGCGGTTTCCGAATTGACCGTGAAGTTGGAAAATGTGATGTTCTCAATCGCCTTGACGAGACCCCAGTTCACTCCGATATCGGCGGCGACACGGGTGCGGGCGATGATGTTGTCGACCCGGACATTGCGCATGACGCCGTTGCCGACTCCGACGCGCACGCCGTAGCAGACGGATTCGAGAACGCAGTTGGAGATCACAATGTTTTCGCACGCCTGTTTCCGCTTCAGTCTGCGGTGGTCGGCTTTGATGACGATGCAGTCATCTGCGCTGCGGATCATGCAGTTGGTCATGACAACGTTGCGGCAGCCGTCAAGCGTGAAGCCGTCGCCGTTGCGGGTCCACGGATCCATGTCGACGCGCAGGTTCGTCACCTTGATGTCGTTGCAGCCCTGCAGAAGGCAGGTCCAGAAGGGAGCGTCAAGAAACGTTACGTTTTCGATGGTGATGCGGTCGCTTTCGCAGATCCAGATCATTTCGCCGGGGCGCCACGGCATGGGGACGGTGAGGCGTTTCCAGGGATCCTTGACGGCGATCGGACCGAAGGCGTCGCGGTTGCCGGAGATGGTTCCGCCGCCTCGGATGACAATGTCATGCTGTCCGACTGCCACGATGAAGTGCGCGCCGGAAACCCAGTCCATCGGACGCGTCATTTTCTTTTCCCACGCGTTCCAGTTCTTTTCGGGCGAGTCGCCGCGGTTCTGCGGACAGAAATTGCTGGCATTGTAGTCCGCTTTGTCCGGGCTGGCGAGCAGAACTGCGCCGGGAGCGAGGTCGAGTCCGCCGTTGGATTTCAGATAGAGCGTACCGGAAAGATAGGTTCCGGCGGGAAAGTGGACGATTCCGCCGTCGTCGATGGCGCGCTGGATCGCGGCGGTGTCAAGCGTCTTGCCGTCACCGGCTGCGCCGTAATCGCGGACATTGCGCATGGCGGGAGTGGATTCCGCTGCAAAAAGTCCGGCGGTCAGAAGTGAGAGAAAGAGAAGAAGTTTTTTCATTATTGAGCCCTTGCGTTATTTTTCTTCAGCATACCAGAAGGCAACGGTCGGCGCGACTTTTTCGCGGATGGAGGCGTTGCTTTCCGCTCCGGCGTGGAGGTCGGGGAAGAGAACGTTGGTCCGCATATTGTGACACGCCCAGTAGCGGTCGGTTCCGGTTGAGCCGAAGAGAGTGTTGACGCCGCCGAGTCCCCTCACTAATGCACTTGAATAGGGACTGCTTCCATTGCCGCGCGAGCAGGCGAGCATGACGAAATCCGACGGCGCGCGGGAGGCGCGCAGGATTTTCGTGTTGTTGCTCATGAAACCCCGGTCGACGCCTTTGTAGTGCCAGCGTCCGAGTTTGTTGCTGGCGGCGATCCACTTGCTGGCGTAGTTCTGATTGTGCCAGATGCCGTCGCCGTTCATGGCGTAGGTATATTCAAAGAGACGGGAGTTGGCGTTGTGCGGAATTCTCTGTTCGGAGCATTGCAGGAATTTTGCCGTTTTGCTGATATATCCGGCGGAGAGCAGCATCTGTCCCCATGGCGCCCAGTCGTAGTAGGGGGTGGCCGAGGAGTGGGTCGGCTGGAATTTCCAGCCTTCCGCTTTATCGACGCGCATCATGAACCAGTCGTCGCCGTCGGAATTGTACATACCGATGCAGAGCCCGACCTGTTTCTGATTTGCGAGACAGTTGATCGCTCTTGCCTTGCTGCGAGCCGCGTTCAGGGCGGGCAGAAGGATGCCTGCCAGGATTGCGATGATCGCAATCGTTACAAGCAACTCTATAAGGGTGAAAAAACTGTTTCTTTTGATCATGGGGAGTTCCTCCTTTGGTTATTTCAGATCAAGAATGTAGATCCCGCGTTTTCCGTCGTGAGTCGAATCTACGGTGACGTAACGGCCGTCCGGACTCCAGCGCGGGTGAAGGTCGCAGCGGGTTTCCCAGCCGGGAACCGGTTCGTGGTGGAAGGTCCCGAGGAGTTCGCATGCGCCCGTCGCGACGTCGAGAAGCGTGAGAATCTGATTCTGATTCGCGTCCGGATAGCTGTCTGCGAGAATCTTTGTGCCGTCGGGAGAAAAGATCATGTGCGCCATTCCGCCGTGGCTTTTCGAGAGTTCCTGCGCAATGAACGGGCGGCGGCTTTCATCGAAGACGACTGCGCTGTGTCCGTTTCCGGTCCAGTCCGCGTCGACCAGAATTTCGTTCGGCGTGCGTCCCCAGATCTGATGCGAGATGAACTGCTGCCACTGGCATTCGGAAAGAACGCACTCGGCGTCGTCGCCTTCCTTTGAGCTTGTGTAAAGGAAGGTTTTCCATTTGATGTGTTCGCGCTTGCACGACTCCGCGCACTGACGGAAGAGCCAGAGGACGCGGGTTGAGTCGCAATTGATGATTGCATGGTTCATCCAGATGTGCTGTCCCGGAAGACTGTATGCGTAGGGGTGGCGTTCCATCATGGTGCGGTAGCTGACGATGAGCTTGATTTCGCCGGTCTCCAGATCAATGCGCCAGAGACCGTCGGCGTCCGGATCGGCGGGGTGAATGTCTTCGCTCAGCACTGCGTCGGCATAACTGTAGCCGCGGCGCGGAATGCGGGAAAAGTTCAGGCTGACCGCCCATTTGCTGTCCGGTGAGATGGCGTAAACGGGCAGTTCATAGCGTCCGACGACTCCTTTGCCGAGCTGGTAAATCCGTGCGACGAGCCGGTCTTCGCTCTCCTCATAGTCGTTGAAAATGAAGCAGTCCGGACGGTGTTTGAGGAAGAGTTCCATGCAGCCCTGCTGATGACACCATGCGCGTGTGGTGACCAGCGGTTCGTAATGCCCTTCGAGGTCGATCAAGCCGATTTCCGCCCGTTCGCCGCGCGCGGGCAGACGCTGAATCTGTGGAGCTTTCATGACGAGATGCTTTGTGACGTCGCCGTTCCACGGGTTGCGGTCGTAATACCCGAAGAAATAGTGACCGTCGTCAGGCGTCAGTTTTCTCCAGTTGTACTTGCTGCTGATTTGCGGTTTCATTTGCGTTTCTCCTTGTTTATTCGTATAAATGAGTTGTTGTAAAAAAAGTCATGCGGATTCCCTGATGATGACGGAGCAGGGGACGGAAACGAAGTCTGCGTGCGCGGGATCGGCGAGAGTGGCAAGCAGTTCGGCGATAAGAGCCTGCGCAATGCGGGAGCAGGGCTGTTCGACCGTGGTCAGCGACGGTGTGAGATAGGCTCCGGACTGGATGTTGTCGAATCCGGTGAGCGCAATATCGCGCGGAATGGAGCGTCCGGAGTCGATGATTGCCCGTTTTGCGGCAATCGCGAGTTCGTCGTTGTAGGCGAACACGGCGTCCGTATCCGGATTTGAACTCAGATATTGACGCATGGTTTCATACGCTTCTTCCATCGGAAGGTTGTTTTTCGTATGGGGAAGCGGCAGATATTCGGGGGTGAGTCCGGCTTCGCGCATGGCGTCGGTATAGGCGCGGACGCGCAGTTCGGGCGAGAGGCGCAGACCGAAGAAGACGGGACGGCGGCGTCCCGAAGCGATCAGACGGCGCATGAGTTCGAGCGAGGCGGAGTAGCGGTCGGGGAGAACCTGGCTGATTCCCGCATCGAAGCGGCGGTCGCCTCCGTAAAGGACGACTGCGATTCCGGATTTTTTGAGTTCCGTCAGCGGTTCAAGATTCTCCGGAGCAAAGGCGATGACGCCGGCGACGCACATTCTGCGGAGGTTTCCGATGACCTCATGAAGCTCTTCCGGTTTTCGTGCGGGAGCAAGGTAAAGCATGAATCCGTGCGGCTGGAGCGCCTGCTGAATCTCCTGAAAGAGTTCTGCATAGAAGAGACTTGTGAGACGCGGAAAGATGGCTCCGATGACATTGGCGCGTTTTCTCCGCAGCATCTGACTGGCGAGATTCGGCTGATAGCCCGCTTCCGCCGCGAGTTTGCAGACCGCTTCACGCACGGCAGGCGAAATCCGTTCGGAGCCTTTCAGCGCCAGGGAGACGGTCGCCTGCGTAATGTTCAGTGTTCTGGCTATTTCCTTCTGGGTCATGGCAAATCCCTTTGCTTATACGTATATATTATATACGACAAGCGCGAATTTGTCAACCCCCGGAAAGAAATTTTTTTGAAAATTACAGCTGATTGCCGTATGCGTCGTGGAGGAAGCCGGGCTTGCTGACACCGTCTTTGATGCGGATTTGCAGCTGAGAGAGCCCTTCCGTGCCGACATGACCGTCTGCAAAGCCCAGGTTTGCGCGTGACTGGTGCATCAGCGCCATGCCGTATTCCGGGGAGTTGGGGTTGACGTAATAGAAGTTCTGCCCTTTAGGAATGCTTGCCGTTCCAGCGCTGTTGCTGTCGCATATGTAAAAATATTCGCTTGGCTTTTTTACCTTGTTGTTTTGGAAAACCCACAATGCGGAGTCATAAAGATAAGGCGCTTTTGTCGTTCCCGCGTATTTTTGTTCATAGGGAGTGCTGAAGGGCAGTTTCACTCCGTAAGTGTTGTAATGGTTCGGGCGTCCGGTCGCGGCATCAAATGCGGGGCGGATATTGGATGGACAGTAGGTATACGTTTTGGCTTTCCATTGATTCTTCTGCATGTATTCCAGTCCATAAATGGTTTGCGACCAGGTGATGCTGCCGGTCGGTCCATAGACTGGCCACATATCCTGATTGTCGCCTGCGTACATCTGGAAGTCGAGAAGAACCTGCTTGATGTTGCTTGTGCAGCTGATGGCGCGTCCCTTTTCGCGGGCCGAATTGAGTGCGGGGAGAAGCATGCCGGCTAGGATGGCGATGATGGCAATTACCACGAGGAGCTCTATAAGGGTAAATCTCGCGGACTTCCTTTTGGGAAGTGGAACGGGGTGTTTGTCAGAATGAAGGTTCATAGCGTTGTCTGCCTTTTTTTGTTTGAACACAGCGGGGGAACGTTTCCGCATTCCCCCGGGTCGTTTCACTGTTTTGGATTCAGAACGAGGCTGAATTCGAGTGAGGATTCCGTAATCATGCCGGAATACGGGGTGAACATCAGACGCAGCTGGAGAACATCGGCTTTCCATTTGCGCAGATCCTGAAGAATGACGGCGAAGTTTCCGGTGATGATCCACGAGGCGTTCGGGGCGTCGACGACAACTGTTGCTGTTCCGTCGGCCGGAGCGGGAATCACTTTCTGGTACGGTTTCTTCGGGTCGAACGGTTTGCTGTAATTGAACGTTTCGCCGTTGACCGTGACCTTGATTCCGACACCGGGTTCATAGCGGATGCTCTGTTCGTACATCAGTCTTCCGCAGGAGAACGGCTGAGCGGATTCCACGGAGAGTTTCGCCTGAAGTTCGGTCGGGGATTTTTTCGTGCACAGGATTTTCACTGGAATGCGTTCGCCGTCCGCCGTGGTGAGGCGTCCCTCCTGTTCGCTTCCGTCGAAGACGAAATCCTTCATGGGCTTGTATTTGCCGTTGTACTGCTGGAGTTTGAAACCTGCGCCCCATGCCGGATTCGGGAATGCGTTGTGGACGACAACGGATCCGCGGTCCTTGTAGTAGTCGAGCTGCGGTTGCCGTTCAGCGGCTCCAGCGGAGCAGAGGGCGAGCAGCCCGGCTCCGATTAACAGTTTGCGTGTCAGTGAAACGAAGTTCATGGTAAAACCTCCTTTTGCGGTTAATATATTCTTCACGCCATTGAATGTCAATGGTAATTTTCTCTTTTTGATGGGAGAATCGTAACATTCTCCCGTGTTTGTTCAAACTTTTGCTGAGTCTGCCTTCAGATGATAAATCCGGCTGTCGAAATCTCCTTCGAGCGGGACGTGGATTCCGATTTCGGCGAGTCCGCGTCCGGTCATGCGTTCCGGGGCTTCGAGGGTGGTGTTCTGATGATAGAAATCCCTTACTGCCTTTTTGCCGTGGCATTCAATCGTGTAGGAGGTCTGCGGATCAAGTCCCTGAAGACGAATGTTCGGCAGTTGCTGCCCGTATTGCAGCGCGTGCGAGAAGACGAAGAGGAGAGCTTCGGAGCGATCCGGAAGAACGAATTCGAATGCTGCATGGCGGTCGTGATGCCAGGAGGCGATGCGGTAGAGTTCGCCGCCTGCGATGATGTGACGGATTTCACGGTTCAGCGCGAGGTAGGCTTTGCACTCTTCGATCTCCTCCGGCGTGCTCTTGTTGAGGTCGATTCCGAGCGATGGCCAGCCCATGAGCGCGGCGTGTGCCATGAAGGAGAGCGGAATGACGCGGTGGTTGATGACGTAGGTGTAGTTCCTGCTGATCTGGCAGCCGCCGCCCGCCATGCGCGGATGATGAAGGTAGGAATAGCCCTCCTCGATGTCGAGAACATCGAGCGTGTCCTGGTTGTCGCTGCGGTTGGTGCGGCAGAAATAGCGGTCCATTTCGAGATCGCAGCGTCCGCTTCCGCTTGCGCAGTTTTCGAAAATGACCTGCGGGAACTCCTCGTTGAGACGGCGCATCAGGCGGTAGAAGTTGAGCATGTACTTTGTTTTGATTTCGCGCCGGTGTTCATGGAACGCGGGGACGAAAAGGTAATGGTTCATATCCATTTTGAAGTATGCGATGTCGTTTTCGCGGATGAGCGTGCGGATGGTGTCGCAGATGTATTCGAACGCGTCTTCCCGGGCGAGATTGAGCTGCGCCGCGCCGTCGCCGAGAACCCATTCCGGACGTTCGGTCCAGAGACGGCTCTGCGGAACGACGACTTCGAATTCCATCCAGAGACCGAACTTCATGCCGTGGGCTTTGACGCTTTCGGCGATCTTCTTGAGTCCGTTGGGAAAGTTTTTCGGATGAACCGTCCAGTTCCCGACATCGGTCTGCCAGCCGTCGTCGATGATGAAGAGTTCGCATCCGACTTCGGCGGCTTTGGGGATGAGGTCGAGAACTCCCTGTTCGGTGAGTTCTGTGCGGCGGATGCAGGAGAATGTGTTGAAGACGACGGGGCGGGGACGCTGCGTCCAGTATTTTGAGCTGAGGTGCTTTGCGCTGAAACGGTGAACGGTGCGGGTCATCTCACCGAATCCGCCGCGGGTGAATCCGGCGAGGAAACGGGGCGTTTCGAAATGTTCGCCGGGTTGGAGCGTGAGCTCGAAGTCATAGTTGTTCAGTCCGCCGGAAACACGAGTTTCTCCGTAGACGTCGCGCTCGACGATGAACTTCCAGTCGCCGCTCCAGAGGAGTGTGCCGAAGTGGACGTCGCCGGAATTTTCATCCGCGTTGCCCGGATCGAACGCGAAGAAGGGGACCGTTGCATGACTGCTGATTCCGATGCGGCTTTCGAGCACGCGCTGTCCGGGCGCGACTTCGGCGCGGCGGACGCGGTACTCCTGTCCCCATTCGCCCTGAAGGGTTGTGAGGCGCGGCGCGTTTCCGCGCGGGAGGCTCCATGCGGCGGAGAAGAGCGTTTCAAAACGGAGAGGCGCGGAGCCTTCGTTGACGACTTCGGAGTGGCGTTGGATGAGGTCGAGTTCGGGGAACAGTTCGTAGTGCAGGAGAACCGCGAGCGAGGAGGCTTCGTCGAAAAGAGAGACGATGAGATGATTTTCGTTTTCGAGCGTGTGACCGCGGTACTTCAGATTCAGCGTCTGATCCGGTTCGAGAAGTTTGAGGTGGGGTTCGTAGCAGTAGAGACGGTTTGCTGCGGAATACTCGTATCTTCCGAGTTTTGCGCGGAGGTTGTAGACCTTGATGCGGAACCAGGCGACGGTGTCGGTTGAGGGAAGATCGCTGATTTCTTCAATCTTTCCGCCCCAGTGCAGATTGACGGGGATTCCGTCTTCCGTGAGGCCGAACGCATAGGACATTTTATCTGTGCTGCACAGGAAAATTTTCTTTTCCCGATCGAACTGAACAGGCATGAGTTTGCTCCTTTTTTGTGATTTTCCGTTTGCGTGAATAATATATCCCGGTGTTTTCCGCGCCGCAATAATAAGAAAGTACGATACATGGGAAAATAGTATTTCCTCCACTTTTTTTTCTTTTCCGTGGTGCTATAGTACGGTAAACAGGGAGGTCTCATGCAGCAAATCTATTTTGACGACTGTGACGGACAGAATATCTGGATTGATTTCCGGCGGGAAAACAAATGCGGCGATGTGAATCCTGCGACGATATCGACTGCGGGCGACCGGCGGATTCAGGCGGGAGAGCGGTACTACAAGACACCGGATCTGCTTCTGCGGATCATCGGCGGGGGGCCGTTCCATATTCTCCAGTACACCCAGCGCGGAAAGGTCCGCTTCATCAACAAACAGCCAGACGGGAGAAAACAGGAATATGAGGTGGGACCGGAACAGTGTTTTTTCATTACGCCGGATGAGAAGTATGAATTCTACAATCCGGACCAGTGCTTTTACAGCTTCATCTACATCGGTTTCCGCGGACCGCTTGCGGAGCATGTGTTCAAGCGGATTCTGGAGATCGGGCCTGTGCATCAGCTTTCGCGGAATTCGGAAATTGTGGAGGAATTTCATACGCTTTTCCGCCGCGCTCTGCACAACGAACTGAATTTCTGCGAACTCCGCAAAATCGCAACCGTGATGCTGCTGGATCTGGAACGCGACATTTGCGACAAGGCGTTGGCAGGTTCGGACGAGTTTTTGCGCGAACTCTCCAACTGGGCAAGCGAAAACATTGCGGAAATGAGCGTGGAAAAACTTGCGGAGCATTGCCGGATGAGCACAAAATATTTTCAGGCGTACTTCCGGAAACGCTGCGGCATCACTCCGGGAAAATTCCTCAATGACCTGCGTATGAATTACGTGGTCCGCCTTTTGGAATGCACGGGAATGAAACTCAGCTCGATCGCGGATGCGGCGGGATTTTACGACGCCAGCTATCTGTGCCGCGTCTTCCGTCAGCAGACCGGCATCACGCCTGAAGCGTTCCGGAGCGGAGAGCCCGTCAGGAAGGGCGATTTTGTTTTTCAGGGGAAAAATACTATTCTCCCATAGTTCATACTATTCTGTTATTGTGCGGAGAAAACGGAAGTGTTATATTAAAACCCGGGTTCCACAATAACAAAAAAGGAAAAATCATGAAAAAAATTGCACTGATGGCGCTGATGTTTGTTTCAGCGTGTCTCGCCGGAGCCGGGGAGCTCCGGAATCTGCTTGCGAATCCGGATTTTTCATCCGGAATGGCGCACTGGGAAGTGGAGGGGAAAATCGGAACGGTCACTCCGAAGAACGGCGGCGTCGAACTGAATGTGCAGAAGAGCCGCAATTCCGGTCTGCTGAAACTCCAGCAGGCTCTGCGGAATCTGAAAGTCGGTGAAACGTACCGTCTTTACTTCACGGTCAACTGCGAAAAGCCGCAGACCCGTCCGGTTGTGATCTCCTACCGGATGCGCAGAAAACCGAAAAACCTCGGTTTCATCAAATGGGTTCCGCTGCGTCAGGGGGAACAGAAACTTTTCGTTGAAATCGTTCCCGGGCTGGAGAGCGACAATCCGGAAGATCCGCCTGTGCTCTCGTTCTACATCGGTGAGCTGGACGGCAAGGTCACGCTCTCCGAAATGGTGCTGTTCAATCTGAACGACATCAAGCCGGTTCAGCCTCCGTTTTCGGAAAAGTGGACGCTGTTCGGGCTTGTCGATCCCGCGGTCAAGGCGTTTGACGCAATTCCCGCCGAACTGCCCGGAATCAAGGAGAAAACGGTGAAGCCTGTTGCGGTGAACGCGCCCTCCTCACTCAAGGAGAGCAAAATCAATCTCCGTCTGGAAGCCGGAGCCACGCGCAAGCGTCACTCGGATCCCGCGATGCTCTACAACGAGTTTGAATCTCCCGTCGATGCACAGATTCCCGTCGGATTCGGGGCGGACTGGTATATGGAGATCCACCTCAACGGCAAACTGGTTTATTCGACGATGGCGGAAGGCAATCAGAAGTCTCCTGTTTCCGCATCCAATCATCTCGTCTTCCTTCCGGTGAAGAAGGGGAAGAACCTGCTGGCGGTCAAGGTCCTTGCCGGTTCCGAAGGCTGGAAACTCTTCTGGGGTCCGGTCCAGCCGCCTCCGGCTCCGCAGCGTTTTACGGCAAAAGAGGGATATTATCCGATCGATACCGCAAAGCTCGCGGTGAAGAAGGGAAGCGCGCTCGACCTTTCCTCCATCATTGATGCTCCCGCAGGCAAATACGGACGCGCCGTTCTGACTCCGGAGGGGCATATTGCCTTCGAGAAGAATTCTGCGCCGCAGCGTTTCTTCGGATTCTCCAGCGATGTGGATGAGAAAGTCTGGAAGACTTCAAGCGACCGCGATTTCCCGTTCCTCGCCGCCGAGTACGCCCGCGCCGTCCGCGCGCAAGGTTACAATCTGTTCCGCATGCACGGATTCGACGAGTGGGTCATGACGGATTCCCGCGAGGATCAGAAACCGCTTCCGCGCTATCTGGACCGCTGGGACCGTCTGATTTATGAGATGAAGCAGCAGGGAATTTATCTTCAGTTCAATATTTTCGCTTTTGCTCTTTACGTCCCCTCGCAGAACCGTTTTCTGACGACGGAAAAGCGGAATGCGAACAAGATTCTTTTTCTGCTTGGAGAGCCGGAAATCCGCGCCCGCTTCGCGGAAGTCAGCCGGAAGATTCTCAATCATGTGAACCCTTACACCAAGCTCGCGTGGAAGGACGATCCCGTCTTCATTGCAATGGAATATTACAACGAGCTCGGGCTTGCGGTTGAGCTGACCCGCAAAATGGAGAACGCGTATCCGGCGGAATACCGTTTCCTCAAGGAAAAATGGCGCGGCTTCCTCCGGGAAAAATACGCCGCGCTTCCGAAAGAGAAGAATCCGCACTCCGCCGCGACGATGGCGAATCCGCGGCTCCCGGTCTTCTGGGACCGCTCGCAGCTGCGCGTGGATTACGATGAATTCTGGTACGAATGCATGAAGGACGCCTACCGTTTCTGCGATCAGGTCATGAGGGATTGCGGTTACAAGGGCTTGACGCTTCAATGTCCGATGCCCGCGCTCCGTTGTGCGGCTGTGTCGTGGGAGAGCGTGCAGATCGTCGACGGTCACGGCTACCACTGTCATCCGGACGGCGGGGAACAGCCGGGCGCGAGCGTGAGCCAGGTGAGTTCGATCGCGGAGGCGGCAAACGTCTTCCGCCGTCGTTTCGGACAGCATATCTACGGGCGTCCGTTCTTCTTCAACGAGCACAACTACTGTTTCCGGAATCCGTTCCAGTATGAAAAACCGGTTGCGCTTGACGCTTATGCCGCGCTGAACGACTGGGATTCTCTGGCGATTCATTCAGGCGCCGTTGCGTTGACGAACGATAAGCGCGCAAGTTCGTTCGAGGTCGCGAACAACCCGGTTCTGCGTGCCGGAGAGTTTCTCTCCTCGCTGTTCTTCCTGCGCCGCGACGTCGCGCCGGCAAAACACAATGTCGCAGTCGCGCTGAGCAAAAACTACGTGTTCCGTCCGGGCAACAGCGCGAATGCGCTTGCGCCGACGCAAAGCCGTATCACTCTTCTGACGAAAGCCGCATCGCTCTTCACCGATCTTCCGCGTTACGACCGCGTCCCGCAGCCGGGCGGACCGGATATGACGATCGCTCCTGCCGGAAGCGGAGAAATCGTCTGGCACGGCTGGTACGCCGCCGCGAAGGAGACCGCCGCGGCCGATTCCTCGCTCGAAGCTCTGGTCAAAACCATGCGTTCGCGCGGAATTCTTCCCAAAGACAACATCACCGATCTTGCGAAGCAGATTTATCAGAGCGAAACGGGCGAGATCACCATGTTCGCCAAAGAGAAGAAAATGACAGTCGTCACGCCGAAGAGCGAAGCCGTCGCGCTGACTGCCGGAAAAACGGAGAAGCTCAATACGATCGACGTCAAAAGAAACAGCGTCAATTCTCTGATCGGCCTGGCGTCCGTCGACGACAAGGCGCTGACGGAATCGGGACGCATGGTTCTGGTTCTTTCCACGCGAGTGGCGAACACGAATATGCAGCACGACCCGAGCGGAGTTCATCTGCGCGTCATCGGCACGCTCCCGATTCTCTATCAGTGCGGCGAGTATGAGATTGAGATCAGACGCGCGGAAAAACTGCGCTGTTATGCGCTGAGCCTGACCGGAGAGCGCAAGGAGGAAATCCCGCTCGTCCGCTCCGCCGATGGCTGGAAGTTCGCGCTTGACATGGCGAAACTGAAGCACGGTCCGACTCCGTTCTTTGAAGTTGTCGCTGAAAAGTAAAGCGTGTTTTATTTCCCCCGCAGTTTCGCGGGGGAGCTTCCGGTGATGCGGCGGATGGTGCGGGCGAAATATTCCGGCGAGGAAAAGCCGCTCGCCCGTGCGGTCTCTTCGATGCTCCTGCGCGGATCTTTGAGCAGATGCAGCGCATGATTCACCCGGCAGGCGATGAGATGTTCAATGACCGAATGCCCGTAACACGCGGAAAACGCGCGTGAAAGGGTGACGCGGTGGAGACCGAGAAGCTCCGCGATGCGGTCAACGTTGAGTTCCGGATTTGTGAAGTTCCGCTCAATCACCGCTTTGACCCGCTCCGCCGTCGAACCTTCCGGTTTGGGGGCGGGGGAGGCGATGCGCGTCAGGATTTCAAACGCCGCCGCAAGGACTCGCATCCGCGCGGCGTTGTCGGCGGATTCGATTTCCAGTTCGATCCGTGCGAAAAGCTCCTCGGGGCATACCCCCGCCGCATTGAGACCGGGGAGAATGTGGAGCCCGTCGAAAAGTGTCTTTGTTCCCGGTCCTTCCAGCGAGAGCCAGCGGTAATGGAAGAGGGGATCGCCGGGGATGTAATCGTGCCGTGCGCCGGGCGGATAGTACCAGACCTGCCCCGGAAGAAGCGAGTGGCGTCTGCCGTTCAGCGAGAAGAGCCCCTTGCCCTCCAGACACCAGAAGATTTCTCCGAAATCCGCAGTTTTTATTCCCTCGCGGTTGCCCGGAAGAACGCGGAAGTGCCCGACCGAGCGGACGAAAAACGCGGTCTTTCCGCGAATGACCGCGAATTTGTAATCCTTGAATTCCCGCATAGTTTCAAAAACGCCTTTCCGATGTTGCAAAAGTGCAGATTCTTTCTGTTGAATATTCATTAAATATACGTTATAGTTTTACAAAAAGCAAATATGGAGGATTTTTTTATGAGAACAGAGCAATCTTTGAACGGAATCTGGGACTTTGAATTTTCAGTGAAGGCTCCGGAACAAATCAATCTTGCGGAGCTTGCGTTTCCGGAACGCATCTCGGTTCCCGGGTGTTTCGATGCATTGGCAAAATATGCCGGGAAGCGCGGGACGGGCGTCTACCGCCGTTTCGTCGAATGCGGAGGAACGGTCCGCCTGAATCTGGAAGCGGTTGGTCTGCGTGCGGATGTTTACTGGGACCGGAAGAGAATCGGGCGTACGGAACTGCCGTATTCGCCGTACACTCCCGTTTTTGATGCGGGAGCGCGGGGGCGGCACGAGCTGGTGATTGTGACGGACAACCGTCAGGACTCGGGAACGGCTTCGCTTTTCCATGCATATTATGATTTTTACGCGTACGGTGGAATTTACCGCAATGTTTCGCTGACCGAACTTCCCGCATACCGGATTGACCGTGCGGAGTTTATCCCGGAGGATCTGGAAGAGGGAACGGTTCGGATTCGTCTTGCGCTCGGCGGAGAGATTCCGGAGCAGGTGACTGCGGAAGTCCGGTTCGATACTTCTGCGGAGGCGGAAAAGATTACGCTTCATTCGGGTGTGGCGGAAGCGGTCTGCCGCGTCCCCTGTTTCAAACTCTGGTCGCCTGAGTCGCCGGAACTGCACACCGCACGTGTCGTCATTCCCGGAGATACCGTTTCTGTTGAGTTCGGAATGCGCAAAATCGAATGTAAAAACGGAACATTTCTGCTGAATGGAAAGCCGCTGAAGCTGATTGGCTGGAACCGTCATGAAAGTCATCCGGAATTCGGCGCGGCGGTTCCGGAGTTCCTGACTTGTTCCGATCTGCGCATGATAAAAGAGCAGGGCTGCAACTTCATTCGCGGCTGTCACTACAAACAGAGCGAAGCGATGCTGCGTCTGTGCGACCGCATGGGTCTGCTCGTCTGGGAGGAGTCTCTGGGCTGGGGCAACCGCCGGGAACAGCTTGCCGACCCCGAATTCCGCCGACTCCAGCGGGAGCAGACGGTTGCGATGGTGCGGAGCAGCATCAATCATCCGAGCGTGATTCTGTGGGGCTTCCTGAACGAGTGCGCGAGCGAAACGCCGGAGGCGCGTGGTTGCATTGCGGAACTGGCGTCGGCAATTCGCGCGGAAGATTCTTCGCGTCCGGTGACGTTTGCTTCGAACCGCGGAGTCAAGGATGTCTGCCTGGATTTGGTCGACGTAATCGCGTTCAACACCTATCCCGGCTGGTACGATCACACCGAGATTGAAAGTTACGGAATTGACCGCGTGATTCCTGCCCTGGAAGAGCTCGCGGAGTTCGCAAGCCGTCCGGAGTATCGCGATAAACCTTTGATTGTCAGCGAGATCGGCGCGGCCGCAATCATCGGAGACCATTCGGGGCTTCCGTGGTCGGAAGAGTATCAGGCGGAGCTTCTCGGCGCGGCGCTCAGTTTCGCCCTGACGAATCCGCGGTGCGGCGGCATTGCGATGTGGCAGTTCTGCAATGCCCGCACGTACACCGCGAATTCGTGCGTGCTGACGCGTCCGCGCGGCTTCAACAACAAAGGCGCGGTGGATGAATACCGCCGTCCGAAGCTCGCGTGGCACCGGATCCGGCAGATGCTTACGGATGCGCGCTGAACGTTTCGCCGAGATATTCGGCGACGCCCTCCGCGGACGGTTTCATTCCCTTTTCGCCCTTGTGCCAGTTCGCGGGGCAGACTTCGCCGTGTTCCTCGAAGAACTGGAGCGCGTCCAGAATCCGCAACGCCTCATCGACGCTGCGTCCGAGCGGAAGATCGTTGACGAGTTCGTGACGCACGACACCCTGCCGGTCGATGAGGAAGAGTCCGCGCAGGGCGACGGCGTCATTGAGGAGAACTCCGTAGTCGCGCGAGATGCTTTTTGTGGTGTCCGCGACCATCGGGAAGCGGACGCAGCCGATGCCGCCCTTGTTCGGCGGAACGGATTTCCAGGCGAAATGCGTGTACTCCGTGTCGGTTGAGACGCTGACGAGTTCGCATCCGCGCCGCTTGAATTCTTCATATTTTTCATTGAATGCGAGAATTTCCGACGGACAGACGAACGAGAAGTCCATCGGGTAGAAGAAGAGAACGACGTATCTGCCTTTCAGACTGGAAAGTTTGAATTTGCGGAACGAGTTGTCTCCCATGACGGCGTTTGCGGTGAAATCCGGCGCATTTTCTGTGACGAGTGCAGACATGATGAAATCCCCCTTGTTTGATTCGGAAACGGCATGTTTCCTTATTCAAGCATAACACCGGAAAACGGGAAATTCAAGCGAGGAAAATACGCCCGTCTGCTTTTTGTCCGACTGTTTGAACGGAGAAAAGCAGACGGATTTTTTTCAGGGTTTTCCCTGTTGTTTGCGGTAATGCTGTGTGCCGAAAAACTTGAGATCGGCTGCGGGGAGCACCATGCCTCCGCGTTTGAGGATTCCGCCTTCGCGGAGGACATCCAGCATGGCGCGGCGCATGGAGTTGTCGGCCGGATAGGAGAGCGGATCTCCATCCATGCGGCCGAAAAGGAAGAAGAGTCCATCTCTGCCGTCTCCGATTTCATGCGGATAGAGGTATCCTTCGCGGAGGAATGCCGCAATGTTGGATTCGGGAAGGCGTTTTTCCCACTCCGGGTTGAGAATCCAGGAGTTGCAGGTAAACAGCCGGATTTCCTTATGGAAAAAGGACCGGAAAAAGGCGAGGGCCTGGTTGAGAGAGTCGCGCAGGCGTTCGGGAGTCATGCCGCCACCGCCGGGGATGTGGATTTCGAGAATCGTCTCCCACGGGGAGATGAGCGGTTTCCATTCCGAATCGCTGAGAGTCACGGTTTTTCCGGGGAGGGCGACTCCGAGCGGGGATATCGGAATGCCCGTGACAGAACCGTCGATATGATCGAGGGTCGTTTTGAATGCCGCATCAGGGGAATCCATGCGGACGCGCAGACCGTCTTTGTTGAGGAACCAGCCGTCGCCGCAGAGGAGCAGAGAGCGTCCCTCCGCATTGCGGTAGATCGCCGGAACATGGCTGGGAACTGTCGTCATTTTGAATTCGAGGCGTCCGATGCGGAAGAGCGTTCCGTCGATGGAGCAGCGGAGCCAGCGGATCTGGTTCAGGAGGAATCCGGGCAGATTTCCATGGCTTTGATTGAAAAGCAGGGAGCTGCCGCCGATCCAGCTTGCGGAATCCGCCGCGTAATGCTCCGGAATGCCGTATCTGCGATGAGTCGCTTCGATCATCGGTATCGCCGCGGTCGCCACCATAAGAAATAAGACGCCGGCATCGTCGCCGAAAACCTTTTCGGGGAGGGGGAGGGCGTCCGGGGTGTTGTTGTCGCGTGTATGGAGATAGATCCGGCTGAGATAGCGCGCAAGCGTCCGCACCTCCGGGTTCTGTTCCGCAATGGCGGAAATTCGCCGGATGGCAGGCATGGCGTCGATCCTGCAGCGGGTCTGCGGATAGTATTTTTCCTGAAATGCGATTGTGAGGAATTCGGGCGTTTCGGAAGAACGTTCATCCGCTTCGTTCCAGCCGCAGTTCCGGAGCATGGTTTCGGTTTCGGCGGAATAGCCGAAGAATCTGCAGATGCGGGCGAGTTCCATAATCATAAACCTTTGAGACCGAGCCATTCGGCGACGGTTTTTCCCATGACGGCATCGTGGAGTTCGCGGTCTGCACCGATTTTGCGGAGAATCTGTTCATAATGAAGTTTTCCCTGCGTTTGAGTGTTGGGTGCATTGATGTAGCAGTCGGTTCCTAAAACGAGCTTGCGGAAGTACTGCGCATTGTCCTTGCAGAGGAAAATCGCGGGTTTTAGCAGTTTAGTGAGCTCTTCGGCGGAGAGAGCCTGCCAGGAGCCGCAGCCGGCAAGGTCTGCGTAGACGTTGGGGTGCAGCTTGATCATTTCCGCAGCCTGAAGACGCCAGAATCCCGTGCCGAGGTGTGCAATGACGATTTTAAGTTTCTGGAATGAGCGAGCCGGGCGGTCGAGATTGACGGGATCCATGTTCTTGAGCGTAGGGCGGCGCTGGATCATGTGGTGTGGCGCCGGGCGGTAGTTGCCGGTGTGGAAGAGCATGGGAATGCCGAGTTTTTCACATTCTTCGTAAAGCGGCATGTAGAGGTCATGGTCGTAAGGATGCCAGGGGTCTATGCACTTTACGCCTTTCGCGCCGAGATCGACAAGCCTGTGCAGTTCCCCGAGATCGGGTTCCTTGTCGGTGAGCTCGATGTTGGCAAGGGGAATGAGCCACTCCGGATATTCGCGGCATGCGCGGAGTACTGCGTCGTTGCCGGGCCATGCTCCCTCGATGTGCGGACAGTGGCAGAGAGCGGTGATGCATTCGTTCCTTTCGCAGTTTTTTACAAACTCCCGGACAAGCGCGGGATCTTCCGAATTGAAATGGGCATGAAAATCAAGATTCACGGGATTCTCCTTTCCTTGAATTGTTCAATGATAATATAGGCGTGAATTTTGCAAAAGCAACGACGATATTGATTGAAGAATGGCATTTTTGATGAAATGGAAAATTTTTCGCTTTTTCCCCGCGTTCAGTGAGTTGCATTATTCTTTGCTGAACGTTTTCCGGTACTCAAGGGGCGTTTTGTCAAACTTTTCCTTGAACTGGCGGTGAAAGTTCGGGAGCGTGGCGAATCCGCATTCCCGGGCGAGCTGGGCGACAGGAAGGCCGGTCGTGCGCAACAGCGCGGAGGCGTAGTTCAGGCGCGCTTCGATCTGAAGTTCCTTGAACGAACATCCCGTTTCTTCGCGGACCACATGCGCGGTGCGGTCCGGACTCAGATTCAGACGCCGGGCGAGGGCGGCGAGTCCGCCTCCGCGCGTTCCGATATTCTGATGAATGAGGCGGCGGATGAGATCGGCGCGGGAAAGGTCGCTTTCCGTGTATGCGGAGTCGCGCATTTCCGCATGCCATTCGCGCAGCCGCGCGGCGAGCTGGGCGAGAGCTTCCATGACCAGACGGATTTCCGCTTCATCCGTCGGAGCGAGCCCGCGCACGAGTTCGGGATTGTTGAGCTGGGGAGCGCGGTAGACCGGAAGGTCGGCGGGCAGCGCGGCGGGCGCGCGGCGGAGCCCCGCGTTAAGAATGCAGAGCAGACGGTTTCCGTTCATGACCGGCTGAATCCATTCGAGAATTCCCGCACGGCAGATTTTGAGAGCGCCTGAGCGGTACTTCCAGCGTTCCGGAATGAAATCGAGACAATCGAAATTGTAGCATTTCTCGACCGTGTCCCGTTTGGCGAGACAGCAGTTCGGTTTTGTGTGCACCTTGCGTCGGACCGCGAGGTTCAGCAGCGGATCCTGAATGTACGCGACGACGTCGGTTTTCGTGAAATGTTCAAATGCGGCGATCGCGCGGTCCGGTATTTTCAACATGCTTCGCAACTCCTGTTTTACGGTAAAATACATGAAACAGCGGAAAAAGCAACTTTTTCAGCCGGAGAAAATATGGATTTTCCCGGAAAAACGCAGTATAATGTTTAAAAAGCTCAAAAAGGAGGCTTTGCGATGAAGACAATTGATTATCAGATTCATGAAGGAATCCCGGTCGTCGCGGAATGCGACGTTCTGGTCGTCGGCGGCGGTCCCGGCGGAACGGGTGCGGCGGTAATGGCGGCGGAATGCGGCGCGAAAGTCGTTCTCGCGGAACAGCATGGCTGCATGGGCGGAACCGCAGCCTTTGCGGAAATCACTCCGATGATGCGCAATCACTTCGCGGAAGACGGCGATATCACCCATGCGGAGACGATGGACCGTCCGGTTTATCCGCGCATGATGAAGCAGATGCAGAGTTATCTGTCTGATTTTGATTTTTCGGAACCCGGGGCGAACTGGAGCAACCGGAAGCTGGTTGTATCCAAGTCTCTGATCTCTCTCGCGATGGAAGACCTCTGCCTGGAAGCGGGCGTGAAACTCTTCTATCATTTCACACTCGTTGATGTGGTCCGCAAGGGGCGTCGCATTGAGTACGCCGTTTTCCGCACGCGTTCGGGCTATGCCGCGATTCAGGCGAAAACATTCGTCGATGCGAGCGGCAATGCCGATCTTGCCGCTTTTGCCGGCTGCGGATTCGAGTATGGCGACCGTGAACACGGACTCTGCCAGCCCATGACGCTCTGTTTCAAACTGTCCGGCGTTGACGTCAAGAGCATCAACTGGGATGAGGTGCAGAAACTTTATAAAGAGGCGCGCGAGCGCGGCGAAATCGACTGCAAGCGCAACGACATTCTGCATATGAGATACGATTTCGAGCCGGGCGTGGTGCACTTCAACACAACCCGCGTCCTCGGCAGATCCGCAGTCGACGGACTTGAATTTTCGGAAGCGGAAATCGAAGGACGCCGTCAGCTTCGCCAGTTCATCAAGTGGATCCGCAAGGATGTTCCTGCGTTCAAACATTCGCACCTGATGTCGATGGGCGCGGAGATCGGAGTCCGCGAAAGCCGCCGCGTGAAAGGCCGCGCGTATCTGACGGAGGAGGATTTCAACAACCGCAGCAAGTTTCCGGATGCGATTGCCCGCTGCAACTACCCGATCGACATTCACAGTGTCAACGGCGGAAGCACGCGCATGGTCTGGATGGGCTGCAACGAGTACTACGAGATCCCGTACGGTTGTATTGTTCCGGAGGATTGCGACAATCTTCTGGTTGGAGGCCGTCCGATTTCCGTTTCGCACGAGCTCCATTCGAGTTCCCGCGTGATGCCTCCTGCGTGCAGTGTCGGTCAGGCGGCCGGAGCGGGCTGTGCGCTTGCGGTGAAACGCGGCTGCGATCCCTCCGCGCTCGATGGTCGGGACGTCCGTTCTCTCCTGGTTGAGCACGGCGCCTGGCTCTGATTCTTCTCAGGCAGAACAAAAAAACACCGCATCTTCTTTCATGCAGGAAGATGCGGTGGAGGGTTTTCAACCGGGAGGTTTTGTTTACGGCATCAGCACGAGGTCCATGAAGAGACCGGGACGTTTCGGGGCTTCGCCGATTCCGGGAGTGAGCTGGAGGAAACCGGCGCGTCCGTTTTGCGTTCCGATGTTGACAAGAACGTTCATGCGCATGGAGGCTCCGGCTTCCAGACGGAACGGACTTACGCTTTGGCGCGGGAACGCAAACTCGTAAACCGTGCGGTCCGGATAGCGGCGGATGGCGACAGGAACATCCTGGAGGAGACCGATCTCTTTTTCCAAACTGTCATAGGTCGCCGCGGAGGCTTTCGTGCGGAAAATCACCGGTTTTCCGCTGACCAGAGCGGAGGCGTACTCGAAGTCGTCGTCCTGGTAATCCTTGACCTCTTTCAGGGCGTTGCGGACCGGATCGAAGGCAAACTGAATGCCGTCGCCGAGCCAGAGTCCGGAGACTCCGACGGGGGATTCCACATTGTCCCGCTTGAAGACCGTTACGCCGAGATAGAGATGAGCGTCGTCCCACATGAGCTGCGCGTTCGCACGGATCGCGTCTTCGGCGGAGGTCCAGGGCTTGAGTCTGGTGCGCAGAGACAGCGGAATCTCCTTTGCCTGAGCGTTCCAGTCGGAGAGATCATCGTCGATCACCGGAGCTTTTTCCGCTTTTGCGGCGAGGATCGCGCGCAGGTTCCAGCTGAATTTCTTTTCCGCGCCGCTGCCGGTCCGGACCGTCGCCTGGACGGTGTTGTTCTTCAGAGAGACGGGGGAGGGGAGACGGAATGACACTTCTCCGAATTCTTCGGGAGCAATTGCGGGGAATGACTGTTTCCTGCCGAGCGTTTCAACGGTTCCGGCGAGCGGTTTGGTTCCGAGATTGAAAATCCGGACTTTGATTTCCCTCTCCGCAACGACGATGGCGTTTGCGTCAAAGAGGTCGGTTCCCGCGTTCAAATCGGTCTTCCGGATGGCGGCTGCAAGTTCGGCGGCGGAAAGTTCCGTTTCCAGATAGACCGGGAATTCGTTCAGCTCGATTTCGCCGCTCTTGATTTCCGTCCCCATGACGTCGTAGACTGCGGCGTTTTTGAGTTCGGCGGGGAGTGGCGTTCGGGTCGGTTTCCCGTTCCACTTCCAGAGCGCGGCAACGCGTTTGTCACCGCGGTCGAAAATGTAACAGCGGTAATTGAATCCGAGCTTGACGCGTCCCGCGGGTGCGGCGTTTTCCAGACGGTCTGCGGCGTTTTTGCAGGCGAACATGATCGGCGCAGGTATCGGCTGACGTCCGTTGTCGGGGTTGCCCTGAAGCAGGAAGCCCCAGCCGCAGCCTTCAAAATCCATGGTGAAAGTGAAGTGATAATACTGCCGGAGACCGTTTCCGAATCCGATCAGCATCATGCGGGTGTTGTAGGCGACGCGCTGACGTTCGAAATCGGGGATCCGGTTGTTGTCGGGGAAGAGGGCGAACGAGCGTTCGCCGGCTTCGGTCGCGGTGACCGGGAAGTTCGGTTTGTACTTGCCGGCGACTTTCTGAAGCGTCTGAAGTTCCGGTTCGTAATCGGGGAGTTCGGGGAGCTGACGGTACGGATGTTCCGTGATGACGTCGAGCCCCTTTGCTCCGCCTTTCGCGAGCATGGAGGAGGTCCACGCAATATCCGTGTGGCAGCTTGCGGGGCCGGCAACTTTCGCATCCGGATCGCCCGCTTTGACCGCTTCGGCGAGTTCGCGGATGATGAGTGCATTGACTTCCGGAGTCATCTCGTAATATTTGGAGGGATCGGGATTCTTCATCCGTCCGCCCCAGATGTTGGTTTCATTCAGCATTTCATAAATCTGAACTTTGCCGCGGTACTGCGTCGCGAGTCCGTTAAGAGCTTTTTTCCACGCGGTGAAGTCTTTCGGAATCATCGGCCAGGTGGCAAAGCCTTCCGAGCCGCAGCACATCATGAGGAAGAATCCGTTTTTGTGGAATTCCTCCACATCGCGGAATCCGGTGTTCGGCGTTCTGCGGTAGGTCGACCAGAGACGCAGCGCGCCGATCCGGAAATCCTTCAGAAGCGGAATGGATTTGTGAATGTTGCTGCTGCCCGGCATGTAGTTGACGCCGATTCGGTGACTCAGCTTTCCGGGTTTTTCCGCGATTCCGAAGTAAACTCCCGCCTGTTTTCCGCCGACGTTGAACAGCAGGTTCGCCGCGCCGCGCAAATTCTCCGGAGGAGTGACGGAGACCGTCCGCTTTGCCGTTCCCTTTGCTTCGACTTTGATTTTTCCCGCGTTTCCTGTCATGACGGTTTTGCCGAAGAAGTCTTTCATCTCCCAGCGGATTTCCGCGTTTTCCGCTTTGCCCGCGGTATTGCGGAGGGTCAGTTCCGTTTGAACGGGAGTGCCGGGACGATAGTATCCTTTTGGTTCGTCGATTTTTGCGGAGAGCAGAATTCCGGTTTCCGGAGTGAATTTGCTGTGTCCGCCGATGCTGTACGCGGCGTCGTCAATCCAGATTGTGCCGCCGAGGGAGCTTAGGTGTGGGGAAACGAAATTCGTTACGCTCGCGTATCCGGTCGCCGGATTGCCGAACATGTATATGCCTTCGGGTTTCTTTCCCCATTCGGGAATGAAGAGTTCGCATCGGGTCCATTCCGTTCCGACTCTGAACTGCTTTGAGTAAGCCTGTCCGTTGCCGAGGAAGAGTCCGATATCGATCTGCTGGTTCGGTCTTTCACCCTTGACCCAGCAGGAGAACGAGGCGCTTTTGCCGACGACGAACGGGACCGGATTCAGATTGAAGCGTCCGTAGCTCTTCGGTTCGCGGGTGAGGCGGAAGGAATAGTTTCCGCTGCGCTTCACCTTGTCGTCGAGCGCGACTTTGAGCTCCTTGTCCCAGAAATGGTTGCGTCCGTCGGAGATGAGATTGTTGTCCGCCATCTTGAGAAATTCAAAACCGTTGATTCCGGTCGCATACCATCCGCGTTCGGCTCCGCCGTTGAGAATGTGATTGACCGAGGAGTCGAGTTTTTCCTCCTGTTTGACGGAGATTTTTGCGGATTTGATTCTGTAGACCGCCGATTTGTGCAGATCCGCGCGGATGCAGATGTTGTTCATATCCTCCGGAGCCGGATGCGTGACGGTGAAGGTTTCGCTTTCACTGGAGACCGGGAAGGTTTTTGCAAAATAAAAATGTTTGTTTTCCTTTCCGCGGTTGCCTTCGAGATAGATGTTGATTTCTCCGGCATCCTGGGCTTCCGCCTGAACAGAGGCGTTCAGCATCTTGCCGCGGAACTCATCCATTTTGTATCTTCGGTAGAAACGGGTGACGATTTTTCGTGCGTTCGGCTGTTTGAAGAATTCGCGCGCATCAAGAACGAATGCTCCGTTTTCACCGGAGACCTTGAGTGTGCGGATCAGCTCTTTGGGTTCGGTCCCGATGCCGATGCTGATGTTCTCTGCGGTTCTGCACCAGATGCTGAGTCCGTTGTTGCCTGTTTCGGTCTTTGTGACGTCCAGCGCATAAACGGACGCTGCAAAGAAAGCGAACGCAAGTAAAAAAAGTTTTTTCTTCATCTGAAATCCTGTTATTTCTGATTGGCGGAAATCGCGGCGTTGAATATGCGGTAAACGGCGGGCTTGTTGAGATCAAGACGGAGCGCAATGCCGTTGACGTCTTCCGGAAGCTGTTTGGTATGAACGATTTCCGAACGTCCGGAAACGGCAAACGGCTGAGCGGTGAAATAGTGTTTTTTCTCTGTTCCGCGGTTGCCTTCGAGATAGAGATTGACGGCGCCGCTTCCCTCTTCCGCCTGAATCTGAACTTTTGCGGAAGTCTCTTTGCCCTTGAGAGCGGCGATATTGTTCTTGATGTAGAAGCGTGTGACAATTTTTCGTGCGTCCGGCCGCTTGAAGAATTCGCGGGTATCGATCACCAGCGCACCGTCTGCGGAGGAGACTTTCAATGTGTTGTAAAGAACTTTCGGTTCCGTTCCGATGGAGATGCCGTACCCTTCGGCGGCTCTTCCGGACCAGAATTTGCCGTTGTCATTGGCTTTGAGATTGTTGACATCGAGAGCCTGTGCGGAGAGTGCTCCGGCGAGCGCGGCGAGAAGGATGAGGGATTTTTTCATGATGACTGCCTTTCGTTTGGGTGTTTGTTAAAAGTCAAGAGCTCCGGTATTGCCCCAGTTGCGGCTTCCGGTCTGTTCCGCCATAAGCCGGTCGCTGTACATTCTGGAATCCGGGTTCTCGAGCCCTTTCCACGAGCGTTTGCTGACGACATGCCCGTCGAGATAAGCGATGTTCGCATAGAGTGAATGCGGTCTGCCGACCCACAGATGCTGCGAAGTAAAAACTTCAGCAGAGCCCCCGGCGCTGCCCACACTACTCCCCGAGTATCTATTTGAGGCGGAGGTGTTTAGAAAATCGGAATCAAAGAACATATATGCACGCGACGCCGCTTTGACCATCGTTACTTTTAAGGAGTCCGAACCCCAGGTTTCTGCGGCGACATAACTGAGGCGGGTTGAGGACGTTGAACGGTCTTCCGGACAGCGGAACGTGTTCCAGGAACCATTGCCGACAGGGGTTCCCGTTGAAGAAGTTTTCGCATTCATATATCTTGTTCCGAATGCGTATGGCCAATGGTATTTGATTGAATAGCGATGCCCCGGCACTTCCCAGGAAGAGACCGACAGAATCGGCGGCATGGCATAATCGTTGAAATCGTTTCTGTATGTAGCGGAAGCTGTGCCGATCTGTTTCAGGTTTGAAGCGCAGGAGATTTTGTGAGCCGTTCTTCTGGCCGAATTCAGCGCGGGCAAGAGCATGACCGCCAGGATTGCGATGATGGCTATTACCACAAGGAGCTCTATAAGGGTGAATTTACGGATTATCCCTCTGAAACGGAAGGTGTGCGGATGTTGCGGATATTTAATTTTCATCGTTTGTCGAGCCTTTCTGTCTTTTGTTCGTTTCCCTGTTCGAAAAAGCTTACGTCTATAATTATACGACATTTTAGGGAAAAAGCAACAGGGGAAATGGAGAAATATATTAGGAATCCTGACAAAAATATACGATATAATGCCAAATGCATTTTCCCTCTGTATTTTCCGGGGCGCGGGGGGAAGTCTTTAATCTTCGACCAGGGGACGGAGGTGGATCGTTTTTTGTTCCTTATGGTTTTTTTGCCGTTCCTGAAGACAAATCCGCTGGTATTCTCTTGGGGTATAACCGGTGATTTTGGAGAAAATCCGGTAAAATTGGGCGTAGCTTCCGAATCCTGACTGGTAGACGGCTTCGGAAAGATTGAAGCGTTTTCCAGTATTGTAAACGGTCAGGAAACGGCGCACCTGCTGATGATTCCGGAAATCCGTGATTGTCATGTCCATTTGCGTTTTGAACATCTGCTGCAGATGAGTCGGAGACATTGCCGCGAGGCGGCAAAGTTCTTTCAAAGGGACTTTTTGTTTTTCCTGCATCAGAAAGCGGACGACTTTTTCAATTCCGGGATGCAGAAGACGCTGATCGGGTTCGGTTGTTTGTTTGAAAAGGCGGATCAGGTGATCTGCTGCATAGCGCATTGCGATGTCGTAGGCCGCTTCTTTCTGGGGCGGCAGAGTTGAAAAAAAGTGTTCCAGATATGAGAGTTCCTGTTCAGAGAGCTTGTAAAAAGCAGTCTTTTGTGGAAGCGTTTCCGGATTTTCAAATTTTTTGAGAAATTGGTTTTTCAGCTGGCAGATAATAAACGAGAAGTCGAAGGATTGTTCGCAGATGACGTGGATTTGTTTCGGTGCGAGCCAAATCACGGTGCCGCGCTGCATCAGGTGAATCGTGTTGTTCAGCAGAATGCGGCAGATTCCGTTCAGCACGAGATAAAACTCCGGAGTCGGATGGTAATGGAGGTGCGCATCCGAGTTCGCAGTGTTTTTGCGGATATGGGAAAAGCGTATATGGAGCGAGACGTCGCTGCCGATGGTGAATTTGCGTTTTAAACATTTTGGCATATCCCGTTCTCCTTTTCCGGATAATATATTGTGCAGTTCAGGCTTTTGCAAATTTTTCTGCGGAGTCCTTAAAGGATCCGCAGAAAACGGGGCAGCGCTTCCGCTTCCGGAAGCGGATCGGCGGGAAAAGGCAGACAGCAGGACGAAAGATAGGGGTTTATCCAGCCCCGGCATTCCAGATCCCGCAGAAGCGCGGTGTCATGGTACACGCCTCCCGCAGTCGTGACGAGGCGGCAGACGATCCGGTTTTTCCCGAGGCGCAGAAATTCGGAAAGGCTGATTTCAAACGGCGTCCATGCCGTTTTCCCCGCTTCCCGTCCATTGATGCGGATGCTCCACATGCCGGAGATTCCTTCCGGAAGGGAGAACGTTAAACTTTCGGGAAGAGTTTTCAGCGTTATCGTATTGGCATATTCGAAAACGCCGCAGCCGTTTTCCGTTTTCTCTTTTTGAACCGGGACTGTCCGGAAACCGTGATCGGTAAAAATATGGCTGCGGATCTTTTTCCTCCGCCATGGTCCATCAAAGGGAATTTTTCCTTTTTCTTCCGGAACCTCGGAGCAAAGGCAGGTTCTGGGACGCAGAACGATGCTGCGCAGGCCCGAAAGAATTTCCGGTTTGTCCGGGTGGAGGGAATGAGCGGCGTCCGTCAGCGGATCGTACCATTCATACGCTTCAGTGAATGAATTGCGGCATGTGAATTCCGCCGCATCCGCGGAGGAATTGAAAAGGAAGAAGAAGGGAGCGTCATCCGTTTGGAGTTTCAACACCCGTATTGAGAAGTGGTTTCCTGTCAGATTCAAGTCCGGATCGGCAATGTCCCGGATTTGCGCGGCTTCGCGACCCGAAAACACCGGAAATGATTCTTGTTTCAGGCGGCTTATCTTCCGTTCCAGGGCGGGGGACAACGGAATCCCGTCCGGAATCATGACCGCCCGGTAAGCGGTCTTGCCGATCCGGAGTTTTCCGTCTTCTGTTCCGACGGCGTTGAGCAGATCGTTTTCGCCGGCGTAGTCATAACCGAAATGGTTTTCGCGAAGCCAGCGTGTCTGAAGGAAAAATGGTGTTTCCGCGGGCAGTTTCCGGGACTGGATTCCCCAGACAAGAGGTTCGCGGATCAAACTGTTGTACGGAAGGAGAACCGCGATGTCCGCATGCGGTTTCCCGTCGGCCAGCAGAGATCCGAGGCGGGTTGTGTAGGCCGCGAAATCGCGGTAGAAGTTCCAGCGGGGATCGGGGGCGAAAAGGTTGCAGTGATGCTCGAATTGACGCGCTCCTCGAGTCGAAGCGTAAAGAGCCATCGGTATGACGTCGGTTACGCCGAGAACATACTGAGCGTCGGCGATCTGCCTCATTTCCCGCAGCGGGCAGTCGGCGCCGTAAACGGCGAATGATTCGGAAAAAACTCTGCGTTTCCCTGTCTGCCGAGCGGAAGAAGTGATGTATTTGGGGTAGTCGACCTCCATTTCGCGCGGGGAGATCTGATGCCAGATCGCGTCAAGCCCCGGGATGTCGAATTGACGGTACATTTCGAAACCGTCTCCGTAATATTGTCCGATTTTGGCGGGGAAGTCATCGCCGCCGGGATGTCCTGTGAAGAGAATTCCGTGTTCTCCGCACCAGCTGTGAAGAGGTTCGAACCAGTTGCGGTTGATGAGCGCGGTGAGAGCGTCTCTCCAAATCCGCAGAGCTTGCTCGGATTCAGCTGTAGTCCCGAAGAAGATTTCCGCAGCGGTTTTTTCAACGGAGCCACCGCGTTTCCGGAGTTCGGCGGCAAGAGCGTCGGAACAGGGGAGTCCCTTTTCCGACGGCTGCAGACATCCGAAAAATGGTTCATCGGAGAAGATTCCCCTGATATGTTTCCAGAGTTCCGGACCGAGCGTTTCAAAATAACGCCGATGGACGCGTTTGATGAAATAGCGGGTCGTTTCCGGACGGAGCAGGTCGGGGCGGTTGTCAATGAACTTTTTTTCAATTTTCCCTGCCGGTGTTCCGGGAACGAGAAACTGCGCACGCCATTCAGGATGTTTCCGGACGAGTTCGCCGTTGAGGGTTCCGCTGGGCCATCCGCCTTCATCGTAGAGCCAGCTTTCCATGCCGAGTTCCGCCGCGGTTGAGACGGCTTCGCGGATCATGCGGAAGTAATACGGTGAAAGGTATCCGGGCATTCCTTCCGGATACTGCGCTCCACCGAACTCCCGGGGCATCGAATGAAAGAAGACGCCGCCGACTCCGGCGTCCTTCATCATGGAGAGCTGTCTGCGAATTCGCGCCGGAGTCATGCGGTCATTCCAAAGCCAGAAAACAAGATGTCTGATCATGATTGCAGCCTTGCTGAGAGATTAAGTTTTCCATCTGGAGCGACGGAGGGAAGCTTGCCGGATCTTTGACGGTTGCCGCGGAGGCTTCCGAAGAAAGACCCGATGCTTTTCCCGCGAACGCGCCTGCTCATTTCGTTTCCACCTCCCGGAAGGAGAGAGCATCTATCCGGATGACGGCGTTTTCTTCTCCGGAATAGAAGTTCAGCAGTACGACGCCGTCCGCGGCGTCGGGAGCTTCCGATGCGGGAGGAACCGTGATTTCAATGGAGAAATCCTGCGGCGTTTCGATAAGAGCGAGACGGGTTTGACGGTAGAAATGTTTGCCTTTGTGTCCGAACGGAGACCAGAACTGAATTCCGGCGGCAGCCCCCGCTTTTCCTTTTACGGACGCCGCGCTGAATTTCAGACGGTATGTTTTGCCGATTCGGACGGGGAGGGGTCTGGAGCGGAGTTCCTTCCCTTTGCCGCCGGTGAATTCAAGGGCTTTTTCTCCGGAGAGGAATGTGTCGCATGGAACGATGCGGGGGTCGCCCTTGAAGAAAAACGCCTCCGGAGAGAATCCTTCCTCAAAATCACCGGATGGAATCAGCTCCTTCCGGAAATCCGCGTCGGTCAGCACGTCGAGTTTCAGATTGCGGAGTTTCAGATTGACCGGAGCGGATTCGGGCGAATTGAAAAAATCTATTTTAATAGATGTTTCGTCTCCGCTGAAGAACGGGATTTCATAGCGGGCGTTTCCCTGTTGCGGACGGAGGTTATGCACCGCCTTGCGCGAACCGAGAATCATTGTGCATCCGAGTTTTACGGCTCCTGCGGATTCGAGTTCGAAGGAGAGTTTATAGTGGCGTTGGGGTTCAAGGGGCCATTCCGTTGATATGCGGGGGGAGTTCCTGATTGAGCCGATGAGTTCAAAGCCGTTTTCCATGGCTTTCCATGGTTTGTTGATTTTGACTTGCGGTTCTGCGGCGAGAAGAGCCGCACAGCAGAAAAATGAGGCGAAGAGAGCAGTTTTGTTTTTCATTGCGGAACCCTTTTGTTATTTGAGTGTGAGAAGTCCAAAATGAGTGCGGAGGAGATACGGTTTTTCCGCCGCATTCCACAGATACTCGCGAATTGAGCCGTCCGGTCTGGCGTCGTCGATTTTGACTTCGAAGCCCAGGAGTTTCCCGGCGGGCGGTATGGTTCCGAAGAGGGATTTCAGCGGAATTTCAAGAGTGATGCCGTAACCGGAGGCGTCGCGCGTCATCTTTGCGGAAAGCCGTTCGGAAACCGGATGCCGGGGCTGCGTGACGACCTCGCATTTCTCCGTTCCGGGAAGCAGGAAGAAACGCAGCACATTGGCGTTGAAGAACTCCGTATGCTTGATCGGAAGAGCTTCCGGCATCGTGTCGAGAAAGAGCTCGATGCAGTCGCGTTCCCAGTATTTGCGCGCCCCGGGAGCGCCGGAAGGCGTGGAATCCGAAACTTGAATTGCAAACAGGAGAGAATCGCCGCGGCGCGTCAGGCTCCAGCTGTTGTTCAGCGGGGGAAGGCCTGCCGTTTTCGGAACGCTTGCGGAGCAGGTCTCTCCCGTGGTTCCGATCCGTTTCGGCAGTGGAAGAAGTTCGCACGTGAAGTCAAAGCGCCGTCCCATGCTCAGAATTCTGATTTTCTGTTTGCCCTCCGCCGCTTTCCGGAGCGGAATGAGAAAACTCTGGTCCGAATGCGGGGCGAGTTTGAATGGAAGCGCCTGCTTCGCGGCGGCGACTCCGATCTGGCCGGAGACCTCTTCCGCCGAAAGGTTCTTGAGTCCGACCGCGAGCGCAAATCCGCCGTTGTGCGGCAGCAGACGGGCGGAGGGAGCGGCTTTCAACGGCTGTTCCGCATGGATTTTCGCATCGGAAAGCGCCTTTTCATATTCGGGAAGCCGGCCGGAGAAGAAAAAGAGCTTCGGCTCTTCATTCAGTTCGATTTTCTTTTTCAGAGGCAGAGGATTGCCGAACATGTCGCGCAGAGTTCCTTTGCAGTTGAAGGAAACGGAGAGCCCTTTCCCGGCGCCGTAGTTCCAGAAGGCCGCGCAGTAACCGGTGTCGCGCAGACGGTAGATGTAGCAGATGGAATCGTTTTCCCAGCGGATTTTTCCGACGGGGACAGCCCCTTCGAGATAGCGACCGAAGGCGTTCAGAACCACGCCGAAGGAGTTCGGGGTCAGATCGCCGCCGATGCCGTCGCTGGAGATGTAATGCGGACTGCTCTGGCGGAGGAGCTGTGTGGCCTCCGGCGAGATGGACTGCGCGAGTCCTTCTCCGAGGTCGGTCAGCATCCTCTGTGCGAGGTCGTGCGCCGCATTGTATCCGTGAGACCATGCGGGACCGACTTTTCCGCGCAGGTAGTACAGTTCCGTGTTCCAGAGGGGATATTTCTTTTTGCCATACTGCGCGATGAGTTCGCGGATGATCCGCATCGTCTTGTCCGCCGGCTGAAGCGAACCGAGCTTCGGATTCTGATATGGGTGAAAGGAGACGATGTCGGAATACTCGAGTCCGCCGGCCTTGAAACAGGGTTCGTAGAAAGCCGCCATGCGCGCGCCGAGATCGCTGGTCGCGCAGAATCCGACGACACGGTTTGCCGGGTCGGCCTCTTTCAGTGCTTCGTATGCTCCCTTGAGATACGGAACGTAGTCGGCCGGTTTCGCCCAGAACCCGAGATGCGGTTCATTCATGATTTCATAGTGGGTAATGCGTTTTCCGGCGTGCTTCGCATAGGCGGAGACAAAGCGTTTCCAGAGTTCAACCGGCGGTTTGAAGAGAGCTGTTCTGGAGAAATCCTTCTGACTTCGAGCGAGTTCCTTTTCGCTTTTGGCGATCAGCCAGTCGGGGAGTCCTTCCGGCCGGGTCCGTTTGATGTTGCCGGGAACCCAGAAATCCGAGCCTCCGATGACAGGCATGAAATAAAGACCGTTTCTGCGGACGAGATCGACTGTGCGGTCAAGCGCGGAAAAGTCGAATTCGCCGGGGTTTGGTTCGACCATATACCACGAAATCCAGCCGGGAACCCCCCATTCGCGGAGAAGCCGGATTCCCTGTGCGCGGTAGAACTGCATCAGCGCGTCGGGCGAACCGCCGAGGCTGAAGAACGCCGGCTGGCGGAAACGGTAATGAGGCGGATAGCCGAATCCGAATGCGCTGTTGACGGCGGAGCAGAAGTCGCGGTCAAGATTCAAATCCCGCGCCCTGTATTCGCCGAGCACGGCAAACGGTTTGCCGTAAGTGCGGAGTTTCACGCCTTCCGCTTCCGGGTGGAGATCGAATGCGCCGAATTCCGGTGTTTCAACGTCGACGGTGCGGGTCAGGATTCCGTTTGCCGGAACGGTCCAGAGGCCGCAGTCGAGCGTACGGAGCGGCCGCAGTTTCGGGTCGGGCCAGTTGCCGTCGCGGTTTTCAAGCACATTGAGCTTCAAACGGAAGCGCAGTTCCTGCGCGGTCGGATTGGTTGCGGAAAGACGGACGGGAACCGAACGCCTGCCGTTGTCCGGCTGAATGAAATAATTCTTTTCCGGAACGGCGGAGAGCTCCGGAACGCGCGGAGAAACATCCCCTTTTTCGCGGATGCTGAGATCGTCCATGAAAAGCGTGCCTTCCGCCTGGAAGTTCAGGCGCGGCGTATAAAAACGAAACGGTTTATCCTTCGTTTTGAACTCAAAAGCAAATGTCCGCCACTGCGAATCCGTTTTGAACGTCTTGCGCGCCGAGTCCCAGCGGTGAACCGGATGTGTTCCGGTGACATTGCATTGAATTTCCATAGGGACGGAGCTTTTCAGGCGGACGGAACAGCGGTAGACCGTATTCTGTTTAAGTTGAATTTCAATGGCGTTGAGTTCAATGCGTTCATTGTACGGATTGTCGACGCGCAGAACGGAATTGCTGTTTTCCCGAACGGTTTCGAGCGGAAGATAACGCATCTGCGCATTGGTGTCCGGACGCAGAAAGCGCGATGCGAAAAAACCGTCATGCCCGAGGTCAAATGTGGAGTTGAATACGCACTCCGCGCTTTGGAGAGCGCCAAGCGTCAGCAGAAACGCTCCGAATAAAAATCTTTTTCTCATGAATGTTTCCTTTTAGAGTTTACATGGTATTTTCGCTTCGTTGCGGTAAAAATACACGTGATACTGAGAGAGACTGGCGGTGCTGATGGCTCCCGCGGAGCCGTCGGCGCGCGACGCCGTGATCTGTGAGGATGAATGCGCGGTGAACGGGAGTGCGTGGGCTTCCGTCAGAGACGGGAAGTCGCTCCAGCCGCGGTTGGTGATGCTGTCGGGCATTCCTGAAACGGGACCCCAGGTGTTTGTGGCGCCCCAAAGACCGTAGCTTTCGATATTGAGCAGCATGGAAGAAGGCTGTTTGTAACGCCGGACCATCGGCAGAGTGGCGGAGGTGCTGCCGAATGCGGTTGTTCTCGTGATATACCCGAGATCCTGATCAAACCATTTTCCCGAATGATCTTTTCCATACTGATAAACGACCATGCTGAAAGTGATCTGGCCGATTCGTCCCCAGTTTTTATTTTTGATATGCTTGGCAAGATCGGGATGACAGGCAGTGGCGGAGGGACAAAGAGCGGAATAGGCGTTTTTTATGTAGCCGGCATACAGCAGAAAAGCGGCTCCCTTGATCGTGTCGTTGACGGTCGCATCGCCAACATTGTAGTTGTCCAGGCGGATGCCGTTTCCGTTGTAAGGGAGCCAATCCGCGAAATCGTCCATATAGTTGAATTCGGTCATTGTCAGCTGGCGGATATTGGAAACGCAGTTGATTCCATGCGCTTTGTTGCGCGCTTTGTTCAAAGCCGGCAGCAGAATTCCGGCAAGAATCGCAATAACCGCAATGGTTACCAAGAGTTCTATAAGAGAAAAATTCAGATGCCGCCGGAAGCGGAGAGCAGTTGTTTTCATAGCCAAAACTCCCTGATTGATGTCGGGGAGACGGACATATGGGAGCCGTCTCCCGATTTTTAATGAATGGAGGTTCAGTCCTGTTCATAGACGCGGTAGGGTTGACCGCGCACTATGCGGGCCGCGACCACCTGGCTGTTCGTCGTGCTCTTGTCGAGCTGAACGGAGGCCAGTACTTTGAATTTGGTTTCTTCCGTTTCTTTGCAGACGGTGAGGGCTCCGTTTTCGATGGCGGAACGGAGCAGTTCTTCACCGATTTCGCTTCGGACGAGGAACTGGGAGATGCCGTATTTCGCCCCGGCCAGGAACGGATCGTCGGTGTGTTCTCCGTTCTGAATTGCGATGATTCTGGACGGAGCCTTTTCCGGGTAGCCCCAGGTGTCGCCGACGGCGATATCCGCGTTGAAGCCGATTTTGTCGAGGCAGTATCTGCACTCTTCCGGGGTGAAGCGGCCCATGTGGTTGAGGTAGCCGTAGACGAATTTTTCGGACAGAACAGTGCCGTTTTTGAGTTCGACTTTGAACATTCCGGGGAAGGGGCGGGCGCGGTAGCGGAGGCTCTTGACGTCATTCAGATTGAGTTTCATTTTTTCGGTCAGGAGCCATTCGGTTCCGAAACGAGACCAGTGCGCGGCGCAGAAGTTGGAGAGGATGACCTTGATGCGTCCGGCGACATCGGCGAATTTTTCGTCGAGCATGAGTTTGCGGAGCGCGGCGGCCGCGCAGGGTGTGGCGGTGAGGGCGATTTTCCGGAGTCCCATGTCGAGCGCTTCCCGCAGACCGAGCAACTGCGGATGAGGCTGGTAGCAGGAGCCGGCGCAGGAGATGAGTTCGGGAACGGTTGTAACGACTTTTGCTTTGCCGATCCACGGCTTTTCCGGATCGAAGGAGGCGACGACTGCGCCGTCGATGATTCCCTGCTTCAGGGCGTTTGCGAGCAATGCCGTGGTGACGCCGCCTGAGACCGCGTTTTCAAGGATTTTCGTATCGGTTGCATATCCGGTGCAGAAGTCGCGGACGACGCCGATGTTGACTTTGCGTTCCTCCGGATTTGCGGCGCGTCCGAAGAATTTTTCCTCGACTTTTCGCAAAGGCTGAACGCGGGCGGGGCAGACGCGGGTGCAGAGGTCGCAGTTTTCATCGCATTCCGCGCAGAGTTCGGGGTTGTTGCCCCAGGAATAGCGTTTCATTTCGATCGCGTGTTTCGGGCAGATTGCCGCACAGGCTCCGCATTCAACGCACAGTCCGGAGTTGATGCATTCGTCTTCAAGTTGGTTGAAGCTGTTCCGATTCATAATTCCTCCTGAATTAGCAGATTTTTTGCAGGGAAACAGGAACGCAGTTTCCCGTTTTCTGTTTATATTATACCACAAATTCTGCAAATAATCTTCTCATGTTGCGCAAGGAAGTTTTCATATTGCACTTTTTTGCGAAGGAGCGGAAAAAAACTCCGGTTTTCGCTTCTGCGCATTCCGGAGTTCCGAGTTTTCCTTCTGTGTGCCGGTTCAGTCTTCCAGAGCTTTCCGATCCGTGATGAACAGCGGGTAATCTGTGAAATGAAAGGGGTTCAGCACAATGCCGCCGAATGCCCACTCCGGCCGGGAGATCAGCTCTTTGGAGATGGAGTAGACGTTCTGACGGAGGGGGTCGGCGACGACTGGATCGTTGAATTCAAAATCCAGATCGGTGTAGAATGTCAGTTCCGCGGGTGTAGGCACAATCCCGATTTCCACGTGTTCCGGCAGATAGATGCCGAATACGGGGATTCCGTTTCTGCGGAATGCGTGAGCCATGACCTGATAATTCAGGCGTGAGGCGGCGAATGCGCTGTGCGGAGTTCCTGCGTGAACGATGCTCTGCGGATCATAAGTCAGTCCGGCAAGCATTTTGCACATTCCCTGAAATGCGAACGCCGCAAGTTTCGGACGGCAGGGATCCGCCTTGAAAAGCCCAAACTCCTGCGAGGTGCCGTCCGGATAGTATTGATTCAGCTCGCTGGCGGTGAAGATGGAGGAAACTTTCACTCCGCTGACGGCGTCGGTATAGAGACGCCGGACGATGAATTTCGCCATATTGTATTCGGTGCAGGCGAAGAAATCGCTGTGGTGGGGCTTTGTCGCGCGTCCGCTTTCACCCTGCCAGAATTCTTTGAGGCGGGCTCCGGGACGGTTTGCGAAAAGCGCTTTCAGTTCAGCGGTCCGCTGGAGACTTTGGTGTTCCGGAGTGATGCTGTAGTTGTGGTAGGTCAGAATGTCGATGTCGTCGTCCAGATGTTCTTCCGCAAAGGTTCTTGGATAGACGTTGTTTGTTCTTGAGATGTTTGCGGCGACCTGGATTTCGGGATTGCCTTCATGGAGGGCGCGTGCGCTCCGGCGGACGAATTCGGTGTAGTCGCGTGCGCACTGCCGGTAGACTTCGTAAGAGTCCGTTTTTTCCGGATACGGGCGTTTCCCGTTGTGAAGCCAGAAATGTCCGAAAACGATATCCGCTTCATTCCAGATTTCGAAGATGCCGACTCGTCCCGCAAAGTGCTGTGCCATTGCCTTGAGATAATTGAGCCAGCCGTTCATCGCGTCCCTGCCGTGATAGAACGGTGTTTCTCCGATGTATCCGCGGATCATTCCGTTCGGGACGCGGATGCCGAGCCTGTTGCAGCGGGCGAATTCCGCCTCCCATTCCGGGACGGGTGTGTAGAGCGGGTTGCCGAAACTTGCGCTGAACCAGGGGATCAGATTGCGGGAGAGAAGATTGTCCACAATATCGTCGAGCCATGCAAAGTCGTATTCGCCGCGAGTCTTTTCGCAGCGGATCCATCCGGTTTGGAGGCGGATGTATCTGCATCCTGTTTCTGCGATCGGATCATAGAGCTGAGCCGGATCGAAGGTCTCGCGGTCGAGGGTTTCCATGCCGAGCCCGGCGATTGTTCGCGAGACTTCACGACTGTTGATCGGGCGGAGCTTTTCGGAGAAGGTGTAGCCGTAGAGTTTTGCGAGTGGATCGAGGGTGGCGGAATAGACCTTGCTTCCCTCTTCCGGAATGTTCTGATTCATCAGCATGATAGTGAGTCCTTTCTTCTGGATATGGTTGCCGGCTAATGAAAATAGTATATCACGTTTTTACGGATAATCTTCTCATGTTGTGCGGAAAAGTTCTCATATTGCATATTTTTCCGTGCGGAACGGAGGCGGGAAAGTGCGGTATGATAACAAAAAGGTGTTTTATGAAAAGATATTTCAAGGGAAGCTGTTATATTACTGACATGAACTTAATCCGAGGAGGTGTTTTATGGATTTCTGCAAACGTTGTGAAGTCGCCGTGGCGGGCGGCGGAATTGCCGGAGTCGCTGCGGCGGTGCAGGCGGCCCGGTGCGGGAAAAAAACCGTTCTGATCGAAAAGAGCGTATATTGCGGCGGTCTGGCGACCGGCGGACTCATTTACATTTATCTGCCGCTGTGCGACGGCAACGGACGTCAGGTGACGTTCGGGATCGCGGAAGAACTGCTGCGCCGCTCCATGAAGTACGGACCGGGGGATGTGCCTTCCGCATGGCGTCTGGGGAAAGAGGCCGGCGAGCGCAACCGGTTCCGGAATGTTTTTTCGCCGGCGGCGTATATCATCGCTCTTGATGAGTTCCTTGAAGAAAACGGAGTGGAAGTCTGGTTTGACACCGTAGTTTGCGGAGTCCGCTGCGAAGGGGAAAAACTCGAAGCTGTGACCGTCTGCAACAAAAGCGGAATCGGAGAGATTTGCGCGGAACGGTTCATTGATGCGACCGGCGATGCGGAATTGTTCCGGAAATGCGGAGTTCCGTGTCATGATGCGGACAATTCCCTTGCCGTCTGGGCGCTTGAGTTCCGCCGGGGCGAGAAAGATCCCCGGACGTTCGGAGCGGAGCTGGGGGATGAGGTTTTTGTTTTTCCGAAAAATTCCGGAAGCGGTTTCCGCGGGATCAGCGGGCGCATGGTTTCAGAATACATGCTCGCCAGCCGTAAAATACTCCGGGAACGTTATGCGGAGCAGAAGGAAAACCGTCATGACCGCTATCCCCTGTTTGTTCCGTCAATGCCTCAGCTCCGGAAAATATGGTCGGTGGATACCGCATACGTTCTGGAGGGGAGCGATGAGGAGACGTCGTTTGCGGATTCGATCGGCATGGCGGGTGATTGGCGGAAGGCCGGTCCGGTATGGGAAATTCCGTATCGCTCGCTTTATTCATTGAACGGTCCCGGAAATCTGATTGCGGCCGGGCGGATTACCGGAGCGTCCGGGGATGCGTGGGAGATTACGCGTGTCATTCCGACCGCGGCTCTTACCGGACAGGCAGCCGGAATGGCTGCGGCGCTTGCGCTGGAGGCGGGAGTTCCGTTCCGGAATCTGGATTCGGGAAAACTTCAGACGAGTCTTCGCGAGGCTGGAGTTCTTCTGCGGCGATTCGAATTGCAGCATTGAATTTTCCGGTTCCCGGGGCAATGGCTCCGGGAACCACGCCCCGGCGGCGGAACGAGTGCTTGAGTTTTGTTTTTTCTGAAAAAGATTTTTTATCCATAGTTTGGAATTTTAAAATGACGTGCTATATTATACGTTTCAAGATGAAACACCATTCAGGAGATAATGATATGGCAGATAAACTGATGCTCGGACTTCCCAAAGGAAGTCTGGAACAGGCGACGACCGATATGTTCGCCAAGGCCGGATATAAGATCGAAATCAACTCCCGTTCTTATTTCCCCTCCATTGACGACCCGGAAATCGAATGCATGCTGATCCGCGCGCAGGAAATGTCCCGCTACGTGGAAGAGGGCATTCTCGACTGCGGTCTCACCGGATACGACTGGATCCGCGAAAACGGTTCCGACGTTGTGGAAGTTGCTGAACTCGTGTACGGCAAAGTCGGACGCAATCCGCTCCGCTGGGTGCTCGCGGTTCCCGAAAATTCCAACTTCCATTCCGTCAAGGATCTGGAAGGCAAGCGCATCGCGACTGAAGCGGTCGGCATGACGAAACGCTATCTTGCGGAAAATCATGTGAACGCAACCGTCGAATTCTCCTGGGGCGCAACCGAGGTGAAACCGCCGCGTCTTGCCGACGCGATCGTCGAGATCACCGAAACCGGTTCCTCTCTCCGCGCAAACAAACTGAAAATCATTGATACGCTCTGCACCTCCACCACGCGTTTCATCGCGAACAAAAAGGCGATGGAGTGTCCATTCAAGAAGAAAAAAATCGAGCGCATCGCCATGCTGCTTCAGGCGGTTCTCCTTGCGGAAGGCAAAGTCGGCATCATGCTGAATATCCGCAAGAAAGATCTGCCGAACATTCTCGGCAAGCTTCCCGCGCTGGAACGCCCGACCGTGTCCGAACTCGCCGATCCCGAATGGGCGGCTCTGAACACGATTGTGACCGAACATGTTGTCCGCGATCTGATTCCGGAACTCAAGGAACTTGGCGCGTGCGGCATTGTCGAATACCCGCTGAACAAGCTGGTTGAATAAGAATTTTTCCGCGGATGCTCTCTCTCCCCTTGGAGGCGGTCCCCCCGCTTCTTGCATCCGCGGATTTTTTTTTTGCCGCGAACAGCGGATAATGAGCCTTTTTGCAGAATCCGTTGTCTAATCCGGCAAAAGCGAAAGGGATACCTATGAAATCTGTATTTATGATTGCCGCTCTCGTCATCCTCGCCGGGCTGACGTCTGCTGGAGGAACTGTTATGCAAACCGCAAAAGATACTGCCGGAAACTCTTACTCGTATATTCAGAACGATCCGTTCGATACACGTATCTACAAATTGCCGAATGGTCTGACCCTTTATCTTTCGCGCAACCCGATGCGTCCGCGCGTTTCGGTGCTGACCATCGTCCGCGCAGGTTCTTCCGATGAACCTGCCGATTCCACGGGGCTCGCCCACTATTTCGAGCACATGATGTTCAAGGGAACTCCGCGGATGGGAACACTTGACTGGGCAAAGGAAAAACCGCTTCTCGACCGTATTTCCGATCTTTTTGAACAGCGGAAGATGGAGGCGGATCCGGTTCGCAAGAAGGAGCTTTACGCGGAAATTGATCGCGTCTCCGGCGAGGCGGCGAAGTATGCCGCGGCGGGTGAGTTCTCCAAGCTCGCCTCTTCCTTCGGCGCCTCCGGACTCAATGCCGCGACCGGAGTCGATTTCACCGTCTACATGGGCGAGCTTCCCGCAAACGAACTCGGAAATTATCTGAAACTGGATGCGGAACGCTTCTCGAATCCTGTGCTCCGTTTGTTCCACACCGAACTTGAGGCGGTTTATGAGGAATTCAACCGCGGGCAGGACAAGGACGGGATGGTTTCGTATGAGACGCTCAACCGTGCGCTGCTGCCGACCCATCCCGCGGGACGTTCGATTATCGGCGAGCCGGATCACCTGAAAAATCCGTCGATGAAGGATATCATGACCTTCTTCAACCGCTATTATGTCCCCGGCAATATGGCGCTTGCGATTATCGGCGATCTTGATTTCGAGAAGACTTATGCGCTTGCGCAGGAGACGTTCGGCAAGCTCAAAGCCGCGCCCGTGCCTGAGCGCAAAATGCCGGTTGAACAGCCGCTGACCGAAAACCGGAAACTGACCGTCAGCGGACCGGAGGCGGCGCACACACGGCTTGGCTGGCGCGTGGAACGCACCCCGCGCAACGGCGCGCTTATCACGCTGATTGCGCGTCTGCTCAAAGATTCCGGCTATGGTCTGCTCGAACAGAACCTCCTCCGCACGCAGAAACTGCTTGGAGCGGGATGTCATCTGCGCATCGGACGCGAGTACATGCTTTTCATGCTCGACGGTTCGCCGCGTGCGGGACAGTCGCTGGACGAGGTTTCGACGCTTCTGCTTGCGGAACTCGAAAAGCTCCGCAAGGGTGAATACGGTGACTGGCGCATCGGAGCGGTTGCGGAAAACTGCCGCGTCACGATTGCGGAGATCCGCGAAGGCGACAACATGAATCTCGCCTGGGAGTTCGCCGACCTCTTTGTCAATGGCGATTCCTATGCGGAACTGCTCGCCACGCCCGACCGCATTGCCGCATTTACCAAGAAGGATGTAACGGAATTCATAGAGAAGTATTTCGCTCATCATATCCGCGTCGACAAGACGACCGGTGAGCCGACGAACCGGGTCAAGGTTGAGAAGCCGAAAATCACGCCCGTTGCGCTGAATTCGGAGAAGGAATCGGAATACAGCCGCGCGTTCCTCCAGCTTCCGCCGCCTCCCGCGATTGAGCCGCGGTTCGTTGATATCGCAAAAGATATTTCGAGCGTGGAACTGCCGAACGGCATCACAGTCAAACGCATGAACACGGTTTCCGGTTCGAATCTTTTCCATGCGGAACGCGTTATCAATATTTCCACGTATGAAAACCGGAAGCTTGAGCTTGCGATTGATTATCTGGAGTACATCGGAACGAGCCGCTACTCGGTCGATGCGCTGCGCCAGGAGTTCTACAAACTCGGCGTAAAACAGTCGATTTCGATCGACAAGTATGCGCTCACCGCGGAACTTTCGGGTCCGGCGGCGAACCTGAACAAAGCGGTCGCGCTGATGGAACATCTCATCCGCGATGCGAAACCGGATGCGGAGGCGTACAAGGCGTATGTCGACGGTATCCTGAAGGATCGTGCGGATGCGAAACTCAATCCGTCCGCGGTGTTTCAGCGCGGCATTTCGTATGCCTGGTACGGCAGACACACACCCTACACGGACGGCCTGACGGAGGCGGAATTGCGCGAAACGAAGCCGGAAGAGCTGCTTGCGCTTCTGCGGAACATTTTCGCGAAGTACAGGAGCACGTTCGCATATGCGGGTCCCGCTCCGCTGGAGGAGGTCGTCGAGGCGGCGAAGCTGATTCATTCGACCGGAACCGTTACGCCGCCGGACAAGGTACGATACACGCCGCGTGCGGTGGAGAAGCCGAACATCTACATCATCGACTTCGACACGGTTCAGATGCGTGTGGGCTTCACCTCGCGCGGACCGATTTTCTCGCTTGCGGATCTGCCGTACGGCAAGATGTTCAATGAATATTTCTGCTCCGGACTGGATTCGATTGTGTTCCAGGAGATCCGCGAATCACGTGCGCTGGCGTATGCCGCAGGCGGTTCGTATGAGCAGCTTATGCGCAAGGGACGCCACAATGTCGTTTACATGATTGCCGGAACGCAGAGCGACAAGTTGTTTGATGTGATTGACACGATGCATTCGATTCTGCGGAAGATGCCGCTGTTCGAGGGCAAATTCATCAGCGCCCGTGATTCGCTGGTGAAGCGGCTTGCAACGGCGCGGATTATCGGGCTTGAGCTTTTTGACTTCGAGCAGAAGATGCGCCGCATGGGAACGGATACCGACTGGTGCCGCGCCGAATTCGACACGGTTCGCAGCATGAAGCTGGATGCGCTGGCGGCGTTTTTCAACCGCGACCTCGCGCCGCTGAAGTACGATATTGTGATTGTCGGCAAGGCGTCGCTGATTGACCGGAAGAAACTTTCGGAGTACGGAACGATTGTTGATCTCAAGCTGAAAGATATTTTCGGTTACTGAGAATTCAGTTCAGAAGAAAAAGAACGGGAAACCGGCTGCAGAAGGCGGTTTCCCGTTTTTAATTCCGGTGGAATGCCGGAATCATGAAATGGATTGGTGAAGGGACTCAGATGTCCTCATCGTCGCTGAAATCGTCGCCAAGATCATCCAGATCATCGATGGAACCGAGATCATCCTCGTCGTCAAGACCGGCGTCGTCTCCGTATTCATCGTAGTCGTCATCCTCTTCGTTGACGACGGTGCTTGCGGAGATGAAGGCGCCGCATTCGGGACAGCATCCATCTTCAGCTTCAATCTGTTTTTCGTTGATTTCGATGTCGCAATAAGGGCAGAACATCACCATAAGAAAACCTCCTTGTGTTGTTGCAAAGATTTTGCAGCGGAAACTGAAATTCAGTTTACACGAACATTATAAAGAGTTATGCGAAAAAGTCAACCCCTGAAATGCGTTTTTTCTTAATTTTTTTACGAAAAAACGCGTTTTCAGCTGAATTCAGATGTTTTTCCCGAGGTTGCGGGCTTCATCGAGGGTTGGCGAACCTTTGATTGCGCCGGGCTCTCCGACGTTCGGGACGAGGATTTTTCCGCGGTCGGTCCACTTCAGATATTCCGCAATGAGTTCGTAGGAACGGACGATTCCCTCGAAGTCCTTCATTTCATCGGTTTCGGCGGTGACGAGCAGGGCGCATTCTTTGATTTTCAGGGGGCGTCCGCCGACCATGAACGCATAGAACTTGTCGAGCGCCGCTTTCAGTTGAGTCGGGAAGGAGAACCAGTAGAGCGGAGTCACGAGAACGAGCACTTCGGCTTCTTTCAGGATCGGGGCGAGCGAATTGAAATCATCGTCGAACAGGCATGCCTTCCCGTGTTTGAAGCACTGGTTGCATGCACGGCAGCCGTCGATCTGCTTGCGGGCCGTGTCGAACCGCTGGACGCGGTGTCCGGCTTCTTCGGCACCTTTGATGAATGCGTCGGCGAGCATGAAGCTGTTCCCGTTTGAACGGGGGCTTCCGGTCAGAACTAAGATATTCTTACCCATGAAAAATTCCTCCTTTTCCGCAATATAATGGAGTTTCCCGCAATGTCAACCGGAAAACTCCATTGAAACGCGTTTTAAACGGAGAGTTTGCGGGAGATGACGGCCGCTTCTCCTGTTGTCCGGATTGTTTCGCCGGGCAGAAGAATCTGCGCGCAGATTCCCGCGGGGATCTGGAAGTTCAGTTCCGCCGTGTTTCCGGAAAGCTTCAGGGAGGCACGGATCGTTCCCTGCGGAGTCGGCAGGACGAGATCCGCAGAGTCCAGCGCGGAGAGGAGCGGTGCGAATTCAACTCTGCGCCACGCGTCTTCGGTTTGCTTTACGCCGAACACAAGTTCGGGGAGGTGCGAAAGCGGATGGGCGCTCCATGCGTGCGAATAGGACCAGCCGGAATAATCGCCCTTGCCGAAGGTTTCCCATGCGGTTCCCGTCGGAACCATTTTCGCCCATTCGCGGCGGATGTATTCGAGCGCTTCGGCGCGGAGACCGTACATCTGCGCGGCGTCGAGCAGGTAAGTCGACCAGAACGAGCCGGGTTCCGCACAGCCGGAAAGAGTCCCTTTCAGGCACGGCAGAATGCGTTTTTCAATCATCGAATCTTTGGCTTCCGGACGCAGGTTGAGCAGAAGCGCGAGCACTTGGTCGTGAACAGACGGCACGCCGTTCTGTTTGCCGTCCTTGCCGATTTCGGGAACGAAAAGTTCCTGTTGCGGATCGAAGAAGGCTTCGGCGAGAAGTTTGCGTTCCGCGGCGATTTTTGCTTCCAGTTCCTGTGCATCCGCTTCGTACCCGGCATGATGCAGAAGTTTGCAGTAGAGCGTTTCGGTATAGAGATGCCAGAGATTGAGGAAGGTCGGCGTTGCGTTCTTGGGCAGATCGCACCAGTCTTCGAAGAGCCAGTAACGGGGATCGGCTTGCAGCAGACCGTCGGGACCGCGTGTGCCCTCGAAGTAGGCGAAGATGTCCTCCGCGCGGGATTTCTGTTCGTCCAGATGTTCCGTGGAGCCGGTCTGGAACCAGAGGTCGTACAGAGTGGCGATCCAGGTGAGGCAGAAGTCGGGCAGAACGCAGCCGCAGTCGGTGGTCGGTGCATCGGCGAAAGTTAGATTGCCGGGCGCGTGCTGTCCCGCGATCGAATGGATTCCCTGACGGAGCAGGCTGGGGTCGGCTGTCAGGAAGTGTGTGTTTTTGGCCTGAACGCGGGCGTCGCCCCACCACTGGGACTGTTCGCGCCAGGGAGTATCGACGAAGGCGTCCAGCGAGCAGACCTGCTGGGTGTGGCGGCAGATGCGGTAGATGTCGTTCAGAACCTTGTCGGAACAATGGAAGTTTCCGGTTATCTGCATGGGATACACCGCGCTTCGCCAGGAGAGCCTGATTTTCAGCGGGCGCGTATTTTCACGGACTGCAAGGGTGACATGGCGCACGCCCATGATCTGGTTGAGCTCGCAGTGTCCCTTTTCCGCGCCGAGGTGGACGCGGCTTGCCATTGCAAGCTCGCTTCCCGCGCCGGGTTCAGGGCGGAACTGGATTTTGCCGTCCTGAAGCCAGTGGAAGTAGAAGAAATCGACAATCATTCCGGCTTCGGCGTCTTCATAATCGAAAATGGGAGTTCCGGGGAGCCACTCATCCGCGCCGAGATCGACGGTGATGCAGGAGACCTTGCCTTTTCCGGCTTCCGGAATTTCGAAGCAGAGCGCGTTTCCTTCGCGGCGACACGGGGGAAGGGGGCCGTATTCGAGCGCGGGAAGTTCATTTTCTGCAAAATCCCAGGCGATGTTGTGCTCCGGGAAGGGGAATGTCTTTGCTGGAGTTGAGCAGGGACCCGCTGCAAATGAGACGAGTCCGGCGGGCGCCTGTTCGTGTTCATCGAGCATGGGAATGCGGCGAGTTTCGAGCCCGGACCAGGGGAGGGATCCCTGGGCATGCTGTCCGGGCGCGCACCATTTCGGCTGAGGCGGAATGCGAAATCCGGCCTCGGCGGTGATCCAGGAACGGTCATCGAAGGTCAGATCGACCTCTTCCTGCCAGCCCATCTGGAAACTGAGGCGTCCGGTGTCATGTGCATAAGCGGTGTTGCGGAAAATGGTCCAGCCTTCGACCTGAGAGAGGATGAGCGTGCCGTTGTCCCATTCGGCGGAGCAGAGGAACCCGGCGCTGTCGGCATGGTTGTACGCGAATGTGCTGATTCCGGGATTGTATGCCTCCACGGAGATCCAGTTGTGCCCGGGTTTCAGATACGGGAGGAGCTCGACGCGGTCGTACGGCCAGTTGTCCTGATAGCCGCGGACGGGACCGCGGCAGATATAGCGTCCGTTGACATAGAGCCGGTAGCTCTGGTCAGCGGTGATGTCGAGCGGCGCGGCGGACGGCAGTTTCTCCATGTTGAAATCGTGGCGGAACCCCGCGTAACAGTTCTGCAGATAGAGTGTTTTTGCGGGCCAGATCCAGTAAGCGTTCGGGTTCATGATATGCTTGAAATCCTTATGTGTTTCTGTTTTGCATTGCGTTTAATTTATCGCATATCCGTGTGCTTTTCAAGCGTATTTTTAAAAAAATGCTAAAACGTTTGAGCGATGGATATTTCCTGCTGTTTTTTTCAGTGCCGCATTTGAAAAATGCGGAAACGCTTATATCTTAGAGATGAAATCACGGAACAACAAGACGGAGTTTGATTATGGCGGACATTCCTGAACTTCTGCTGGATGCTGTAAACCGGAAAGCATCCGATATATTTCTTTCGGCGGGGAAACATCCCTCGCTGCGCATTCAGGGGAAACTGATTGCCGACAACGGGTTCCCTGTATTTTCCTCTGAAGAGATCGATGCATTCCGCCTCGGCGTCATCGGGGAGGCGGGGGAGAAAGAGTACCTGGCGAACGGCGGATTCGACGCATCGTACACCCTCGGAAATCCCGTCCGCTTCCGTCTGAATTTTTTCACCAGCCTGAACGGACCCGGACTCGCAGTCCGTCCGATTCTTTCGGGCGACGGGCTTTTCTTTGAGGAGTTGAATCTCCCCGTATTGCTGGGAGACATCTGTTCCGTTCAGCACGGACTGATTCTGATCACCGGTTCGACCGGGTGCGGGAAGTCGACCACGCTTGCGGCGATGATCAATCACATCAACATGCATTCCGCGCGTCATATTCTCACCATTGAAGATCCGGTTGAGTTTGTGCACACCGACCGGGAATCGATCGTGACGCAGCGGGAGGTTTCCGGCGCAAACGGCGGCTATCCGCAGGCTCTGAAGTTTGCACTGCGCGAAAATCCCGACGTCATTGTCATCGGAGAACTGCGCGACGCCGCAACCGTGCAGGTGGCGTTCGCCGCCGCCATGACGGGACATCTCGTGATTGCGACCGTTCACACGACCGATACGGTTCAGACCGTGGAGCGTCTGCTTATGCTTTTCCCTGAGACAGTGCGCGAACAGATGGCCTCCGACCTCGGACTTGCGCTGCAGGCGGTTGTCTCGCAGCGTCTTGTGCCGCGCGCGGATGAGACGGGGATGATTCCGGCTGTGGAAATCCTGCTCGGTACGGCGACGGTCCGGAAGCAGATTGCCGAACGCGATTACAATGCGCTTGAACTTACTCTGAAGGCGGGTGTCCGGCAGGGAATGACCACATTCAACCGTTCGCTTTTTCAGCTTTACGATATGGGGATCATTACCCGGACAACCGCGCTTGCGGCATCCGGAAATGCAAATGAACTCGATCTGTTCATGAAGGGCATGGAAAACGGGAACGACGTTTTTGTTCAGCGGTACGGCAGCGGCGGCGAGGACGATGAGGAGGGGCTTGTGGATATGCGCACGCTCTTCCGTGCCGCGGTCAAGAATCGTGCAAGTGACATGCTGCTCTCTTCGGGAACCTCCCCCATGCTGCGTCTGAACGGCGAGCTGCGCGCGATGGCTCTTCCGCCGCTGAGTGCGGAAGATATCGAGCGTCTGCTCTTCAGTGTGATTTCGCGCCAGCAGCGGATCGCTCTGGAGGAGAAGCGCGAACTGGATTTTGCACTTTCCGCCACACTTCAGCTTGACGTGGGAGGGCCCCCGCCGGTTTCACGGTTCCGTGTGAATGCGTTCTATCAGCGCGGCAGCCTCGGCGTGGTCGCCCGCGTCGTTCCGAGTAAAATTCCGTCGCCGACGGATCTGCTTCTGCCTCCCGTCCTGGTCCGTCTGATGGACAAGAAGCAGGGGCTTATTCTTGTGACCGGTCCGACCGGAAGCGGGAAATCGACGACGCTGGCGAGTCTGCTGAACATGGTCAACCGGAGCCGTCCGAGTCATATCATCACCATTGAAGACCCGATTGAATATGTTTACGACAATGCCTGTTCGGTTGTGGAACAGCGGGAACTGCATTCGGATACGCTGGAATTCGCAGCCGCGCTGAAGGCGGCGATGCGCGAATCGCCCGATATTATCATGGTCGGCGAGATGCGCGACATTGCAACCATGTCTTCCGCGCTCACCGCCGCGGAGACGGGGCATCTGGTGCTTGCGACGATTCATACGAACAGCGCACCGCAGACCGTCGACCGGATTATCGATTCCTTCCCGCCGAGCCAGCAGAATCAGATCCGGCAGCAGCTTTCCGGAGCCCTTCTCGGCGTGATTTCCCAGCGTCTGCTTCCGCGCCTCGACGGATGCGGGCGCGTTGCGGCGTTTGAGGTGATGATCGGCACCCCGCCGATCCAGAGCCTGATCCGCGAAGGGAAGACGCATATGCTTCAGTCGGCCATTGAGACGGCGTCGAAAGACGGCATGATAACACTCCGCAAGGCGCTGGAATTGCTCAGCATGAACGGGCTCGTTTCGCGGAAGGAAACGCTCCGGTTCAGTGCGGACTACAAGGAAACGGAAGCGTTCTGACCGGACGGAACGCAAAAGAACAAGCCGCGGATTCTCATTCCGCATTGAGAATCCGCGGCTGCTGTTTTTTGAGTTTTCTTATTTCAGTTTGAACGTGCGGATTTCAAACGGCTTGAAGCACAGTTCCGCAGTTTTCCCGGAAACCGGCACTTCGCCGTCGTCGGTCCATTCCATCAGATTCGTTTCGATGAGCCTTACGCCGGAATCGCGGAAGTTCAGCCGCGCCGTGGAGTCGGTTCCGTGCGTTTCGAGGAGACGGATGACCACGCAGTTCTCTTTTTCCGCCTTCTTGACGACCTCAAGGCTGACGCCGTCGCTTTCGATTGTGACAGGAGCGGTCAGTTTCAGGTTGCCCGGGAGGGCGAGCGGGGCGCGGTTCAGATTCGCCGCTTCCTGCATCACATCGGAGTGCGTCAGATCGCCCTCATGCGGGAGAAGCGCGTAGGTGAACGACTGCTCTCCGAGATCCGCGTTCCAGTCCGGATACTTGGGCGAACGGAGCAGACAGAGGTCGAGCGTGCGTTCCGCGCAGGCGTAACCGTACTTGCAGTCGTTCAGAAGCGCCACGCCGTAGTCGCGCTCGGAAAGATCCATGTAGCGGTGACCGATCACCTCAAAGCGGGCGACGTCCCAGCTGGTGTTGAGGTAGACGGGGCGCTTCACAAAACCGTTCTGGATATCAAATCCGGCTTCCGCCGCAAAGACGTCGACGGGGAAGGAAACGCGGAGCATTTTGCGCGCCTCCTGCCAGTCGACGGTTGTGCGGAATTCCAGTCTGCGGCTGTTCGATGCAAGAAAAACTTTCTGAGTGAAGGAAGATTTTTCACCGATTTTCCCGCTGATCTCAATCGTCGCGCCGAGAGCGCCGGCTTCAACGGCGGAGAGCTTCACATTGCGCGGGGCCTGCGGTTCCTGTTCGCGGTAGAACGGCTCGATATCCCATGCTTCATAACAGGTCGGACGGTCGGTGTAGAGACGGAGCGCGTTTCCTGTCTTTTTCGGGACCAGGAGAGAGCGCTGCTGTTTCTTGTCGAAGATTTCCGTCAGTTCGCCGCTTGTGCTGAAGCGGTAGCGGATGAATTCGTTTTCCAGAACGGGCGTCTTGCGTTTCGCTGCCGTCGTTTTGCTTTTTGTGCCGCGCTTCAGAACAAGCGATTTTCCTGCGGGGATTGCTGCGAGCACGCAGGGGGTTCCGTGGATATCCTGAACGGGAAGCTCTTCTCCGTTTGCGGTGACCGAGTGCGCGGCCCAGTCGGCGGGGAGCTTGACCGGATGCGTGTAAGTGCAGGAGAGTGTGTTGAGGAGCGTGCGGGTGTCGGCGGATTTTCTGCCGGCGCGAGCGACCAGCTCCATGCAGTTTCTGAGGACTTCCGCGTGTTCCTTTTCGGTGTTTTCATACACTTTGGTGATGGAGGAACCGGGGATGATGTCATGGAACTGGTTGATGAGCAGAGTTTTCCAGCTGGCGTCGAGTTCTTTCTGCGGATATTTTGCGAGCGGCAGAGCGGAGTAGAGGAATTCAACGGCTGTGAGGAGCTGTTCGATCTTGCGGTTGTTTTTCTTTGTGCGGGCCTGCGTGGTGAATGTTCCGCGGTGCATTTCCAGATAGAGCTCGCCGTTCCAGCGCGGAAGTTCATCGCGGTGGGTATTGAGACGCTCGAAGAAGTCGTCTGCGCGTCCGAAGCGGACATGCGGCATTCCTTCGAGGTCGGCAAGACGCTGTGCGAACTCGACATGTTCTTCCGAGGGACCGCCTCCGCCGTCGCCGATGCCCATGAGGTTGAGGAATTCCCCGGTCTGGACACTTTCATGATAACGGGATTGCGCATGGTTCATGGTCTGCGGTTCGCCGAGCCAGTTGTAGGTGTCGGCGGGCGGGAAGTGAGTCAGAATTTCCGTTCCGTCGATGCCGCGCCAGAGGAAGGTGTGGTAGGGGAAGCGGTTGGTTTTGTTCCAGGAGATTTTCTGAGTGAGGAAGTAGTTGCATCCCGCTTTTTTGATGATCTGCGGGAGGGCGGCGGAGTAGCCGAAAACATCGGGAATCCAGAGGTTTTTCACATCGACGCCGAATTCATCCATGAAGAAATTTTTCCCGTGGAGGAACTGGCGGACCATGGATTCGCCGGAGATGAGGTTGCAGTCGGCTTCGACCCACATTCCGCCGAAAAGTTCCCAGCGTCCGGCGGCGACCGCTTTTTTGATTTTTTTGTAGAGAAGCGGATAGTGATCCTTGACGAACTGGTAGTGCTGAGGCGAGGAGGAGCCGAACACAAAATCCGGATACTGTTCGATGAGCGCGATCTGGCTGGAGAAGGTGCGTGCGCATTTGCGGATGGTTTCGCGGACGGGCCAGAGCCAGCCGGTGTCGATATGCGCATGACCGACGGTTGTCGCGGTGAGCGCGGATGCGTATGCGGGAGTGTGGAGAACTGGCTCGAGAACTTTGCGTGCGTCCGCGGCGTTTTCCGGATTTTCATCGTATGCGTTGATTGCGCGGTTCATGGCGTCGAGCAGACGGCGGGAGCGGTAATCCTCTTTCGGGAAGGTTTTGAAGACTTCAAAGATTGTGCAGAAATCGAGCCAGAGCTTCCACGCTTCCATGTTGAAGAGTGCGAGCGACATGGCTTTGACGAGTCCGGTGAAGGTGCCTTCGGGATTCTTTTCCTTGAGCGAGGGATCTTCGGTCTGGCGGATGCCGAAAAGGGCATTTCCGGCGAGTTCGATCCAGAGATCGACTTTTCCGCTTTTCTTTATTTCCCCGGGCAGAATGAACTGTTCCTTGAAGTAGTGCGGATTGATGTTGCTTCCGCCGGTGACCGCGTAAACCGGACAGCCGGAGTTGTCGAAGATCATGGCTTCGCCGGAGAAGTTGAGATAGAGCGCGAGGTCTTTGCGCTTCCATGCGGTGGGGATGTTTGCGCGGATATGAACCCATGCGCTTTCCCATTTTCCGCCCCAGACGTCGCCTTCATGGAGAGGAGCGTATGAGAGTTCGAGGCGTTTTTCAAACGGAACGGGCTCTGTTGTTTTTGCGAATTCCGCATTGAGTTCGATTGTTTCCGTGAAACGGTCACCGCGGATTCTCTGGGTAAAGAGTCGGCAGCGTTCGATGTAAATGCTTTCTTCTTCTCTTTGCATGACGAATTCCTTTTTTAGAGTCTTCTGAACTGAAAACTTCAAAATGCAACCGGTTGCATTTTAAGGTTTTTAAAACATCCGTTCACCGGGCTCTGTTGTTAAAAATTTTGATTCAGCACCGTTCCGCGTGGATTCCCGGAGAAATGCGGGAGTGAACGGAACGCATTTTGGAAAATAAGAATAAATGGTGCCCCGGGCGGGGATCGAACCCACGAC